>DJGJ01000014.1:13953-16460 GCA_002432715.1 Sphaerochaeta sp. UBA5849 | reverse complement strand
ACTACCTGTTTCCATGAGAAAAAAGGTTGTCGTTAGAATTTAGCTCAGTGAATTATAGGTAATGGACTGAGGCTTCGACCACGTTCTTGAATTTTGGCTTTCTTGGCGGTGCGGCAACCACGGTGAACCCATAATGATGCGACATATCCTCCATAAGACTGTGCAACTGCGCCACCTCGTATTTTGTGTGGAGTATTATTGCTGCCTTTGTGTTGTCGACCACCACAACAGCTGTCTGTCCACGGAAAAAATCCAGGGCATTCTTCAGCGCCAAGGCGAAACAGATCGCCCCTTGGTTGGGAATCGCCTCCACATATACGAGCTTGCTGAAGGAAAGCGTGGCGACGAAAAGGACGACCTGTATGAACTTGTTTATGCTCCTGTCAAAATAAGAAAGTACATCCCCTGCAAAATCCAGTTCCAGCTTTCTGCCAGGCTTGCTTTTGACATGGCCGGAAACCTTCTTTTCTGTTGTGAAGTCCTTGTATATCTTTGAAAACTGGCTTTTGGAATAGGCCTTTTTCTGCAAGCTCTCAGCCCGCTGCTGATACTCCTCGTAGAGTTGCTGCATGGTAACATGCGGATCGACAAGTTCCCTGTGCAGGTATTCAAGGTCGAACTCAAGGTAGTCGACATCAGTTCTTCTTGGTTTGCTGATCCGTTTCTGCAAGGTCTTGTTGTCCAGGAGTCTTGCCTGCTCATGCGTAATCTTGGCTGCCTCAGCTTTCTTGAGGATGTCGCTGACTGTCCGCCATTGATACCCAAGACACTGACAGATTTCATTTTTCGACTTCCCTTCGCTATCCAGCTGGAGAATCTTCTTGTAATCTTTCATAACCTACCTCCGTACATAATATTGGGCATACGCCCTCAATTATTGTACGGCTGCTAATCATGGACACACAGATTGATACCTATGCCCTTCTGCAGTTCTTATAGGATTCTCTTCGGTAGTTTTGATAGGATTCTGCTATGTAGTTTTAGTGTTGTAATCAATCCATTAAGGAATCGGCAAGGAACAAGGCAGGAGGAGCTGTTCTGCCTATTCGAATCAAATCCACCGTTTCTCCCACGGACTATTGATTATCTCCCAAGATATGGTACTATATGGGAGAAAAAGAACAATGGTGGGAGAAAGATGCGCGAATTTGATTATGTCCAGCTGAAAAAGAGCTCCTGGGACAGTGAGGTGCTTTCGCTCGTTGCTCAGATCCGCGAGCACAAGGGAAAACAGGAGCTGTATCTCAGGCAGAAACCGGTAGAGTTGGAACGCTTGATCGAGGTGGCGAAAATCCAGAGCACCGACAGCTCGAACAGAATCGAGGGCATCGGAACCTCGAATGCACGGATGCGGGACTTGGTCAAGGAAAATACTACACCCCGCAGTCGTGATGAGCAAGAAATTGCAGGCTATCGTGATGTCCTGAAAACGATCCACGAGAGTTACGAGCATATCCCGCTCAAGGGTGATGTAATCCTGCAATTGCACAGGGATCTATTGACATACACGGGCAAGACCTCCGGTGGTAAGTACAAGAATACACTGAACTACATCAACCAGACCCATGCCGATGGAAGTTCCTTCACCAGATTCACTCCGCTTGAGCCGCTTGAGACACCGATGGCGGTGGATGCGATCTGCGCAGGTTATCGGCAGGCACTGGATAACCAGGTAGTCGATCCGCTGATACTGATCCCGATATTCATATGCGACTTTCTGTGCATCCATCCGTTCAATGACGGCAACGGACGTATGAGCCGGCTTCTCACTATGCTGCTCTTGTACCAGAGTGGATTCATCGTCGGCAAGTATATCAGTATCGAGCAGAAGATTGAGAGGACGAAGGATACGTACTATGATGTATTGGGGAAGGTCTCCAGCGGATGGCAGGAGGGTTCGAATGACTACACATCCTTCATCAAGTACTTTCTTGGGATTGTCCTGAACTGTTATCGGGATTTTGAAAGCAGGATTGGCTCGGTCGACCGCAAGAGCAGCCCATATGAGATCGTGCGAAAAGCTGTTGAGGACACCTTGGGAGTATTCACCAAGGCCCAGATTCTCGAGCTTTGCCCCAGTATCGGCAGCTCCTCAGTGGAGGCTGCTCTCAAACGCCTCAAGGAAGAAGGCTTCATACTCAGCCAAGGCAGCGGAAGGAGCACTACGTATGTTCGGAATCCCGATAAACTGCCTATGTATACGTGAGAAAGGCCAGCCATTGCGGCGGAGGTATCATTTGATGGATGAGTTTGATAATCTGTTGGGAAAATATGTTGAGAGATTCGAAGAGAATTTCCCAATTTTCTTGGTCTTGTGGATGGGCGGTGAAGAAATATGCAAACTGCTTGAGGAGAGTCTTGAAACAGGCAAGCCTTTCAGACCAAAGGTGGATCCAGACAATATTTATTAGCGTGCAAGGGTAAATCCAGAGGAGTGTTGTTTCCAGACATTGGTTATGAAAAGTCTTCGCAGGGCACAGCATGAAAAATATAATCTCCCATAGGGA
>DJGJ01000014.1:0-13929 GCA_002432715.1 Sphaerochaeta sp. UBA5849 | reverse complement strand
TTCTATGGGAGATTATCGAATCTTGTGGGAGAAGCCATCGGAATCATAACACCTTCCGGTAGGAGCCGATGAACCTTCCCAGCCTCACCCCCTTGTCCAGGAGCTTGAATTGGGCCCACAGGTCGATCAGTCCGTTGCTGGCTGGGGTGCCGGTCAGGCCCACGATGCGACGGATCCCCGGGCGGCGTTTCATCAATGCCCTGGATCGCTTGGAGCGGTGGTTCTTGAACGATGAGAGCTCATCGATGACAACCATGTCAAAGTCGAAGGGCAGAGTGCTCTCCTCGATCAGCCACTGCACGTTCTCTCGGTCGATGATGTACAGGTCCGTCTTGCGCTCGAGTGCTGATCATCAGTGAAGTCTGCTCGGGGCAGATTGATTGTGAGCTTGTCTGCCTCCTCGATCCCGTCGCTCTCGTAGCCGCGGTTCTTCAGGTGTTCCAGAAGCTTCCTCACCGTTGCATCGTCCATGCTCTCGGGAATGCCGAGCTTGCCGCTACGGTCCAGGACGCACTCTCCGATCTCATAGTTGCAGGTGGGGTACATCATGTACCTGGGCAGGGTGTTCAATGCATCCGCGATATCGTCGGTCAGTTTCTTGCGTTGCTTGGTGCTGATGCGGTAGGGGATGACCATCCTCATGAGCGCACCTCCTTGTCGGTCTCATCGTCTGTCTTTTCGGAGCCCTTGATCTCGAACACCCCGTCTGTAAGCTGTTTGCAGAATTCCTCGTATCCCATCTGCCCGTTTGCCATCATGGCGTTGCTTGCTTGCTCAAGTTCCTCTTTGGTCCAATCCTTGCACATGCTTTGGTCTCCTTGCTTTTTGGTATGTGTATGTACGCTCTTGTCGGTAAGGATTGCAAGTCGATATTGACCACAATTGTTAACTATCTGGTTTTATGTTTGGTAATAGAAATGGCAATGTGTTATAGTACAAGCATGTCCAATTTAATCAAATCCAAGGATAGGGTTGCTGATTTTGGCGAGGTCTTCACGCACGAGCGTGAAGTCAAAGCCATGTGTGACTTAGTCAAAGATGAAACAGAACGTATAGATAGCCGCGTACTTGAACCAGCATGCGGCGATGGGAACTTCCTTGCAGAGATATTGAATCGGAAGCTGGGTACCGTAAAAAGCCGATATTGCAAGAATCACAGTGATTATGAAAAATATTCCATCGTTGCTGTCTCCAGCATGTATGGCGTTGAGTTGCTTGAGGACAATGCTCAGCATTGCAGGGAGCGGTTGTTCGGTATCTGGAATGAAGCCTATACGAGCAATATGGGCAAAGATGCCACAGATGTGTGTCGTGAAGCTGCAAGATTTATATTTCATAGAAATATTTTATGTGGTGATGCCCTCTCCCTTCTTCAGAAAAACGGCAAACCAATAATCTTTTCAGAGTGGTCGTTGGTAGCTGGAGTGATGCTGAAGCGAAGGGATTTTGAGCTGGCGACCATGCTTGAGATGCAAGACCTCGGGAGGCAGGGAGACCTGTTTCTTTCCTCCGGATCTTTTGATGAAGAGGTTGGAGCTTATATCCCGCAACCTATTGCTGAGTATAAACCCATAGAATACTGGAGGGTCCAGTGTCAGAGCGATTAAACCATAACCCCGACGTTTTGTCATGTCTAGCAAACTTGTCCAACGATGAGGTCTTGACTCCTCCTGAAGTAGCAAACGCGATGCTGGATATGCTACCACAAGAATTGTTTAGAGATCCCAATGCCAGATTCCTGGATCCTGCTTGTAAGTCTGGTATTTTCCTGAGAGAAATTGCAAAGCGCCTTCTGGATGGTTTGAAGGATAGCATTCCCGACCGGCAGGACCGCATTGACCACATTTTTCACAAACAACTATATGGGATCGCAATCACAGAATTGACCAGTTTATTAGCTAGACGGAGTCTTTATTGTAGCAAGAATGCGAACAGTATTTACTCTGTTACCTCGTTTGAAGGGGCAACAGGCAATATTCGGTTCAATCGGATTGAACATGCTTGGGATGGTGATGGGAAATGTCAATTCTGTGGTGTTTCAAAAGAACAGTTCGATAGAGGCATAGAGCTAGAAACTCATGCTTATGAATTTATACATATTAAAAATACTGAGGAATTAGCTAAAGTGAAGTTTGATTTAATTATTTCTAATCCTCCCTATCAGTTAGATGATGGTGGAAGTGGAAGGAGCGCAAGGCCAATATACCAACTATTTGTTGAACAAGCGAAGAAGTTGAAACCAAGATATTTATCGATGATTATTCCCTCCAGATGGTTTTCTGGTGGGAAGGGTTTGGATGAATTTCGGGCTACCATGCTTGGCGATGACCGTATACGAAAACTTGTTGATTATGAGAATTTTAAGGACGTTTTCCCAGGGGTTGATTTAGCAGGTGGTGCTTGCTATTTTCTTTGGGACAGAGATAATCCTGGCTCTTGCATGATTACGAATAAATCGCCAGAAGGTGAAAATACAGAGATTAGAAAGCTGAATGAATTTGATACCTTCATAAGAAATAATAGAGCTCTTGATATCGTGAGAAAAGTAACAAAATTGAATCAAGGAAAAGAAACCTTGTCTAGCATTGTTTCACCTAGAAAACCATTCGGCCTCCCTTCAAACTATGAACCACAAAATCAAGGGATTCCTTGCTGGTTCATTCAAAAAATTGGCTATAAGTTTGCCCGTGTTGAAGATGTTGATGATTCAAGGGGATACCTAAACAAGTGGAAATTTCTAATTCCAGCTGCTCCAATTGCGGGACAAACAGATTTTACCAAACCTGTAGGATTTTTTTATGAAGGGAATACAAGGATTGCTGAACCAGGATCTTGTTGTACAGAAACTTGGTTGGTAGCTGGTGCATTTAATACGAAAGAGGAAACTGAAAGCTATAAATCCTACCTTTTAACCAAGGTTGTTCGCTTCTTGCTCCTTCAAACCGTTGTTTCACAGCATATATCTATCAAGAGTTTTGCTTTTATTCCCGCATTTCCAAAATATGATCAGAAGTTTACAGATGCATATCTCTGTAGACTTTGGGGTATATCTGAAGAAGAGTGGCACTTAATCGATTCAAAGATAAAAGATATTGGAGAAATGTAAAATGCCTAAAGAACTCTTTCCTGGTCGAGACTCTACAATAAATCCCCAGATTTATGCTTACACTGAAGACCAGTACAAGGGGTATTACAAGGTAGGAGATACGACACGAGATGATGTTGAGATACGCGTAAGGGAACAGTATCCAACAATCCGTCCAGGAAATGAGCCTCCCTATCGAATAGAATTTACCGAAAGTGCAATGCGTGCTGATGGTTCCGTATTCAGGGATCATGAAGTCCATAGGATGCTGGAATCCATGCATTGTCCTTGTGTTGGTGGTGAGTGGTACAAGTGTACGATTGAGGATTTGAAAAAGGCTGTGCATGCTGTCAAGCACAGGTTGGTGACAGCTACCGACCGAACTCTTGATTTCAAGATGCGTCCAGAGCAAGAGGATGCCGTTGTTCACACCAAAGCATATTATGAATCAGCAGAGCAGGATGGGAGTGGCCGAATCCCAAAATATCTCTGGAATGCGAAGATGCGCTTTGGAAAGACCTTTGCAGCCTATCAACTTGCCAAATTAATGGATTACAAGAAGATTCTAGTTCTCACGTTTAAGCCGGCAGTAAGGGGAGCATGGAGAGATGACCTTTCGACCCATGTTGATTTCGAAGGTTGGCAGTTTATCTCACGCCCCACAGCGTCAACACTTTTCACTGATGATATTGATGAACAATACGCTCTTGCCGATAAAAGCAAACCAATAGTTTGTTTCGGCTCTTTTCAGGACCTCCTTGGGGTTGATAGGGCAACGGGAACCATCAAGGCTCACAATGAATGGATACATGCAACTCACTGGGATCTGGTAATATTCGACGAGTACCATTTCGGTGCTTGGAGAGAAAAAGCGAAGGAGCTGTTCGAGAAGGAAGATGACGAACAAGAAATTGAGCTGCTTGAAGAAGAAAAGTATGACCCTGACAGTGTCTATGACGAATCCTTTCTTCCCATTTCAACAAGCCATTATTTATTCCTATCAGGAACTCCATTCAGGGCAATCAATTCAGGCGAATTCATAGAAGAGCAGATATTCTCATGGACATATTCTGATGAACAGAGAGCGAAGGAAGAATGGGATGATTCCCAAGGATCAAATCCTTATGCTGCTCTTCCTCGGATGGTAATGCTCACCTACAAGATGCCTGAGGCAATCAGAAAGATTGCCATGCAGGGCGAGTTCAACGAATTCGACTTGAATGTCTTTTTTTCAACCGAAGGGAAAAAGAAGGAAGCGCGCTTTGTTTTTGAAGCTTATGTGCAAAAATGGTTGGACCTGCTTCGGGGCCAGTACTTCGAGACATCGGCTGAGGACCTGAAAACTGGACGAAGATCACCATTTCCTTTTTCCGATATTAGACTCCGACAAGTACTCAACCACACCCTCTGGTACATGCCCTCGGTTGACACCTGCTATGCAATGAAAAATCTCCTGAAACAAAAGCAGAATAGCTTCTATCACTCATACAGGGTGGTGGTAGCGGCAGGAAGCGAGGCTGGACAAGGTGCGGAAGCAATGATCCCAGTTGAGAGAGCGATGGAAGATCCATTGAAAACGCAGACCATCACACTCACCTGTGGAAAGCTGACAACGGGAGTAACTGTAAAGCCTTGGACAGGTATTTTCATGCTGAGGAATCTCAAGCAACCCGAATCTTACTTCCAGGCGGCCTTTCGAGTTCAATCACCTTGGACTGCAGGAAAGGAAATTATCAAGGAAGAATGTTATGTATTTGACTTTGCTCCTAACAGGACTCTCAGGCAGCTATCAGAATACAGCTGCAGGCTAAACACAAAGGAAAAAAATCCTGAGACCAAGGTCGGAGAGTTCATCAAATTCCTTCCGGTCCTCTCCTACGAAGGCAATATGCTTAGGCAGATCGATGCTGGGGAGATTCTTGACATCGCAATGTCCGGAACCTCAGCGACGTTGCTTGCACGTCGGTGGGAATCTGCTCTTCTCGTCAATGTAACCAATGATGTTCTTGCTCGACTTCTGGCAAATCCAAAGGCTCTGGCTGCACTCATGAGTATGGAGGGCTTCAGGAATCTGAATAGTGAAATTGAGACAATCATCAATAAATCTGAGGCGGTTAAGAAAGCCAAGAAGGAAGGTTTGGACGGAAAGTCAAAGGATGAGAAAAAGGAGCTCAGCGAGGCTGAGAAGGAATACAAAAGCAAGCGGAAAGAGATCCAGGAAAAACTCATCAAATTCTCAACTCGCATTCCGATTTTCATGTACTTGACTGATTACCGAGAAGTAACCCTACAGGATGTCATAACCAAACTGGAGCCAGGACTCTTCAAAAAAGTCACAGGGTTGTATGTGAAGGATTTCGAGTTGCTTAAATCGATCGGCCTTTTCAATGAGGATATATGGAATGATGCTATTTTTAAGTTCCGACGCTATGAAGAGGCAAGCTTGGAATACACAGGTATAAACAAGCATGCTGGGGAGCCTGTTGGTGGTTGGTCTACAGTTTTAACTCCAGACGACTACCAAGCTCTCTATGCACATCAAGCGGATTATGGGCCGGTTATACCTGAGACAAAGCCTCTTTCTTCTACGAAGACTTCGGAACGACAAGAACAGCAGCATTCAAAACCTGTCATAAAGAATTCTGATATCCCAGAGATTGAAACTCCATTGAAGCCGAAAGTAGTGCTTATTAAGAAGACTCCATCGATCAATACTTCAACAACGAGGAAGATGGAAGACAAAGGGGCTTCCTTGGCAGCAGAAACCCCTCCTGTGGCTGAGCTCAGGATTGGGGATAAGGTTCAAGTTGATCTCTACGGAATCTGTGTCGTCAATAGATTTGGGAAAGGTTGTGTGTATCTTAAAACTAAACAAAAAAGAGAGGTCGTTTTTAAGTATCCACACTCTTTAGCTATTGGATCAATCAAAAAGCTTTGATTCAGGTTTATTCACAGATCGGCTGAGGAAGAATGATTTTGAAACCTTAAGTGATAAGTAGGAGGATTTAAATGAGCCAAATGATTAAAAGGGGAAAAGAGATTATCAGGATTTGCCCAAGTAACAAACAGAAAATTGAGTATTCAACAAGTGATGGCAGGTCCTGGATTACAAGGTACTCGAGTAGTGCCTGTGGGGATTTTTCGGATCTTACTGACAATGGTAAGGAGATATTAGCGATGACATCAAAAGGCTTGTACTATTCAACAAGTGATGGACGTTCTTGGGTAAAGCGAAGTTAGTCAGAAAGTATTGCCCAAAAGGTACTCTATGCTGAACCTCTCGTTTTTCACGCTTGAGCGTAGCCTTATTGTTAATTCGTGAAAGGTTTACATCTATAACATAGTAAAGGTCGGTTTATATGGAAACTAAAGAGAAAATTTCTATCGAATATCAGCGTATAGAAAGTATTGTTAAAGAGAAAAATCCCCTTATTGAAGGAGCAATCAGAGATGGTGTGTTGGATGAAGATGCATATTTAGCCTCCAAGCACAAGTGTTGTTTTATCTTAAACGAGCCATATGATGACTTCGATGATGAAGCAGAGTATGGTGGGGGCTGGGAATTTTCAGTAATTCTTTCTTATTGGGAACCAGATCAAGGAAGACGGGATTCTACGTTGGCTCGTTGTGCAGCTATCACATACTCAATCAATCATGATTTTTGTGATACGAAGAACCTTACAGCCGAACAACTGAAAGAAGGCCTTAGGATGTGTTGTTGGATCAATCTCAACAAAGCTCCTTCTAGAAGTACCACATTACAAGACGCTTCCTTCAGAAAGAAAGCTGAGTTATGGAGTCCTGTTGTACAGCTTCAGTTATTGGATGCTAATCCTGATATAATCATCTTCGGAAATACTTGGGATATGCCGTATTACGATTATCCATACAGTGATGTTGCCGATACTTTGAAAAAATACACTGATGAAACAGGTAGGTGGTGGGCTGAAATTACCAGAACAACTGATGGAAGACTTCATGTAAACACGTATCATCCAGGCAGGAAAGGAATCGAGTATGAATCCATGGTGATTGATGGAATCAAAGATTTTTTGGGTTGAGTAATTAACTTGATAGGCTTTCCAAGAAACATTCATGAGTTTGAATAGTGTTGGAGCAATTATTCTCTCGTTAACTATCGTTTAGTAAATTTAAACACCAGACAAACACCAACAGTCTGCCTGAAACTGCAAATCAGGCGTTCTGTTGGGTGTATTTGGGCATTTTGATGTAAAAAAGTCTTTTTTCTCGAAATAGACTTCCACCTTGTTTTCCTTGAGGCTTCGGATGGTGGTGAGGCTGTCCACCGTGTTGCGTGCGAAGCGGCTGACGCTCTTGGTGACGATCAGGTCGATCTTGCCGGCAAGGGCGTCTGCAATCATCTGCTTGAACCCCTCGCGCCTTGCCGTGCTGGTACCGCTGATGCCCTCGTCGGTGTAGATGCCGACGAACTCCCACTCCGCCTTGGATTTGATCATGGTGGTGTAATAGTCGACCTGCGCCTCATAGGAGGTGAACTGGTCGTCCCTGTCGGTGGAGACGCGGGCGTAGCCTGCGACCTTCCTCCTTGGTCTGAACTGATCGGTTCCCTGCCCGGTTGAAAACTCCCGTACCGCCGGGATCACCCGTACCTCTCTCATGCGTTCACTCCTTCACTGTTGTTCTCATTCCGTCCTGTCATCTTCTCGCGTCTCAAGACCCATGCATCGCTTCTGGCCGTGCTCTTCCAAGGCGAGTACAGAATGCCCCCTTCCTTGAGATGGGACTCAAGGCTCTGGGCATGGACCACGATATGGTCAACCAACACATCAATCCAGGCAGGATTGAACTCCGCATCCCTGCAGGAGCCTGCCAGAGGCCCGAGCGATGAACAGCAAGCCTGACGCAGGGCGCGAAGCGGAAGGTTCTTTGCGCTGCAAGCCTTGGCACCGTTGTTTCTCTTGTTCGAGCACCGGTACTGGCCCATCTGGTATTCGGTGAGAGCTTCCTTGTCGGTACCGGTGGCCGGAGTGTAGGTGAGTGTGCTGCCGCAATTGCCGCAGATAAGCTTTCCGGTGAAGCACGAGGATGCTCTCCATCTCACCGCACCGGACTTCCGCCTGCGTTCGCGCTCCGCCTCCACCTTCTGGTGAAGATCCTCATCGATGATCGGGGGGTGCGTTCCATCAACCACGAAGCGGGGGAGCTGGCCGCGGTTCATCTTTTTCCGGTGCGTGATGTGGCTTTCCACATAGGTGCGCTGGAGGATGCTGAAGCCTCGGTACTTCTCCTGGTCGAGGATCCTGAGGATGGATGACTTGCCGAAAGGCTGACCCCTTCGGTTGAGGATGCCGCGTTCAGCCAAGGCTTCGGAGATCTCGGTGAGCAGCATGCCGTCTGCGAACGCTTGATGCATGAAACGCACCGCCTCGGCTTCCTCCCCGATGATCTCAAAACGGTCATCAACCCACCGGTACCCGTAGATTTTGTAAGCGGGGAACTCCCCCTGCTCGAATCTCTTTCGTATGCCCCACTTCACGTTCTCGCTGATCGAGAGGCTCTCCTCCTGTGCGTAGGAGGCAAGGATGGAGAGCAGAAGCTCTCCGTCGGCTGAGAGCGAATCAAGGTTCTCTCGCTCGAAGCGCACCGAGACGCCCAGCTCCCTGAGCTTTCTGACCGTGTTCAGAAGGTCGACCGTGTTGCGTGCGAATCGGCTGATGGACTTGGTGAGGATGACATCGACCAGGCCTTTCCGGCAGTCTGCCATGAGCCGTTGGAACTCACTCCGCTTCTTTGTTCCGGTTCCTGAGATGCCCGCATCGGCATACACCCCGCAGTACTCCCAAGCCGGGTTTGCCTGGATGAGCATGCTGTAGTGGCTGACCTTGGGCGGACAGGGATTCCATCAGCTCGTCGGTATCGACTGATACGCGAGCATACGCCGCCACCCTCAATCTGGAGGGAAGGGTGGGGGCGGCATTATCGATTCTCGTTACCTTGGCCATGTGCATCCCCCTGCCTTATCGGTATAAAAAGCCTTCAGTTTGTGATTCATATCTTTCCTCTGCATGAAGTTGTATTGTATCAATCACTCACATCGCATCTATAGTCAACCGAACTCGCAATACAATCCCCCCAATAGGGGCTTGTACCTTGCAAGCAAAAGCTCCCTTGCCTTGGAGAACTCGGCCTCGGTCAGAAGGCCTACCTGCAGTAGTCTTTCAGCGAGGGAGAGTGATGCCTGATAGGCTGTTTCGGCCCTGAACTGCTCATCGCCCATCATCGGCATCCTGGTAGTAACGTGACCTGATGTAGCACTGGTGGCTGCAGAACCTGCGCTTGGGATTTCCGTAGGCGGTGAAGGGTTTTCCGCAGGTGGGGCAGGTGAAGTGGTAGAGGCTCTTGGACGATTGTTTGACCAGGAACGGGTGGGAGCCCCACCACTTCTGGCGGCAGGCGTCGGTGCAGAAGATCCGCTTCTTGCGCTTGGCAACCTGGATAATCTGTTTGCCGCATTGCTTGCATGTGCATGTTGCCGGTTCGCTTGGTGTACTCGGCAGGCCTTTCTTGGCAGCGCGAAGGCAGCAGGTTTTCACGGTTCCCTCCTTCAGGGAGAGGCTGGCGGCAATATGGCTGTAGGTGCAACCGAGGCGGCGCATCTCAAGGATTTGGGTTTTCTGCTTTTCTGTCATTTGGTTCTCCTGGATGAGGGCTCATTGATTTGGTCCTCAATGCCTTCCGTATGCGGATGGGGATTTAACCGATGGAAATTGTCAAGATTTTCAATTTGGCGTAGGTACCAGAGGCGAAGTGTGCTTTTCTTTATGGTTCTGCTCTGAGAGCATTGCCATGGGCAATAAATCATTGCAACCAGATGAAAGCGGGGTTATGGTTGAATACGAAGCAGATAAGGGAGGGGCACATGGATATCCGTAACAAGCGTATCTGGCAGCAGGCATCCGGGGATACAGATAGGAACTATTCTGAACTTTGCTTGAAGTGGGGAGTGATACTCAACGGGCCCGGCTATGCCGGAAAATGGCCTGAGTGCCAGAATCTATTGCAGGATGATGAATGGAGTGCGAGAAAGATTACCGATCTGAGAAGATTCTGCGAAACGATGCAAATAGGGGATTTGGTGATTTTGCGACTCGGGACAACTTCCGTCTTAGCTGTAGGAGAAATCGCGGGAGAATATGAATGGCGGGAGGAATTTGGTGATGTCGATGGGTGGGATCTCCAACATTGCAGAAGAGTCCGTTGGTTATGGAAGGCTGCAGGGGACCCTATGTCGTTTGAAACCTATGCCTTGAAATTTGGAGATACTACTCAGCTCCTTGATTCTCCTGAAGTAGAAGCATGGCTGGGTGCACTGGTTGTTCCTGACGAGGCGTTCCATGCCCCATTGCCGGAGATTCCTCAAACGGAATTGCTTTCAAGAATCGGTCTGGAGATGCGTGACATTTCGGAGTATTTGTACGACAAGGGGCTGTCCAGCGTGTCTATCAGCAAACTAATGGAAGATATCGGGGAGCTCACGCGGATTGCGAAATGGTACAAGAAGCAGGAAATGAGGCCCTCAGAGTATGAGACGGTAGCGTATCTGGTGATACCCTTGTTGAGATCTCTGGGCTGGACCCCCCAGAAAATGGCGGTTGAGTGGAATCGTGTTGATGTGGCATTATTTGCGGATCTGCCAAGGGGAAATGATAATCTGACCGTTGTTGTGGAAGTGAAGAAACTCAACAACTCTTGTTTGATGGCAAAATCCCAGGCACAGGATTATGCTCTTGATAAGCCGAATTGCAGGCGACTGATTGTGACTGATGGATTGCGTTATGGAGTCTACTCAAAGAATGAACTTGGGGATTTCTATCTTGACGCCTATCTGAATCTGACCAGGCTGCAAAGCATGTATCCAATTTATGACTGCGACGGTGCGATGGAATCTTTCCTATTGATGTCACCCGAGAGTAATTTTAAGAATGGGAGCAAGTCATAATTCTTTTCTCAATGCAGATTACGGCCTTTACTTAAGGATGGTACAGAATGAGATTGCATTTATCAAATTTGCAATTGAATTTGCTGTATCAAATCTTGCAGATAGGGGGTGAATTGCATGATGGTGATAGACACAACTTTCGATTTCTATACAGATGCAACCAGCAAGGATCCCGATAACACCAGCCCCACTTTGCGAAGGTATCACAAGCTGTTGTGGAGCAAAGCCCTCCCCAACGGGCGGATGTTCGAATTGCGGGACGATGTAAGCGGTGCCTATTTGTACCATGCATCTGATCTTGGAGAGTTTTTCCTCGGAAGTGATGCTATCACACATTCCTATAAAAATCAGGATCGAAAGCAATGGCTGGTGCAACAGATTCCTGACGAGGTGGATGCATTATTCAAGGCTGGATCAACTATCGGGGCATACATCCTATTTCCCAACAGGCGGATTGATGGCAAGCAAACAATCAACCAGGCACGAGGTGTCAACCGCCTCATCGATGATCGGTTTGATTTGACCTTGGAATGCATTCGCCGTTTCTATTTAGGTATCGATAGTCCGCTGTATGAGACGCTTCAACGGTACAAAGATTTCTTTGATCTGTTTCAGGATTTCACCGGATATGTCCACTTCTTCTTGCTGGAGGACTTGGTGGATGGAGATGGCAATATTAAGTTCTATATGCCGTTCGATGGATTTGCGTCTCCACCTGCATTTTCAGATATTAGCGATTATCTGGCATATAAGCGGCAAGTTATGACATTCATTGAATCAAGAAACAGAAGGATTTCTGAAATCACCCAATCTACATGATCCCGTGCCTGTTCCCTTTCCCCTTAGCTTCAGTGGCCCAATCGATCGGATCCAGTCCCTCGAGCCGGTTGTGCTTGTCCCAATATCGTCTGGCCCACTTAACCAGCAGCTTGGTGATGTCGCAAATGTAGGTCGCCCTTCTGAATTCACCGAACTCCGAGTAGCAACCCCTGATGCAGCAGTACAAGCAGGCGTTCTCCTCTTCGAAGCCGGATTGAGAAAATTGAAGCCATGCCATGGAGAGGGGCTCCTCTACTGGACCAAGGACTCAAAGGATGATCTCTAGGTATTGCTTGGCAAGAGAACGCATAATCTGCAGCGTGGGAAATGGTCGATACCTGCAGGAGGAGGGGAAGAGCCGAAGGAAGGAGACTATCGGTACCAGGAAGGAAATCCACATCCTCCACAGGAAGGATAAATTGATACCTCCAGTTAGGGATGAGTAAAGAATAACTTTCCCATATGTTGAAATCTTCAATGATAGACAAAAGACGTATATTGGCAGCCCTTCCAAACAGGAATTCAATTGTTTTTCGACGGCAATGCCACCTGCGAGATTGTTTGCCGGCGGCTTTCCTCATGGGATATGTTTGTTGGATTGATTGGTGCTAATTTGGGGATGTGCTGGAAGTGCTATCGTATCATCGCAGGAGCCTGCCGGGTCATCCAAGAATCAGGGGTTATTCCCTCTTGGCTTGATGACGTAGTTCCATTTGCCGAGATGGTCATCATGGACCACCCTGTAATCTTGCAGAAAGGATTCCGAGGCCTTGACTCCCTTCTCATATTGCTGGGTTTTGAGACTGGCATGGACTTTTAGGCCAGCAGCGGTGGTGACGCGCGTCGCCGCCAGCACCATCTCCGAGGCGTCGTTGAACACCATTCCATTCCATCCCCTGTTTATATGGCAAAAAAAACGATGCTCGATCGGATTCCATTTGGATGAATAGGGTGGGTAGTGGGCTACCCGTATCTCTCGTCCAATCCTATCTGAGAGTTCCTGCAGCTCTTGGCGGAATCTATTGCTCCTACTGGAGTTGCTTCCCCCTCCATCGGCAAGGATCAGCAGTTTCCTTGCTGAAGGATACTGGGACGTTCCCAAGGTGTCCCACCAGTCCCCTATGCAGGAGACATTGAATTCAGAAGTGTCATGGGCTGTGGTCCCGCAGGTAAGGAACCCCTCGTTCCTTTGCATGTCATACACCCCGTGGGGGGTCACCTTGCCACTGGAGAAGGAGGGGAAGTCATGGTCGCTGACCTTTCGGCTTTCCTTGCAAAAGCAACGCCCCTCACGATAGAAGTTCCCGAGCATCTCCTTCTTCTTCGTATCGATGCTCACCACAGGGGACTTGCCGTCATCATACTCTTTTCTCAACCTCTCGATGTTCTTGAACTGGGCATCCTTGTCCTGCGCCTGCTTGAGGGGGATGGACTTGCTCATCTTTCTTCGGGAGAAGCCCTTGGCCTTGAGAAGCCTGGACACATAATACTCGGACACGGGATACCCGAGGAGGGCCTCCATAGCCGTGGCAATGCCTTTCCGGGTCATGCTCACCCATCTTACCGCCTCATTCATTGGGTCGCCGGCGGTGCATGAGGCGACAACCGCATCAAAAGCCTCCCCGACCTGTGGGTTGAGCATGAGCAGGTCTTTCCTCCCGCCACCGGGTTCGCGGATGCTTGTCGTTGGGTGCACTGAGGTGGAGAAACCCAGCAGTGCACTTTCCCTCATACCCTTGCTGACCGTCTTCCTTGAGATAAGCAAGTCCCTGGATATCCTGGTGATCCCGCCATGGGGAAGTGCCGATGCAAGAGTGCCGGCGTACAACCGGCGGTGATGCTCAGGCAGCAGGTCACAAAGGTTCTTGCACCGCTGTTGTAGTGTACATCCCTCCATGCAGGTCCTCCCCTTGGAGAAATGCTACAGAATTATTGGACAATATACAATCTATACAGCCCATTATTTTGCTAAAAATTCACAATGTTCACAACTTAAGGAACCCCGAGGTTTGAGTGCTCCCTCAAGCAATATTTAATTGTATTT
>DJGJ01000048.1:11203-34421 GCA_002432715.1 Sphaerochaeta sp. UBA5849 | reverse complement strand
TTTAAGTGTTACGAGCTACTAGTATCGAAATCCCAATACTCTTTGATGTATTCGGTCACCAATGGATCATTCCTCTGATCTAGCCTAATGATGCCAGCATCCAAAGCTTACTGGGTGATTCTGATTGCCTCAGACTTTTGCCTAATCGGAGAAGTGTTTGTACTCCCCATGAGAGTACGTAGAGTCTCAACACTTTTGGCTTTTCGCTTTTGCGTGTTGTCTGGGTCTGGGAAATGAGCGTACCAGACACTTTTGTTGTTCTTCGTCTTTTTGGATACGAAGAATGGACTCGTATTTTTCATGCTTGTTTCCTCCTAAAGCATTAAAAAGTTGAGAATAAAGTAGAGCCCACTCTTTCATAGTTGAAAATTTGGTAAAAAAACGGCAACTAACTTCTTATTAAGTAGTCAGTTGCCTGTTGGGCGCGATTGGGTTTGAACCAACGACTTCTACCGTGTGAAGGTAGCACTCTCCCGCTGAGTTACGCGCCCGAGTTACTCTGACAATAATACGGAAATCTTTTGGGGCTGTCCAGTACTGATTTGCACATTTTCAAGCAACGGTCGAAAAACTATCATACAAGCCAATATGCTCTTCTTGGAAACGGTAAGGTATTTTTATCTTCCCACAGCCTTTGCTATTTGGTATTCACAGGAGTGCTTTCCCGAAAACAGCAACCGTGCAGGGCTGTTCCTGTAGCATGTGAGCAATAGTATACGTAATAACCAGCTGTTCTTGCATCCACTGATTAAGCGTGGTATCGTAGGAATACCATTTCAAACGGCAGGATATGTATGTATTCAATACTCCCAGTCCTCATGCTCTTCATACTTGGGTTTCTGTTACAGAAAGGAAGTACGCTGACACAGACTTCGGTTGCAGGAGCCAAGCGGATCGTTTCCGATCTCGCGCTTCCCGCTCTCCTGTTCCAGGCGTTCTCAACGATGGAAATCGAGGGCAGGTACCTCCTTCTGGTAGTAACAATATTCTTTGTCTGCCTTCTCATGGTCTTGTTGGGTAAACTCCTTGCAAAACCCCTTCACATGGACACGCCCTATTTCCCTCTGCTCCTTGGAGGGTTCGAGATGGGGATGTTGGGGTATGCCTTGTTTCTAAGCGCCTATGGAAGCGAGCACTTGGGGAAAATGGCACTCATCGATCTGGGACAGGTATTGTTTGTATTCTTTGTGCTTATGGCACTCTTGATTCGCGAGCGGGATGGAAAGCCGACAGCCAAAGTGCTGCTTCGTCAGTTCATTACCTCCCCGGTGATCCTGGCGATCTTCGGTGGCATCGTCATCAGTATCGTAGGTAAGTGGTTTTCTCCTCATCCAATATGGACTGCCCTCAACGAGGGAATCTCCCTGCTTGCCGGTTTGACCACGCCGCTCATAGCCCTCTCCATAGGGTACGGAATTCATATCAAAAAAGAAGGCCTGGCATGGTCACTGAAAACCATCGCGGTCCGAAAGGTTGTACTGCTGGCTTTGGCTCTGTTGATCAACCACTTCCTGATCGACCAGGTTCTGGGCATGCAGAGCATCTACCGTTATGCATTGCTTGTGATGTTTCTCACTCCGCCGCCGTTCGTTGTTACCATCTACATGCGTCCCAACGACCCGGTAAATGCCGATTATGTGGACAATACCCTCTCATTGGATACGCTCATCTCCATACTCATGGTGATGCTCGCATCGTCGTTTTATGGATAGTCGGACTTTATTGGATTACCTCTTTGGGTCGTGAAGTAACAGGTTGACGACACAGACTGAAAATATTGCCGGTTTATTTAGAAAATTGTTCCTTCATATTGGCAATTCTCTGTCTGATGATTTCTTGGGTGTATGCACTCTTCAAGTTGAGCTCAAAGCCGTGTACCGTCCCTTTGGTTTGGATAAGCATTACCTTTACACCTGTCTGCTGCAGGTGTTTTCATATTCAATTGCTTCATCACGCAGGCAATCAAACTCACTGGCCTCAATGTAGGCTTGGGGAAGATCTTCAATGGAAGGTGCCTGGAAGGTAGAGGATGCAAGGCGCCTTCTGCGTAATGTGGCTTGGACTGAGCAGTTCAATTGGCAGTTGATAGCCCTCGCAGCTTTCGATGGTGTATTTCTGCGTGGTGATGGAATGAGGGACTGTTTATGCGGCGTACAGGGGAACACCGATCTTTAGCTTTTCATAATCCCTCTACAGAAAGCATAGTAAGCCGGTACGTTCTTCAAGTCCAAGCCGAGCAACCATCGTACATTGACCGAAATAGGTGGAATTACCTAGATGATTAGGGGAAAATACCCATTGGCAAGCGCTGTCCAGCTACGAGTACCATACAAGCACAGGCGCCTATGAAACGAAGTTCCTTTCTGCCAGTCATCCTTTGCATGGTTGTACTGTGCATGGTCGGTTGTGATAAAGCCAACTACGGAAGTCTGAAGGGGATGCAGATTTTTATTACCGATGGAAATGACGACGTTGCTGTACGTAGCACTTCACGGGATGCATCGGCCATCACGCCGATACGCATCGATGTTTCTCCTGAGTATGGTATGACCTATTACGGGTTACTGGTGGATGTTGTGTTTTATGAGTTCCAGATGGCTGATTTCTCACTGCGTTGGTATGGTCAGGATTATGGCAGCTACAAAGCACGGGATGTGCTCATCAAGAAACCAGGAGAAACCGTCTGGAAGTATCCCTATTTCCACCGGGCCTCCAACGGGACACTTACCTTTGTCATAGAGGACAGCAGAAAAGAAACCAAAAATTCCTATTACCTGGACGATTATGTGGATGGGCAAGCCAATACCGAGGATTGCTACATCTCCATTGTGTATGATGGGCTGGGAGACGGTCCAGCCGGACGCCCCGATCAGTTCGAACCCTATCTCCATCCCTTGCTTTTGGCGGGAGGCGGAAATACGTATAATAAATACTTGTCACTAGCAAATAATTACGGTATATTCTCCCCGTTACCACAGGAGAAGTAGATGAAAAATCTTTTAATAATCGGCGGGGTTGCTGCCGGAGCTACCGCTGCCGCCAGAGCCCGAAGACTGGACAACGATGTCAATATTACCTTGTTGGAAGCTGGAGCTGACGTTTCTTTCGCAAACTGCGGGCTTCCCTATTACCTGGGAAGGGACATCGCTTACCGTTCGTCGTTGATATTGGCAAGTGAAGAGACCTTCGATGATCAGTACCGGGTCAAGGTCCATACACAAACCCAGGCACTTTCCATCGATCGAGAGAATAAAGTAGTTGTCGCCCGCAATACGCAGACCAATGAGAAACAACAATTTCCTTATGATTCGCTCATTCTCGCCCAAGGCGGCAAACCCATCGTCCCACCGCTTCCCGGTGTGGACAAGAGCCATGTGTTTCAGCTGTGGACCCTCGATGACATGGATCGGATGGATCGCTACATTACCGAAAAAGAACCTAAAAAGGCGGTAGTTGTCGGCGGTGGGTTCATCGGCTTGGAGATGGTCGAGGCTCTGACCAAGCGCGGCGTCGCCGTAACCTTGGTGGAAATGGCAGGCCAGGTCATGGCCAACCTGGAAGGTGAGTTTGCAGGCATGCTTACCAAAGAGCTGCAGGACTATGGTGTAAAACTCAAATTGGGAAAATCGTTGCAGTCGGTTGAGGATACATGCGTACGACTCAGTGATGGAACGGCCGTAGATACGGATTTTGTCTTGCTTTCTGTAGGCGTTAAGCCTACCTTGCAACTAGCAAAGGATGCCAACCTTGCAATGGGATCATGTGGCGGACTTATGGTCGACGAACATCTGCGTACCAGCGATCCAAGCATCTATGCAGCTGGAGACATGGTGGAGATCCATCAGACGGTATCAGGCAAATTGGTGCGGTTGCCACTGGCAGGGCCGGCCAACAGGCAAGGCCGGATTGCTGCAGAAAATGCCCTTGGAGGCAATCGTGTTTACAAGGGAGCCTTGGGCACCTCGATTGTGAAAGTCTTTGAAGTTGCCGCAGGTTCCACCGGACTCAGCCTCAAGGCAGCCAGGGAGGCCGGTTTTGATGCGGATGCCGTTGTCGTACACAAGGCCAGCCACACCGCATATTACCCCGGATCGGAGAAAGTAAGTCTGATGCTCATCTGGGACAAGAGCACCGGTAAGGTCTTGGGAGCCCAGGTTGGCGGTCGGGTGGGTGTGGACAAGCGCATTGATGTCCTGGCCACAGCCATTGCTGGTGGACTGACCATCGACGACCTTGCGGAATTGGACCTTGCCTATGCCCCTCCGTTCAACTCGCCAAACGGGCCGGTGAACATGGCCGCTTTCACCGCCGTCAACAAGCAAACAGGCTTCAGCCCATCCATCCTTGCCCAGGAATTTGAGCAGTTTGTACTCGAACAGTCTCCGATTGCCATCGACCTCCGCGATCCCATCAGCTATGCAAAGGCAAACCTTCGCGGTTCGAACAACCTCAGCCAGAATGCCCTGCGGGAGAATCTTGACCGCATACCCAAGGAGCATGCCATTGTGCTGATCAGCGATGACGGCCAAAAAGGACATGTCGCCCTCAGAATGCTCAAGGGAGCCGGATTCGACAAAGTGTACAATCTCAGCGGCGGGTACCTCAGCTTGGAGCGGCAAGCCCGGGCGGTGGGGTTTGAGCACCTGAGTGTAGGCTTGTTCCCAACCGAGAGAAAGTCCGTCAATGAGAGAAAAGAAGATGCTTCAGAGGGCTTGGGTACAGAAAGTGCACATGAAACTGATGAGAATGGCCCGATCATCCTCGATGTCCGAACACCGATGGAGTTCGCCATGGGGGCGTACCCTGGCGCCATCAATGTAGGATTGGACAGCCTTGCAGAGTGGGCAGAGACGATAGAGGACAAGAATCGTGAGATTCTCATCTACTGCGCCTCGGGAGCCCGCTCCAGCTACGGTATGCGCATGCTCAAGCAGATGGGTTTCACCAACGTGGAGAACGGCGGCGGCCTGCATGACATGATGGCCAGACGCTGAACACTCTCTTACCTACCGGTGCTTTCAAGAGGAGGCACCGGTACTCTATTTGAATGTTCTTTCAATACCTACACGCCTATTCTTGCAATGACAAAAGATCAGGGGAGGGGCAGTGTCGATACGGTTGACTCGCTGATAGTACCATCCACTCTACAGCATACCTCTCGATGGTGATGCTGTTGCCCACCTCATCGTAGGTGAACACATACCATACAGGCAGGGTATTCTCAAACAAATCATTGCGCCCATGAAATGATTCACTAACAAACTCATGGGTAGTATCCGTGTAGCGGTACACCTTGTGGGTGAGATGCAGATGTCCGCCAAGGTAGAGCCCGACCTTGTTTTTGACCATGGTATCGACTAAAAGTGCTCGCTCATGGGGTCCTTCAAGGAAAAATAGAACATATCAGGACCACCATAGAGTGGAACATGGCCACAGAAAACCTTGGGATTGGGATCGGAGGCTGCTGCATCCATCAGGTTGTCCAACTGCACTTTGCCCAAGCTGGCATTGCCCGTGTCTCCCATCAGCACGCACATCATGATTGCCCAACACTGCATGTCCGTTCATTGGTAAACAGCCGCATATGCTTGAAATTCATCACCGATTGGAAAAGAAAGCTCGGAACCTACGATGGGGCTGATGGACTGGCAGGCATACTCGAAAAACGTGCTGGTTGAACTGTACAAAGCCAGCTTGAAACGGTCTTGATATGCATAGGAAAGCGACAGTCCCTTGATGCTGATACCTTGTTCATACCCGACCACCAAATCCGTCAGTACAGCGTCGGCGGTACCCAAGGAAGAATGCAGGTAGGAGACCAGGTCCAGGGTATTGGAAAGAGAGCGGGCAGCTCTCAATGATATGTCCTGTACCGATTCTCGATTACGGTACCCGATGGCAAGCGTAGAGGAAGGACTTCCAAGTTGCAGAGTTGCATACAGAGAACTGGCTTGTTCCTTGACAATCGAGTCATGGATTCCAAGACCGAGTGTGAGACTTTGTGCAGCAGGTGGGGATGCGAAGATTGCAATGTCTGGAAGCATCAACAGCAGGCAAAGCAGAAGGAATACATGTTTGTATATAGGTTGTAACAGGCTTTGCTGGTTCTGACAGTATAACCAATATAGCTGATGGTCAAGAAAGAATGGCGGAAATCCAAGATTAAAAAAGCATGAATCTCCTTATTTTCGTATTTGAAAAGGAAACTGAATTACTGGGAATTTACAAAGCGATGCATATACTACATCCAGCTCCGGTACAGGGAAAACTATGCTATAATGCAAAAAATGTAACAAGGAGTCTTGAAATGAAGCGTTTAATCATCTGGCTTGTGGTATTGCTTGTGTTGGTTGTGCCTCTCTCTGCCCAATCACTCATGATATCGTTGGTAGGTACAGGGTTGGATGCATTGAATACTGAAGATGGCATACCCGTTGAGATTGATGGAGAGCGTGTGTATCTTGGCGGCTCGACCTTGGGAGCCTTGAAGAAAACGTTCAAGAACCATGATTTTTCTCAATTGACGTTCGAGCAACGGTCGGCTCTCTATGAACAAGCCCAAGTATCGATAGCCTGGCCGGCTTTCAAGAACTTGTTGGCCGGATTTGGAAGCGGATCAAAGCTCCAAGGCGACCTCGGCGGTCAGCTCTTCGGGCAAATTGCCGATTGGACTGCAGCTATCACCATCGGCATCGGTCTGGGGACCTTTATGATCGACCTGTTTTTCATTCAGGTCTTCAGTGCAGGCTTTTCCTCCTTTGAAGACCCATTGCAGGATTTTGCCGTGGGAGCCATGACTGTTGGGGCAATCTTTTTGGCTGTTGAGCGGGTGATCCAAGCAATACTGCCGATTCCCTATGGAGCGAGGTACAACAAGACTCTGCGTAACGGGCTGAAAGTGACCAAGGATGGAGGCGATGCTCTGGGTTTGAGCTTGGCAGTGGGTCCTGTAATCCGCGTCACTGAGCTTGGGATGCAGGTGGCAGCAACTATACACATGGAATGATGACAGCGCGCAATACTTTGTGTATTTGTCTGAAAAATGCTCGATTAGCCATAGCAAAATGACTGAACGATGAGTACTTTCATGCTATACTCCTGTCCATGAAACATACCCGTTTTGTCACACTCGTGTTTGTAGCCACTGCCGTGTTCTTCCTTGGGAGCTGCACCACCGGCCTTAAAGTCAGCAATCCCAAGCAGGCCGATATTACCTATCTCTATGAACAGCTTCCAAAGCTCCATGTTGATTTCTATCATGAGACTTCGAAAGCAGAGTTGTGCAAAGCCTATCGAGCAGCAATGGAAGATACAGGGAAGATGGGGGATTTGGATTTCTATTTTACCCTCAGGCGATTGGCATCCTTGGCCAAGGATTCCCATACTTCGGTCGGACTTACCCAAGAGCTTGTAGCACAGCTGTCGGCAATACCCGCCCAGTTCTCCTACGTAGAGGGAGCCTGGCGAGTAAGCGTCATCGAACGAGATCATGCAGAGTTGCTCGGCGGTGAAGTCATAGCCATCAATTCAATTCCCATGCAGGAAGTGGAACGTCTTGCTTCACCGCTGTTCAGTCATGACAACCAGGTGTGGTTGCGATACTACCTCTCCCAGCAGCTCAATCTGACGAACCTCTACGCATATCTAGGCATCGCGACATCTCCTTCCCAGATGGTAAGCCTTACCGTCAAGCAGCGCTCTACTGATGAGGAGCATACCATTTCCTTGACGCCTGTTTCGGCCAACGAGTATGGGATGCTGAGCTTTGCCACGTGGTATCAATCACATCCTGAGACAGGGGCAAGCAATGCCCCCTACCGGGCTCTGTTGCTTGAAGAGAGCAATACACTCTTTGTCCAGTACAATGTATGCATGTCCTATGATGAGTATCCGTTGGATGGTTTCATCCAGGAGATCCTCGCTCTTGCCGAATCCTCATCGTTTGAGCATGTCATGGTTGACTTGCGTTACAACAGCGGAGGGGATTCACGCCTGCTTGAACCGCTGGTGGATGGGCTTGGCACCTTGCAGGACGAACAAGGTTTCTCCATTGATGTGTTGATCGGGGAGGGGACGTTTTCTTCGGCTCTGATGAATGCGATGCATTTTAAGAAACGGACGAATGCGCGACTGGTCGGTGGTCCGAGTGGAGGCAGTCTTAACCACTATGGGGAGACCCGCAATTTCAGTCTGCCGAACAGCAAAATTCCTGTATCCTATTCAACCAAGTATTTTGTGATGGACAAAAAATATCAGGCGGGTCCCCTGATGCCCGACCTGGCCATAGAGAGGACAGTGGATGACATCCTTGCAGGAAGAGACTCCGTTGTAGAGGCGCTCTTGCAGTCGTATTAGAGAAGATTCATAAGGCTTTCCAATCGCTGGGCACCTTTTTGGATGGCTACATAGCCTTTGTCACTGATGGATGCTCGGGGTTGGGCATCCTGTCTTTGGGTGCTCAACCACAATGAATCCCCGGCTACTATGTCCTGACAGCGTTGGATGAACAGCGCAAGAGCATCAAAGCTTTTCTCATATGCGAGCAAGCTCTCCTTGACATAGGGCTCGGCTTGTCTGCCAAGTTCTATTGCATATGCCTTTGCATCCTCGCCTACCAAGTCTGCCAACTTTTCATCCACCTTGGACAGAAGAAAACACAGATAGAGCGAAGTCTCCAAGGCTAGCGGCCTGAACAGGCGCAACTGCAACGTCGAGGAGGTTTGCCCCAAGTACATGCTGGTCAGATCCCCGAATTCCGCATAAGCTTGGGCGATATCGGTAGCCACTTCCCCGATTGCTTCATTGATGGCATCCAGCCGTATCTCACTGTTCATACGCATCCCTCCTTGCCTCAGCATGCTCTGCCTCATCGATTCTTGCAAGAGTGCCGGCTTAACGCTTTGCTTGGTCGTACACCTCGCCCAGTGCTCGAGGCGGTTTGTTGGTCGAGGAGAAGAAGAGCAGCAAGACCAAGGTAACGATATAGGGCAGGGTGAGGACGAGATCGCCATACGACGAAGGCAACTTGAGCTTTTGCACCAGGACATACCCGCCGCTGCGGGCAAAACCGAACAGGATGCATGCAAGAAAGGTGGGTCCGATTTTCCAAGAGCCGAAAATGTAGGCGGCAATGGCCAAGTAGCCGAAGCCCATGTAGATGTTCGGAGAGAAGGTGGTTGAAATCGAGTAGGCAAAGCACATGCCGCCAAGGCCTGCGAGGGCGCCGCTGGCGATGACCGACCAGAAGCGCACCTTCTGCACGTTTCCGCCGGCTGCCGCCAAGGCATGGGGATTGTCTCCGCATGCGCGGATATGCATGCCCGTCGGTGTTTTGTAAAGCAGGTAGGCCATGAAGAGGGCGACTGCAACGATAATCAATTCAAAGGTATAAAAATCGGTGAACACTGCGCCTAAAATTGGGATGTTGGAGAGCAGGGGGATGGTAGCCTTGGGGAAGACTTCCAACAAGAACTTGTTCGAAGGTTGTCCGAAAAATGACGCATTGATTTGATTGGCCAAAAAAGCGGTAAGGGCGACGCTGAGCATATTGATGACCACGCCGCTGATAACCTGGTTTGCCTTGAACTTGATGCACATCAGGGCGTGCAGGAGGGCAAGCAAGGCTCCGCCGATCATGGCAAAGCCCAGCGAGGCGTAAATGAGTACGGTGGGATCGCCGGCGAACGTCCTGCTGAGAACTGCATAGCTGAGACCTCCAAAGAAAGCCCCGAAGCCCAACAAGCCTTCCAAAGCGAGGTTGGTGATACCGCTTCCTTCGCTGTAGATACCGCCGATGGCAATAATGAAGAGGGGGAGCGAGAAGGAAAGCCCTTCAATGATGATGGTATTCATACGTTCAAACCTCCTCTGCTTCCTGCTCGAATCGATCGGCAAGGTTCCTGAAGAAGATGCCGATGGCACTGAAGAGCAGCAAAATACTGGTGATTAAGGCGGCAATTTCGCGAAGCACCTGCATGCGTGATGACATGTAGGTTGTGCCGCAATCGAAAACCATGACCAAGAGCGAGGCAAAGAAACTGCCTATGGGGGTGGTGTTTCCCAGCAAGGCCACTGCGATTGCGTCGAATCCCAGGGAGGGAAGCACCCTGGGTTGTATGGAGGCGTTGCTTCCCAGGTAGTAGGAAACCCCTGCAAGACCTGCCAATGAGCCGCTGATGAGCATGGTGAAAACCACTGCTTTGCCTACATGGATTCCGGCATACTTGCTGGCCTTGCTGTTGCTTCCCACCGCCTTCAACTCGAAGCCGAACCGGGTGCGGTCGAGCATGAACTTGATGGCAAAGACTGCAAGCAGGGCAAGGGGGAATACCAAGGCGATTTCCATCTTGAGATTGCCCACCGGATGATCGAAGAGCGTCAGGCGGGCATTCTGCCCGACTGCAACCGATTGGCGGGTGATCGGGTCGATGAACCGGGTCTGGATGAAGAAGCTCACCACATAGCTGATGATATAATTCAGCATGATGGCCACAACCACCTCGTTCATATTGAAGCGATGCTTGAGATAGCCGATCAGGATGCCGATCAGTGCTCCTGAGAGGGCACCGATCAAAACCACCAGAATTTTTGCAAGGAAAGGGTCGAGGTTGGAGTATCCGACCAGCACGGTGGCCATGAACCCGGAAAAGACCATGATGCCCGAGACACAGATATTGAAAATTCCGCACTTCAGTGCAACGGCGACTGAAAGGGCGGC
This sequence comes from Sphaerochaeta sp. UBA5849, assembly GCA_002432715.1. GTDB lineage: Bacteria > Spirochaetota > Spirochaetia > Sphaerochaetales > Sphaerochaetaceae > Sphaerochaeta. The sequence goes on along the minus strand of DJGJ01000048.1, from coordinate 23,704 downwards.
AAACACCATGGGAGTGGTGTAGTTGAGCAGGCTCATGAAGTCGGTCAGCTGGCTCTTTCTACCTGCATAGCGGCTCTTGGAAAGAATGCCGGCTCCCTGAAGAATGCTCGTATACGCTTCAAGGGGGTTCTTGCCCAACAACAGAAGCAGGATGGCCCCTGCGAGCAGGCTGAGGAAAATGCAAAACAGCGACGTGCGGAGCAGTTGGTGCCTGCCCTTGCCGCAACCGAGGATGAACAATCGCTTGAGCAGACTAGTTCTTTTCAACATGCACCCCCATCATATATTCACCGACCTGAAGTTTTGTCAGTTCATTCGCTTTCTTGATGGTCTGCACCTTGCCGTTGTACATGACCAAAATGGTATCGGCCAGTTGCATGATCTCATCGAGTTCCAATGAGATCAGCAGAATGGCTTTTCCTTCGCTGCGCAGCTTGTTGATGCGCAGGTGGATCGACTCAATGGCCCCCACATCCAAGCCGCGGGTGGGTTGGACGAATATGATCAGCTTGGAATCGAGATTGATCTCCCGGGCAATGATCGCCTTCTGCTGGTTGCCCCCGCTCATGCTCCGCACCAGGGTGTCGTTTCCCTTGCTGGTCCTGATATCGAACTCCTCGATCAGCGACCTGCCCAACTCGGCCATCGCCTCATTCTGCAATATTCCCCGTTCATTGCTGTAGGGCGGACGGTAATACCGTTTCAGGCAGAGGTTTTCCCGCAGGGGGAAGTCGAGGATCAGGCCGACGGCATGACGATCTTCGGGGATGTAGCCCATCCCCGTCTCGATGCGCTTACGAACAGGGACATTGGTGATATCGGTGCCTGAGAGCATGATTTTCCCGCTCTTGATCGGGATCAGGCCGGCAATCGCATCGGCAATTTCCACCTGGCCGTTGCCGGAAACGCCGGCTATCGCCAGGATTTCACCTTCATGTACGCTGAAGCTCACAGAATCGACCAAGCAGATGTGGTCTGGCGATACCACGAGCAGCTTGTCCACCCTCAAGACTTCGGCTCCTCTCTCATGCTCCTCTTTTTCCAAGGTAAGTGAGACATCACGGCCGACCATCAAGGCTGACATGTGCTGAACCGAGGTGGTGGCGACATCCAGGACATCGACCAGCTTTCCTTTACAGAGAATTGCGCAACGGTCGGCGATTCTCTTGATCTCATCGAGTTTGTGGGTGATAAGGATGATGGTCTTTCCGCCGTCACGCAGAGCCTTGATGGTTCGAAGCAGTGATTCAATCTCCTGTGGTGTCAGGACCGCAGTCGGTTCATCAAAAATCAAAATCTCGGCATTACGATAGAGCATCTTCAGAATCTCAACCCGCTGACGGGTTGAGACCGGCACATCCTCGATCTTGTCCCTCGGATTGACCTCCAGTTGATAGTGAAGGGAGAGCTGATGCACCTTCTTGTGGGAAGCTTCGAGATCTACAACGGGAAACAAGCCGAATTTGCGTTTCTTCGGCTCGATGCCCATGATGATGTTCTCTGTAATGGTTTGGTTTTCCACAAGCATGAAATGCTGGTGGACCATCCCGATGTTCAGAGAGTTGGCCACCAGGGGGCTTGAGATCTCTTCTTGTTTGCCGCGCACGAAAATCTCACCCTCATCAGGGCTGTACATGCCGAACAGCATGCTCATCAGCGTGCTTTTTCCCGCTCCATTCTCGCCAAGGATGGCAAGAATCTCGCCCTTGCGTACCGATAGGGAGATGTCATCATTCGCAACAATGCCGGGAAATCGTTTGGTGATATGCCGAAATTCTACGAGGTTTTCCACGTCGATATGCCTCTTTGCGATAAGGACCCGTGCCCCTGCAAAGGCACGGGTGTATCACTGGTTTTCTTAGTTTACCTGGAACTGCTCGGGGGTGAAACCGCCGAAGTTGGATGCAGGAACAATAACTCCCTTCTGTACGAGGGTATATGCCTCATCAAGCTTCTGGATGGTGGAGGGGGAGAGCTGGTTTCGACCGGCTTTCTTCACGAATCCGGTGGAATCGGTATCAGCCTTCAGCAACATATTTGCTCCCTTGAAGGTTCCATCCTGGATCTGGTTCAGCACACGCTCGACGTTCAGGCTCATCACCTTCAGGACGCTGGTCAGGATGATGTTGCCGCTTCCCACCGTTCCGTCGTCCCACTGGTCTACGTCACAACCGATGACCTTCAACCTGCCGTTGCTCTCCTTTGCAGCTGTGAACACGCCATTGCCCGTAGCTCCTGCTGCAACGAAAATGATGTCGACGCCCTGCGCGAGCAGCTGCTGGCCGATCACCTTGCCGGTTGCTTCATCGGCAAAGGAACCTGCGTAGTTTCCGCCTACATTGGCTCCCGTAACATCGGTGCCGGCGCGGGAAGCAAGCTCTACGACCTGGGCATTGGTGCCGAGTTTCTTGTTGGCGTAGATGACACCGCACTCAAAGCCGTACTGATAGTTGACGTTCGAGGGGTAGGCCACCCCGTTGACTACCGCGACCTTGTTGGTCTTGGTCTCAAGCGCGGCTGCAACACCTGCGAAGAACCCCGACTCCTGCTCGGCAAAGGTCATGGCATATACGTTGGGAAGCTCAACGGTATTCCCCTTTGCATCGGTGGGATAGGTGTCGACAAGGATGAACTTGGTATCGGGGTTTTCCATGGCAAGTTCGCCGATTCCGGCAAACTGGAACCCGGTGCAGACCAATACATCATATTCAGCTACTACATCGGCCGCTGCCTTGAGGGCGGCTGCAACGTCTCCGCTGGGCTCACGGATTGCAGTTACCTTTGCTGTAGGATGATTCTTCACAAATGCAAGAATCCCATTGTAGTTGTCCTGGTTGAACGAGCCGTCGTCGACCCCTGAGGGGGTGGTGATAATGGCGATGTTCAAACCTGCAGCTGCTGCTGGCTTCGATTCTGCAGACCCTGCTGCGAAAAGCAAGCCGGTGACAAGAACCAGTGCGATGAATCCCAAAACTCTCTTCATAATCTTCTCCTTACATAGAAATAGCATCAACCACCCTCAAGATGGTTGCTCTTTTGCAATGCACAACACGTCACCCAAGCAGGTGCTTTGCCACCTTCTCGGTTGTCGGTCTCTCAATGATGCCCTTCTCGGTGATGATGGCCGTGATCAAGGCAGCATCAGTCACATCGAAGGCCGGGTTGTAGACGTTCACATCGATAGGCCCTGTGCGCCTGCCGAAGCCGTTGACCACTTCCTCGCCGTCGCGCTGTTCGATTTCAATGTCGCTGCCATGCTTGGTATCAAGGTCGAACGTGGAGCTGGGGGCTGCTACATAGAAAGGAATGCCGTAGTGTTTTGCCAGGATGGCTAAACCTGAAGTGCCGATTTTGTTGGCTGTATCGCCATTGGCTGCGATTCGGTCAGCCCCCACGATGACTGCATCGATTTTTCCTTCCTTCATCACCAAGGAGGCCATGTTGTCACAGAGGATGGTGACATCGAGCCCTCCTTTGGCCAGCTCGTAGGCGGTCAGGCGGCTGCCCTGCAAAAGCGGCCTGGTCTCATTTGCATAGATGCTGAAGGAGTAACCCTGCTCATGACCGAGATAGAGCGGGGCGAGGGCTGTACCATAGCCGCTGGTAGCCAAGCCTCCTGCGTTGCAGTGGGTCATCACCCCCCAATGCTTATCCTTGTCAAAGAGCGTAAGCCCATGCTCTCCGATGGCAATGCTCATCGCCTGGTCTTCGGCAAAGATGGCCGAACTTTCTTCAAGCAAGGCCTTGAGCATGCTGCTCTGGCTTGCCCCTTCCATGGCCAACTCTGTGTCAAACCGCTTCTGCATGCGCTGTAGAGCCCAGAACAGGTTGACGGCGGTCGGACGGCTTGAGGCAAAGTAGAGCTTCAAGGCGGAAAAATCATGCGCCATGGCCTCAAGGCTCGGATAGCTCTGCCGGGCAAGGCAGACATACATTCCGTAGGCTGCCGCAATGCCGATGGCAGGGGCTCCCCGCACCCGAAGCTTCTTGATCGCTTCATAGATTGAGTCCCGGCTATCCAAATACAAGAACAGCTCGCTCTCGGGAAGCTTTGTCTGATCGAGCAGAACCAATCTTTCGGGATCGTGCTGCAAACTGACTGGGATGGTGGTATGCATCTGCATCTCCTTCTTTATAGATAGAGAACTGCGTTTGAGCAGTCACAATGGTCTTGATCGAGGCTCGAGGTGGAGAACACTTCAGTGATGACCTTCATGACAGCTTCCTTCGCTTCTGAAATCCGCCGTCCATGGTCGATGTGTGCCAGGTTCTCATTGCGAATTCCAGAGGCCATATTTGAGATCAAACCGATGGCAGCGTAACAAAGACCAAGCTCCTTTGCCAAAAACACTTCCGGGATGCCGGTCATGCCGACCAGCGTTCCCCCGAGCTTTTGCAGCATGGCGATTTCAGCCTTGCCCTCGAACCGGGGGCCTTCAGTGCACACATACACCCCGCCGGTGTATATGTCCACACCTAGTTTCCTTGCATTCTGTACAAACAAACTCCTGAGATGGCTGCAGTAGGGGTCGCTCATGTCGACATGTGCGACCTTGTGGTCGCTGCCGTCAAAGAATGTCTTGATGCGGCTGGTGGTGCAGTCAAGAAAGTCTTCGATCACCACAATCGAGCCTTCACTGATCGAAGGGTCCATGGAACCGCTGGTCGCCAGTGCGTAGATATGCGTTACGCCCTCTTTTTTCAGGGCGGCCATCTGGGCGCGATACTTGATGGCATGCGGCGGTGTGGTATGACCGCTTCCGTGCCTGGGCAAAAAAAGTATCTCTTCGTCGCCTAGAGAAAAACGATAGGTTTGAACCGTTCCGTACGCTGTTTCCGTCTCAAAGGGACCTTGCAGGTTTGGAAGCGAGCCGACTCCTGTTCCTCCGATAATTGCTTTGTTCATGCAAAACACCTTTTCCTGTTATAAATCAGAGGTGTCGGCAATGACAATGTTTGGAATGTCCTTGCTTTCGACACCTGCTTTAGCCGTGGTGATGATGTGGTCAAAATCCTCGATGCAGGCGAACACATGGTGTGAGAAGGCGCTGAATTTGGTCGAATCAACCAGGAGGATGCGCTTTTTCGACCTGGAGAGGACCTTTCGATTGATAACCGAGACATCCCGGTCGAATGAAGAGACGCCCGACTGAGACACGGCGCTTGCCCCGATCAGGGCTGTGGAGAAGTTCATCCGATTGATCTCCTCCAGCACCTCAGGGCCGCAGGTGATGCCGTAGTTGTGGTCCAGCCTCCCCCCGATCACAATGGTCTTGATGTGGTATTCCAACAGCTTCGGCACATGATAGATGCCGTTGGTGACTGCGGTGATGTTTTTTCCCGCCAAAAAACCAATCAGGTAGTCTTCGGTTGTTCCCGGCCCGACATAGATGAACTCATCGTTCTCAAGCAAGGAGGCGGCCTTGTTGCAAATCAGGTACTTTTCGTCCGCCTGGACCTCCAGTCTTGCAACAACCGAGTGCTTCTCTTCCTCGGAGAGCTTTACACCGCCGCCGTTGAGCAGGATGATTTTTCCTTCTTCCTCCAGCTTCTTGAGGTCGCGCCGCACGGTGGGAAGTGATACTTTTGTCAAATCCAGGAGCTCGTCGATATAAGCAATCTGCTTCATCTTGATGTATGAGTAGATCTGGCTCTGGCGAACGTATGGAATCATGCTCTTGGACTCTCCTAGCTTCAAGTGTACACCGAAAACGGTTGGTGATGTGCAAATTTCCCTTCAAGAGGCAGACAGGCGCATCCGCCCTGCCTGCCCTGCAGGCCTATGTTACTGATAATCCGAACCGGTCAGGTAGCGATAAAATGCGTTGTTGACGTACAGGGGGCGCTCCTGCACCTCCAAACCGCTGAGATCCTGAAGCGTATCGATCAGGTTCTGCTTTGTTTCCAGCAACGAGAAGGGGTGGATGGTGTATCCATTCTCAGCAAGAGCGCAGTCTACGATTTGCTTGTAGGCCTGCTCGTCGGCTTGGAAGGTAGTGCTGTACAGCGGCTGCCACCATGCACCCTTCAGCAGCGCAACATTGCTGTTCTTTGCCTGGTTTGCATCGTTCTTCTTTGCATAGGTGTTGATGAGAAAGTCGAACTTGAGAAGGTCTGCATGGGAGTCGAATTCGAACTTGGCATCGTATTCAACCGCATAGGCCAGATAGAAGTTCTCGCCAAACTCCAGGACCATGTAGTACGGACTGGGAGGCGGTACCGGGCCCCAGTCAAGCAGGTACTCATAGATGGATACCTTGGGTTCAATCTGCAGCTTTGCATCGATTCCCTCACTGTTGAGCAACACTACAAGTTGCTTGAGATGGGTTTCGTCGCTGTGACCATATTGGATTGTCCGCGAGGTGAGGAATTGTGCATCATCACTGTCTTTCTTGAGGTTGTATCCGGTACTGGCTCGCTTCTTGACCGCCATCGCCCCGATTTCATCGAGGTAGCCGTCGCTGAAAAGGGTATAGCCGTCGAAGGCATTGGAAATTCTCATCAGGATGTCGGTGTCACTGACCTTGCCGATATAGTTGCGTGAAATCCCCGTTGCATTTGCCACGCTCATCAATAGGTTTGCGGCGGTTTCGCTATCAAGATGCTGTGAGGCTAAAAGAGTCTTTGCAGTGGATGCAGGTAGCAGGTGAGCATCCAAGGTACAGGCAACATACCGATCCAAGCCTGCAGGAACAGTCTCGGTGATGCCGTAATATGCAAGGCGCCCGCCACTCTTTTCGGTGCTGTATGTCAGGGCCAATTGACTGAGGTCTGCAGCCTCGACCAAGGCCTTGAAGATGTCAGGAAAACCTGCCATGGATGCCGGCCTTCCGGTAATGGAAGCGAGTGCGTTGCCGAACTGATTCGCATCCATACCGCCCGATGGTATGGTTATCTGGAAATAGTGTTCCAGATAGGCAGCATTGGTAGGATCGCTGAAGTGCGCTTGTTCACTGATACCGGCACCGAAGAGCAAAGCTGCAATAAGCAGCATGCCTGCAAACAAGGTATATTTCTTCATTCCTGACTCCTTTTCTTCAACTGTAGCACTGAATATGTTGGTTGTCTATAAAAAATCATAATATGATTAAATCTGGTAAAAAGATGAAACAATATGATTTTGATGTATGCATTCGAAGCTGTAAAACAATAGTATCCTCCACACCTTATAGGGGGAGCAGCCTATCTTTCCGGCGAGGGCGCCCCCGTCCCAGAGGGAGTACCCGTGTGAGGCTTCTCTTTCAAAAGTTCCCCGGCCTCAGCTCGTCGTACAGGCCGTCCATCCCATACGCCTTGAACCGCTCCCTCCATTTGATGACAGCGTTGGGCAGGACCCCCAGATTTTTGGCTATGTCTTTGATCCGGCGCCCCTGTGCACACCCAAGGACCATCCTTGCCCCGTCGACAAGGCGCTTCTCGAATTTCCGGCTGTTGGCAAACTTGGTAAGGGCTTCAAGCTGCTCTGCTGTGCACTCCATCCTCTCGGCTACATCTGGCATGCTGGTATCTCTTCCTGGATACTGGCAGGATGAATCCACTTGGGATAATTGGGTATACTATTATGGACTCTTACAGTTAAACACTTAGTATATATAGATTAGATTCCGTTATCCTGAAAGTACCGTGCCAGAATGGCTCGTATATCGCCATGCCAGCTTCGATGGGCATCCGTATGACGGCAGCATCGTAAACATGGGACTTGCCAATGCCAATGGAGGGAAAAGAAAGTCATTCTATGCAGATGGGATAGGCAGGGACGCTGAAGCAGGATACCGGCACGTTGAATGACCTTTCAGCGTTCTCCTGCAAGGAGCGGGTGAAGGGATATCTATGAGGCTGTTGCATTCGAGTCCGATCTGGACCTGCATGACCGGGGTTCTCCATGCAGAAACCTACCCTGAGCTGGAGGATGACGACAATGTGCAAACCCAGTGGAGGACCTTCAAGACTGAGCAACACAAACGCAGGAGACGCTATATCCGCTCCATTCTCTGAAACTCTCTGAAACTCGCTCTCATGATAGCATGCATGCTTGTTCTCACTGCAGGTTTCACAGATTCCAAACAAATTCTTCATAAATCACAAATTTGTCTTTCTTAGATTGGAATTGACTTTAGAACACCCTGGACTTACGATAAATATGAGGTATTGATAATCAAAAAAGATTGCAAGCATCTCATATTCCTGAAGGAGGAATTCTGTATGAAGAAAATTGTTCTTGTTCTCATGATTGTATTGTTTTTAAGCAGTTCGCTCTTTGCTCAGGCTTCGAGCGAGGCCAAGAATCCTGTGCTGCGAATCATAACCTGGTCAGGCTATGCACCGCAGGAACTCTTAAATAAGTTTACCGAGGAGACAGGATACAAGGTAGAGGTGACGCTTAGCAATAATGAAGAGATGATCAGTAAGCTCAGGGCAACCCGCGGGGGTGGCTTTGACCTTGCCCAACCTTCCCAGGACCGTATCTCATCAGTCGTTGAACAGTATGGCATCTACCAGCCAATCGACTATACAAGAATAAACACCGAGCAGATTGATCCTTCCTTGCTTGAGGCAGTGAAGAAAAACACCTTGGTAAACGGCAAATCCTATGCTGTACCACACGTGTATGGAACTGAAGGGTTGGTCGTCAACAAGGCGTTGGCCCCTGATGTGAAGGATTTCAAGGACCTTCTCAATCCCAAGTATGCTGGAAGAGTCTCCTACCGACTTAAGAGACCTACCCTTATCGGGATGGGTTTCTCCCTTGGCTACGACCCGTTTGCTCTCTACAACGATCCGGAAGCATACCAGAAATTCCTCAATGAAATGGAGAAAGTACTCATTGCGGGCAAGCCTTTGGTAAAAACCTATTGGGATAATGGAGACCAGCTTCTGCAATCACTTCGTTCGGAAGAGGTCTGGGCAGCTTCAGCTTGGGAACAAGCGGGATGGAAACTCCATTCTGAAAACCCAAACATTGACTACATCGCACCAACCAGCGGAGCACTCGGTTGGGTCGATACCTTTGCCATTCCGGCAAAGAGTGAAAACCTTGATGCAGCATACGCTTACATCAATTTTATGCTGAAGCCGGAGAATGCTGCATTCTTCACCAACAGAGAGACGTACGGAACTGCTTCCAAAGACGCTGTGAATTATCTCGATCCTGAGATTAAAGCAAACTTCACTCGAGGACTGCCACCTGAAGTTTTGGCGAACATCAACTGGTATCCGACGGTCCCGGCAGGGATTGAAGAGATGGAAGGAAAAACCCTCGACAAGATCAAGGCTGCTCGCTAGCAGAGAAGATTCACACAGTGCCAATAGCTGTCTTATGGACAGCTATTGGTGATTATGTAAGGTAAAACAGTATGGATAGCGCACTCTCAGTACAGGAAGTCACCAAACGGTTTGGTGATTTTACTGCAGTTGACCAAGTTTCATTTGACGTAGAGGACGGCAAGTTTTTTTCTATCTTAGGCCCGTCAGGATGTGGGAAAACAACCTTGCTCAGAATGATTGCAGGGTTTTACAAACCTGATGGGGGTACCATTCTCTTCAATGGAAAAAACATGGACGGAGTGGCCCCCAATAAACGTCCTGTGAATCTTGTTTTTCAAAATCTTGCCCTCTTTCCTATGATGAATGTGCATGAAAACATTGCATTCGGTCTACGGAGAAGAGGAGAAAAAGGCCCTGGTGTAGACAAGAAAGTTCTGGATTTATTGGAGAGGATAGGTCTACCCGAGTCGGGGAAAAAGCAGATAAGCCAGCTTTCCGGCGGGCAGAAACAGCGAATTGCGATTGCGCGATGCCTGATCATGGAACCATCGGTACTCTTGCTCGATGAACCGCTTGGGGCACTCGATGCCAAGTTACGTGAGCATATGAAAGTGGAATTGAAGAGGCTTCAATCCCAGGTAGGTACAACCTTCGTCTATATCACCCACGACCAGAGTGAAGCCATGGTCATGAGTGATACGGTTGCAGTGATGAACAATGGACATTTTGAACAGATAGGAGCTCCACAAGAGCTCTACCACGAACCCAAGTCTTCATTTGTTGCCCAGTTTGTAGGAAACAACAACAAGCTGCGGGTGAAGTTGCATTCTGATCCAAGCGGAAATATCATAGCTCGTTATGCCGACCGATATGATCTCAAGCTTGCCCAGCGAGTTGAGGTATCGAATGAGAATGAGGAGTATGATCTCTTCATTCGCCCGGAAGCGATAATCATTAGTCCAAGGGAAGGAAAGGAGCATTTCCAAAACCTTCCCGTGGAAGTCACCTCAATTCTTTTTGATGGTGGGAACAGCCGTCTTCTGGTATCGCCTTTGGGAACTGAAGAGGAATTAGTGATAGCGCTTCCCCAAACAAGGGAGTATGACCATATTCGTTCAAAAGATCGCATACAGGTTGGTTGGGACCTGAATAAAACCGTCTGCTTCAAGCGCAGCGATTGGAAGTTATATGATGAAGAATAGACAACATATCAAATGGGGATTTCTCTTCTTTTTCCTCCCTGTGGTGCTGTGGCTTTTCCTCTTGATTGTACTGCCCCATATCGAGCTCCTGCGACTCTCTTTCACCAAAGCCAACACCGGTAAATTCACACTGGACAACTATATGGCTTTCTTCAAGGAGCCCATCTACTGGCTCACATTCGTGCGTACAGCGGGATATTCGATCATTGTCACGTTCTTGGTCATGGTGATATCCCTCCCGGTCTCTTTCTATATCTCCAAAATCGTGAAGGAACGGATGACCGGGGTACTGATGATTCTCATCCTCGTTCCATTCTGGGTCAGTGAACTCATTCGTGTTTATGGTTGGATGATTCTCCTTCGGGAGAGCGGGGTGTTGAACCAATTCTTCGTCTCTATAGGCTTATTCAAGGAGCCTGTTGAGATGCTCTACAATGACATCACCATGATTATGGGATTGGTATATACCAGCATGCTCTTCATGGTGGTCCCCGTCATAGGGGTTATGGATGATCTGGACAACTCGCTCATCGAGGCTGCCTATGACCTGGGAGCATCGAAGATTTCCATCTGGCGAACCATCATTATTCCGCATTGTGCTTCCGGTCTGGTAAACGGGGGAATCATCGTATTCATGCTGGTACTGGGAAGTTACCTAACCCCTAACCTGATGGGAGGAAAAAACTCTCTCTGGTTTACCGAACAGATCTATAACCAGATCATTCTCTATTTCAACTGGAATCAGGGGGCTGCTTTCGGCTTCCTGCTCTTGGCACTCTCATCACTCATCATCTGGGTGCTGCTCAAACTCACCCGCCAAAACCTGAAGGAGGTGGTAACATGATCAGAAGCTTGCCTTCCTCAAAGAAATACCGCTACGGATTCACCATCTTCATCGTATTGTATTTTATCTTTCTCTTTGCTCCGCTGGTTGTAACGATGGTTCTTGCATTCAACGACTCCATGTACCCCTCTCTTCCTTGGCAGGGGTTCACCCTGGATTGGTTCTTTGGCAATGGACCGGAGAAATACGGGATTTTCCATGACCAGACGAACTTGAGAAGTCTTTTTACATCGTTCAAGGTTGCTCTAGCAGTTATGATGATTTCTACGTTCCTGGGCACCTGTGCGGCATTTCTCTTCGAACAGGAGAATTTCCGTTTCAAGAACGCACTCTACTTTCTTATGATTGCTCCCTTGGTAATTCCCGGAGTCATCCTTGGAATCTCCATCCTGATGTTCTCCAATACCATTGGATTGTTCATCGAGGAACATTTGGGCCTCTACGTTTCGTTTCTTGGCCCTGGTTTCCCTCTGGTGGTGCTCGGGCAGTCCTCATTCATCTCTACTATTGTAGCGCTGGTTGTTTCAGCAAGATTGAAGAAGTTTGACCACACCCTCGAAGAAGCTGCGTACAACCTTGGAGCGAACAAGGCGGAAGTTCTTTGGTTCATCACCCTCAAGTATCTACGCCCATCGATAATCGGAGGGGCTGCGATGGCTTTCCTCATGTCTTTCGAGAACTTCAATACCACCATATTCCTCGTAGGGTCCCAGGCAACGCTGCCCATAAACATGTACATGCAAGTACGTGATGGGTCCACCCCGGTGATCAATGCAATCTCCTTCATCCTGATCCTTGGAACTTCTATTTTTGCGGTGCTCAACCTCACAAAAGGAAACAAGAAGATTGTATGATTGGGGTGAAGCATAAACTCGTAGCCCTTTGAGAGTAAGAAAGAACCATGTCATCATTGTCTCATGAGGCAAGAGACGTCGTTGATGTCAGCACCCTCGGGAGGATACTGCTTCAACTTCGAGGACCAGTATCTTTTTGTGAAGAAGCGGAAGGTGCTGGTCGCGAAAGAACCCTATTTAGTTCCTACTTGCAGTACTATGTGGCTGTGCTAAGAGATTATACCCGTGAATTACAGATTACTAGAAAATCACCAAAATTGAAAGATATCATATGATAGCAAAAACCATGCTGAGGAATAATCTGAGTCTGTTCGATCGATCTGGGTTCGGTTCATAC
>DJGJ01000048.1:0-11162 GCA_002432715.1 Sphaerochaeta sp. UBA5849 | reverse complement strand
CCTGCCTCTATCTATGCTCAATCAACGATGAACGATGTAAATTCCTTGATTCTTGGGCAAATGTTCAAGATTGGGTACTCATCTATGCCATACGATTTCTCAATCGGTAACAGCGGTCAAAGGCTCCTTTGCTGCATATATTGCTTTGGAGTCATCTTTGTATATTTTTTGAAAAGCTGGCTGAAATACTGTGGGTTGTTCCCACAGCCGACCAGTTCGGCCACCTCATATACCTTGTAATCAAAATTGCGGGATAGAAGCCGTTTTGCCACTTCCATTCTCTTTTGATTGAGGTAGGTCGAGAACTTCATGCCTACCTCTTTCTGAAACTGCTTGCTTACATAGTCGGGACTAAGGAAGATATGCTGCTCAGACACCTTTTTGAGTGTCAGGTTTTCATCCATGTAGTGCTGATCGACATATTCGATTAATTCTCGGATTTTTGGCTTAAAATCGTTGCCAAAAGGAAGATCTCGCTTTTTCTGACGACAAACGGCACAGACGTCCTTCACCGCATCGATGAGCTCTGCATTCTTGCATGGCTTGAGCAGATAGTGTCGTACTCCATACCGCATTGCCTCTTTTGCATATCTGAAATTATCATGACCGGAGAGGATGATGAACTCAATCTGGGCGTTATCCTTGAAGAGTCGCTCGATCAATTGTAGACCCGAATAACCCGGCATTTGAATATCGGTAAGAATGATGTCAGGGTAATCATCTATGACTGATTCATAGGCCTCCATCCCGCTCTTACACACGGAGACCACTTCTATTCCCAATGCGGTCCAATCTATCAACGTACTCAAGGACTCCCGTATTATGTGTTCATCATCAACAATCATCATTCTGAGCATCTACTTCCTCCTTCCTTATGCAAGGTATTGTGATCTGGACGACAGCATTCTCCTGATTATTGTAGAGCTTCAACCCATAGGATTCTCCATAAGTAAGCTGGATTCTTTGTTGGATATTGAGCAATCCAATACCGAATCCCGAGACTTCGACCTCTTTCTGTTCCAACTTATGAAGAAAGTCATCCTCAAATTGGGATCCACTGTTCTGGATTCTGACTTTCAACTCATCAGCATCTCTTTGTACAGAAATTTGGATGTGGCATTGTTCCCCATCGATCTCCAATGAATACCTGATTGCATTCTCAATAATTGGTTGCAATACCATGTGGGGAAAACAGAAGTCATAGAAAACTTCGCTGCAATTCAGTATATAGGTCAGTTGATCGCCATAACGGATTTGCTGGATATTCAAATAGTGTTTTACAAGTTCAATCTCCTCTCTCATTGTAAAATACTTCTTCTCACTCAAGCTTCCCCGGAGCAGGAAGGACAAGGATTCAATAATCTCTGTTGTCACAGAATCACCTGCGAGCTTAGCACGCCAGTTGATTGAGTCCAATGTATTGAAAAGGAAATGGGGATGTATCTGAGTCTGAAGATATCGCAATTGTGATTCCTTATACAAAAGCTCATTCTTGTAGTTTACTTCCACCAGTTGCAGGATATCCTTGGTCATCTTTTCAAACGTTGAATATAAAGCTCCTATTTCATCTTTCCTATTGATAAAGTGGTCCTTGATGGATGCAAGCGGTTCAATGGAATTACCGAAAGTCTTCATATTGACCACGAGCTCATGAATTGGTTTGGAGAATGAGTTCCTAAGTATGTTGTAGGTAATCCTGACCGAGAGCAGGCCCACAGCCGATACAATGAGAATCAGAAGAAGCCTCAGCAGATTGCTGGTTTTTAGTATCTCTTTATAAGGTAAAAGTGTAAATAACTTCCACTGCAGGAAAATATCACGACCTATGACCATATAAGGACCATCCGAATTGCCAAGGATCGAGTAATCTTTATTCTTGTAATCGATGCTATGGAGCTGTGAAGAATCAAATAAAGCATCAGAACAAAATATGGTGTTGAAAGTTGAATCAAACAGTACGTATTTAATCTCATTCAGGTTCATATGCTCTGGGACAATCCTGCTAAAGAGTTGCTGAGGATCAATGGCAATAATCAGCGTCCCAAGATAGTCGAATCTGGGTTTCTCAAATCTCCGTATCGGGTACACAAGAAATATTCCATAATCCTCGCTGTACTCAGTTACATAAAAACTTCCATAGGAGTCTTGTGCTCTAGCAAGAAGATCCGACTTTATCTCCTTGGGCAAAATGTGGCTTTTTGGAGTATAGGACTGAGCAACCATTTCCTGTCCATCAATCAAGATGTATTGCACATGGAAATTCTGAAGCTGATCATAATAAATAGAAAGTATGGTACTTATTCCATCTATGGCGTTCACCAAAGAGTTATAACCACCCACGTCCTTAAGGTCGATGAGTAGATTTTGAATCTCCTTGTCTGACACTATGATACTGGAGAATTGCTGGATGGTTGTTAATTTTTGACTCAGATTCTCCGTTGCCAAGAGAATGTTCGTGGTTACCTGTTCGAATAGCTGATGATTGTTGAACTCCATCACCGTGTAAAAAAGACCAAGGGTAATCAAAAGTGTGATAAAAATTGATATTGCTACCACAAAAATGATCTTCTTTCGTATCGAGATGAAGTTTGAGTACCGTTCGATTAATCCCATCCTGCCCTCTTATCAAATCGTTCAAAGTATACCATGAGGAGGGGAACCATTGTAAAAGCGTTAGGATTTTTGCACAAAAAAGTCTGTTTTTTGAATTCTCTTCTCAAATCAACCAACTATACTTGAACATATCAATACTCCAAAGGAGGGGCATTATGAAAAAAAGAGGTAATACAAGATGTATGTCTATTGTGATGATCATCTGTATGTTACTTTTACTCACAACAAATGTGATGGCTACCGGTGTGAGAGAAAAGGCTGATACTGCAAAAGAGATAGAACTCTCTTTCGGGTGGTGGGGAGCAGAAGGCAGACATGCCTACACCCAGCAATTGAGCAAACAATTTGCAGAGATGAACCCAGGTACATCATTTACTTTCCAGCCGAACAGTTGGGGAGGGTACTGGGAAAAGATAGCTGTCCAAGCAGCCGGCGGCAAACTTCCGACCATCATGCAGTTCTATATCAGCTACATTCCAACCTATGCAGACAACAATCTGCTTCTCGATTTGACACCCTATGTTGAAGATGGAACCTTGGATATTAGCACCATCGAAGAAAACCTGCTGAAAACTGGATACTACAAAGGGAAACTTGTCACGATTCCTCTTTCCATGAGTGCCAGAGCTGTTGTATGTAATCCTATAGCACTCCAAGAGGCGGGTATACAGATGCCCTCGAAAGATTGGACTTGGGACGACTATGAAAAAGTAGCGATTGAGTACACCAAGAAAACCGGAAACTATGCAATCGATGGATATTCCAACCATTGGATGCAGATGCAGTTGATGCTTTTGCAACAGGGCTACCAAATTTTCAATGAAGATGGCACCGGCTTGGCTTTTGATGATTATACCCCATTATTGGAATTTTACAGTCATTGGAAGAGAATGGTAGACAACGGTTGTGTCTACACCCCGGATGTGAATGCAACAAGAAAACAGATTCCTTCTGAGCAATCTTTCTTAGCACAGAATCTAGCGGCATTCAAATATGATTCCAACACTATGCCTGGCTGG
The DNA here is from genome assembly GCA_002432715.1 of Sphaerochaeta sp. UBA5849. Lineage (GTDB taxonomy): Bacteria > Spirochaetota > Spirochaetia > Sphaerochaetales > Sphaerochaetaceae > Sphaerochaeta. The sequence continues at coordinate 7,530 of DJGJ01000048.1, read as the reverse complement.
ACTGGTAATCAGAGCCTCAAGCTACTCCCGGTTCCCTATAGAAACGGTAGTGTCGGTGAAGATGTCAACTGGGCAATCCCAGGCTTATCATTCTCCGTCTCGGCCAAAGCAGATGAAGCTACAGCAAAAAAGGCAGCTCAGTTCATCAATTGGTGGCTTAACTCAGAGGAAGTTGCAGAGGTACAAGGAACAGAGCGTGGATTCCCTGCATCTATAGCTGTGCAGAATTATCTGAAACAGAAAGAATTGACAGCCTTGCAACAGAATACATTTGAATATTTTGCATACCTGCAGGAGCACTCAGGCCCAATGCCTCCTATTGATCCTAATGGGGCCTTCGAAGTCAGTGACCATGCCACAATCATCCTCGAAGAGTTGCTCTCCGGGAAGATTACTGTGGATGAAGCGGCGAAAAAGGCTTATAAGGATTTTACAGAAATCCTTGTAAGAAACAACAATTAAATTTTTACATTAATAATAGCTGAGGCAAAGAGCCGGTATTCAACTCCGGCTCTTTGACCCTACAAGAAAACCCTACAGCTGTCATAGGGATAGGGCTTGTCTCTCCATGCACAATGTTCAATTCGAGGAGAACATGATGAAAAGCGGGTCACTTCATAAAGAGCAAAATCTACTGGCATATTTTCTTTTGGGTCCCTGGTTATTTGGCTTCTTCCTTCTTTTTTTAATTCCTATGCTTTCTTCGCTCTATTTTTCTTTTACTTCATTTAATATGCTCAGTCCACCTAGGTTCATCGGTGCAGCTAACTATGTACGGCTTGTTAATGATCCCGATTTCTGGCTGTCGTTGAAAATCACATTCAGCTATGTCCTAATGGTCGTACCGCTTCGTCTTGTTGTTGCCCTTGTTATTGCATTGCTCTTGTCCATCCCAAGCAAATCTAGCGGTATCTATAGAACCATTTTCTATATACCATCGGTAATAGGTGGCAGTGTAGCTGTTTCAATCATCTGGAAACAGATTTTTGGAAATCCAGGAGTAATCATGACTTGGCTCAACCAGATAGGAATTCCCATGAAAACCTCTCTGTTGGGCAATGAGAATACAGCTCTGCTGGTAATCGTATTGATGGGAATTTGGCAATTCGGCTCATCGATGCTCATCTTTCTGGCAGCTCTCAAACAGATTTCCAGAACTTTCTATGATGCCGCACTTATCGAGGGAGCAAACCCAGTACAGAGATTTCTAAAAATTACCCTTCCGATCATCACTCCTACCATTTTCTTCAATCTCATGTTGCAAATCATCAATGGTTTCAAAGTGTTCAACGAAGGATACATCATCACCGAGGGAGGACCGAACAAAGCCACTCTCTTTTACGTATTGAATCTCTACAATCGAGCTTTCCGATATCTTGATATGGGCTACAGCAGTGCACTTGCCTGGATCTTGGTTGTAATCATAGCCTTGATATCGGCATTTATTTTCAAGACTCAGAACAAATGGGTGTTCTACGAACAGAAAGAGGGTAAATAAATGATATCTCAAAAGCGAACATATCAGATTCTGTATCATACTGCGGCCATTTTGATAGCCATCACCATGATTTATCCCCTTCTATGGATGCTCATGAGCTCCTTCAAGGCTAATAATGAAATCTTTATCACTGCAACAAGTTTGATCCCAAAGACATGGGATATCAGACATAATTACAGCAACGGATGGAAAGGCATCTTGGGTGTAGGTTTTTGGGTGTTCATCCTCAACAGCCTGCTTGTAGCATCCATCTCGACCTTAGGTGGTGTTTTTTCCTCACTTCTAGCGGGCTACGCCTTTGCCAGGCTGAAATTCAAAGGATCCAGAATTTTCTTTGCCTGTGTAATGGTAACCATGATGATTCCTCCCCAAGTAATGATAGTTCCTCAATACATCATATTTAAATATCTTAATCTGATTGATAATCGTTTAGCAATGATTTTGCCTTGGTTGTTTGGATCGGCGTTTTTCATCTTTCTTATCATGCAGTTCTTTCGAGGCATACCGATTGCTATGGATGAAGCTGCAGAGATTGATGGATGCAACAAGCTTCAAACCTTGTTTTTGGTGCTGCTGCCCAATGTAACTCCTGCATTGATCACCAGTTCGATTTTCTCCTTCTACTGGTCTTGGCAGGATTTCTTCAACCCACTGATATTCATGAACACAACCAAGAAGTTCCCGGTATCCTTGGGGCTCAGACTGTTTCTTGATCCTGAAAGTGCCAGTGAATACGGAAGCATGCTTGCGATGTCTACCCTATCTATCATCCCGGTGCTGGCAATCTTCATCTTCTTCCAAAAATATCTTGTTGAGGGAACGGTTAAAAGCGGAATAAAAGGATAAGAAGGAACATGAGAGACAAACAGCTGCCCGAGAAGAAGCCTGAACGCTATAAGCGACTCTTCTCTTCTGAAAAAGGAACACCCATCATTACCAGGACCAGTACATGGGAAACAGAACAGGGTGGATATATCCCACTAGAGGGCTATGATTTTCCAAGACAGTGGAAGGAATACATGTACTTAAACATCAAAAGCCATGCGTCGGTATGGGATAACCGGACTATCAATGACAATCTTCTTCCCTCAAAAAAATCTTTCTATGGAATTGCGGAACATAGCTCATTTTTTGGAGGAAGCGTATCCTACGGTGGCGATACCAGTTATCACCATCCCATTCTAGAGTCACTGGATGAAATTTCCACCTTAGAGTTGGAGGAAAACAACCCACACTATAAGATGCTCCTTGACAGCATGACCTGTACACACAAAACTAATCCAATACCCTCACTCAGAGGTGCAGAATCGCCTCTTGATATTGCCAATGCAATGAGAGGCAACAATCTTTTTCTGGGTATATATGAGGCCGTGAAAATGATGTACACAGTCTTCTGAACAAGTGCGGTAATGTGCTTCTTTGGAGTCTTGAAAACCAATTTTCTTGTGTATATGCAATCGATGGAGGGGTCATCACAGGATTTGGAATATGTATGAACGGTATGGTCTACCTTACAGCCAGAAAGTACTCGAACACTATGAGGGCGTACTTGTGAACATACATGGACTTGGGACCCATATCCTTCCACAGCTTTGTTCGATGAAAAATCTTCTCGTCGTCCACATTGAAGCAGATCCAAACCAACCAACCCCATTAGAGATTTTCAAAAGCAACGAGAATATTTTTCGAGACAAGATTATCATGACGCGCCTTGATGCGAAGGAGTATTAAGACAATCGGGATTTCCTGCAGGATAAACGAACCATTTTACAGATTGCCCCATCAAGTATGGATGAAGCTCAAGAACTAGTCTCTTGTGTTCGGGCAATGCACAAATAGCAATATGGTACCTACCACAAGGAGAAAATACTATGATAAACGTAGCAATCATCGGGGCTGGAAACATCAGCGGAGCTCACATCGACGGATACAAGGCTTTTCCTCAAAGGTGCAAGATTGTAGCTCTGGTTGATATCAATCGTGACAAGGCTCAGATGAGGATAGAAAAGGAACATTTGTCTGTGCCCATTTATGACAGCTTACAGACGCTCTTGGAGGAGCAGGAGGTTCAGCTGGTTAGTATCTGCACACCCCCTTTTACGCATAAGGACCTTGCCATACAAGCATTACAAGCAGGAGTGAATGTGCTTCTTGAAAAACCGATGGCTAGCTCACTACAAGAGTGTGATACCATTCTTGAGGTAGAAAAAGCAAGCACTGCCAAACTCTCGGTTGTAGCTCAGAATCGTTTTCGCAGCCCGGTTTGGAATATGAAGAAAGTCCTTGATGAGGGTCTGATAGGAAAACTTCTCCATACACAGATTAATTCCTACTGGTGGCGAGGGTATCCTTATTATGATCTCTGGTGGAGAGGTACTTGGGAAAAAGAAGGTGGTGGTTGCACATTGAACCATGCCGTGCATCATATCGACATGATGCTCTGGCTTACTGGGATGCCCAAGGAACTGACTGCGATGATGGCTAACCTAGCCCATGACAACTCAGAGGTGGAAGACATCTCTATGGCTCTTCTTCGTTATAACGATAAATCTCTTGCCCAGGTAACCAGCTCGGTGATCCACCACGGAGAAAAACAGGAAATCATCCTTCAAGGCAGTGCGGCACGTATCTCTGCTCCTTTGGAAATCGCTGCAAACATCACTTCCCCAAATGGGTTTCCGAATACAAACGAACAATTGGTGAATACAATCAAGGGAAGATTAGAGGAGCTCGGAGAATTGCCTCATCAAGGCCATGAAGGACAGATTGAAGATATGCTTGGTGCCATCGAACAGAACAGGGAGCCTCTTGTCAGCTCTCAGGATGGGAGAAACGCTATTGAGCTCATAATGGGTATCTATAAAGCAGCCACTGAACAAAAGCATGTATCCTTTCCTCTTGGCAAGGAAGATCCCTTTTATTCGGTAAAAGAAATCTTAAAAGTAGCTCCGAGATTTTTTGAGAAAAAAAATTCCGTAGCTGATCAGGGAGACTATGAAATTACTCTTGGAAGTAATTACAAGAAGCCAAACGTATAAGGTGCAGTAAACATCTACAATAACATATGAGGAACACGATATGAGTACTACAAACAGAGCATCAGGAATGAACTATGCACCATCTGGAAAACCAGATCCGGTATGTAACAAGGGTGATTTCATATTTGCAGCAACGGCACTGGACCACGGGCATATTTATGGGATGTGCAATGGGCTGACAGAAGCAGGGGGTACCTTGAAATATGTCTTCGACTGCGATCGAGAACGTGCAGAAAAGTTCGCCGCTGCCTATCCAGGTGCGACTGTGGTCGACAATGAAGATCAGATCCTGCAAGACAAGGAGATAGCTTTGGTTGCAGGAGCCGCCATACCCTCAAAACGCTGTGATCTGGGTATCAGGGTGATGAACCATGGCAAGGATTACTTCACAGACAAGGCGCCCATGACCACTTTGAAACAGCTTGATCGGGCAAAAGAGGCTGTAACACAGACCGGTAAAAAGTACATGGTCTACTATAGTGAGCGTCTGCATGTTGAAGGAGCTGTGTATGCTGGACAATTGATCGATACGGGGGCAATTGGGAAGGTTATTCAGGTCATCGGGCTTGGGCCTCATCGTCTGGGAATTCGTCAAGGTTGGGATAGACCCGATTGGTTCTGGCAAAAAGAACACTATGGTGGAATTCTTTGTGACATAGGCGCTCATCAGATTGAGCAATACCTCTCTTACGCATCTGAAGAAGATGCAACGGTAGTAAAAAGTCAGATAGCCAACTACGCCAACCCAGATCATCCGGGATTTGATGATTTCGGGGATGCCATGCTGGTGGGAAACAACGGTACTACGAACTATTTCAGGGTTGACTGGTTCACGCCCGATGGACTGCCCACTTGGGGTGATGGTCGCACCATTATCTTGGGCACGAGGGGGTATATAGAGATCCGTAAATACATCGATATCGGCAGGGAGGGAGGAACCGACCACGTGTATCTTGTCGACGATACTAAAGAGTACCACCTTGATGTAGCTGGAAAGGTCGGCTATCCTTATTTCGGTAGTCTCATCCTTGACTGTTTGAACAGAACAGAAAACGCCATGACGCAAGATCATGCTTTCAAAGCTGCTGAACTCTGTTTGATTGCTCAAAGAGATGCTGTAAGAATTAATTAGCATAAGTCTATTAGAGGCCCCCAAGTGGAAAAATAGTTTTTCTCTTGGGGGCTATAAGAGGTTTTACTTTGAGGACTCATCCAATTCACCGACCGTTGCTTCTCGCAAGCGTCTTCATCATTCAGTTCTTGGCAGTCTATGACCTTGCGCTGATGTTCGCAATCGGGCCTACCATCGCTTTGCGCTACGGCATCCCCTCTGAGAACATCTCTTTGCTGCATACAGGCTACTTCATGGTCGGGATAGCAGTACCGCTCTTCGGCAAGCTATCAGCAAAATTAGGCTTATTGAGGACGATTCTCATTGGCACATCCTTCTATGCAGCAGGTATGATTGGAATCGCCTTTTCTGAAAACATGTTTCTGTATGCCGCGGCAAAACTCCTTGCAGGAGTCGGTTATTCAATCATACTGGCAATGATGCCGAACTTTGTCTTGATGATTGTCGGGGATGAGAAAGCCACATTGGGGAGCGCCATACTAAAATTCTCCTTTGCCCTGGCTTTTTTTATTGCCCCGTTCTCCGGTTATAAGATGTATGTCTTATTCGGTCCTCGATTATTGTACGTACTGTTATCAGCTCTCATGTCAGCTGCAAGCATCCTTTTTTTAGTGACGGCAGATTCGACGTATCCAATACCTCGAAGAGCCAAAGATACTTCGCTCATTCGTGAGAGTAGACCAAAGACACGCCTGCTTGTCATCATGGCGATTCTATCTCCTGCTCCCATCCTGTTTGTGAGCAATTTCTACAGCATTTATCTCTCAGACTTGGGGATAGCTGGAGAAAGAATCAGTTTATACTATACCGTCATGGGGCTGGGTTCCATTCTCTCGGCTTTTTTCATACTCTTTGCAAGTACCCGATTTGGAAAAAGGAAAAGCACCCTCTTGGGTCTTGCGGTCGCAACCCTCTCCCTTGTGTTTATCATGAAACCCGCTGGTCCAATGCTCTATCTTTCTTTGTTTTTCTTCTATTTTGGGTTTGATTTGTTCACCGGCTTGATGTATGTCATCAGCGCACTGAAATACAAGCAAGAAAGAGGGGCGTTGATTCCTCGCATGGCAATGGGTGTCAGCATAGGAATGGTAGGAACAAATTATTTGGCCAAACTGGTATACACCTTGCATGGATTCAGGGCAAATGTACTGCTTGGAGCTCTGTGCATGATACTCTGCATTCTCATCATAAAGAACGTATTCTTCAATGCAAAAGAACAGGAATCTCTCTGATGAGCTTGCTTTGCAACGGCATATCAACTCATACCATCTTCAAACACTACCGCAGCTTCAACTTTCTCATACGCCTCGATTCTAGCGTGGATATCGACTTCAGAGACAAACCAGTTGTTTTCACGACAAAGACGTATGAACCTGTCAACAGATTGGTGGCAAGCTAAAGGATTCTGCAGGTATTCACGAAAAACTATTTTGCCTGGTTACTATCTCCGTCGTATGGTCAATATCGATAGTAACTGCCTCATTTACGTATTGATTGCAAATATGAGAGGCAATTTCATAATGGTCTCTGAAGAAACAGCCTCCACAGCAAGGGCGACAGCCAAGGTAGTCTTTCCCAGTCCCGGAGGCCTGAGGAACAGGATGTTGGAGGCAGAGTCCGCCCAGGACAAATCCTTGAGCTGTGCTATCTGCGCCGGGAGTTGGAAAACTCGGACGACAGTAAAACCTTCTTTTTGAGTACAGTTACTCATCCTTGAGTAGGAATCATTGATTTGTTCAGCATTGATGAGTTCTGGCCCAGCATTGAAGATTACGACAATCCTGATGCAAAAATTACTATACAAAGTGGATCAAATACCGGTGTTCTCGGTGCAACAATCCTTCCAATATTTTTGACACTAA
>DJGJ01000050.1 GCA_002432715.1 Sphaerochaeta sp. UBA5849 | reverse complement strand
TTTAGGGTGAGGAATGTGGGTTGCAACGAGAAGGGTGTATTCGTTTCTTGTACAGCGCAATAGGTGTTGCTATACTTATGCAATGAATGACAAAGTAATCACCCTCGACCAGGCACGGTTCGGCTACGATTTTATTACAGCTCCCTTTCTTCCTGAAGGAGAGGATGAGTACTACCTTCGCAATCAGCAGAACAAGCGGCCGGCTTCCTCCTACCGGCACCTGACGAAAACTGAAATCGAGAGCCTTGAGCAGAACCTCAACTCCTCACCGTGTTGGGACGATGTGCTGGTCTGTGAACCCTTCGACCCTTCGTTGATCCGCAACAGCGAATTCTACGGCTTGATCCGCATCGGAAAGATGGACAAGAGCATTGTCAGCTTTCATGATTTCAGTGTTCCCGTCGGTATTTCCAACAGCCGTATCGTCAGTTGCGACATCGGCGACCATTGTGCCATTCTCGATTGCGCCTACCTCAGCCACTACATCATCGACCACCATGTCATTCTCTATCGGCTCGGGGAGATGCAGACCACCAATCATGCCAAGTTCGGCAGTGGCATTCTCAAGGAGGGGGAGGATGAGGAAGTACGCATCACCATCGATATCATGAACGAAGCCGGCGGACGAACCATCCGCCCTTTCAATGGCATCCTTCCTTCCGACGCATTCCTGTGGGGTACGTATCGTGATGACCAGGCTCTGATGCGGATATTCGAGGAGCTGACCGAAAAAACCATGGATAAGCGCCGCGGGTACTACGGCTTTGTGGGTGAGCAGTCGGTCGTCAAGTCCTGCGATACCATCAAGGATGTCTGGATCGGTCCTGGTTCATACATCAAAGGTGCGAACAAGCTGAAGAACCTGATGCTCCGCTCGACGATTTCCGAACCGGTGCAAATCGGCGAGGGCGTTGAGCTGGTCAACGGCATCATCGGTTCCGGTTCACGCATTTTCTATGGTTGCAAGGCGATCCGCTTTATCATGGGGGACAACTGCAATCTCAAGTACGGCGCGCGCTTGATCCACTCCTTCCTCGGGGACAATTCGACGGTCAGTTGCTGCGAGCTTCTGAGCAACCTGGTGTTCTCAGGCCATGAGCAGCATCACAACAACTCCTTTCTCATTGCCAGCTTGATCAAGGGCCAGTCGAACATGGCCGCCGGAGCCAACATCGGATCGAACCACAACAGCAGGGGAAACGACGGGGAGATGGTGGCAGGCAGGGGTTTCTGGCCGGCTCTTTCCAGTACCCTCAAGTACGACTGCAAATTTGCAAGCTATGTCCTGATAGCCAAGGGAAATTATCCGCATGAGCTGAATATTCCGCTCCCGTTCAGCCTGCTCAGCGCCGACACCAAGGAGAGCCGCCGCATTGTGATGCCTGCCTACTGGTGGATGTACAATCTCTACGCCTTGGAGAGAAATAGTTTTAAGTACCGCAAGCGGGACAAGCGCAAGGTCATCCGTCAGCACATAGAGACCGAGTACCTGGCACCCGATACAGTCAATGAGATTTTTGAAGCATGCGACCTGCTCTGTCTCTGGGTTGCCCAGAACTTCAACAGAGCCCATGCATCCAACGAGGAACAGAAGAACCTGATTCTGATGGGGAAGGACTTGCTGCTGAACAAAGCTTCGGAAGTAAGCTCGCTCCATGTTTATGCCTGGGGACTTGAAAACAGCAATGAACCGGTGGAAATTCTGAAGGTGGTGGAAGCCTACCAGGCCTATCAGGAAATGTTGCTTTACTACGGGGTGAAAACCCTTTCAGCCCACTGTCTTGCAACAGGGCAAAGCATTGCCTCCTTCCAGGAAAAAGAAGCGATCCGGCGTGAAGATTGGCTGAATGTGGGTGGCCAGCTTGTCCCTGCAAGCCGGGTGGAACAGTTGAAAGCCGACTTGAAGGACAGGGTCCTCTCCAGTTGGGACGATGTCCACCATACCTATGATGCTTGGTTTGCATCCTATGAGGAAGACCGAGCCATCCATGCATTGGCTACGCTCTACCAAGCCCTTGGAACGAATCAGATCAACAACGGGCAGTGGGAGGACTTGGTAGAGAACGTGGCAAGGATACGGTTGCACATTGAGAATCAGGTGTTCAAGACAAAGGAGAAGGATTTCAACAACCGCTTCCGTGAAAGCACCTATCGAAATCTTGCCGAACGCGATGCCGTTCTGGGCAGCCTGGATGACAATCCATTCATCCAGGAGTCCCGCCAGATCACCGAGCAGGTTCTTTTGCAGATTCGTTCGGTCTCGTTCGCTTGAATACCGTATAGGCATCGTCGGCAAGGCTGATCAGCGTGAGAATCAACAGGACTACGCATGCAGCCTTGATGATGATCTGCCATCGGTCCATGCTGCCGGGAATGAAGATCAAAAAGTCAGGATTGTAGATGCTCCACCTGGTGCTGAGGAAGATGAAGTAGCATAGTCCCACGAGGTCGGCCAGGGCGCTGAGTGCAAACAGCGTAGTGCTCCAGAATTGCTTGGCGTACTTGACGACGGCAATGCTGAAAGTCAGGATTGTCGTGATCATCCAACCGATGATATAGGGTTTTATTGCCTGCGAGACGAAGAGGGGAATAGGGCCTGTTCCCTTGCGGTAGATGGCGATAAGGTCCGACCTGCTATACATCACTATCAAGAGAACAAAGAATATCGAGAGTCCGACCATGTCGCCGATGCTGTCGCTTTTCTTGATGCGCCTCGTCGGAGCTTCTTCAAGTTCATACAGTGTTTTACGATTCCACTGATCCGGTTCTGTTTTGACTTGGTAGTAGGACATGATGGCAAAGGTGATGGTAACCCAGAGGAATGCACTTGAGAGGGAGGAAAAAACAGATGCCAGAACCTTTGCGATCATCTGAGCGATGTTGATCGGGTCGGATGCAAAAAACAGCGAGACAAAGGTGATCACCATGGTTGCCAAACCGACAACCAAGCTCACAATTGTAAGGACCATCACATAGAGGTCGAAGGTCTCGGGCCCGATGAGGTAACGTTCCTTGCCTCGGTACTGACGAGCCAGTGTTGCAGGTGAGCCGAGTGCGAGCAGGGCCTCTTCGACCTTCTCCCTTGAGCTGTCGCCGCCAAGCATATCCTCGATGTTCGCCTCAAGTTCAAGCGCTACTTCCTCTCTTTCCTTGGCAGGCAGATGCCTGACTGTTTCTTCTACATATCGCTTTATAAGGTCATGCATATACATCCTCCCCAAGTAATGTGTGTATCTGAGTGGTTTGTTCTTTCCAGACAGCTGCAAGCTCGCCAAGTATGGTTTTTCCTTTGCTGCTTAAGCGGTAGAACTTTCTCGGTCGTGTTTCGCTGGTGTCCCAACTGCTTTCCAAGAGCCCCTGAACCTCCAGCCGACGAAGCAGCGGATAGAGCGTATTTGCCTCGATGGCAATCTGTTTGTCACAAAGTACCTGCAACAACGAATAGCCATACTGTGGCTGGGCAAGCTGGCTGAGTACGCACAGTGTCAAGGTGCCTCTTTTCAGCTCGGTGATCAGGTTGGTGAGAATCGGGTCTTCTTTCATAATCATACAATAATGTATGACATACAGTATTTTCAAGAACAAACTATACTGCACAGAAAGAAAAAATTGACGATTTGCCTCTTCAATGCTACGATAAGGCTGTGGTGGTGAAGAAGGGGAATAACCGAAGGAAACAACCCTGAGTAGCCAAAGAACCCTCCATGGCGGAGGGTTTTATTATGGGCATGATTTTGCAGCAAGAATTATGAAAGTGACACATAAAACATTGTAGTACAAAGAATACTTAACAGAAATCTAAAACATTTTATTGTACTGTGTATAAAGCGTGGAACAATAGGTATCATTGATTTCAATTGAGATTCAGTTTGCTTCAATGCGACGATGAAATATTCTTTTATATAGTATTGCCAAGTTGTTAAGACTTATTACCACATCGATTATTCTTGCCAAATCCTAACACTTTCTTGAAGGCTTGTTCATGATTTGTGGTATACTATGCATGTAACAGGGAGTGCCTATGAAGGTTGTCTTTGATTTAGATGGAACCTTGGTTGATAGTACTCCGGATTTGTTGGTTGCAATCAATCGGGTTTTAACGGAGTATAATCTGCCGATTAGTGATCGGTTGGAGAATCAACGGTTTGCTGGACAGGGCCTCATGCCAATGTTTAAGGCAACAGTCCATTCCCGAGTACCAGAATGGACAGAAGATAAGCAAAATCTTTTAATCAGAGAGATGTTTGATTGGTACAACAGATATCCAGTCTGCTACACAAGAGCCTTTGATGGTGTCCCTCAATTACTGAACACCCTACAGAGAGAAAATATCAAGCTTTGTGTGATTTCTAATAAAATATATTCGCTTACAAGTCAAATAGTAAAAACCGTTTTTCCCGATATCATATTCGATAGGATTTACGGCTCTGATTCTGGATTCCCGCCTAAACCAAATTCAGACTCACTGAAAACATGTAGACAGGGTATGGATGCGTCAGAGCAATTGATTTACGTCGGTGATACTGAAATCGATTATGAAACTGCTAAAAATACAGCCGATCAGGTATTCATAGTCACTTGGGGATATCGAGGTAAAGAAGTTCTACTTAGCAAGGGGATTAAACAAGAACTGTTGGTGGAGAATCCCATGAGCTTAGTACTCATGGTACATCATACTAAGGAGCGTTGAATATGAAGAAAGCTTTAACATTTCTAGCCTGTTTACTCATGGCAGGATTGCTTTTCGCAGCGGGAGGGGTCGAGACTAGCACCAAACCAGAGCAGATTAACTTGGAATGGTGGACATGGGACCCAGACATGCTTGAACAGAATAAGCAAATCATCGCCAACTTTGAGCAAGCTAATCCCAACGTAAAAGTTACCAACACGATTGTTGGAACGAAGGAGTATTGGACCAAAATCAGGATTCAAGCAAATCAAAACAAACTACCTGATGTTTTCACTATGAGTTCCGGGTATATTGAAGAATGGGCAAAGGCTGGTTTGCTCTATAATCTTGATTCCTTTATTGAGAATGATAATACTTTTGATATTTTCTATAAATCCATTTTTGATACAAATAAAGCAATCAGCAATACAAATAGTTATTATGCTATTCCTTTTGCACTTGTTACCACAGTACTGTACTTCAACAAAGATGCATTCGATAAAGCTGGTCTTGCATATCCGACGGATGCGTGGACTTGGGATGATTTCAAACAAGCCGCAAAAAAATTGACCATTGACAAGAATGGAGATGGGAAAATTGATCAATGGGGTTTCTGGTTCTATGGTCGCTATTCCCATATCGAACCATGGGTGTATGCAAACAATGGCAAACTCATTGATAGAGACACCATGCAGTTCAATCCGGACAAAAATGCAATGGATGCCATGAAGATGCTGACTGATCTTGTATTGGTGGACAAAGTTGCACCACCTCAAAAAGATATGATTAGTTTTCAGCAACAAGATGTTTTTCCACAAGGTGTTGCAGCAATGTGGGTTGATGGCTCATGGTTTGTTGATACCTTCCGAAAGAATGTAGGGGATGCTATGCGCTGGGGTATGGTGCGTGTACCAAGTGGTCCGTCAGGTTCCAATACACTGACATACGGGTGGCCTGACAGTTATGCAATTGCTCCCAATACAAAACATCCTGAAATGGCTTGGAAATTCGCCCGATATGTAGCAGGGGAAGGCCTCAATCTTGATGTCTACATGGCTGGGAAGATTCCTTCTGCAAAGAAACTTGCTGAAGATCCCAATTTCGCCGATCCCAATCTGCAACCAGGAAAAGATATGAATTTGTTGATTGAACAAGCTGCGGGTCCAATGATAACTTCGTATACCATGGGATGGAGCGAATGGAGAGGTTATGGTGGGTCCGAGTCTCTTGGTTTGAATGGAACCATAGATGCCATTGTGAACGGTCATATGAGTTTTGATGAGGCTTTCAGGAAAGGTACAGATAATATCAATGCTGTACTAAAACGTTATTACAAATAATACAATTCATCTCTGGCGGGTTGCTTGGAAAGAGTAGCCCGCCTGCTAAGGAAATCAATCATGACACAGCCCCCATATAAGTGGCATAACCACATCACTCCATGGGTATTCATTTTCCCAACCGTGATTGGACTACTTGTTTTCAGGCTTATTCCTATAGTTTCATCATTATATCTTAGTTTCACCGACTGGAGTCTGCTTGGTTCTCCTCATTTTCTCAAATTTGACAACTACATGGAATTGGGGAAAAGTGAAGAGTTCCTAAGAATTATTCGAAATACATTCCAGTTTTCTTTCCTCTACGTAATTGGATCTATGGTTTTCGGTCTTGCGCTTGCTGTACTCATCAACATAAGAATCAAGGGAATCGCATTTTTCAGAGCAGCTATTTATCTACCCGTTGTTACATCTGCTGTTGCGGTAGGCATTGTTTGGAACTGGATGCTCGGGCCAACGTATGGTGTAATTAATAATGTCATTGAAGCTATCGGGCTACAGCCACCCTATTGGCTGGGGGACACCAAATTAGCCCTGAATACCGTTGCAAGTGTCCAAGTCTGGAAAATGTCGGGATACTATATGATCATATTTCTTGCTGGGTTACAAGGAATTAATAGAGATACCTTAGAGTCCGCAAGAGTGGATGGCGCCAATGCGATTCAAAGTTTTTTTAAGATTACACTCCCGATGCTTATGCCTACAGTTTTTTTTGTTTTGACCATTTCAATAATCGACTCCTTTAAGAATTTTGAGCTCATTTATGCAATGACCAAGGGAGGCCCCCAAAATGCAAGCAATACCTTGGTCTATGATGTGTATCTCAACGCTTTTGTGTATTATCGAGTAGGATTTGCGTCCGCTATAGCCTATATCCTGCTTCTTTTGGTAGGGATTCTGACTATCTTGAATTTTTATATCAAAAAACATCTAGTTCAAAGCCTGGATTGAGGAGATGAAAAGATGAAGCAAAAAACAGCAGATCGGTATCGACTCCTCCTCATTGCTATTGTATCCATTGTCTATATATTTCCTTTCCTTTGGATGATTTCCAACTCATTCATGTCTGATAAAAATATATTCTCAGTTCCCCCGAAATTCTTTCCTGATTTATTATTTACTAGTCAGATGTTTGACAATTATAAAAATGTATTTTCTCAATATAATTTTGGATTATATACAATTAATAGCCTATGGGTTTATACGCTGGCTGCTTTCGGACAGGTTATAGTCTGCTCTCTTGCGGGATTTGCATTGGCTACGATGTACTTTAGAGGGAAAAACATACTATTTTCACTATTGATTCTCACTCTGATGATTCCTGTTCAAGTTACCATTATCCCAGAATATTACCTTTTTCTTAAACTTAACTGGATGGATACGTACTTACCCTTAATTGTTCCCTCTTTCCTGGCAGGTGCATTTGGAACCTTCATGCTCAAAGAATTTTTCTCACAAGTTCCTTCACCTTTGTTTGATGCAGGAATTATCGATGGAGTAAATGCTTATCAAATGTTCTTCCGAATCTATCTGCCTCAAGCATCAAGTCCAATAGCCACACTCTTCATTATTGCTTTCATGAATAACTGGAACGATTTGCTTCGCCCGATGCTCTATATCTCCAGTCGTGAACTGTATACGGTAACTATTGCGCTTTCTCTTTTTCAAAACCAATATGGGGTAAAATGGAACCTCCTATTAGCGGGCAGCGTTCTCTCTGTACTCCCACTTATCGTTGTTTTCGCATTCAGCCAAAGATATATCATTGAAAGTACCATGAGTTCCGGTATTAAGGGATAGTATGACTACACAAATAATTACGCATGTGCATCCGAGTGGTGAGATTCAGAGGTACCAAATAGTTGAAGACTTTCAGTGGGAGAATCTACAATTCGAATCACCGGGATTCAATAAGAAGGCAGTGTCCGAGATTGCAAGGTTATATCGTATCAATATTGTTCGGAAAAATCCTGCAGCCTATGGCACTCTGGTATTTTTTCACGTTGAAGAAAATACAAAGCATCCTTTTATTCTTGCTGATGAATACTCAAACTTTTTCAGTCTGAATGTTGCTGCTTCGATACATCTTAACAAGATGGCAGAGGATGGACGTATATTTTTTAAGGATAGACTATGCACACATGATTGGGAAATCGAAAAATTTCTTGATAACCTACAATTGCAAGGATTACTAGATATTGTCAAGGGAGACGGGAACGGGGTTCTTTTTATCCCGCTTAACGCAAAACTAGGATTTCCATCAACCATCAGAGCCAGATTGGTCGTTAATACTCACTTTTTTTTAATGGATCCCACGGATTTAGATTCTCCATATTGCGAACTGGGGACGCCTCATGGCCTTGCATTGAAAAATGGGACCATTTTGAATCCTCCCTTAAATCACCGGCCATGTTTTGTAGTTGACCAAAACAATAAGAGTAGTATCACAAATATCGAGCTTACGGATTTGGAAGTGGAAATCGATGGAAAGGTTTGGCGACATAAGAGCAATGCAATTTTTCACTATCGACCGGACGAACGGGTTACTCCTCAATCGAAAGGAACAGATATTATTATTACTGAAAATAAAGTCATTGCTATCAAAAAAGGCGGATGTACCCAGATTCCTATGGCTGGATTCGTCATCAGCATCCCTGAAATTATTACAATTAAGGATACTACTGTATGCTATCATGGTTTAGAGAATATCCAGTTCGGAATACAAGTTGGACCTCCAATGGTGCAAGAATATACAATTGTCGATACGCTTTGTTGTCCTTTTTATAATAAGGAACTTGACAGCGTCCCCTATCCATCTACTGTGTATCCGTTGCCTTTTGAGACAGCAAGAGCAGCACGAATTGCTTTGGGCACGAACAAAAAAGGAGATGCTGTATTGCTATGGGCAGAAGGAGCTGGAAAGCTTACATATACTCCTGGACAAGATAGCACAGGGGCTTCCTTACTCGAGTTAGCAACATTCTGTTCTACTATGGGATATGAAAATATCATCAATCTTGATGGTGGGGGGTCTGCTCAGATACTCTACGACGGTAATCGACTTCTCAAGATTGCCGATCGTTATGATTCAAATGAGGAGGCAGAAAGGCCGGTCCCTTTGGTTCTAACCCTGTAATTCTTGCATATATCAATACATGTTGTGAAAGTCAAGGATGCTTTTCCTGATGAGTATAAAGTAGGCTTGAACAGGAACACCCGCCTTCCTGTCAGGAAAACGGGTGTTCTTTGGAGCCAAAGGGACTCGAACCCTCCACCTACTGATTGCGAACCAGTCGCTCTACCAGATGAGCTATGGCCCCACTGGATTTGCATACACAAACCTACCGCAGAGTGGCAAAACTGTCAACTCGTAAGGCCCAGTGAAGAGGCGATGAAGAGGCTGAAAATCGGGTGCGGCCTGTTCGGACGACTCTTGAACTCCGGATGGTACTGCACTCCTACAAAGAACGGGTGGTCGGCAAGCTCGACAGCTTCAACCAGTGTTCCATCAGGGCTTGTGCCGCTGATGACCAAACCATTGTCGACCAGGTCCTGACGGAAGGTGTTGTTGAACTCGTAGCGGTGACGGTGTCGCTCGGTGATGAGATGCTGGTTCTTATATGCTTTATGCATTTTTGTGTTCTCAGACACCACGCATGGATAGGTGCCCAGCCTCATCGTTCCGCCCTTTGGAATGTTTCCCCGCTGGTCGGGCATCAGGGCGATGACCGGGTGCGTTGAATCAGGATTGAACTCGCTTGAATGTGCATCTGCATACCCGAGAATGCTGCGAGCATACTCGATGACGGCGATCTGCATACCAAGGCAGATCCCCAAGTAGGGAATCTTGTGCTCCCTTGCATAGCGGGCGGCAAGGATCTTGCCCTCGATGCCGCGGTCGCCAAAGCCGCCGGGGACCAGAATTCCATCAGCCTTGGAAAGAAGACCGCACACGGAATCCTCGGTCACCTGCTCGCTGTCGATCCAATCGATCTGTACTTGGGAACCCAAAGCCCAGGAAGCGTGCTTGAGTGCCTCCATGACCGAGAGGTAGGCATCGTGCAACTGGATGTACTTGCCTACCAGGGCAATGCGTACCTGTTTCTTAGCTGCTTTAATGGTTCTGAGCATCTCCTCCCATTCAGTAAGGTTTGGTTCATTTGTTACAAGGTTGAGTTCTCGGCAGACGATGGTGTCCAACTGTTCCTCATGCAGCATCAAGGGAGCCTCGTAGAGAACCGGAACAGTCTTGTTTTCAATCACGCAGTCACGCTTTACATTGCAAAAGAGAGCGATTTTATCCTTGATGCTCTGTTCCAGCGGCTCATCGGAGCGGGTGACGATGATATCGGGGAAAATGCCCGATGCCATCAGCTCCTTGACCGAGTGCTGGGTGGGCTTGCTCTTGTGCTCGGCGCTGCTCTTCAGATACGGGACCAAGGTTACGTGGATGAACAGGCAGTTGGTGCGGCCGACCTCGTGGCCGATCTGCCTGATCGCCTCCAAAAACGGTTGGCTCTCGATATCGCCGGTGGTCCCTCCGATCTCGGTGATCACTACATCGGCCTCGGTTTTCCTGGCCAACGAGTAGATGGCGTCCTTGATCTCCCCGGTTACGTGCGGGATGATCTGGACCGTCGAGCCCAGATATGCACCACTACGCTCCTTGGTCAGCACGTTCCAGTACACTCTTCCGCTGGTAAGGTTGGAGAACTTGTTCAGGTCCTCGTCTATGAAGCGCTCGTAGTGGCCGAGGTCAAGGTCGGTCTCCGACCCATCTTCGGTGACGAACACCTCTCCATGCTGGTAAGGGCTCATCGTTCCCGGGTCGACGTTCATATAGGGATCAAGCTTTTGTGCCGCGATTTTCAGCCCCCTAGCCTTGAGCAGTCGTCCCAAGGACGCTGCCGTTATTCCCTTGCCAAGGCCCGAAACAACCCCGCCGGTCACAAATACATGTTTGGCCATACTCTCTCCTCGTACTCATTTACATCTGATACGTTTTCAAAATCAGGGAAGCGACATCGTATCTGCTCTTGCGCAAATCCATCGCCTGTTTCTCTATATGTCTGTGCGCCTGGTTTTCATCCATGCCAAGGTTCTCGATCAAAGCCCATTTGGCGCGGTCGATGAGCTTGATTTCCTCTATCTTGCGGTGTAGTTTCTCGTTCTCGTTATGCATTGCAGACAGACGCTTTCGCATGGAAAACCCAAGGCTCAAGGCCTGGAAGAACATCTGGCGGATGACCGGCTTGGAAACCACTAGGACGCCTTGGTCGCAGTACAGCGCCTGCTCCTGTTCAAAATATTCGGCTTTCACCACCAGGATCGAGGTGGCGAGACTCTGCTGGGTAACCATGACCGCAAGCTCCTCGCCCGACTCATCGAGCAAGGGAGCATTGACAATGACCAAATCCAGCTCGGAATCAAGGATGATGCGCCTTGCCTGGGAAGCACTCTGGCATTTGGTGATGTCGACCCGTCTCTCATGCTCTACGATGAGATTACACAGGGATTCACATCCCTTCTCGGTCGACGAAACCACCAGAACACGCATCACTCAACCTCCTAGGTAGTCAAGAAGAATGGAAGACGGCTGGCCAGGTGCTTATCGCCGGCATCCTCGTACGAGCGCCAGTCGGCGAGCTTGGCCTCCAAGAAATATTCGAGCAGTCGCTTGGGGACGATTGATGAGACAAACTCACTGTTCTTCGCCAGTTCGATGGCATCGAACAACGACTGGGGCAGGGTCTTCCCATGCTGTTTCTGGTATGCGGAACCGACGTACTCCTCCTCGGGGACCATGTGGTTTTGAATCCCTTCCAAAGCAGCATTGAGCAGCAAGGTGATGGCAAGGTAGGGATTGCAGGCAGGGTCGGCTGACCGGACCTCGATCCTCCGGTATTCGGCACTGGTCTGGGGAAGCCTGATCAAAAGCGAACGGTTCGCCCGCCCCCAGCCGATGTAGCGGGGAGCCTCGAAGCAACCGAGTCTCTCATAGGAATTCATCAATGGATTGAGGAACAGGGAGATCTCATTGATGCGGTTCAGGATGCCGGCAGTCATCTGTTGTTCAAGTACCCTGTCCTGCTTGCCTTCCTGGGTAATGGAGAGGTTGATGTGCAGGCCGCTGCCGCTCTCCTGGGCCAAGGGCTTGGGCATGAACGAGGCAAACAGCCCGCTTCGGTCGGCAATGGTCTTTACCACCGACTTGAAGGTGATGAAGTTATCGGCCGCCTCCAACGGGGAGCCGTACTTGAAGTCGATCTCATGCTGGCCCGGACCCGATTCATGGTGGCTGCGTTCGGTATAGAAGCCCATCTGCTCGAGGGTCAGACAGATCTCCCGTCTGACGTTCTCTCCCTTGTCCAGAGGGGCGACATCGAGATAGGAACCCCTATCCATCGGCTGGAATGTGGGAAGCCCGTCTTCATCCAGTTTGAAGAGATAGAATTCGCATTCGGGTCCCACCCCGAACTGATACCCCTGCAGGGTGGCTTTCTGCACCGTTTCTGCAAGCAGGGAGCGCCCATCACCTTCGAAAGGCGTTCCGTCCGGCCGCTTGATGGAGCAGAAGAAGCGAACCACCCGGCCTTGGGCCGGTCTCCAAGGGAGGATGGAGAGAGTGGATGCGTCGGGAAAGAGGAGCAAATCACTCTCATCGACCTGCAAAAAACCCTTTACCGCCGATGCATCGAAGGAGATGCCGGTGGTAAAAGCCCGATCCAGTTCATCGGCGGAAATGGAAATATTCTTGATCTGGCCGAAGATATCACAGAAAACAAGGCGTACAAACCGCACATCCTGTTCCTTGATGAAGCTCATCACTTCGCTATGGGTATTGGTCATTGGAAACCTCCCTCTCTCAAACATGGGTGTATAACATCCGATAGGGTGTAGCAGAGTTTGCCTGCAGTACAAAAAAGTGAGAAGCAAGCAGCATCTGCTTGTCAAAGGAAAAAATCGTACAATACTCGTCAAGGAGACTGGAAAGCAGCTCTTTGTCACTATCCAAGGCATCACGGACGGAGACCTGCTTGGGCAGGCTTGCAGGAAGTGTATCACAGCGAAGATACATTGTACCACCGTGCATACCCGTTCCGCAGAAATATCCCACCGGGGGCTTGCCCTCCTGATTGCGTCCCAACACGATGATCGTCCCGCCTGCCTGGTACTCGCCCAGAAAGCTTCCTGCACGGTCGCCGATGATCAACAAGGGTTGTTTCTCCTGGTACGCTTTCATGTGGATGCCTGAACGATAGCCGGAGCTGTCGCGGATATAGATGGAACCCCCGCGCATTGCATACCCAGTTCCATCACCGCAGCTGCCATGGATGACGATCTTGCCGTCGTTCATGGTATCGCCGGTTGCATCCTGGCCATTGCCGAAGACTGTGATGGTGCCCCCGTCGAGAAAGCATCCGAGGGCGTTGCCCGCCGTTCCCTTGATGAACAGCTGCTTGTCTGCAAGCGCTGAACCGATATATCGTTGCCCGTTTGCCTGTTCGATGGTGATCTGCTCATCCTCCACGCTTCTGATGGCCTTGTTCAAAGCTTCATACTCCATGAAGCCTGCAGTTATGTGTGTCATACGGGCCCTCCCAATTGCTGCTGTCGTACGTTCTTTGCAAAGGCCATCAAGAGAGGCTCCTCACAAATCAGGTCGAAATCGAGCGAGTCAAGCTCGACTTTGTTTCGGATCATTGCCGTGTAGATTCCCGCTCTTTTGCTTGCCTCACCGACCAGGATGCACCCGACTAGATGGTTGTCCTTGACGAACAGGCGCTTGTATCCGTCCTTGCAGGGGATCACATGCGACTCTCCCTCGTACCGCCCCACCGTAATAAGGTGCAGCCCCATAAGCGAAAGTGCATTCATGGCGACGGCCTTGTCAAAGCCGGCCTCGTCGCCGGCCATATTCTTACCCGCTGTCTCTCCTTGCAGGTACGCATTGGGAAGCAAGGCAAGCACCGCTCGTTGGCCGCTTATCATCTCAGGACCTTCCGAACAGTCGCCTGCAGCAAAGATATCCGGGTCACCCGTCCTTCCCCCTTGGTCGACGAGAATCCCCCGATTGACTGCAAGGCCTGCTTCAGAGGCAAGCTGTATGTTCGGCCTCACCCCGACTGCAATGACCAGAAGGTCGAAACCGATGACAATTCCGCTCTGAAGCAGGGCTTCATTGGCGGTGCACTCTTGGATGCTGTCGCCCAGGTAGAACCGAAGCCCCTGCTCTTGGAGGTGGTCACGCACCTGAATGGAGGAAGCCTCATCGAGCACGCTCATCAGCACCCGCGGGGCGAGGTCAACCACACTGACCGACTGCACCTTGTCAAGAATTCCCTCCGCACACTTCAGGCCGATGAGGCCTGCACCCAGAATGAGGACACGGCTCTCCTTCTTCAGGTGGGTCTGCAGGCGCTTTGCTTCATCAAGGGTGAGGAAGGTAAACCAATTCTTCACCTCGCCCAGCCCCTTGATCGGGGGAACGAAGGGAGAAGAGCCGGTTGCCAGGAGCAACTTGTCATACGAGAGGGTTGTTTCCCCATCCAGGCATACCGTCTTCCCCTCTCGGTCGATGCTCGTTGCACGGGTTCCTTGCAACACTGTCACCTTGTTCTCTTCATAGAAGGCGGCAGTGCGGTATTTCATGCGGTTCTCATCGGTTTTTCCCTGCAACAGGTAGGAGATGAGGGGCCGGCTGTAACACGGATGGTCCTCCTCCCCGATAACGGTGATTGAGCCCTTCCGGTCAATGCTTCTGATTGCCTCGATGCAAGCGGTGCTCGCAATCGAATTTCCTATCATGACGTAGTGCATATCAACGCTCCTCGAAAACGATGGCCTTGTTCGGACAACCTTGGATGCAGGCAGGCTGTCCTTGGGAGTTCGTGGTACAGAGCTCGCACTTCTGCATCACTCCTTCCACAGCTGGCATCAAGGCGCCGTACGGGCAGGCCATGATGCAGGAGTAGCAGAGAACGCAGCGGCTCTGGTCGATGACGATCACTCCATCCTTGCTGGTAATGGCGCCGCCGATGCAGCTTTTTACACACAGTGGTTCGGTGCAGTGGCGGCAATTCACTGCAAAACTGATGGTCCCTCGTTGCTCGACGGTGATGCGGGACTTGATCTGCTTGTCTTTCAGCGCCTTGACCATGTCCTGTACACCCGAATTGGCATACGCACAGTAGTACTCGCACAGGTGGCAGCCCAGACACCACATTTCATTGACATAGATGCGTTTCATGGTTTGCCTCCTATTGGCCGGCATGGGCTATGCCGAGAATCTTCAGCTCGGTCTCATGCAATCCAATGCCCCTGAGCATCAGACGGTTGCCTCGGAGCGCTTCGATGCTGTTGATGCCCATGCCTCCCATCATCTCCTTGATCTCGTGGTCCCATGCAGTGAGGAGATTGACCAGGCGACGGCTTCCCACTTCGGGATTCAAGCGCTTGACCAGCTCTGGATTCTGGGTGGCAATACCCCAGTTGCATTTGTCGCTGTGACACGTACGGCACAGATGACAGCCGAGGGCGACCAAGGCACTGGTGGCGATGTAGACGGCATCGGCTCCGAGGGCGATGGCCTTGACGACATCGCTGCTGCTGCGGATCGAGCCGCCCACCACCAGACTGACGTTGCCCCTGATGCCCTCCTGCCTAAGGCGTTGGTCGACGCTGGCCAAGGCAAGCTCGATGGGAATGCCGACATTGTCACGGATGCGCGCCGGGGCCGCTCCCGTGCCTCCGCGGAATCCATCGATGGCGATGATGTCCGCACCGCTGCGGGCAATGCCGCTTGCGATGGCCGAAATGTTGTGCACGGCCGCCACTTTGACAATGACCGGCTTGGTGTAGCGGGTCGCTTCCTTGAGGGCGTAGACCAGCTGCCTGAGATCTTCGATGGAGTAGATGTCATGATGGGGCGCGGGACTTATGGCATCGGCATGAAGGGGGATCATGCGGGTGGCCGAGATATCCTCGCCGATCTTCGAGCCGGGCAGGTGTCCCCCGATACCCGGCTTGGCCCCCTGTCCCATCTTTATCTCAATGGCAGCCCCGGCATTCAGGTATTCGGGATGTACGCCGAAGCGCCCCGAGGCAACCTGTACGATGGTATTTTTCCCATACTGGTAAAAGTCCTTGTGCAGGCCGCCCTCGCCGGTATTGTAGAAGGTGCCCAGCTCGCTGGCGGCCATGGCCAGACTCTTATGGGCGTTGTAGGAGATCGAGCCGTAGGACATGGCGCTGAACATGATGGGAATATCGAGTTTCAATTGACCGGATGTGCTGGTTATGATTCGCCCATCTGCATCCCTGCTGATTTTGGAACTCTTTTTCCCCAGGTAAGTCCTCGTTTCCATAGGCTCGCGCAATGGATCGATGGAGGGATTGGTCACCTGGCTTGCATTGATCAGCATTTTATCCCAATAGACCGGATAATCCTTGGGAGTCCCCATCGAGGCGAGCAGCACCCCTCCGCTCTGGGCCTGCCGGTAGATGTCCTCGATAACCTCGGTCTTCCAGTTGGCATTCTCCTTGAATGTGTGATCGGTCTTTACGATTTTCAGGGCACGGGTGGGGCAGAGGGAGACGCATCGGTGGCAGTTGACGCACAGCGATTCATCTGCTTTCATGCGACCGCTCTCCTCGTCGTAGTGATGTACCAAATTGGCGCACTGCCGTTCACAGACCCTGCAGGCAATGCACCTGTCCTGGTTGCGGATTATCTCAAAGGGCGGATACAGATAGTTGATGCCCATTCTCTTCTCCTTCTTGCATAGCGTCCAGGGTGACGATGACCGCTTTTCCTCCGCTGGGGTACCAGAGCCGGTCCGGTTCGGGTTCTATGACCCTGATTGCCGCTTCCTCGCTGGCCAGGTACACCCGGCTACCCTTCTCGGCGGCAACCAGGCTGCGCAGCTTGAGCCGGTCGTTGAGGGCCATCAAGCCGCCTTTGAAGCCGAGGATGATCGAGAAGGGACCGGTGATGAGCATGCTCGCAAAGGTATTGCGCAGGTATGCATACTCATCGCGCTCAACCTTCTCCTTCTGCTCGATTGTCGACCAAAAAGGGGCGGCAAGTACATGGGAGACCTCTTCAAGGGTGAGACCCATCCTGCGGTGCAGGTAGTCGATCATATAGGTGATGACCTCGGTATCGGTCTGCAGCGTGCAAGCGTAGCCGTACATCTCGATATGCCGACGATTTGCGTCGTAGCTGGAGATTTCACCATTGTGCACCACGCTGTAGGAGAGCAGGCTGAAGGGGTGGCTGCCGCCCCACCATCCAGGAGTGTTGGTGGGGTAGCGGCCGTGAACAGTCCAGCTATAGCCTTCGTACTCGTCGAGCATGTAGAACTCGCCTACGTCCTCGGGGAATCCGACAGCCTTGAATACGCCCATGTCCTTGCCCGAGGAGAACACATAGGCCCCCTCGATCTCCCGGTTGATGCGGATGACGCACCGGGCGGTATACTCATCCTCATCCAGCTGGCTGAAGGAGAGCTTGGTGGGAAGCGCGGTGACAAAGTACCGCCAGATGAGGGGTACATCGGTGATGGCGGGGTGTTTCTTGGTGGGAATCTTGGAGAGGTTGATAAGATCGAAGTGTTCTTCAAGGAACTCCTCGCATGCCCGCTTGGCTTCAGATGAGTAGTAGAATATGTGCAAGGCTGTATAGTCCTTGTACTCGGGATAGATTCCGTATCCTGCAAATCCCCCTCCCAATCCGTTGCTCCTGTCATGCATGACCGAGATGGAGGTGATGGCCTCCCGCGCTGAAAAGCGCTTGCCGCTACGGTCTATGATGCCGCTGATGGCGCATCCGCTGCTGTTGCGGAATTCTCCTTCCAAAGGCGTTCGCTGGTGATAGCCGTCCATTGTGTGTACTCCCCGGGCATGAAAAAGGCGTCCACCATCGATAGCTTGCTCATGAAGCTACCATTGGTGGACGCCTTTGTCCCTGTGGTAATTTTGCACAGTGTATCCAAGAATGGAGAGTTTGTCACGGGGGCGGCGGAAATTTATCGGATTGCTTGTTCTACAGTGATGTATGCAAAGGCTTTATCACCTCTTTGAAGCCCGCTTGCCTACAGGCAAGGAGAGGTCCTGCAATTTCCTTCCCAGAATATCGTCCTTGGCGATGAGAAGGATGTCATCCACCAGTCCGATGGCAAGCAGGACTTGTACATAGGCTCCCATCGAAACCGATGGCGATCCTTTTTCTACAGCCCAGAGCGTTGCCCTGCTGATACCGGCACGCTCGGCCGCAACGCTTGGAAGCAGGACGACTGTTTTTTGTCCCATGTGGACAGGATAGGGGTGATGGTACGAATACACTAGTCTTATTGTCTATATTATTAAACAAAATGGAGAGCCAATTTCAAAATGGAAA
>DJGJ01000042.1 GCA_002432715.1 Sphaerochaeta sp. UBA5849 | reverse complement strand
TTTAAGTGTTACGAGCTACTAGCCCCATATTTTCTGGAGTTCTCCAGAAGAAGTGGGGCTCTTTGTTGTGAATGCAATGCCAGAGAGCTTGACTGCATGATTTTGAAATCCCACGTATAGGAACTGCCAAGGTGTAACATTAACGAACGTTTGAGTATGCAGACCGCTTTGGAAAGAGAACCACCCGGACAGCGACACCCTATCAATTCGTGGTAAAGAACAGTCATCGGTATTAGCAGGGATATTGCCATACACGCAATGATTTTCGGTTGTTCAGGCTATCCAGGACACTGAACCTGTACGTGCTTGAGCAGTCGTTCACCCCCAAGGAATACCCTAAGCCACAGTTTGAGTATCCGGATGCTTTACTGCCATTACACACAACTATCACTATTCGGATTCATACCTCGGTCATGGACAAGGTGCTTGAATATTGCACCTATGACCACTTCCAGCCTGATGGGCCTGTGCATTACCTCGTTGCTTTTCCCTTCATGGAGAATGACTATTACTACCAGATCCTGTTCAGTTTTGGTGCAGAGTGTGAATGCTTGGAACCACTGCATATCCGCTCTGAAATGAAGCGTCGCATAGAGGCCTTGGCTGCCTTGTATCAAGCCTCTATTCCTGCAACAGGAACATATTTGTGTTTTCGTTCCTGTATTAGGAACATTATTACGTTTTCGTTCTTGACTCAGGAACGTTTGGCCTCTATCATATATACATGACTATTCAACGTATTGCAGAACTTGAAGCTACCATGAAACGACGTATTGCCTCACTTCCTGCCCGATTTCGTCCATTTGTCAGACATCGGGAGACTCTCCCCAGAACTACTATGCTTACTGGTCCAAGAGGGGTTGGAAAAACAACATTTCTTCTCTACCACGCACAAAAATTCTTTGAGACCCATAGAGAGAGGCTGCTTTACCTATCTGCTGATAATCCTACACTGGGAAGTGAAGGCCTCTATGAAATAGTTTCATCCATTTTTCTCGCGGGCTACGCAGGTGTAATTATCGATGAAGTCCATTTTGCAAAAGACTGGAGCATTCATCTAAAGGCTCTCTACGATGATTTCCCCAAACATACGTTGTGGATAAGCGATTCACCATCGCTCTGCCTACGAATGGGCAAAGGCGACCTATCCCGCCGTTTTGTTCATATCGATATGCCGCTTCTCTCATTTCGTGAGTTCCTCTATCTTGAAACCGGTACAGAGCATCCTACGTACAACCCATTCAACCCAAGTGGACAGCTGCCCTTGCAACCTTCTCCGAACATCCTCTCTGCCTTCATGACATACAGGAGCATAGGTACTCGACCCTTCTACAGTGAAGGAGATTTTCATGATCGCATGCTCTCCATTCTGGATAAAACACTCTATAGTGATATTCCATTCTTCCTACCTAGCTTCAGCGATGGCAATCTACGATTGATGAAGGCAATAACCGGTACTCTGGCCAATTCGTCTATTCCAAGACTCCAGGTACGTTCGTTGTGTAGTGATTGGTCGGTAGGAGCCGATAAGTTGTATCAACTTCTGAATGTGATGGAAGCAGTTGACCTACTCCGAATTATTCGCAAGGAACACGACACCAAAGTAAAAACAGCCGGCGAAAAACTGTTTTTTTCTGACCCGGCATTCTATACGGTGCTAGGAGGTAATATCGGTAATGCAAGGGAGGCCATGGTTGCTATGCTTTGTACCGCCGGTGGCTTCCTGGTGGAAGCTGTAAAAGATGAAACCACAGGCGATTTTGTGCTGTCCAAACCCTTTGAGGCTGCGAGCAACCATATAAAAATTGAAGTGGGAGGCTCCTCAAAAAGTCTAAAAAAGGCTGATTTTGTCATCAGGGATGATACTGATTATCCGGGAGACAGAACCATCCCTTTGTGGCTGCTCGGCATGATGTATTGATGAGGCTTCTTGTCAGTCTCATACAGTTATACCTTCCTGTTTTGAGACTCTTCCAACTGCTTGAATTTCCTATACAACGTCGCCTTTGACAGCTTGGTGATCGCAAGAGCATCCTTAAGTGTGATGCGACCTGCTTTCAGTTTCTGTCTCACTTCATCCAACAACGGCAGGGAGACCTCGATGGGCTTTCTTCCTGTGTAGACACCCCGCTCTTTTGCCTCCAGCTGGCCGATATTCTGCCGCTGTCGCCTCTTGGTTGCCAAAAACTCATACTCGATTAGATAAGCCTTGATGAGGGTGCTTCGTTCTTGATCGGAGAAATGGATACCATCGATGTCGATCGGCAACCTCATTCCCAATAGCTGGAGGACCGAGAGCGCATGCCATTGTGCACTTTTGGTTGAAAAGCCGGTGAAGTTGTTGAAACCGTCCTGCTGTACGATCAGCTTGTCACCGGTATATACCGTATCGGTGTTGATCAGCCACTGCAGGCGGTTCAGATAATCCAGATTTGCTCTCTCTAGCTCCTCCTTGAGATTCACTCGGCTCGGTGAAGGGGTCCGCTCGCTGATGAACGTGGGAATCACACCAACACGATAGTAGCGCTCGCGCCTGAGATCCAGGTTTATACCAGGAATCCCGCCCCAATCAACCAGTACCAATCCATCCACCACATCATAGTAGGGTTCAAAGATATATTGATACGACTCATCTTCGAACAGGTCGTAGGTGATCTTCGCAACCTTGAACAAGGTTGTCTTGGTGTATGCGAAACAAATCTCACCCGAGAGGCTGTATATTCGCTTCACATCCGAGGAGATGGGAGTGGTGATATCTGTATTCCTTTTCATGGAGTTCCCTCGCACAGCTTCTTATAGGAAGCAAGAAGAATTTTCTCATAGCGGGCTCTCAGCATGGTTATATAGAACTCTTTCTGAATTTCGCTTATTTGCTCAATTGAATCGATGAATGCACCGATTTGTTGCATATCCACCTTGCTTGTTATGTCCTGTAATGCAGTATTGCACTCAGGAAATTGGAGGCTGTGAATAATTTCAAAATATGAGCTCTTTACATTATTGAGCTTTATTTGTGATGTAGGAAACGTATAAACCCGCTTACTGATCTCGGTCTGATCACGAATTATTTCCAAACAAGCCTCATCAGTGTGTATTCTTGGAAAAAGACAGGATCCATTATCGAAAACCGGAGCAAGGGTGTAGCGATTGTTCTCCTTGATAAAACCCCAGTTCGAGCCATGTCTATCGAAATTCCCCAACAAGGCGTCTATGATATAGATACGCCAAAACTGATTGATTGTTTCGGGTATCCGTGTCAGTTTTGTATTCTCTTCAAGCATCCTCATGATATCGGAGTAGGAGTATTGATACGTATCTCGGTCATGTTCCAGTGATGAATCCCCCACTTCGTTGAACGGAACAAACTTCTGATTTTCCTTGACAAAATCTTCAAGTGCAACTACGTCTCTGCCCGAATAGGTTCCAAGAAAAGTCTCTTGGACAGGCATACCCAGCATCTGAAAAACATGACATCCGATGTACTCACAGATAGTATTGTTCAGCAGCCCAGTCTCACTGGATTTTTGAAACTTGAGTATATAGTCTGTGCAGCCGATGGTAATACCAATCTTTTCCTCACTGCCAGAATAAAATTTCGTATTCTTTGCATACTGGGAATAATCCATATTTTCCTCTTCACTACAAGAATACAAGGATATCTTTATAGTATCAATAGGTTCTATTGAGTATTTATGATACTATAACTTTCTACAAAAATCTTCGGGCTCAAAAACATCACAAGACGATGGTTAGCCCTATGGATTAGGGAGTTTGATCACTTGAAGCAGCATCCGTAGTTGTACGTCTTCGTAGTATAGCACATGCCTCTTCCTCATCGAAGGGGGCATCCGCAACCTTGAATATCCATGGATAGGTTCGTACAATCCTCATGAGAGCCAAAGCGGCTGCAGAAGGCACTATCGTCCTATCATTTTTCCACCGTTCCAATGTTCTGGCAGGCAATCCAAGGGATCTCTCCATCGAAGCATTGGAATATCCCTGTTCGTTCAGGTAGTTCTGAATATCAGTTCTCAATAGGAACATTTCATAGTTCTCTCCTCATGTTGATGCATCATCGAGCATCACGGCTTTCCACCGTTGATGCTCCGAGCAAGCTGATGTTGCGACGCTTCTCAATCACCAAGCCCATGAGCTTGATGAACAAAAAATAGAAGAGGACTGATTCGAGAGAGAATCTGATTTGGAATATTGCAATCTGAAACATATCAAAATAGGGAAGCAACATAAGTCCCATCACTTGGAGGATAAAAGTCAACTTGGTATTCTTGAAACGTAGTTTTGCTGATAACAAGGCCGCCAATGATAAGGAAAAAGCCAAACCCACAAAACCGCCGAGCAAGTTGAACGATGAATTCTGAGCGTACCTCAAGAACATATTGGAGGCAGCCAGACAATACAGCGAACTTGCCATGAAGAGGAACCCATATTTGAAATGTATTGAACTATACGTCCCAGCCATAACTCCCTCCCATGCAATAGTCAACCAACATCAACTTATAGCCAATTATTCATCACTTGAAGCCGTATTGCAAGAAATACATCCGATACCACCTCTTGTTGAACGGTATTCTGGGGGTAGAGAGTCTTGAGGATGCGCTTGCTCCTGAAGGCTGGACACAGTGGACCGTACCCGCGTTCGAATACCTGTCGGTGGAATGCTATACCGAGAACGTCTTTTCAACAACGATTGCCTTCATGAAGGGGAACAAGCTACCCCTTGCCGGCTCTGTGCAAGACTATACAGAACCGGCAACAGGCAAGACGTTCATGCTGTTTCCCATGCGAAGAAAGTGATCAGATGCAGGAATATCCTACGATCCTATCATACTCCCGACAACTGATTTTGCCTGTGGGATGCTCAAAGCCCCTGTTGCCACCGCCCCGATGAGGGCAGCGCCAAAGCCTGCCCCGTCATCGACTTGGGCGATGGTGGTCGGTAGCTTGAAATTCCTGTGCAAGGCCTCTACAAACAAGGGGTTTTTGCGCACGGAACTACCGGTGGCGACCACCCGCTCGATTTGTTGAAACACCTGTCTAGAATCAAGACCAAACTGGTACAACTCAGCCACAATTCCATCGATTGTACCCACCACCAGATTGCCGAGCGTCAGATTATCCATCTGGATTGAGCTGATCGCCCCTCTAACATTCGGATTCTTTCGAGACCCGTTGAACCGGGTATCGACTGTCAAGGAGCCGGGAATGCCGTTGGCACTTCCCTCTCTCTTCATGAGATCGAACACAGCCTCATCAGAGATCTCCACCCCGGCACTTCTGATGATGGAAGCGATGAAGTGATGCACCGTCTCATACGCCTTGCCAGCCGTAAGGGTCGCCCCGACATGCAGATACCCCTGGCCGAGAAACGGCCTGAGCTCCATGGAGGAAGGACACTGTGTGTTGGTGCTGAACAGGGAAATCTGGCCGCTGGTTCCCATGCTTACCAAGGCCGAATGAGGCCAATCGGAAACCAAGCCGAAAAAGCCTGCCTGGTTGTCCCCGACCGGATAGGTGACAGCAACTCCATCGGAGGTGTAGCCGGCCAATTCAAACGGCTTGGAGGCAAGAAGAAACCGCTTCTCTTGTGTACCAAATACTTCTGTAAGGACTCGTTCATCAAAAGTCGATGTAATTGGGTCGAAAGAGCCGAACGGACCCAGGCAGCTCGGGTCGGACTTTTCGATGACACAGCCCACCAATCGACCAGTAATATACTCGAGAATACCGCAGAAGCCTGTTGCATGGGGAGGAACATTGTTCAGCCTTCGGTTGGCGTAGTGGGCCAAAAGCCCATAGCCCGAAGGCAGCAAGGCCCCGGTTTTCTCATACAACAGCTGTTGGGAATCGATACCATCCACCTTTTCCATCGCCCTGCGATCGAGCCAGGTATACAGGGGAGAAACTGCCGAACCTGAAGCATCATGGTAGAGGATGCCATGCACTTGGCCGGTCACGCAGATCGAGGCTATGGGGGAGGAAATAGTGCCAAGCAAGGTCCTCACCGCCTGTTCGATCGCATGCGGATCTTGTGCATGGGCATACGGCTCACCGGTCTGGAATTGGGGATTGGCAAGGGAAATTGCAGGCAGGAGCCGGCCTTGTTCCAAATCCAAAACAGTCATCACAATATGCGTTGTACCGATATCGAGTCCTATATGCACCATACCCATAAGCCTTCCTCGTAGGTAGTTTCTTCAGTATTGATGCAGTATACATGACAGGAAACCACTAGCAAAGATGCCAATACACTTCCGACATTGCTCATTTCTTTCCTGCGTCATACATTCATACAGACTATTCATAGACTTCTCCCTGCGATGCCACTATACTGGACAAACCGAATCACGGCGTTGAGCTCCAAGGATGATGTATGCTAGAGATTGCCATTTGCGATGACGAACCAAGCCAGCTGGCACTTATCCATTCCTATACAACGCAATTTGTGCAAGAGCAATCCATCCAAGCCACCATACACCAATTTCTCCATCCCGATGACCTTTTGCGCAGCTGTGAGAAACAGCGATACCATCTCTACATTCTGGACATTGTCATGCCCATGATCAATGGAGTTGAAGTCGGCAGAACCATCCGACAGTATGACCAGTTCGCTGTCATCCTCTATACCACATCCGAACCAACATTTGCTTTGCAATCGTTCTCCACAAACCCCATCAACTACCTGCTCAAACCAATCGACAGACAGCAATTCCAATCGACACTGTCCTTGTCTGTAGCAAAGCTCAACCTACCGGAGGAGAGCATCTGCACGGTAAAAACACATGAGGGCCTTCAAGTCATCAGGTTCTCTGAGATTCTGTATTGTGAGTATTCCTCCCACACAGTACTATTCACGCTTACCGAGGAGCGAAAGGTTGTGTCGAAAGCAATGCAAGGTACATTCACGCAATACCTTGCATATTTTTTGCAGGACAAGCGATTCATACGACCCCATGCATCCTTCCTCCTTAACATGGATTATATCGAACGTTTCACAAAAACCCATTTCATCCTTCGATCAGGACACAGTGTTCCCATCGTTACCAAGAAATACGGCGCAGTGCGCGATCAGTACATGGATTACCTATCAACGAAGAGGAAAGGCTGATGCAGGAGTTGGTGGATAATATTCTTCGGGGCAGCGTCACAGCAGTGATGTACGTCTTGCTGCTGTTTACCCTTACCAAGTCAAAATTGGGTCGTACAAGCACCATACTCATCACCGGTTTCGTGCTCATCATCAATGTCGCCAGCGCCATCTGGTTCTATGTGTATGGAGATCTTACTTCGCTCTCTCGGTTCACAATTGTGCTGTTCCTGGTAGTCGGGCTCGCAATGAAACCGATAACAAGGCAGAGCTTCATGCAATGGAGTTTCACATTTCTCACCAGTATCAACATTGCCATGATGGTCATCATACTCAGCTTCCATCTCGGCAAGCTCTTCGCCTACCCCCAGTATGCCAATACAGTGATTAGGTTCCTGCTCTACTTGTTGGTGATACTCCTGTTCCAGCGCTACCTGCTGCCCCTGTATCGGTCGGTCGTCAAGAACTGGCCTATGTTCTCAGTCCTGATACTCTGCATTTTCCTCAACCTCTCCTACTACTTCTATGTAACAG
Source organism: Sphaerochaeta sp. UBA5849 (assembly GCA_002432715.1). Classification (GTDB taxonomy): domain Bacteria; phylum Spirochaetota; class Spirochaetia; order Sphaerochaetales; family Sphaerochaetaceae; genus Sphaerochaeta. The sequence goes on along the minus strand of DJGJ01000042.1, from coordinate 29,904 downwards.
ATGATATCCAGAACACCCTGCTTACAGCCAAATGGCCGCTCCTGTTCTTGGTCGTACTTTCCTTGGCGGCCTACGGCACAGTCTTCCACTCCCTGAAACGCTTTACCGCTATGCACGCCCTTGAAACAGAGAATCTGAAGAATCAACACGAGAGAATACTGCTCTCCCAAGCCGCTTCAACCATGACAGAGCGGTTGCAGCTCATGGAGCAGGTGGCCTATGAACACAGCCTGGCTTCTCACGACCGCAGGCACTTCAACAGCATGCTGTTGGGGCTCCTTGAACAAGGGGAGACAGCAGAGGCCATAACGTGTTTGCGAAAGCAGAATGCGATCAAGGCCTGTGCAGGCACCATCTATTGCGAAAACAAAGCAGTAAACGCCGCTGTCAGTTATTACGTGGATATGGCTGAACAAAAAGGCATCCGGATAGAAATCAATCTGAGCATTGCCGAGCAACTCACCGTTGATTCATTGGAATTGGCATTGGTGGTAGCCAATCTCTTGGAGAATGCCATCCATGGGGCATCTCAGCTGCCACAAGAACAAGCCAAAGTCATTCAACTGTCCTGCCATCAGGTTGGCCGCCTGTTACTTGAAATCTCCAACCCCTGTCTCAAAACGGTACAGCTCGGCCCGGACGGCCTACCCCATTCAGCTGTAGAAGGTCATGGAATCGGAACCAAGAGCATCGCGGCTTTTGCCGCCAAGCATGATGCAGAACTGGTCTACCACGTGCAGGATGGCCAATTCAGGGTGAGACTACTCGTCTAGCTCCTCACATCTTATAAGCAGAAAATTGCCCCTTTTAAGCATATCGTCATTCCCGTCTCATTGAATTTGCTAGGCTACACCCAAACAGATGGTTGGATGGCATCCCATGCTTGTTCCTTATCCCCACAAGTATGCATACAAATGCCGACCGACCAAGAGGGGTTCCATCATGGCGTTCAGAGTTCGGACAGCAGCTTGCACAGTTCTCCTGCTTCTTCTCTCAACCGCATTGGCATTTGCATCGAGCACTTCCTTGCGGATTGTAATCAGGCCTGCATCGGATCGAGTCCAGGCTATCCGCTACCAAGTCGGCAATGATGCATCACATCCTTGGACGGAGGTGCATGCATCCAACCCCGTCATGGTACTCGATGCCTTCAACAGCGCACAGGACAGGCTCTTTGTGCAGCAAACGCAGGACAACCAAAGCTGGAGCGAAATCTATGAATACCAATACAAATCAGAGGACAAGAGCTGGACGATCACCCCAAGCGAGGCGGATTCGCCCGGCCTCGTTGAATCGCTGGACCTGAAGCTGTACAACCTCTACCCACTGAGCAAAAGTTCCACCTACTACTCGTATGTGATTGGGGCCGGGCTGAAAATGAACATCGCCCTGGACGAGCAGGAGACCCTCCTCGGGTACGCCGAACTCGCCTACAGCAGGGGCCCGTCGAAATCCGACTGGGTTGACACCATGCAGGAGGTGAACCTGTCAGTGGGAATGGGGTATCGGTTCGCAATCAGCGAGAATTTTCAGCTGACGCCCGAGCTCGGCTACGGCGTGGTGGTCCATCTGCTCAACGCAGACTTCGACCAGGACGGGACGAAGACCTTCGAACCCTTCATCGATCAGCAGGTCCGTCTCTCTCTAAACCTCAGTTACACCCTTTCTGAGACGTACACCCTTATCGTCGCCCCACTGGGCGTCGTGTTCTTCGAGAAAGGATCCCTCGGGACGCTGCTCGGCTTCCAGACCGGCCTTCGATTCAACTTCTAGGGGATTGTCATGAAAAAAACCACCATAACGCTTCTATTCATTGCCACGATTCTGCTCAGCTTCACCGCGTGCAGCGACATGATGGAGAAACTGGGGAACATCAACCTCACCATTGTTCTGGACACTCCCGATATTGCAGTTGCCTCCTATCGCCTGGAAGGGTTGCATGACAATCCAAACTCGCGCTTCACCGTACACGACATCGTCCCTCCCCGCCATACTCTTTCCTCCTTGAAAAGCGGGCTGTGGACCATCACCGTCACCGCCTTCGATGCAGCGGGCACGCAATTAGGGGCGGGAACTACACGTATCAATCTCAGGGAAGGCCAAATAGTCGAGACCACGCTCTTGGTCGTCTTCAGCCAGGATGCACCGACTTCCAGCGGTTTCACGTTCTCAGCTCCCACACGCTTTGACAGCGCCGACGGCCGGATGAGTGGAACAACTGCAGCCATGGAGTACAGGCTTGCAACCGATCCGGCTGACGCCCCCTATACCGCTTGCAGCGAGGGCACTACCATCCTTGGGACCGGCACCTACCTAATCAGGTACGCCGCCGCACACGGATTAAGGGCAAGCGACCCGCTTAGCGTAACCGTGCCACTGTACCAACCAATCCAGCTGACCATAGCAGACCCGACGCTGAATACCAACAAAACCTATGACGGAACAGTTGAGATTACAGGTTCGGCCACTGCAGGTGCCTTGGTTGGAATTGTTGGAACCGATGACGTAACGATAAACACCCTGGCAACCTATGACAACAAAGCAGCAGGAAGCGGGAAGATCATCACCGTCACCTATACCCTCGGTGGTCCTGATGCAGGCAACTATATCAAGCCGGTTGATACAGTTGTGATAGGAGTCATTGAGAAGCGACAGCTTACCATCTCGGGAACAACCATTGCTGCAACCAAGATATATGACCGCTCTCCATTAACAACAGTCACGTCACCAGGCATGCTGGGTGGGGTAATTGGCTCCGATGAGGTAACAGTTGCACCAACGGCAAGTTGCACTGACAGCAATGTTGGAAATGACAAGCCTGTTACCATCACCTACACGTTGGGAGGAAGGGATGGCGGCAATTATCTAGTAGCAGATAATCATTCCGAACAGACTTCATTTACAGAGGCCGTGCTGACAGCAACGGTGGGGGACTACTCCAAGACCTATGGCGAGAATAATCCTTCCTATACAGTAGTTGTTTCCGGCTTCGTCCCTGGTGAAGATGCCGATACAGCAGCAGGCTACACGGCCCCGTCTGCATCCTCTGCAACTGATGCAACCACGGCAATAGGTACATATCCGATTACCATAGCAGGGGGAAGTGCAACCAACTACAGTTTTGTTACCAGTGATACGGGAAATCTCACCGTCAACAAGGCTACCATGGGCGGAAGTGTGTCCATTTCGGGCACTGCTGCCTATGGACAGGTCCTGACTGCAGTACCGAGCCTGGCCAACACAGGGACTCCCACCTACCAGTGGAAGCGCAACGGGATAGCCATTAGCGGAGCAACCGGCACCACCTATACCTTGGTTTCTGCCGATATCGGATCGACCATCACAGTAACCGCAACTGCAACAGGAGCCAATTACCAAGGAACTAAAGACAGTACAGCAACCACAGCGGTCGCCAAAGCAACCTATGCCATGGGTGAGGTCACGTTCAGCAATTACGCGATGGCATACGATGGAGACCCAAAGAGCATTCAGATCACCGGTACGCTCCCTTCAGGGGTGAGCGTTTCTTACAGTGGAAATGGACAAACAAACGCAGGAACGTATACGGTAACCGCACATTTCACCGGTGACAGCACAAACTACGAGACGATTCCAAACAAGACTGCCACACTTACCATCGCCAAGGCAGTAATGACAGGAAGCATATCCATTACCGGGACAGCTGCCTATGGACAGGTCCTGACTGCAGTACCGAGCCTGACCAACACAGGGACTCCCACCTACCAGTGGAAGCGCAACGGAAATGCTATCAGCGGGGCAACCGGCACCACCTATACCTTGGTTTCTGCTGATATCGGATCGACCATCACAGTAACCGCAACTGCAACAGGAGCTAATTACCAAGGAACTAAAGACAGTGCAGCACCACAAGCAGGCGTGATCACCCCAAAGCAACTCGGTATCCAGATTCTTGACTTGCCATCCAACAAGGTATATGACGGTACCACTTCTGCAGCAGCTCCCACATTCAATCTCTATGGAAAAATCGGCTCTGATGATGTAGTAGTAACGGCAACAGCCACCTATGAAACCCCTACAGCAGGAACCGGCAAAAGGATTTCTATTGTCTACTCGCTTTCGGGAGCCGACAAGGACAACTATCTCAAGCCGGCTGACATTCTTACAACCGCATCATGTGCAATCATAAAGAAACAGCTTACGATTAGTGATCCTATCTTGGGGACAAACCGCAAGGTCTACGATGGTACAACAGCTGTGCAGAATAGTGTCACACCAGGCACACTCTCCGGCATCCTGGAAGGAGACGTTGTTACCGTAGGAGCTGCTGCAAACTATCAGTCCGCCAACGTTACAACTGCAACGGGGGGATTCAATCCCATCACAGTCGTCTACTCGCTTGGTGGTTTGCATGCCAACAATTACTACCCACCAGTCAACAAGCAGCTTTGGGGAGCCATCGAGAAGAAACAATTGAGCGTCATCGGCACTGCCTTCCCTGCATCAAAGGTGTATGACAAATCATCTGCAATCACCATCACAGCAGCGGGGACTTTGACCGGTATGGTTGCAGGTGACGATGTAACTCTAGGCAATGTCACTGCATATTATTCCGGTACCTACACTATGGATGTAGGAATCGACAAGCCTGTTACCGTTTACTATACGATAAGCGGCTCTGATGCCGGCAATTACTACCTGAATAATGATACAAGCAAGACTGCCTCAATTACCGCAGCAGTTCTGACTGCAACGGTGGGAGATTATACACAGACATACGGAGAGGCCATTCCTACCTTTTTGGTTGATGTCACCGGCTTTGTTCCGAATGACAATGCTATCATTGCAAGCGGGTACAGCTCTCCTACTGCAACAGCTGGAACAACTTCCACTTCTGCAGCAGGAATCTACACGATTCGCATAACAGGAGGGAGTGCCAGAAACTACAGCTTCAATGTCAATGATACGGGAACTCTAATCATCCAAAAGCCCGCAGGAGCGGCGATCAGCGGTACCATAGATGGATATTACCCCAATTCAAATGAAGGTCAGACAATCATCAATGTTACCGGATTTTCGCCCAATCAAACGGGAATCGAGGCGGAAATAGCCTACTATGACACCTTCATCCCCTATTATCCAGATTTTGTGATCGACAGTCGCGGCAGGACGATACTCTACTTGCCTTCCCCTGCATCAACAACGACAAAGATTCGTTTCAGGGTGAAAGAGACAAGCACCCATGCACCAGGGCCTGCAACAGAGATTACTCTCGCCCCACGACCGCTTGCGATAGGAGACTATTATGGAGGAGGTATCGTCGCCTATATCTCATCAAGCTCGACTCTTGCTGAAGAAACCAATGGCTTGATCGCAGCAAAGAGTGACATCACGACAACCGGCCTTGCTTGGTCGAGCAGTACAAATACCGTAGTCGGGACGTCGGCGGATTATGGAACAGGTTTATCAAACTCTGATAAAATCATGAACTCGTCGGGCGCTTCATCATTCTCCTTTGCAGCTTTTAACGCTCGCTATTACAATGGAGGAGGCTATAACGACTGGTTCCTACCTTCAAAAGATGAGTTAGACAGAATTCACTCGGTATTCAATCAAATTGGAAATTTCTCAACATCAGGAGCCTACTGGAGTTCAACGGAATTGAGTTTTAGACTACCCTATGATGGCAGTACTGTATACGCGCTGGAATTTGGCAGCAACACTGCTTCTTGGTCCTGGAAGACTGAGACTTTGTTGGTCCGTCCTGTCCGATACTTCTAATCGCTTCCTCCCTGTCAGGCACCTACTTGGCAGGGGGATCCTTCCTCAGTGCTCACTCAGATATTACCTGTTTTACTCAGGGAATCCATGTGTTCTCACACACTTCACCCAAGTTTACAATAGACTTCCATCAGACTTTACAGTACAGTAAACCAGTCAAAACCATGGTATGTACTGCAAGGATGAGGGATGCTGAATATTGCAATATGTGATGATGATTGCACTCAATTAGGACTGCTTGCTGCCTATACACAAGAGTGTATTCAGTCCCATGCCATCCATGCCGTCATCCATCAGTTCGACCATCCCGACAAGCTGCTGCGCAGCTGTGAAAAACAACAATATCACCTCTATATCCTGGACATCGTCATGCCCATGCTCAGCGGGCTGGAGGTGGGCAAAGCCATCAGGGAACGGGACCAGGAAGCCATCATCCTGTATGCAACCTATGAGCCAGGCTACGCCTTGCAGTCGTTTGAGTCGAGCCCGATCAACTACCTGCTCAAGCCGATCGACAAGCAGCAGCTTTGCAAAACGGTGCTTCAGGCTTGTTCGAAGCTCGACAAAACGTTTGACACCACCTGCACGATCAAGACACCGCAAGGAATCAAGGTGTTCAGGTTCTCTGAAATCCTTTTTGCAGAGTACTCAAACCATACGGTGCGTTACACGCTCACCGACTCAAGAGTCATTGTCACGTCGATCATCAAAGGTACGTTCACCGTCCATATTCAACGTTTGATGCAGGATGCACGCTTTGTCAGGCCCCACGTATCGTATGTCCTGAACATGGATTATATCGAAAGTTTCACGAAAACACGGTTTACACTGCAAGGCGGGTATGAAGTGCCGATTGTAGCAAAGCTGTACCAAGCGGTACGGGAACAGTATCTGCGCTATCTGCTTTCGAAGGAAGAAGCATGATACCAGAACTCCTGAACAACCTGCTTCGCGGCAGTGTTACAGCCGTCATGAATGCACTGCTGCTGTTCACCTTGACCAAGTCAAAATATGGAAAAAACGGCACCATCGTTGCAGCAGTGATCATGTTCATCACCGATATCTCCTCGACCATGTATTTGTATTTCAATGCCGACCTTACCGCGGTATCACATGCGAATCTGCTTACCATCATACTTTTGGGCTTCCTTCTCAAGCCTTTATCCAAATCAAGCATCATGCAATGGGCGTTCAGCTACGTGACGACGATGAATATCATGATGATGATCGTCATTCTCAGCTTCCAGATTGGAATGCTGTTGCCCTTCATCCCTCAGATCCATGCTCTCTCGCGTCTGGCCCTGTACCTGGTGGTAATCTTCTCATTCCATCGATACCTGCTGCCGCTGTATCGCTCCGCAGTCGACAACTGGCCGATATTCTCAGTCCTGGTTATCTGCCTTTCTTTGTTGCTCTCCTACCCCTTTTATGCAACCACTGACATCATTGTCACCCTGCAGATGTTCAGCCAACCGCTCTTGCTGCTTATCATCCTTACCATTGCGGCTTATGGAACCATTTTCTATTCACTGAAGCGTCTTAATGCCATACATGCATTGGAGACGGAAAACATAAGTATGCAGTATGAGAAAGCCCTCCTCTCCCAAGCAGCTTCCACGATGGCACAGAGGCTTGAGCTCATGGATAAGGTTGCCGAACAAAACAACCTCGCATCCCATGACCGCCGACACGTGTACGGTATGCTGCTGCAACTGCTGCAGCAAGGCGAGAGCGAGGAGGCGATGCGTTGCCTGGAGCTGCAGCTTGCAACCAAGCAGCCGACAACAAAGGTCTATTGTGCGAACAAGGCAGTGAATGCGGTAATCAGCTACTATGCAGAATTGGCTGAACAACATGGCATACAGACAACCATCAACGTGAACGTTCCCGCACAGCTTCCCTTCGACTCCTTGGAGTTGGCCCTTGTGATCGCCAATCTCTTTGAGAATGCAATCCAAGCCATATCGCGTTTTGAGGCGTGTAAAGAACGTGTAATTCATCTTACTTGTGTCCAGAAAGGCCGCTTGCTTTTGCAAATCACCAATCCCTGCGCTGAGGATACTGAGCTCGATTCAGACGGCCTTCCTGCATCCAAAGAGCAAGGCCATGGGATAGGAACCAAAAGCATTGTTGCTTTTGCTTCCAAATACGATGCTGAGTTGCTCTATCACATCAAAGATGGCCTGTTTTGTGCCCAACTGCTTATCTGAAAATGTAAGTAGAAAATCACACATTCTAAGTAAATCCACTCTCTTGTCTCATTGTTTTTGCTAGGCTACATACCAATTCATGCATTGCACGACTCAGCAGGATGTCTTTTCTCAAAGGCAAAAGACAGACAAAGGTCGTAGTACGGTGAGGGGTTGTAGTATGACAATCAACGTTCGGATGGCTGTTTGCACAGCCCTTTTGGTTTTTTTCTCATCACTATCGGTTTTTGCTTCATCTTCGCCTGTACGGATTATGATCAAACCTGCCTCCGGGCAGGTTGTGGCAATCCGCTACCAAACCGGGACACAAGCAAGAGGGGCTTGGAAAGAGGTGGATGCCGCTCATCCGGTCCTGTTGCTGGAAGCATTCGACAGTGAAGAGGATATCCTCTTCGTCCAACAAAAGGAAAAGAACCAGGATTGGAGCCGCAGCTATGAATATCGGTACGACACCAAAACAAATAGTTGGAACGCAACCTTGCCTGATCCAAAGAAACCGTTGTTCATTGACTCGATGGACATCAAGCCGTATGCGTTGTTTCCAACAGGCTCGAGCTCCACGCTCTGCTCTTCTGTATTCGGGGGAGCTGTGAAGCTGAACCTCAGCGTCGACGAACACAATCCCTTGTACGGATACGGGGAAGCGGCTTACAGCCGCGGCCCTTCAAAGTCTGATTGGGTCGATATGATGCAGGCAATCAACATCTCGGCAGGGTTTGGGTACAAATTACGCTTGGGCAAGAACATGAAAATTGCACCTGAACTGGGTTATGGCCTGGTCCTGCACCTCCTCGATGGAGACCTTGACCAGGATGGGACTGATTCGCTTGAGGCTTTTGTCGACCAGCAGGTACGCCTTGCTCTCAATTTCAATTACAGCTTATGTGATGAGCACGAATTCTTCATAGCTCCGCTAGGTATTCTGCTCTTCGAGAAATCAAGAGTGGCGGCCCTGTATGGCGTCCAAGCTGGCATGCGCTTCAACTTCTAGGAAACTACCATGAAAAAAATCAATACAACACTCACAGTCATATCCATCGTTCTTCTTTGCACTCTGGTAAGCTTCGTCGGCTGCAGCGACATGATGGCAAAACTTGGAAACATCAGCCTAACCATCGACTTGGACACTCCAGAGGTTGAAGTGGCCTCGTATACCATGGAAGGAAATCTGGTTGACTCGAATTCCAGATTCACCCTGAACAACATTGTTCCGCCCAGACACACCCTTTCAGAGTTGAAGGAAGGAAGGTGGAATCTTACCGTCAAGGCGTTCGACGACCAAGGCAGCCAGATTGGAATCGGGACAAAAGTAGTCGACCTGAAGGCGGGCCAAGTAGTCGATACCTCCCTTTTAGTCGTATTCAGCCAGAGCGCACCCCTTGCAAGTGCATTCACCATTGCAGGCCCTTCACGTCAGGATGCCAGGGAAGGTTCGATCACCGGGACAACAGCGAAGATGGAATATCGACTTGCTTCAGCCGCTGCTGATGCACTCTTTACCCCGTGTACTGTCGGCAGTACCCTGCTGGCACTGGGGACCTACCACATCCGACTGGCACAAGCGCACGGGCTAGAGGCCAGCGAGAGCCTCACCGTCACCATACCTGCATACCAGCCGACCCAGTTGACCATTGCCAGTCCTACTCTGACGACCACCAAGGAATATGATGGGACCAACGCCATCCAAGGAAGTATAACAGCGGGAGCACTCACAGGTGTGCTCGGCAGCGACGAGGTGGTGGTGCATGCCCAGGCCTCCTATGACTCTGCTTTAGTAGGAAACAGCAGGAACATCACCGTTACCTACAGTCTCAGCGGCGCTGATGCGCTGAATTACACAAAACCTGCCGATACCTCAGTAGCCGGCATCATATCAAAGAAGCAGCTCTCCATTGCGGGAACCACAGTCACCACTACAAAGGAGTATGATGGATCGACTTCTGCAACAGTCACCAACCATGGCGTACTTGGCGGCAAGGTGGGGACCGAAGAGATAACGGTAACGGCAACGGCTTCCTATCAGGACAAGACTGCAGGAAGCGGCAAGCTCATCAGCGTCAGCTATACACTTGGCGGGGCTGATGCAGAAAACTATCACGCTCCTGCAAATACCAACTTCAGTGGAGAGATAACGAGAAAAACACTTGCAGTTGCTTCCTCCCCTTCAATCCAGCTTTCCAAGGAGTACGATGGTACTCCCACAGCTGTCGTAACAGCTCCAGGAAGCCTTGTCGGGGTGCTTTCAGGCGATTTAGTGATGCTTCAATCATCAGCCAGTTACACAGACAAAGATGTTGGAAGCTCAAAATCGATTACTGTCAGCAATACGCTTACAGGATCTGATGCCAACAACTATACAGCCCCTGGCGATACTGTCGTGGCTGATGGAGTGATTACCCAAAAGCGGTTGACCGTAACAGATTTCAATCTTGTTTCCACCAAGGAGTATGACGGCTCATCCTCCTCAACCATAAACAACGTTGCATGTTCCGGCATGGTTCCGACCGAAGATGTTCAAGTCAATGCAATAGCAACGTATAACTCACCCACAGCGGGAACCAACAAGCCGATTACTGTCACGTACGCGCTCTCTGGAGCAGACAGCGCCAACTACCATAAGCCTGCTGATTCAATCGCCACTGCTACGGGCGAGATTACCAGAAAGCAGTTGAGGGTGAGCGGAACCGTTCCCACACTGAACAAGGTATATGACGGGACCACATCTGCACAGATAGAGCCAAACCGAAAAGGTACACTCGACGGTGTTGTTGACGGAGACACGGTAACGTTCACCGCTGTTGGGAACTATGACACGAAGAGTGCCTCTCAAACCAAGACTGTCACCGTTGTCTATACGCTCACTGGTGATGATAGTGCCAACTACATCAAGCCGGAGGATGGTACCTACCAAGGGGTGATCCAAAAATATTATCTGTCGGTCAATGGCGGAACAGGGGTGGCAACAACCAAAACCTACGATGGAACCTTGGATGCAGAAATAACCCAGGAACCGAGTCTGGTAGGTGTTGTTGCGGGGGATTCAGTAACGTTGCATACAACAGCAGCGTATGAAACAGATGGGGCAGCCACAGGGAAAAAGGTATGGGTGTACTACAACATCGATGGTGATGACACAGCTAACTACGTCCCGCCCCAAACCACCTTGGCTACAGATCAGGGCGTGATCAACAAGATGCAGCTTTCGGTAAGTGGAACCACCGTTGCAAGCAAGAGTTATGATGGAACCACCTCAGCAACACTATCCAACAACGGAACGCTCGAAGATGTTGTTGATGGAGATACTGTAACGTTCACCGCCGCTGCGAGCTATGCTACCAAGGTTGCAGGATCCAGCAAGGACGCCACCGTTGTCTACACGATTGATGGTGTGGACAAGAACAATTATCTTGCTCCGGCAAATGGCTCCCTTACCGGCACCATCCACAAGAGGCTGCTCACGGCTAAAGACATTGATGTGACAGGCAGCAAGGAATACGACGGCACCAGGAATACAAGCATTACCGCCTGCACAATCAACAACTTGGTTGCCGGTGATATGGTAACGGTGCAGAAGACGGCAACGTTTGATACGAAACAGGCTGGATCGGGGAAAAGCATCACTGTTTCCTTCAGCCTTGACGGCACCGACAAGGACAATTATATTGAGCCAGATAGTCGTGTGGTGTATTCGAATGGTATCATAACTCAGAAGCCGCTTACTGTTGCAGGTACTTCGTACAGTACGACCAAGGAGTATGACGGAACTGCAACCATCCCGATCACATCCAATGGCACATTGCAGGGTGTAGCTGAAGGCGATGTTGTGACATTGAGCAACGTCACAGGTTTCTATACCAGTGCTGATATCGGAACCAACAAGGCATTTACCATCAGGTATACAATCAGTGGCACCGATGCTGCCAATTATACCGTGCCTGATACTACAGGGACTTCCGGTACCATCACCAAGATTGCCATGAATGGAAATGTGTTCATCACAGGGTCTCCTGTCTTTGGCCAAGTCTTGACCGCTGTGCCCGACCTGGACAACACGGAAACGCCTACGTATCAATGGAAACGTAATGGAACAGCCATCAGTGGTGCCACAAATACCACCTACTCTCTGGTTGAAGCTGATATTGGAAAGAAGATTACAGTTACGGCAACCGCAACAGGGACCAACTATACCGGCAGTATCACCAGCGAGGAGACTGTAACAGTTACAAAAACTGCTGGATCTGCCTTGAGCGGTACCTTCGAGGCATATTATCCAATCTCGTCTGCCACTCAGACCAATATCACTCAGGTCATCATCAATCTCACTGGATTTACTGCCAACCAGACAGGAATCGAGGCAAGCATATCCACAGATGGAACAACGTATGGAAGTTATTCGGCTCTAATGATTGACAGCCGTGGAAGGGCTATGATTTCTGTAACTTCAGCTCAAAAAATCAAGCTTAGATACGAGGAGACTTCGACACGCTCTGCAGGAGCTGACCTTCTGCTTACCTTAGGAGAGAAGGACCTCGCAGTCGGAGATTACTATGCCGGAGGTGTAGTAGGCTACATCTACGAAAGCACCGACACTGGGTACATAGCCAATCAAGTACATGGTTTGATTGCAGCAAAATCCGATACATCTGATGGAATCAAATGGTCCAGCAATATAACGCTTCAAATAGGTACAGCAGTTGGGATTGGAACAGGCTTGGCTAATACACAAGCCATCATCGATGCTCTTGATGGCAGCGAGGTAGGCCGATATGCTGCCAAGGAAGCGAACTCGATGAGAGATGGAGGCTACGATGATTGGTTCCTTCCTTCACTGAATGAGCTTAAAAAACTACGAGACAACAGAGTTCTTATCGGTAATTTCAGTACCACTTGGTTATCCAGATACATGAGTTCTTCAGAATCTATCCATACAAAATATCCAGCAGAATTACATTATCATGTTGTATTTTTTGATAGGAATGATGACATCATAGAAGTATGGACTAAAGACGCTGGTACGCATATCAGAGCTGTCCGCTACTTCTAATCACAGACTCGCTGCCAGGTGCTTGCTTGGCAGGGGGCTTTATTCCGTTCCGTGGTGTATCAACATCGGGACATAATATATCTTGCCAAACGTGTTGCATCCTTAGTGTTTGAAAGAACCTTCCAAAAATTGTAAACGATTACACTCCAATCCTTGACAGATGCTATAAGCCGTGTAAACATGGTATTAGGCAAGGAGAAGCGGCCATGAGAAACGTCATTCTGTCAATGAAGAACATTGACAAGCGATTCGCCGGCGTCCATGCACTCAAGGGTGTTGACTTCGAGCTGTGCGAAGGCGAAATCCATGCACTGGTTGGTGAAAACGGAGCCGGGAAATCGACTCTGATGAAAACGCTGACCGGAATATTCCCCAAAGACTCAGGAGAAATCCACTACCAAGGGAAGCTCTTCAACCCCCAGGGGCCGAAAGACGCGCTGGATGCAGGCATTGCAATCGTGCACCAGGAACTGAACATGATGGAGCACCTCACCGTTGCCCAGAACCTGTTCATAGGCCGGGAGGCAACCAAGCGCAATGGCTGGCTGCTGGATGAAAAAGAACAAAACAGGCGTGCCGGTGAGCTCTTGGAGCGACTGAACATGCACATCGATCCTCATGAGAAGGTTAGTAATCTGACTGTAGGCAAGCAGCAGATGGTCGAGATAGCAAAAGCCGTCTCACACAACCTCAAAGTTCTTATTCTGGATGAACCCACAGCCGCTTTGACCGACAGGGAGATCAACGACCTGTTTACCATTATGAAAGACCTTGCCCAACAAGGCGTAGGCATGATCTACATCAGCCACCGCCTCGATGAAATCGGGGTGATTGCCGACCGGGTGACGGTTCTTCGCGACGGCGAGTATGTCGATACCAGGGAAACCAAGGTCCTGAGCAAGGAAGAGATGATCAACATGATGGTCGGACGCGTCATCTACGAAAAACCCAAGACCAAGAGCAATGTTCCACCCGACTCGCCTGTTGTTCTGAAAGTAGAGAACCTGAACGCCGGCAAGCTGGTGCAAAACATCTCCTTTGAACTGCGGAAAGGAGAAATCCTTGGTTTTGCAGGTCTCATGGGAGCAGGACGCACCGAAACCATGCGGGCTCTCTTCGGTGCAGATAGGTCCAGCGGAGAGATTTTCATCAACGGCAAGAAGACCCTTATCGAGAGTCCTCAGGATGCTGTACGTAATGGAATCGGGTATTTGTCGGAAGACCGAAAGCGCTTTGGACTGGCCATCAAGCTCTCGGTTCAGGACAATGTAGTCATGGCCTCCTACGAGGACCTTTGCCCCTCGTTTTTCATCCCCCGTACCAAGCTGAACAGCATCGCTGCCGAATACGTGGAAAAGCTGAATATAAAAACCCCTTCACTCGACCAGTTTGTCAGGAACCTCTCCGGAGGCAACCAACAGAAGGTGGTCATTGCCAAGTGGCTGATCAAGGACTGTTCGGTTCTCATATTCGACGAACCGACACGCGGCATCGACGTAGGGGCGAAGAGCGAAATCTACCATCTGATGAACGACCTGGTCAAGGAAGGCAAATCGATCATCATGATCAGCAGCGAGCTGAATGAAATTCTACGGATGAGTGACCGGATTGCAGTCATGTGTGAAGGAAAGCTCACCGGGATTCTCAATATTGAAGAGGCAACCCAGGAACGAATCATGGCCTTGGCTACCCAACGAGGATAGGAGTGAGCGTCTATGAAACTGACAGATACCACGAAAATCAGGGAGAAACGAGGAGTGAATGTGCAGAAACTGCTTGCACCCTTGGCTCTCGTCATTGTCTATGCCTTCTTTGCCGTGTTTGGAAGAAACTTCTTCTCCTACACGACTCTGGTTAATATCCTCGACTCATCCTATTACATCGGCTTCATTGCCATCGGGGTAACGTTTGTGATCATCACCGGCGGCATCGACCTCTCCTGTGGAACGGTTATGATGGCAGCCACGATCATCGGCGGCACTGCGTATAAAACGTGGGGATGGCCGATGTGGCTCTCACTGTTGCTCATACTTCTCGTATCCACCAGCTTCGGCCTTTTCAACGGCATCCTGGTAAGCCGTCTGAAGCTTCCCCCGTTCATAGCAACACTCGGGACGATGATGATCAGCCTGGGAACAGGCTCGATCGTCTCAAACGTGCGCAGCGCCACCTTCCCCGCCCGCGGAGCAGCCGACAGCTGGTTCAAGGGAATTTTCAAGTACATAGCCCCCAACAATGCTAGCTACCCCACCGGGGCCCTGGTGCTCTTCGGTACCGCCTTCATCGCCTATATCATCCTCACCAGAACAAAAATGGGCCGTTACATATTTGCCGTCGGCTCAAACAAGGAAGCTGCACGCCTCTCCGGTGTCAACGTTGCAAAATGGGAGATGATGGCCTATGTGGTCAGTGGATTTCTCGCAGGTGTGGGAGGCATCGCCTTCGCGGCAGTGTACACCACCGTCATGCCTGCCCAGGGCCAGGGCTTTGAACTCTACGCCATCGCGGGAACAGTCATCGGGGGAACAAGCCTCAGCGGCGGTGCTGGTTCTGTATTCGGCACCATGATCGGTGTCTACATCATGAGCGTGCTGCGGGCGGGACTGCCCTCCATGGACCTGCAGTCGCAGTATCAGACATTCTTCACCGGAGTCGTCGTCCTTGGGGCAGTGATGCTTGATATTTATCGCACAAAGAAGTCCACCGAGGTCCGAATTCTTTCTGCATCGGATCGGTATCGCCAGGAGATGCTGCTCAAGCTCAGTCAGTTGCAGGGAGATGAAGCTGCAGCCTTGAAAATTGAAATGAACAAAGAGTACCGCCGACTCAAACGTGAGGAGAAGGAACAGAAAGCAGCCTTGCGCAAACAAGAGAAGGAATTCCAAAGAACCTAGCTTGGAGAAAATTCGGGCTCGTATGATCCCGAAAGAAAATAGGAGGGTTATTATGAAGAGAACCTTAGTCGTTCTACTGGCTCTGGTTGTACTTGCTTCAGCGACTGTATTCGCCCAAGGTGTACAGGAAACCAAGAAGCCGTACATCGCCGTTGTCTCAAAAGGTGAACAGCACGATTTCTGGCAGCAGGTAAAACTTGGTGCCAATGCAGCTGCTGAAGCCTATGGCGTCGACATCACCTTTGAAGGTCCTCCTTCTGAAAGTGATGTTCAAATCCAGGTTGAGATGCTGAACAATGCCATGGCAAAGAATCCCGTGGCTATCGCCTTGGCCGCTCTGAATACCAGCAGTGTTCTTGACCAGCTTCAGCAGGCCAAGAACCAGAAAATCCCGGTAATCGGGTTTGACTCCGGTGTCCCCGAGGCCCCGGCTGGATCAATTTGGGCGAATGCTTCCACGAACAACTATGCAGCAGCCGGTTTGGCGGCTGAGAAGATGTTCGAGGTGATCAAGAGCAAGATTGAAGCAGCAACCGATGCAAAACCGGTAAAAATCGTGGTCATGAACCAGGATGCCTCCGGTGAGTCATTGCTCAGCCGCGGCAAGGGTTTCCGCGACACAATGATCAAGTTGATCGATGAGAAAACCGCTCTTTCCAAGAGTGATATTGCAGTCATCGGCAACACCGCCTACATTGCCGCAGACAGCCCCAGAAACGGCAAGAAAGTCATCATCGAGATGATTGTTCCTGCTTCAGCTGCCATGACCGACGCCACCAATGCCGCCCAGGCAGTGTTGAACAAGGTAAGCAGTGATAACATTGTGGGAATTTTCTGCTCCAACGAAGCAACCGTCAAGGGCCTCTTGGCCGCAACCAATGATGGTGCATCGCTCAAGACCAATGCAGCTTTCAAGAACGTCGTGGTCATCGGATATGATGCCGGCGCAGCCCAGAAGAATGCTGTTCGCAACCAGTACTTCCTCGGCTCCATCACCCAGGATCCATACCAGATCGGCTACAAGGCAGTCGAGTTGGCCTACAAGGCCTACAAGGGTGAGCCTGTTTCCGATGTCGATACCGGTGCCAAGTTCTACAATTACCAGAACATGGATGACCCTGATATCAAGGGCCTGATTTACGATTGATGCACCTTACGTTCAATCGGGGGTCTAACAAGACCCCCGATTGCTATGGAGAGCCGAACGGTGGATAACAATGTTGTACCCGTGACAATCAAGGATGTCGCACGCTTGGCTGGAGTGTCGATTGCCACGGTGTCCCGAGCCCTCAATGAAAGCGATGTGGTCAAGGACCGGACCCGCAAAGCTGTCTTGGATGCAGTAGAAAAACTTGGGTACAATCGAAACGAGGTGGCTCGCTCACTCAAGTTTCGTCAGACACGAACCATCGGCATCATCGCCCCCGAGCTCTCGAACATCTTTTTCATGGAAGTTGTCGAAGCGTTGGAGCGATGTCTCGCCCCCAAAGGCTATTCGATGATCATCACCTCCTCCTACGATTCGGTTGAGGAAGAGAAGCGGAAGCTGCAGATTCTCATCGAGCGCAACGTCGACGGCATGGTGGTCATGCCCTCGGGTTCTGAGGGAGAGCACTTTCTTTCCAAGGCCCTGACCAACATCCCATTGGTTCTTGTCGACCGCCGCATCAAGGGACTCAAGGTCGATTCGGTAGAGACCGACAACCGGTTTGGTGTGCATAAAATGATTCAAGCCCTTCACAATGAGGGCTTTTCACGCATTGGTTTCATCGGTGGGGACCCGGATATCCATACTGCCGGCGAACGGTTGCACGGATACTTGGAAGCCATGGCCAAGTACAATCTGCCTGTTGAAGACCGATTCGTTCTCCATACAGGGGCAATGACTCAGAACAATGGTCGAGAACAGCTCAGGCAGGCACTCGCCGAGCCCGATCATCCGCAAGCTTTTTTCATCGCCAACGATTCCATGCACCTCGGGGCTACCATCCATGCGGTAGAGAACCTCACCGAGCAGGAACTCAAGGGCTTGGTATTTGCGAGCTTCGATTATCTCAGCTATGCTCCTCTGCTCAAGTTCTGCCACTATGCCGTCTCCCAACAATTTGAGCAAATCGGCGAGGAAGTTGCTGAATTGCTGCTCAAGCGTCTTGGAGGCGATTGGGATGACCTCCCCCGGCATATCATGCTCAAGCCTGAGATAAAAGTCATCCGAGCCAATGGTGGAATTCCTTTTGAACACGAGGAACACAACCGAGAACAAGCAAGAGAAACTGAATTGGATTCAGGTGAACTGTGTTCGTATTTCTGACAAGAACAAGAAATATTTGCTATTGAACTAAAAGTCTCTTCACCACTTCGATGCGGATATGATTGATCGACCTCACATTTGGAGTGTGCAAGCGATTGGTCAGCAATACAACGACCATGTCACGAAGTGGATTCACATACAGGTATGTTCCCGTGAATCCGGTATGACCAAATCCATTATCAGGATACAGATCCCCAAACTGAACACCATATCCACGTCCCCCACCCCAGTCATGCAAGGTTCTCTCCAATACAACGGATGAAAAAAAGGAATTGGAGCTGGGCATGAAAGCCCTCCCCAAGGCAAGTACATCGGAAACATCGGCAAAAATTCCCGCGTGACCAGCCACTCCCCCAAAATAGTAGAAACCATTGCCATCATTACATTGTCCGCGAAGAGGAACATGCTCGCACCGCCAGTCAGAGAATTGTAATCCCAATTCTGCTACCATTCTTTTTTCGATTCGATTTCCAAACTCTGTAGCAACGCACTGTGCTGGTTGTGGATGGTAAGTGGCATTCTTCATCTTCAAGGGATTGAAGACCAGGGTGGCCATTGCTTCGTCCAATGGAAGACCGGTCACTTTACTGACCAGCATTCCCAGCAACATAAAGTTGATGTCAGAGTATACAACTCCTTGCTGCAAAGGAGTGGAAAAGAGCAAATCGTGGAGAATCACCTCAAAGGAATCACTGCGTCTTGTATAGAATGGATACCAAGCTTGCAACCCTGAAGCATGCGTCAGCAAATCAGCGACAGACACCTTATTAAGGTGTGTAGTAATGACAGGATCACACAAAAGAAAGACATCAAGCAACCGGGTTTGGTCGGAGATTACCCCGGAATCAATGAGACGCAGGATGGCAGCTGTGGTGAAAAGCTTGGATAGGGATGCAAGATCGAAGAGATGGGAGGTTAGTAATTGCTCGCCTTGCATGGCAGTTGTCCCCCATGCTCTTGAACAACAGGCTCCTTCCTGGAAAACCCCGACGACAGCTCCGCTGAAATACTGCTCGCTAATACTCTGTTCAAGCAGAGATGACAAGCTTTCTAGTTTCTCCTGACAGTTCATATCGTTTCTCGAATATTCTGCTTTACCATAATGACTTCTGTTACACCAGGAACAGCAAAATCAGCAAGCTCCCCCACCTTGCGGTATCCTTGCTTTCCATAAAATCCCTGAGCTTCCAAATTAAAATCGGAGACCAACAGAAAAAAACTCTTCCCTAGATGCTTGGTCTGTTCTTCAAACTCACGAAGCAAACGACGTCCTACCCCCATACCTTGGAATTTGGGATCCACCGCTATGAACCTAAGATAGGGAGCCACCAGAAAAGCTCCCTTCAAATGCACCCAGATAAAGCCGGCAATCCTGTCTCCCACCCAAGCAACGGACAAAAGGTTGTTCGGATCATCGGTTGCTTTGCTGAGTTTTTCAATCCACCCATAATCGGAAAACCCATATACATCCTTCAGAGATGACGAGGCCGCCAAATGTGCACAAGACTGTACATCTTGTTCTGAAAATGACTTAATCTCAACTTCCATATCACTCCTCTATGAAAGGCTTTGCTGATGCGAAAGCCTCTCCTAGTCGATCGGTTGGAACCAAAGATGATAAAGAACAAGTCGGCAGTTCGTCCTGATACGTCAAACCGGAGAAAACGTCATCAGACAACAAGGTTGGAGCATCCAAATCAATCCACTTGCATAAAGGTTCCAAAGTCAAAGCATGAGCAATGCCCAATGAAGATTCGATCATGCAACTCAGCATACTTTCGAGGCCGAGGTTTTTCGCTTCTTCAATCAGTACACGAGCAGCCTGTGGCCCTCCGCTTTTGGCTAATTTGACAACAATACCTGAAACAGCCGGTGCATAGGTTCGCAAATCCTGAATTGTTTGCACGGTTTCGTCTAATAGGATGGGAATCTCGCTTAGCTCAGAAAGTCTTTGAATCTGCCCAACCGAACCCTTGATGGGCTCCTCTATCAACTCAATATTGAATTCCTTAAGTTCCAAGATATAAGCATACGCCTGTTCGTAATTCCAACCTTGGTTTGCGTCAAGACGAATCTTCAGATCGGGGAAGTGTTCGCGGATGGTACGAATCCGCTGGATATCATCAGCGAAACCCGCCTTCAGCTTAATGGTCGAGAACCCGCACGTTTGGATGGATTCCAACATCCTCTGCATATCAGGCTGATAGGCAATCGTATAGGAAGAACCACGATGTGGCGGCGTAGGCCGAGGTTGGGGAAAATAAGGCTCGAGAGCCTGCATCGCACTGGTATATGCACAGGCACTCATACTGTATGCGAATCGATTTACCACGGATAAAGTCTCTCGATGTACAATCATTTCAGCGGTGATGTTTCTTTGCAAGTCTTCAAGAATCTGCTCTTTGCTGACTCCATAGTAGGGAACAACAGCGGCTTCGCCATAGGCTGTCTTGTCATCATGAATGATCTGAAGAAATACATTCTCCCGGTACTCGCTGCTACCGTGAGCAATATGAAATGGATGTTTCAAAGGCAATCCAAAGGGAATTGCTGTGACCTTAAGCATGCTCACCGCCTTGTATATTTTCATAGAGAAAGCATGCAACCTGATGCCCTGCTTCTGCTCCAAGCAAAGCAGGTTTTTGCTTCTCACAGATAGGCATGGCCTTGTGACACCGCTCATAGAATGGGCAGCCAGGACGCACTATACTGGGAGAAGGTACATCGCCTTTGAGAATCAAGCGCTTTCGTGTCCTTGCTGCAACAGGATCAGGAATCGGAACTGCTGAAAGCAACGCTTTCGTGTATGGATGCATTGGATTTACATACAGTTCATGGGAAGGCGCCATCTCGACGATATTTCCCAAATACATTACTGCAACCCTATTGCAAAAATATTCAACCACTGACAGATCGTGAGCGATGAATATAAAAGTAAGATCAAATTCCTTTTGCAGGTCTTTCAGCAAATTCAGGATCTGTGATTGGATGGATACATCCAAGGCACTTACAGGTTCATCGGCGAGAATAAGCTTCGGGCCAAGCGACAGGGCACGGGCAATTCCAATTCGTTGCCGCTGTCCACCAGAAAACTCATGAGGATATCGTTTGGCATAGGAAGCAGGCAAACCACACTTATCCAGCAAGCCCAATGCTTTCTCCTCAATTTCCTTTTCCGTCAGCGTAAGAATGGCTTTTTTTGTATAAATACGCATGGGTTCTGCAACAATATCGATGACACGCATACGAGGATCAAGAGAAGAGTAAGGATCTTGGAAAATGATTTGGAAATCCTTGCGGGCTTGTATCAGCTGCTCCGCATTCAGCGTTGCCAAATCCTTGCCTTCGAACCAAACTTGTCCGCTTGTTATGCGTTCAAGCCGTGCAAGAGCCATGATGGTCGTGGATTTACCACAACCCGACTCCCCGACAAGGCCCAAGGACTCACCTTTATATACGGAAAAAGAGATACCATCGACAGCACGAACCGAACCTACATCCTTCTTGAAGAGCAGACCTTTCTCTATGGGAAAATGAACCTTGAGATCCTTGATTTCCAAGAGTGTTTCACGCGTTTGCATCGACTTCCTCCTTTTCTGCATACAACCAACAAGCAACCTTTCTTGGATTGGAGGATCCGATGAGTGTAAGCTCGGGAGGCAACTCGATAGCACAACGACTCATGGCCTTATCACAGCGTTCCTTGAAGGGACAACCTTGGGGAAGGTGAAGCAAATCGGGTGGAGAGCCCTTGATGGAGTGCAACCTTTCAGCACCGGTCCGATCCAATCGAGGAATAGAGTCAAGCAAGCCCTGTGTGTATGGATGCTTGGGCGATTGAAACAAATCGAATACATCAGCACGCTCTACAATACGACCAGCATACATCACACAGACTTGGTCGCACATCTCTGCAATGACCCCCAAATCATGGGTAATCATGATTACTGCCGTCTGTTGATCATCTCGCCTGGTACGGATGAGATCGAGAATCTGTGCCTGGATTGTCACATCCAAAGCGGTAGTCGGCTCATCGGCAATGAGAATATCCGGATTGCAGGACAAGGCCATGGCAATCATGACACGCTGGCGCATTCCTCCCGAAAATTGATGCGGATAACACTCCGCCCGCATTTGGGGATCTGGAATACCAATAATCCGCAACAACTCTATTGCTTGCTTCTTTGCTTCCTTTTTCTTCATCCCCTGGTGAAGCATCAAAGCCTCGGCAATTTGCTTCCAGATTTTTATCACCGGATTGAGGGAAGTCAAAGGATCCTGAAAAATCATGGAAATATGTTTGCCTCGAATACCCAGCATCTCTTGCTCCGTAGCATCCAGCAAATCTTTGCCATGAAATAGCACCTTTCCACCGGTAATACGTCCTGGCGGGTATTCGATCAAGCGGAGAATGGAGAGATTGGTGACGGATTTTCCAGAACCCGACTCTCCCACGATTCCCAGAGTCTGACCTCGTCCAACATCGAAGGAGACCTTGTTCACGGCATTGACAATGCCACGCTCGGTCTTGAACTCCGTCATCAACGCTTGCACCTGCAAAATTGGGGATTCTTTCATTCTCACATTCCTCATCGAACATTACGGAGCCGTGGATCAAGAATATCTCTCAATCCATCTCCTAACAGGTTGAATCCGAGCACCAACAAAACAATAGCCAGTCCGGGATATACCGCAGTCCAAGGTGCAAACATCATGACCTTGCGTGCACTACTGAGCATATTCCCCCAAGAGGGATTAGGAGGCTGAACCCCCAATCCCAGGAAGCTCAATGCGGACTCAAGCAATATGGCAGTAGAGAGTGACAGCGATATCTGTACGATGAGCGGAGCGGTAATATTGGGCAGCAGATGATGAATGAGGATATAGGTTCTTCCAGCCCCATTTGATTTGGCGGCCCTGATGAACTCATTCCCTTTCAACGCAATGATTGAACCTCGACTGATTCTTGCAAATTGAGGAATATAGACTATACCGATTGCAAGCACTACGTTGTACGTATGCTCACCCAGAATTGCCATAATGAAAATTGCAAGCAACAAAGATGGAAAAGAGAAGAGGATATCTGCAATCCTCATAATGATATTATCCGCTTTTCCACCGAGATAGCCTGCCCACACCCCCATGAAAATACCAATCAGAGCTCCTAAAGCAGTTGCACTGACACTGATGATGAAGGAAACCGAGGTTCCTTTCATGATACGCGATAGAATATCTCGACCAAATTCATCAGTCCCAAACAAGTGTCCTGTAACGAACGAAGGTGGCTGTAAAATCTGCTCTGCGTCCATATTCAGGGGATCGAACGGCAGCCAGAATAATGAGACAACGCTTATAAGCAGATAGAGCACTATCAGCACGAGTCCAGCAACAGCGATTTTATTACGCAACAATCGTGGAGTCTTCATACCATCACCTCTTCTCATCGACCAGACGGATTCTGGGGTCTGCCAATGCATACACCAGATCGGTAATCAAGTTGACCAACACAAAGAGGGTTGCTATCACAAGCACGATTGCCTGGATGACAGGGTAATCACGTTGGTTGATGGCATAGAGGGCAAGCCGTCCCATACCGGGCAATGCAAACACTTCCTCGATTACTATCGATCCTCCGAGCAGGTAACCTGCATTGAATCCCGTTACCGTAATAACAGGGAGGATTGCATTCTTCAAAGCATGAACAATGATAACCTTGCGGTATGGAAGCCCCTTTGCTCTTGCTGTCCTTACATAGTCCATCTGCAATACCTCAAGCATGCTGTTTCTGGTATACCGCATGACCACGGCTGCAAATCCAAACCCAATGGCAAGGGAAGGGAGGAAGAACATTTTCAAATTCTTGAGAGGATTCTCCAATAAGCTGACATAATTGCCCATCGGTATCCAGCCTTGAGAATTTGAAAATGCTATTACCATTAATGCAGCAAGCCAGAATTGCGGCAAGGAAAGGCCGATAAGCCCGACAACCCTATTGAAAAAATCCCCAAAAGTGTTTTGACGCAAGGAAGAAAGCACTCCCAACGGGATTCCGATGAGAAGAGCCAGAATAAGCGAATACAAAGTCAGCTCGAGACTGATGGGAAGCCGATTGAGAATATCAGGCAATACAGGCCGGCCGGTTCTCAGGGAATATCCGAAATCTCCTTTCAGCAAATCCCCTACCCACTCAATATACAAGACTGGAATTGGTTTATCTTCTCCGAACAATCGCTTGAGCTCTTCCATTTGCTCGGGGGTTGCCTCAACTTGTGTTCCCATATACATTTGCAATGCAGAACCAGGAATCATTCGAACCAGGAAGAAGACAATCAAGGAAACCCCGATAAGGACAGGTACAAGAGAGAGCAGTCTTTTTATAATGTATTTTCCCACGAAACACCTCAGTACAATAAAGTGGAGAGACTCCTCCCCGGAGGGAGGAGTACAGTAGCAATTGTTACTTGATTACCTGGGCATGGGTCACATAGTAGAGACTGCCATTACCGATTTGCTTGAAACCTTCGACATACGGACTGGTAACCTGGTTCTCGTTCGGACTATAGAGAAATACCAGCGGAGCTTTTTCGCTCAACACCACCTGCACCTTGTCGTATGTGGCTTTTCTTTGGGCTGGATCGGTTTGTTCCCTACCCAACTCAAGCAGCGCATCGGTTTCTGCGTCCTTGAACATGAAATTGTTGACACCACCGGTGCTGTGCAGCGATCTATACAGGAATCGGTCAGGCTCACTGCTTCCACCACGCAGTTCAACCATGGTGGCAAAGTCACGCTTCGCCCAACGATCGATGTAATTGCCCCATTCCACAACGTCCAGATTTGCGGTAAGCCCGATGTTCTTCAGCTGATTCTGAATCACCTGTGCCACAGCCAACCCCCCTTCATAGGTTGAGGAACACACGATATCGAAGGCAAATCCATTAGGATATCCCGCATCAGCCAGCAATTGTTTTGCTTTTGCATAGTCGGTCTTTCCAAGAGGGAGTTGGTCAGGAGGAATCGCCCATACCTTGGCGGAGATGGGAATCGGACCCGTTGTAGCACCCATACCATATTCGGCCATGGTCAAGATTTCAGATCGATTGAGTGCAAGAGCGACAGCCTGACGAACGCGGATATCATCAAAGGGCTTCTTCTGGTTGTTGAAACTGAAAACACGAACGTTCATGCCCGGCTTGCTCATGACAACTACGTTCTTGTCTGCCTTAGCTTGTCGAATGGTTGCCCCATCATTAATGGTAGCTAAATCCAAGTTCCCGGAGCGAACACCCGCATACAGGGAAGCTTCTTCAGGGATAACCCGGAATATTACCTGGTCGCTCTTGGGCAATCCTGCTTCAAAGTAGTTGGGGTTTTTTACCAGCGTCATAGAGTTGTCCACCACCCATTCTTTGAGCATATACGGCCCGGTGCCGACTGCAACACGCTGAAGATTTCCATGCTCCTGCACCGCTTCACGAGGTACGATGGAAATATTGTTTGAAGTAAGTGCATCCAGGAGGGACGCAAGAGGTGAGGAAAGTGTCAACTTGACAGTGTATGCATCCACAACCTCAATCTTGGAGATGGTGGAGATGTAAGAACGTCCGGGAGAAGCTGTAGCCGGATCGAGGACTCGCTCGAGTGAATACTTTACATCGTCGGCAGTCATTTCCCTTCCGTTATGGAATTTGACTCCCTTTCTCAAGTGGAAAATGTAGGTCAGATTGTTGGGAATCTCCCATGACTCTGCCAAGTCAGGTACCACCTGCATGTTTTCATCGAGACGTACCAAACGATTGTACAGCAAATCCAAACGACGCATCGAGGAGAATGCCGTTACGATATGTGGGTCCAAGCCTACTGCTTCCTGACTCACCCCGATTGTCAAGGTCTGAGACTTCTGGGCAGCTGGAGCCTGTTCGGCTACACCGGCAGCAAAAGCAGAAGAGACTGCGACCAGGACTACCAGTACAGTGCACAATACGAACAGATTGCGTTTCTTCATCGTTAACTCCTATGAAATGATACTCATCTGACATACATCAGAGCTGTTGCATGGTAATTGTACCCAGCACTACGGGCTCTTTAGCACCGGTTACTGCAGGCAGGTTCGAAGGCCGACCGAGTAAGGACTCGTGACCCATTAAAGCAAAAGCCATGGCTTCACGAGCTTGGTCGGGAATGCCAAAATCATCTGATACAGCAACCTCGACACCTTCACCTAAGTAGCGTCGAATCATAGAGAGTAGCGTCTTGTTGCGTGCTCCACCACCACTGACAATTACAGTATGCAGGGCTGTAACAGGTAAAACGAAATCCTTATATGATTGGACGATTGAACGAGCAGTAAATGCCGTGGCTGTTGCTACAGTATCCTCGAAAGAGAGCTGTAAAGCTGCCGCCTTCTGAAGCAATTGTCTGGTGAATTCTTGTCCATATACTTCACGCCCTGTACTTTTTGGGGGACATTTTGCAAAATAGGAATCTTCAAGTAAGGTAGCAAGTAATGTTTCACACACCCTACCTGAGGCTGCAATCGCCCCTCCTTCATCAAATTGCTTTTGCTGCTTTGTATGCAAGGCTACAAGCTGGTCAATAATCATATTGCCAGGACCGGTATCAAATGCAAAAACATCTTTGGGTCTTCCTCCGAGTGGAAGCACCGTAACATTACCGATACCTCCGATATTTTGCACAGCCACACCTTTGCCCTTCTGATGGAACAATAGATAGTCGATATAGGGAGCCAACGGAGCCCCTTGGCCTCCTGCGGCCATATCAGCAGAACGAAAGTCAGAAATTACGGGCAGCCGGGTAAGGGATGCTACATATTGAGGGTTCCCGAGTTGCAACGTGCCAGTCACTTCCAAAACTCCTGACGGTCCCGGAAAAGATTGGGGGTTCGGTGCATGCCAAACCGTCTGCCCATGCATGCACACAGCATCGACAGCCGTTCGGCTTATGTTGCTGTGTTTGATAAGCATATTGACTGCTTCTGCATTCCAGTAGGCGATACCGCTATGAGCCAACGTTATATCGTTGATATCTGAAGTTCCGGGCACACATAACCTGCTCACGAGTTCTTTCATTTCCTTGGTATAGGGAATGGATACTTGATCTTCCAGAGTAATCCGGGTAGTAGTACCGTTCTCATCGGTCTCGATACAGACCAGCACTGCATCCACACCATCCAAAGATGTTCCTGACATAAGTCCTATAAGCTTGTGGTTCAAACGACTGCGATACGACTGAAGAAAATCCATCTGATTCATATGCCTATCCCCATCACGGATAGTATATGGCACAATATTTCAAAACGCAAATGTTTTTAAAATAATATTTCTTTACATCATCGGTCTGAAATGGTACAGTAAAACCATAACAAAATTATTCAATATCCACCTGAAGGGGATTTTACACAATGGATATACCGATCACACAAGAAGAATTAGGTCAGCTAACCACCGAACAGTGCAACCACAATTCCTCAAATATAGATGAACTCTCCGTGTTTCGTATCCTTCAAATCATGAACAATGAGGATAAAACAGTTCCGTATGCAGTGGAAAAGCAACTACATGTCATTGAAGCATTGGTAAATGATATTGTTGAATCTTTTAAAAATGGGGGAAAGTTGGTCTACATCGGAGCAGGGACTTCAGGCAGGTTGGGAGTTCTTGATGCCTCGGAATGTCCCCCTACCTTTGGCGTCCCAATGACAATGGTTCAGGGAATCATTGCCGGAGGAAGGGATGCCTTGACTCGTTCCATCGAGAATGCCGAAGATGATAGGCAGGCAGGAGTGAGCGCACTTGAAGCCATCAAGTTCACCTCCGACGATGTACTGGTTGGCATCACAGCTTCAGGGCAGGCTCCTTTTGTAATAGGTGCAATGGAATATGCAAAAAGCCTTGGAGCTGTGGTTGGAGCTATCAGTTGCAACAAGGATTCAAAAACTTTCTCTGCAGCCGACCATGCAGTATTTCTGGATGTCGGACCTGAAATCATCACAGGTTCCACCCGACTCAAAGCAGGTACGGCCCAAAAGTTGGTCTTAAATATGCTTACAACGGCAAGTATGATACGACTGGGAAAAGTATATCACAATCTGATGGTTGACTTGACTCCGGTGAACCAGAAACTGGTGGAACGCTCCAAGAGACTCATCAAGCAAGCCACTGGCTGTACGGAAGCAGAGGCTGTACAAGCTTTTTATGAATCAGGGAAAAAACCGAAGGTTGCGATTCTGATGATTCTTCTTGGTGTTGATGCTGAAACAGCACTGGCTTTGGAAAAACAATCAAGCGGACCAATTTCAGAGATGATTCGCTTGTATCAGGGAAAACATTCCCAGTAAAATTATTCAGAGAAGGAAACCTAAATGCAGGAGAAAGTTCGGATCGAGGGCGCTCTATTTGAAATCAATGCACACTATGACAGTCTCAGTGATTCAGAGAAGAAGGTTGCTTCGTACGTGCTTCGAGAACCAAAAAAAACCTTACACTTCAATGTTCGAGAACTTTCCAAGCAAAGTGGGTCCAGCCAAGCAGCAGTTATTCGTTTTTGCAAACATCTCAATTTCTCCAGTTTCAGCAACTTCAAGATCAGGCTCGCACGTGATGTGTTTGACAACTATGATGAACGGTATGTCCCTGATTTGGAGCTTGAGTCCGAAACAGCTCCAGCAGCAGTAATTCACTCGGTCATTCAGCGGCTTCAACAATCATTCACAGCGCTTGAAAGAACACTTGATGGAGATTCCTTGGAACAAGCGGTGAATGCCATTTTGTCAGCCCGGTCTACTGCCTTGTTCGGCGTTGGAGCTTCCGGAGTCGTTGCCTTTGACTTTATGCAGAAACTCGTCCGGCTCGGACTGCCTGTTTTCTATACACATGATACCGATCTGCAGCTGACTGCAGCATCTACACTCAAGCAGCAGGATTGTGCATTCATTATCTCATATTCAGGAGAAAATGACTCTATGAAAGCTGCGGCAGAGCAACTACGAAAGAATAAAGTACCCATCATTTCACTCACAATGGATAGTGACAATACCATCCGCCGGCTCTCCAGCATTCATATTCCAGTTCCTGCCTCTGAACGAATTTACCGCCAGGGCGCAAGTACATCGCGTATCAATCAATTAGCAGTCATCGACATGCTCTATTCCTTGATGGTTTCCAAAAATCTTGATGCTTCCATTGAAGCCATTGAACAAACGATGGCTGCCACCCATCGGCATACGCATTAGCAACATCCTCATCAGGATAGGATTCAGGAGGAGTTTGCCATGGCACCACATCGAATCTATGCAATGAGCTTTTCATCTGTCTATCCGCTCTATATCCAGAAAGCAGAAAAGAAAGGGCGGACCAAGGATGATGTGGATACCATCATCTGTTGGTTGACCGGCTATACCCGGGATCAGCTGGATGAGCACGTGAAGAACGAGACAACTATCGAAACATTCATCAGGCAAAGCCCGTCTCCCAACCCTGCGAGAAGCAAGATCACCGGTTCGGTCTGCGGGGTGCGCCTTGATCAGATCGAAGACCCGATCATGAAAGAGATCCGCTACTTGGACAAGCTCATCGACGAGCTTGCCAAGGGGAAGGCAATGGAGAAGATCCTACGTGCGTAGAATCTTCTCCCCTCCAGCATGCTTAGGAATTGTGCAAAAATAAC
>DJGJ01000021.1:25840-78535 GCA_002432715.1 Sphaerochaeta sp. UBA5849 | reverse complement strand
ATCCTCTGAAGTTCTCGATTCTCTATACTTTGACAGCTTTGGCCAATCCCACAGGAAAAGTGATTGACCCCTTTTTTGCGAAAAAAGGACTCGTTTCATTTAGTATGTATGGATTTTCTGTCTGTTTATAGGATAATTGTTTGCAAAATATCAAAAGAATATCCAAGTATAGAGAAAAATCAACCATGGTGTTTTGGCCCTCGGACCATGAGGATGTAGGAACATCGAAGAAAACCAAAAGGAGGTTAGCACGATGAAACGAACACTACTGGTATTGTTGGGTTTGGTAATGATTCTTGCCACTGTGGGAGCGCAAGGCTCCCAGGAACCACAGAAAAGCGGACCTGTGACACTCAAGTATGCATTCTGGGGTAATCCTGATGCCATCGGAGTTGAACAGGACATCATCAAGGCATTCGAGGAGAAACATCCCGATATCAAGATTGAGCCGATTGTCAGCGGGTATGCCGACTACCATACCAAGCTCATGACCATGATCGCAGGCAACATGGCTCCCGATGTGATGCGTATCGACGATTACTATTTCTATGACTTCATCAAGCTTGGTGCGGTCGAGAGCCTCAGCCCCTATATCCAAAGGGACAAGATTGATTTGAACCTCTATCCGAAGATGGGTATCGAGGAAGCAACAGTCGACGGACAGATTTACGGCCTTCCTTGGGGAACCGCTCCACTGTACATGCTGTTGAATCTTGATGTCTTTGAGAAAGCCGGTGTTGCACTTCCTTCCTTGGATTGGACCACCAAGGATTTTGAACGCATCGTTCGCTCCTTCAACCCCCAGAAAGACAAGGTGTATGGTTTTGCAATCGATACCAATTATCTCTCCAGTGTCCTGCCACATATCTGGTCGAAGGGCGGTACCCTGCTCAGCGAGGACAAGAGTCGCTATACCGGTGACAGTCCTGAAGCCTCAAGTGCAATTCAGATGCTTGCAGACCTGTACAAGGAAGGCTACATGCCCAAGGATACCATCAACAGCGGGAACACCGAAGCTTTGCGCCGTTGGTTCAGCAATGGTACCATTGCCATGATGAGCGGATCCGCACAAGAAATTCTCGCAATCCAGAAGATCGAGGGAATTCGCTTTGAAGCATGGACCATGCCGCAAGCAATGAACAGCAAGAATACCACTGTATTCAAGAGCAATACCATCAGCATAAGCAAGTCCTCCAAGCAGAAAGAAGCTGCCTGGATTTTTACCAAGTTCCTCCGTGGTGTGGAAGGTGAAGACCTCTATGTACGTGCAAAGAGATTCCCACCGACGCTCAACATCGCCGAGAACTGGGCTCTGTATCTTGATCCCAATCTCTATCCGAAACAGATCAAGCAGAACAGTGAGTTGATCGCCAAGGAGTACGGGCACACATTGCCGCTTCGTACAGGATACGCAGCCATTGAATCGAAGGTAATACCGGCTGTTCAAAGTGCAATGCTGGGAACCAAGACCGCTGCACAAGCCATGGCCGATATCCGTGGCGATATCACCAAAATCATTGAAACAAATTCAAAATAAATTGTGGTATGTCGTCGGACGGGTTGCTGTCCGACGACATAATCCGCGTTCATCCACCAAAGGTTACGTAGTATGAAACTAACAATGAAGCATGGCGAGGGCTTGGCGGCATTCCTGTTCTTGTTGCCGAACATACTTGGCTTTCTACTATTCTCAATGATTCCAACGCTCGCATCGTTTGGTATAAGTTTTTTGGATTGGGGATTACTAAACAGCCCATCCTTTATCGGTTTTGCCAATTACTGGGAGCTGCTTACAGACGATGTGTTTTGGATGGCATTGAAAAATACTGCTTATTACTCATTCATCAAGGTCCCCCTGAACCTGCTGCTCTCCCTTCTCTTGGCCATCCTTCTGAACAAGCAGTTGCACGGCCGCAATTTCTTTCGTTCCGTCGCATTTCTCCCCTCGGTTTGTTCAAGTGTGGCAGTCGCGCTTATTTGGACGCCTCTTCTGGAGAGCTCGGAAAATGGCTTGATCAATCATGTGCTTTCCCTGCTGGGAATCAACATCATTCCTTTTCTTGTTTCTCCTGTCTGGGCCATGCCTTCAGTCATTCTCGTCGGGCTGTGGAAGGAACTCGGGTATTTCATGGTCATTTTCCTTGCCGGCTTGCAAGGAATCCCCCGTTCCTACTATGAAGCGGCATCCATCGATGGCGCGCACAGTATGGATGTATTCTTGCATATCACGATTCCCCTGATCAGCCCGACCACGTTCTTTGCCCTGACCACGAGTCTGATTGGTTCATTCCAAATTTTTGACTTGACCTCGGTGTTGACGAAAGGAGGGCCTGCCAATGCTACCAATACGCTTGTTATGTATATCTATCAAAATGGTTTTCAGTTCTTCAGGATGGGGTATGCCTCTGCACTCAGCCTGATTCTCTTCATAACCATTTTTATCATCACACTGGTGCAAAACCATTATTCCGATAAGTGGGTGTTCAACTGATGAAAACACAAGTAGCAACGATTCAATGGAGAAAAGTCACCAAGAATTGGGTTTGGTACCTCTTGTTGGTTATTCTGGCGGCATTTTTTTTCATCCCCTTCTGGTGGATGATAGCAACCTCCTTCAAAACCTATTCAGAAGTCTATACCAAACAATATTCTCTGATTCCCACATCATTCAATTTTGACAATTATCGACAGGTGTTCAAGGCGCTCCCGTTTGGAATGTACCTGTGGAACACCATCAAGGTCTCGAGCTTGGTAATCATCGGGACACTCACCACCAGCAGCATGGCCGCCTATGCATTTGCGCGGCTCCGCTTCAAGGGAAGGGATATGCTCTTTTTTCTCTACTTGGCAACGCTTATGATTCCCCGCCAAGTAGTTCTCATCCCGAATTTCATCATATTTCGTGAAATGGGATTGCTGGATACCCACTGGTCGTTGATACTCAGCGGCATTTTTACTGCCTACGGGACCTTTTTACTTCGTCAATTTTTCCTTAGCATACCCAAGGAATTGGAAGAAGCTGCCGTAATCGACGGCTATGGGTACTGGGCACGTTTTGTGCACATCATTCTCCCGCTTTCCAAGGCGGCACTGACTACATTGTTGATCATCACCCTGCTGGCGATATGGAATGAGTATCTTTACGCCTTGGTATTTTTGCAAAGTGATGTCAACCGTACCTTGACGTTGGGTATTGCCTTGCTGAGGGGGGATTTCGATGTGAAGTGGAATCAGGTCATGGCAGCAACATTAATAAGTATTGCGCCCATAGTTCTGGTATACTTGAGTGCCCAAAGGTATTTCGTTGAAGGAATCGCCTTGACCGGCGTAAAGGGTTGATACCGAGGGGGGGATGTGTGCGGGTAATGCTGATCGAGGATGAACCCAATGCCATGGAACGGTACAGTTCCTATATCTCCTCATATAATGCGGCTTTTGAGATTGTAGCCAAGGCTTCCACCTATGAACAGGCCCGTACTCTCTTTGCACAAAACAAACCAGAAATCATATTTAGTGATATCGTAATTCCAGGGAACACCGGCCTTCGGTTCTTGGAGGAAGTACGTGCATCCAATTGGGATGGACTGGCAGTCATCATCAGCGGATACGGGGATTTCTCCTATGCACAGAAGGCCATCAAACTTTCAGTATTCGACTACCTGCTGAAGCCGGTCTTTCAGAAGGACTTGGAACAGGTGTTGGATAAGATTCTTCGCCTGATGAATGCCAAAGATCCGCAGATTCATTATTTTACTGATCGAAATTTGCCTGTCTATGTGAAAAAAGCAGTCCAATATGTTGAGCACTACTATAATCAAGAAATCTCGTTGTGCGCTGTCGCCGAGTTTGCCAACGTTTCTCCAAGCTATTTGAGTGCTTCATTCAGCAAGAAGTGCGGAATGACGTTTGTAGAATACCTGCATGCCTATCGAAGTGATATGGCTGCAAAGTATCTGCTGGATACCGATTTGACGCTGGAAGAAATTGCCGACCGGGTTGGGTTTGGTGATAGTTCCTATCTCAACCGGTGCTTTAAGAAACGGTATGCCGTATCTCCCGGCCAATATCGGAAGAGTACCCTGTCCAAGCAAGGGATTGACTATGTCCAATGACGGACTTCTCAAAGGACAGGTAAAGCGGTCATGGAACAGGATTCTGGCTGTTTCCCTTTCGATACTCATCTCAGTAATCTTGATGCTCAGTTGGCTATGGGTTCAGCGCAGTACGCTGTTCCTGCTTGACAACAAAAAACAATTCCTGCAGGTCTATACGGAAAATTTACAGACAACAATTTTCACTCCCATTGAAAAAGCGGCGTTACGGGTACAGATGCTGCTTCGGTTCCACGAGCAAGGAGAGCGTAACCTTGACTTGGTTCAGGAGTTGTTCGACCTGCGTCTGACCTCCTCAAGCCTCGACCGTTCGTGGATTGTCAGTAGTGATGGGACTGTGTTTTATGCACCGAATGTCAATAAGCCGGTTACTGAACGAAATCCTTGGTGGAAAGCCTATATGACCGAAGAGAAGCAGTCCATGTTGAAGCTGTTGGGATCCAGAGGCTTCAATGACTTTGGGTTTGAGGTGGCTGGAGCTTTTCGCGATGATCTGGATTTGTCGACGCTTCTTCCTGTAGCTTTTTGGTATCGGACAGAAGAAGGCGGGATTGCCTTTGCGTTTCTTGAATTCAACCTTACATCTCTTTTGATTCAACACATGAACTCCTATCAGGTTGGTTTTGGAGATGATTTCACCCCCCTTGAAGTCATTGTGTATGACCGCGAAGGCATGGCATTGGAATCGAGCAGGAATATCCCGTTGCAAGTAAAGCCCATGCTTCAATATGATACAGATTTGCAAGTGCTCGATTCAATCGATTTGAGCAACGGTATGGTCTTTGCCAAGGAAGACGCATATATCTCTATGTTCTCCAGGAATACGCAATTGGGATTGACCTTCTCGACGAGAATCCCCTGGACGAAGATCATCAATCAATCAAGGAAAAACTACCTTTTCATCCTGATTCTGACAGGACTTTTCTCCCTGGTTTTCATTGTGCTCATGATTGCATTCAACAAGATGTATGTAAACCTGCGTCGGTATGAAGCAATGCAGGCGCAATCACGGTTCGAGGTGTTGCAGGCACGTATGAACCCTCACTTCCTCTTCAATACACTCGACAGCCTGGTCAGTATCGTCGAGCTTGGAAACAAGAAGCAGAGCCTTGAAGCGCTTCGGGCGCTTTCCTATATCCTGCATTTCGATTTGAGGGAGAGGCGCAATGAAATACCCCTTCTATCAGAGATTCGTTATATCCGCAACTATGTGCACCTGCAAGAGATCCGGTATCGGGATTTGGTGAGCTTCGACCTGGATATTCAGGAGACCGTTCCCGATGATATAAGAATTTTGAAGTATTGCGTGCAGCCTTTGGTGGAAAACTGCTTCGTGCATGGGGTGTATCTGCGCCAAAAACCTATTGCCATCAAGGTGGTTATGTTCTGTAATGAACAAGGACTCTGCATCAGGGTTGTCGATGACGGACCTGGCTGTAGCGCCGATGTTTTTGCTGACTTGCAGGATAAACTCAGCAAAACCGCGTCCTCGTTTTCCCAGGAAGCATTGCATGTGCGAGGCAAGCATATAGGCCTTTTGAATATCCACCAACGTATTCTCTATGCCTATGGGCAGGGATACGGGTTGTATTTGATTCCTTCTGAACAGGGCTTTTCTGTGGAAGTCCGGTTGCCGTTCGTCTACCGGAGCGAGGAAGAGGAGATGAATCAAAAAGATGTCCAAGTTCTGTGAAAGAACTCACATTGTGATATACGTACAGACGGGTATGCTGAATACTGGAAAAGGGGAATGCTATGAAGAAACTTGGCGTTGCAATTATTGGAGCGGGCAATATCGCACCGGCTCATATCAGAGGGTATCAATATTCTCACGAGCTCTGCGAGATCAAGGCGCTTTGTGATATCTACCCTGAGAAAGCGAGAAAGCTCTCCGATCGGTTTGGACTGTCACAAGCTTCGATTGTTGAAGACTACCAAAACCTGCTCGGCAGGGACGACATTGATCTGGTCTCCTTGTGCCTGCCGCCGTCGCAGCATTGCCAAGCGGCTGTTGATTTTCTTTCTGCAGGCAAGCACGTTATTGTCGAGAAACCTATGGCTCCCTCACTTGCTGAGTGTGACCGGATGATTGCAGCCCAACAAGCAAGCGGCAAGGTCCTTTCTGTGATATCCCAGAATCGATTCCGTACCGCTCCCATGCGGGTCAAACAGCTCTTGGAAGATGGAGTGATGGGTCGGGTTCTCTTTGCACGGGTGAACTCGATGTGGTGGAGAGGGTCAAACTACTACGATCTCTGGTGGCGGGGGACGTATGAGAAAGAGGGTGGTGGCTGCACCCTCAACCATGCAGTGCATCAGATCGACATCCTTCAATGGCTCATTGGAGTGCCCGATTCCGTTGTGTCGGTAATGAGCAATGTCAACCACACCAACAGTGAGGTTGAGGATGTATCGTTATCGATTCTTTCCTACTCCGATTCGGTTGCTGAGGTCAATGCCAGCTTGGTCGATCATGATGAGAAGCAGGAATTTTTCTTTGCAGCAGAGAAGGCTTCCATTGGAATCCCTTGGTATTGCAAGTCGGTCAAGCAGCTGCCCAATGGATTCTATGAACCAAATCCAGCGATGGAGAGTGAATTGGAGAAGCTTTATCAGTCACTTCCTTCCCTCCCGGTGGAAGGCCATGAAGCCCAGCTGGAGAATGTCCTCAAAGCAGTTCTCGATGGGTCACAGCCGCTGGTTACCGGCTCTGAAGGAAGGAAGGCCGTTGAGTTGATTTGTGCCATGTATAAATCCTCCACCGAGGGAGTGAGGGTGGCGTTGCCCCTGGCAAAGGACGACCCGTTCTATACGACCGAAGGGATGTTGGCGCGAATGGTGCGATACCACAAGAAAGGAAAATCAGTGGAGAATTTGGAAGACACCGAGATAAGCCTCGGGACGATGGGAAAATAAGGAGGTTGGAAATGCAAAAAATGGATGGACAGAATTACGCACCCGAGGGTAAGCCCCAACCGGTTTGCAAGCAAGGTGAGTGCATTGTCGGTGTCATCGGCCTCGATCATGGCCATATCTATGGGATGTGCAACGGGCTGTCTGAAGCAGGCGCTGATATCGCGTATGTGTACGATCCCGATCCGAAGAAAATGGAAGCTTTTGTAGCAAAGTTTCCTACGGCAAAGGTTGGCTTAAGCAAGCAGGAGTTGCTGGAGAATCCTTCCATTCAGTTGGTGGCGACCGCCGGCATTCCGTGCGATCGCGGACCCCTCGGCCTTGAGGCCCTCGACCACGGTAAGGATTTCTTTGCCGACAAGCCGCCGTTCACCACCCAGGCACAGGTTGATCAGGCCCGGAAGAAAGTTGCCCAGACCGGTCGCAAGTGGTTTGTCTACTACAGCGAGCGCTTGCATGTAGAATCTGCCGTCTACGCCGAAAGGTTGCTCAACGAGGGAGCAATCGGCAACATCGTCTCCATCCGCGGATGGGGCCCTCACCGGCTTGCCGCCCCCACTCGACCGGCTTGGTTTTTTGAGAAAGAGAAATACGGTGGCATCCTCGTGGATATAGGGAGTCATCAGCTGGAGCAAATCCTGCAGTTCAGCGGCTCTGAGGATGCGGAACTGGTTTCAAGCAGGGTGGGGAATCTCTACCATCCAGAGTATCCCGGTCTTGAGGATTTCGGGGATGCCTGCTTTACCGCAAGCAACGGAATCCCCTGCTACTTCTGTCTTGACTGGTTTACCCCCGATGGTCTGGGTACCTGGGGGGATGGACGCATCTTCATCGTCGGGACGAAGGGGTATATCGAACTGCGCAAATATATCGATGTTGCAGCCTCCAAAGAGGGTGATCATGTGATTCTCGTCAATGAGAAGGGGGAGCAGCATTTCCGTGTCGGAGGTAAGGTGGGATTTCCTTATTTCGGCCGCTTGATCCGGGATGTGCTCGATCGTACCGAGACGGCGATGAAGCAAGAGCACACGTTCCGGGCCATCGAGCTTGCCATTGAAGCACAGACAAAGGCAGTACGCATCAGATGAGTATACGCTATGCATTGATAGGCTGTGGGCGTATTGCGCCCAACCACCTTCCTTCAGCCCTGGCTTGCGGTATGGATGTTGTGGCATTGTGTGATACCAATCCTGCAGCGATTGATGTTCTCTTGGAAGGCTTGAACCTTCCTTGTTTGCATGTGAACAGGTATTCAGACTATCGAACGATGCTCGATAGTGAATCTTTGGACATGGTTGCCATTGCCACCGACAGTGCCAGTCATGCAGAAATAGCCAAATACTGCCTCGCTCAAGGAGTGGCGGTGCTGGTTGAGAAACCCATGGCGCTCAGCCTTTCGGATGCCGATGAGATGCTTGCACTCTCCCAAGAACATGGCGTGCCGCTCGGCGTTTGCCAGCAGAACCGGTTCAATGATGCAAGCTTGTTGGTCAAAAAGGCCTTGGACAGCGGGGGATTCGGCAAGCTCAGCCATGTTTCCGTGCAGGTGCGATGGTGGCGTGATGCAGCCTATTACGCACAGGACAGCTGGAGGGGCACCTGGGAGAAGGATGGCGGTGCATTGATGAATCAGTGCATCCATGGTCTTGACTTGATGCGTTGGTTTGGAGGATCGGAAATCTCCACCGTCAGTGCAACGCTTGCCAATCGTTGTCACCCGTATCTCGAGGTGGAGGACGTCGGCATTGGGTTTGTTCAGTTCACCAATGGGGCAATCGGGAGCTTTGAAGGTACTACGAACCTCTATAAGAAGAATCTGGAAGAGCGGATCACCCTCATTGGGGAGAAGGGCACCGTCGTACTAGGCGGTGAATGCGCTCAGGAAATCGAAGTGTGGGAGTTCAGCGATCCGGCAATCCAAGCTCTTCGTAATGAGATCGATCATTCGGTCCAGAGTTCGGTGTATGGCTCGAGCCACAGCAGGGTGTATGCCGATTTCAAACGTGCTTTGCTGACGGGCGTCCAACCGACGGTGGATGGTCGATGCGGACGTGATGCCTTGGAATTGGTGCTGGCAGCCTACAAGAGCCATGTGGACAAAGCTTCGGTTTCACTGCCTCTCTATGACTTTGGCACCCTGTCGATGCATCTCTGACCGCTTGCCTTCCTGTTCCTCGGGAGACTGCAATATCCTGGGCAGCGAGGCATGGGCATTGCGTTCGGGATCTGATTGGCGTAACAGCAGCTGTGATTGATGATTCACATCCTTTCTGAATTCGGTTGGATTCATATTGCAGTACTTGTGGAAGACACGGTTGAACTGACTGAATGAGGAGAACCCGCATCGCGAGCAGATATCCCTGATCGAGGTATTGCTGTACAGCAGCAGGTTTTGTGCATTGCGCACCCGTACCAGTTGCAGGTAGGTGATGTAGGTGGTTCCCGTCACTTCCTTGAATTGCCGGGAGAGGTAGAAGGGGCTGATGGAGAACTTGAGGGCGATCTCAGCAAGCGGAAGGTCCTCCTCGAAATGGGAGTGCATGTAGCTGGTGATCTCGTAGATTTTCTGGGTGATCGAATCGACAATCTCCTGCTTTGCATAGCGATTGGCCTTCCGGTTGGTTGCAATGATCCAGAGTATTTTCTGGAATGTATGGTGGATCATCAAATCCGACCCTGGAATACTGCTGGTTCCCATCAGATAAATCTCATTGAACAGCTTGATGATGCTTTGCAGTATCGCAGGCTCGAAACGATAAATGGGGACCTTCTCGTCGAAGAGGGAAAGGAGGCGCTCTGTCTGCCGTTCAAAGCCTGAAGGCAGGGGAAACTGAAAAGCGATGATCAATCGGGATTTAGGATTCTCATGCTCAGGATAGAGGCTTTTATGCAGGCACATCGGCTTGAGCAGGACAATGTCGCCACGCTGCAACGAAAAATATTCGCCTTCAATGATGTGTGTCGCCGCATCGTCGATCAGGACATACACCTCATAGTAGGTGTGAAAGTGTTGGAATTCCATATTCAAATGGCGCTTCTGGTAATCGAAGACATAGAAGACAGGATCGTCAGCATGGTTGACCTTAATTACCAAGGTCTCATTGAAAAGCAGGTCCAGTTTTTCGTACTTCATACCACCATCCTAGCTCAGAACGCATGAAATGCAAGCTTGAATATGTATTACAGCAAAAAATACGTGGTTCTTGCAATAATCCAAGCATATACTTGCGTATGTGGGAGGAGTCATCCATGCAATACCTTAGCTATGCATTACAACAAGAGCACATCATCAACCGGTTTCTCGTCAGTGAAACTCATGTACAACCTGTGAAAGGTGAAGCTGTAATCATTCAGAAGGAAGCCAATGTCTGGGAGGGATCGGTGGGAGCGGCATCCCATGTCAATCCCGTTCGGGAGACCTTCGTAAAGCAGCGCAGGGAGGCAATTGAGCCCTATCCAACGTTCACCGAGAAGGTGGTTGGAGGCTCGGTTCTCTATGGAGGCAAAGAGCTGGAGCTTTCTGCACGCTTCCCCTTCAATGACCCGGTACTCTCACTCTCCGGCTTCTATCCAAATCCCACTTGGATCAGTGCAACAGCAATTACTTTTCTCGATGCAATGAAGCCTATGGATCTTGGGTGTGAACTCTCCGTGTGTGGAGGGGCGAGGATATGGGTGAACCAACAGCTGATAGCCACGTTTACCCCGCATGTCAGGAATCAGATGCAGCAAAAGCATAT
This sequence comes from Sphaerochaeta sp. UBA5849, assembly GCA_002432715.1. Taxonomy (GTDB): domain Bacteria; phylum Spirochaetota; class Spirochaetia; order Sphaerochaetales; family Sphaerochaetaceae; genus Sphaerochaeta. The sequence continues at coordinate 67,770 of DJGJ01000021.1, read as the reverse complement.
CACCCTCCCGCTTAGCCAGGGAGAAAACGAGGTGGTGGTGTTTTGGGATGAGTTTGCTGAGCGTGACAGCGACTGTAACTTCTCTCTCACCCTCGATTCGAAGGTAGAAGGCCTTGTACAGAAGCTTCCCATCGGTGAGCGCGATGCCGCCCTGGTGCTGGCGGTCGAGGAAGCTTTGGGAAACCTTAGTTGCAAGAGCAACCATGTGCGCACAGGTGAAGTTGAGTTGTTCTGTCCAAATCCCTATGAAAACCAGAATCTTGAGATCCACCTTGCAGGGGCCACCGAGGAAAACTTCATGGTTGGCGATCTCTACGAGACTACGGCTGTCTTTCTTCCCTCAAAGAGCACCTGCTCACTCGGTCCGTGCGAGCAGCTTCCCATCGGATACCTGCAGTTCAAGGCCACTACCCAGGTGCAGGGGATGAGCATGGCTTATCACCTGGCTTTTGAGAATTTTCCCCTCTCCCTGGTTCCCCAAGCCAAACCAACCATGGATGAACGCAAGCAGCAGGCCTTCGAAGTGCTCGCACGATACGGCGAGCGTAATGCAAACCGGGCGGTGGCAATCCTGCATGCAGGTGGACCTCAGGATGAGTTTGAACATATCCTGCGACGCCAGATCACCTTCATCAACAAGCGAAGCGACTGCAGCGATTTCTATCTCTCGTATTTCCCTCATATCCTGAGAACCTTTGCCGACCATCCCTATGTTACCGTGGATCTAAAGAGTGAGATGAAGCAATGTTTGCTCAATTTCCGGTACTGGCATGACGAGAGAGGGGACGATGCCATGTGGTTCTACAGTGAGAACCATGCCCTCATGTTTCATGTCTGCCAGTTGCTTGCAGGCGAACTCTACCCGGATGAGATCTTCACCAACAGCGGCATGACAGGAGTCCAGATGCAGCAAAAGGCCATCGGCCTACTGCGTCCTTGGTTTGAGACCTTTTTTGCCATCGGCTTTACTGAATGGAACAGTCCTCCCTACCTGCCCATCGATGCACTGGGTTTTGCAAGCCTGTATGCACAGACAAGCAACCAAGAGATGAAGGCCCTTGCCAAGAAGGCGATGGACAGCATCTATTACATTCTTGCCGTCTACTCTCTCGATGGAATCTTCAGTACCACCGCAGGCCGCACCTACCCCAAGGAGCTGTTCGGCAACAACTCCAACTGCCCGTCCTTCATCAATTGGATCGGCTACGGCATCGGCAATACCAGCCACGCAGGCAAGGGCGTAACCGCTCTCTGCTTCTCCGACTATCAGGCACCACTGAAGTACCGGCAGTTCTGCCAGGTTCCCCAAGGCAAGGCATTGGTCAGCCAATCGACGCATGGCTACAACGGGCACGCCGATATCTATGCCTGCAAGACTTCCTGCTCACTGCTCAGCAGTGCCAATAATTTTCGGGTTGGAGAACGGGGTTTCCAGGAAAACCCCATCCACTTGATTTTCTCCGCCACCGAGCAGGTGTGGGTCAACCATCCGGGCGAGCACAACCTCTTCGGCCATGCCAGGCCCTCCTACTGGGCTGGAAACGGGACGTTGCCTCGGGTGAACCAGTATGAGAACTTCGCCTCTATCGTCTTCAACACCAAGGCTGACCATCCGGTTGATTTCACCCATGTCTACCTGCCGACCATGGAGTTCGCAGCTTTTGAGCAGAGAGGCAATTGGCTCTTTGCCGAAGCACACAATGGCGGGTATGTTGCTTTGTACTGCAGTGAGAAACTTAAGCGGGTACTCTACGGGCCGAACAAGGACCGGGAGTTCATTGCACAGGGCAGGAAGGCTGTCTATCTGCTCAGGGTGGGCTCAAAACATGGCTATGGCAGCCTTGAATCCTTCATGCAGGCGATGCAAAACACCCCCATGGATGCAACAGCAGAAACGTATGTTTTCGAGGATGCGGCCTTGGGACGCTTGGAGGGAGGATGGGGTGTTTCCCTGCAGGTTCAAGGACAGCCGGTCAAGTACAATGGTTTTGACCCGGTTGGAACGAATCTGTGGCAAAGTGAGCGATAAAACGCAAGATATGCACACTAAAAACGATTTATTGGGCAATAAAGTTGTAGTTTATCATCTGATGCTCTTTATACTGAATATGAGAGCATAGCTCTCCGATCCGGCTTATTTTCTCATACGTAGGAGGTATGATATGAAGAAAGTATCGACGATTCTCTTGATGGCTCTTCTGCTTTCCAGCATGGTTTTTGCTGCTGGAACAAAAGAGGCTGCGAGTACCGGTCCTCAGGTGTTGAAGGTGATGCTCAGCGAAGAACCTTCAAGTGAGGATGCCCTGCTCAATACCATGAAGCAGTGGGCTGCTGAGACAGGGAACACCTTGGATGTCATGGTTATTCCCTATGAAGACCAATTGACCAAGTTCCCCTTGATGGCACGCAACAACGACCTGCCCGACCTGCTCACCACTACCCGGCTCTCACGTCTCTATCCGGATGAGTTCCTTGATATGGCAGAGTATTTCGATATGTCCATCTTTGAGCCTATGGCCGTTGAGATCATCGTTCAGGACTATAAGTCATCCAAGAAGTCCATTCTGCCGCAGCAGTTCACGATTACCAATGTGTACTACAACAAGGATGCTTTCGCTCGTGCAGGTATTACCGCCCCTACGATTGAGAAGCCTTGGACCCTTGATGAGCTGGAGAAGAATGCAATCCTGCTCAAGGAGAAGGGTGGTGTCAAATACGGGATGGCAATGGATGCCTCCCGTGCACGCTATGACAACCTGATGTATGCCAACGGCGGATCGATGGTTGAAAAAGACGGGGCCGGCTTCGATGTCGCCATCAACAGTCCCCAGAATATCGCAACCTTGCAAAAGTTCATCGACTGGAACAACAAGTTCATGCCCAAGGCCATCTGGGCCGGCGGTACGACAGACAACCCGGCCGACTACTTCAAGAACGGCGACGTAGGCATCTACTTCAGCGGAAGCTGGAACTACAACTCCTTCTACAACCAGATCAAGAACTTCAAGTGGGGTGTCATGCCCTCTCCGGTGGGAAAGAGTGCAAGTGCCATTCTCGGTGGCAGCGGTCTTGGCGTACCGGCGAAAGCAAAGAACAAGGATTTGGCGATTTCCTTCCTCAAGTGGTTCTACACCAAGGAGAATTTTCAGCAGTACCTCAATCGTGACAAGGGTCTCTCATCCTTGGTCGGTGTGACGTATTCTCCTTCGGATGCACAGGTTGCCGAGGACTACAAAGTATTGCAGAGTGAAGTCGGCAAGGTCACCTACGCATTCAGCGTCGATGAGAGTTCCATGTGGAGAAACTTCTACGACAATGAGTACCGTGATGCCCTGAAACAGGCGGTAAACGGCGATCTCACCGCCGCGAAGGCTCTCAATGATTTTGCAGCCCTGCTTTCCAAGAAGTCAGGCTGGGATCTCAAGTATTGACATCTCTGTCCGGGTTGCCTGCCTGGCAGCCCGGACATGGTTGCAAGAAACAAGGTATGGTATGAAGACACGATATGTAAAACGGCACGTACGAGCCTTCTGGTTGTTCGTTGCCCCCTGTCTGCTGCTCTTTTCAACCTTTTTCCTCATCCCGCTGGGGTTGAGTGTTGGTTTTTCGTTCACCAACTATGATGGCTGGAAAGTGATGAACTTCATCGGATTGGCGAATTACAAGGAGTTGTTTGCCGACACTAAATTTTATCAATCGCTTGGCAGAACGTTTACCTATACCCTGTTCAGTCTCCCTTTCAAGGTTATCATACCGTTGCTCATCGCCAGCCTGGTTACTTCAAAGCGTGTTGCGATCAAGGGCTTGGCAAGGACATTGACCTATATCCCTTCCTTGCTCAGCGCTCTGGTGGTCGGTATTACCATAAACTGGATGTTCAGTGCAGAGTATGGTTTGGTGAATTTCATCATCCAATCACTAGGTGGAACCCCGCTTCAGTGGGCGCTCAATCCCAAGCTTGCAACGTTTGTGATCAGTTTCGCTTCCAACTGGGCCTCCACCGGTTTTTATATGGTCATCTTCATTGGAGGACTCAACAACATTCCTCAGGAGATCTACGAGGCGGCATCCATCGATGGAAGTACCACGAGGCAGACATTCCTGCGCATCACAGTCCCCATGCTCGCTCCCACCACCTTCCTGGCAACCCTGCTCTCAACGGTGAACCTCCTCAAAGAGTACGCCTTGGTGCAAGGTATCACCCAGGGCGGGCCGGGGTTGAATACAACCTTCATCATCCAGTTCATTTTCGACAAAGGGTTCAACCAGATGCAGTATGGCTATGCTTCCGCCATCTCCTTGGTTGTCATGGTTATTTTTGCATTCATCGCCTATGTGCAGTTCAAATTCAGCAATGGAGGTGACCGATGAGCAAGCCATTGCTACGTGTTTCCAGAAACCTGGGCCCCTCGACAGTGACCCTGCTGGTTTCCCTGGTGATTCTGTTCCCCATTGTCTGGCTGGTCCTCAGCTCATTCAAGGAAACAGGGGAGCTTTTCAGCTATCCCTTGGCGATGCTGCCTTCACGCTTCACCTTCGTGCACTACCAGAAGGTCATCGGAGAAGGATTCTTCGGGTACGTCTTCAACAGTCTCTTCCTCGCAGTAGTGGGAACTGCCATCACCTTGGTCATCAGTGCGATGTGCGGCTACGCACTTGCCATCTATCGACATGAAGTCTCATACACCAACCTTGTGTTCGGCATCTTCCTGCTGGGCACCCTGATTCCCGGCGAGACGTTGACTGTACCGCAAGTGACAGTCATCAGCGAGCTTGGCCTGTACAACAATATCTGGGGCGTGATTCTCCCCGTTGTGACCACGACAACCGGAATATTCATGTTCCGTCAGCACTACCTGTCGATTCCTCTCTCGTTTGTAGAAGCGGCCCGCATCGATGGAAGCAATGAGGCTCAGACCTTCCTCTACGTCATGCTGCCCTTGGGTACTTCCAGTACGGTCACCCTTGCCATCTTCAGTTTCATGTGGCGTTGGAATGATTATATCCTGCCGCTGCTTGTTCTCAGCGACCAGAAGAAGTACACCATCCAGATAGCCATCAAGAACTACATTGGATTCAACGGTGTCGACTGGAGCAGCATCCTTGCAGCCTCGGTTATGTCCATCATCCCGATCATCGTCTTGTTCATCATTCTGCAGCGATATATCGTTGGAGGACTTTCGGCTTCAGGGGTGAAAGGGTAAACTGCTGGTATGACAAAACAACAACTCCAATTATTTGTTCAGGGGCCGCTTCAGGCACTCAAACAAAGCCGGTATGCACAGCGTATGAAAGTGCATGATCTGCAATATAAAACATGTGCCTATCATGATTGGGACAAGCGCCACGAAAGTGAGTCTTGGCTGCCTTTCGACCAGAGCCGCGGATATGGTGGACATGAGTACCATGCCCTATTCAGGACCCTGCTGAAGATACCCTCCCCTTGGGTTGGAAGGCAGGTTCGGCTGAAGGTGGAAACCGGGGCAAAGGACATCTGGAACTTCAACAACCCCCAGTTTCTGGTTTATCTGAACGACAAGCTTGCCTGTGGCTTGGATGTCCGTCATACCGAAGTCGACCTTCCCCCCACCGAGGAGGTGGAACTGGTTCTCTACTCCTATGTTTCCAGCGAGAAACAGGATGTATTCTTGGACATCAGCATGTACCTGGCAAACGAGGAGCTTGAGGCCTTTGTCTACGATTTGGATCTAGCCTATGAAACAGCAATGACGGTTGAAACGGGGAGTGAAGCATATCTTGTTCTCTGCAAAGCTTGTATCGAGGCTATCAAAGCAGTGGACTTTTCCAGTCTCGAAGCGTTGCAGAATGTTCTGATGCTCAAACGGGCGAGGGCTGTCCTTTCTGAAGTTCTTGCTACTCTCCCATCACCTTCCGTGTCCAAGGTGGCTGTTGTAGGACACAGCCATATCGACATGGCATGGCTGTGGACAGTCGACCAAACCCGGGAGAAGGGGATACGCAGTTATGCCACCGTCCTCTCGCTGATGGAGCAGTATCCCGACTATATATTCAGCTCCAGCCAGATGCAGTTGCTTGCCTTCATCAAGGCTGACATGCCCTCGCTGTATGAACGTATCAAGGCCAGGATTGCTGAGGGCAGATGGGAAGTAGAAGGGGGGATGTGGGTCGAAAGTGATACCATACTCACCAGCGGGGAGTCGCTTGCCCGTCAGTTCTACTGGGGCAAGCGATGGATGAAGGATGAGTACGGCAAGGACAGTGTCGTGCTCTGGCTTCCCGACTGTTTCGGCTTTCCTGCGACCCTGCCTCAAATCATGAAAGGTGCGGGCATCTCCTACTTTGTCACCACCAAGCTCGGGTGGAATGAGACCAATCGATTCCCCCATGACGTCTTTGCCTGGCAAGGCTTGGACGGCAGCCGGATATTCAGTTATTTGGTCAGCACAACCGACTATGAAAGCCTTGCCTCCTATCCGAAGAAGACCAGCCACGAGACAACCTACAACGGGGTGCTTACGCCTAGTCAGATTCTCGGCACCCGTCAGCGGTTCCAGGACAAGAACCTTTGTTTCTCCAACCTCCATCTCTACGGCTACGGTGATGGTGGAGGTGGCCCGACCAAGCAGATGCTTGAGAACCACCACAGAATGAAGGCGGGCATCCCCGGCCTTCCCAAGACGTACAGCAGTACAGTCCGGGATTTCTTGGACAAGACCAAGGATGATGTGCAATCTCCTCCCGTCTGGGAAGGAGAGCTGTACCTTGAGTACCACCGGGGCACCTATACAACCATGGCTGAAGTCAAGCGGCTCAACCGCCTGTGCGAACAAAAGGCCTTTGCCTCGGAGTTTTTCTGCTCTCTCGCTTGGGCTTTGGATGCGAAACATCTGTATCCTCACCAGAGCTTCGAACAGGCTTGGAAGATGCTCGCTCTCAACCAATTCCACGACATTCTTCCCGGTTCCTCCATCAAGGAAGTTTATGAGACAGCCATACCCCAGCTCCAGCAGGTCGCAGACACCTTCGATGAAGCAGCTGACCGGGCCCGCTCATTCCTGGCTTCCAACATAGCCAAGACAGCCGAGGATGTAGTTGTTTTCAATACGTTGGATTTCGAGCGCAGTGATGTATGTTGTGTTGAAGCAGCTGCCTTGTGCAGCATCCATGACGAGACAGGCAGACGGCTTCCTTCCTATAAGCAAGGTTCGAAGCTTCATTTCATTGCCTGCAACGTGCCGTCCAAGGGGTGGAAGCGGTATCGATTGGGAAATCAGCAAAGCCAATCCGCTTTGCTGTTTTCGTGGGATGAGCCAAAGCTTGAAACACCTTGCTATGAGGTGGTTTTTGCCGCCGATGGTTCGCTTGCAAGGCTGTATGACAAGATGCAGCAGCGCGAAGTGCTTTCCGAGGGAGGGCGGGGCAATATATTCAGCCTTGCCGTCGATTTACCCAAGGAGTACGATGCGTGGAACATCGGCAAGCAGGGTGCTGTAATGCAGTATGCCTTGGACAGTGAGGTACACTACCGCGTGCTTTCCTGTTCGGAGCTCGGTATAACCCTTGAAGCAACATGGAAATGGCTCAAGTCGACGTATTGCCAACAGATTACCTTCCATGCCCACAGCAAGCGTATTGATTTTAATCTCCATGTAGATTGGCATGAGGACCACCTGATGCTTCGCACCTCTTTTGCTGTCGATGTCCGATCACCCAGGGCCTCATATGACATTGCCTACGGGGTGTGTGAACGGACCACTCATGCCAACACCAGTTGGGACGAGGTGCAGTTCGAGGTGCCGGCGCACAAGTGGGTGGACCTCAGTGAGAAAACACATGGGGTGGCCCTGCTCAGCCGCCAGTCGTATGGGTACTCGGCCAAGGGCAATATGCTGACGCTTTCATTGCTGCGCGCCCCTGCCTATCCCAACCCAACAGCCGATAGGGGCACTCATGACTTCTGCTATGCTCTTTTGCCCCATGAGGGCGGCTATGAACAAGGCAAGGTAATCGAGGAAGGGTATGCCCTTCACCAAAGCCTGGTCGCCGAGCGTTCAGAACAGTCAACCGGCTTGGTTGCCGGTCAATTCTCCTTGGCCAAGGTGGATCCAGCGGGGGTGGTAATCGAGACCATAAAGAAGTGTGAAGAGCGGCCGTCGCTCATCCTGCGTTTGATCAGCATGGCAGGCAGGGATGGGAGATTCACGCTTCATTTCCCGCTTGCCGTCAAACAGGCATGGGTTTGCAATCTGATCGAACAGCGATTGGAACAACTGCCCGTCACGGCTCAGGCTGTGGAGATAGCATTGAAGGGACATGAGATTGTGAGTGTGGAACTTGTCTTGAATGATGAATGAGGAGATGTCATGCGAGAAGTGGATGAGACGTTGAATAAGTTGGTTGCCGGGTTTTTGCCGGTGCTCTATGCACCTGATGATCCTGACTATGCCTCCCATACATTGGCGGGTGCAATTGATGATGCACATCGCAAGCTCTACCAATTTTGGGAGTGGCCGCATGGGGTCGGGCTCTTCGGACTATGGAAGTTGTTCGAGAAGACCAAGGAGAAGCGTTATCTGGATATCCTGACGCAGTACTACGACCAGCGCATCGAGCAGGGCCTGCCGGGCAAGAACGTCAATACAATGGCTCCCATCCTTGCTCTCTCCTTTCTTGCCGAATACACGAACAAGCAAGCGTATAGGGATATCGCTGTCGAATGGGTCGAATGGGTGATGGAAGGCGGTCTGGACCGGACGGAGGAAGGTGGATTCCAGCACCGCACCACCGATGATGAGAATCCCGGTGAGTTGTGGGACGATACCTTGATGATGACCGTCCTCGCAGTTGCAAATGTGGGTAGGATCCTTGGAAGACAAGAGTACATCGATGAGGCCGTCTACCAATTTTTGCTGCATATCGAGTATTTATGCGATGTGAAGAGCGGGCTTTGGTACCACGGGTGGACGTTTGAAGGAAAACATCACTTCAGCGAGGCTTTCTGGGGTAGGGGCAACTGCTGGGTGACTATTGCCATTCCAGTGTTGCTGGAGATGGTGGATGTCCCGGCCTCAGTCAGTCGTTACCTGAAGACTGTCTTGGTGCGCCAGATCAAAGCCCTCTCTGCATTGCAGGATGAGAGCGGGATGTGGCATACCGTGTTGGACGACCCGACCAGCTACTTGGAGAGCAGCGCAACCTGCGGTTTCGGATACGGAATCCTCAAGGCGATGAACATGGGGTTGCTGGACCGATCATACTGTGCAATCTCGGACAAGGCTTTGCAAGCACTGCTTGCTGTTGTGGACGAGAACGGAGTGGTTCAGCAGGTCTCCTACGGGACCCCGATGGGACGGGCGAGCAAGGATTTCTACAAGGAAATACCGCTCAGGCCGATGCCCTACGGACAAGCACTTGCAATGTTGTTCCTGATGGAAATGCAAGGGTGATTTACCCTTGCAAACCGGGTGAATGCCCTGTATCGTCATTCTATGGAACAATGGGATAAACGATTGTTGTTCAGGCAGGATTTCTCGATCACCGTCAACAATGACAGAAGCCCGCTGTTCTATGTGTTTGACTATGGGGTGCGTTCCGATTCCATGAATATGGAGTTCCAGCACTTCCATGACTTCTATGAGCTCTTTTTCTTGGTCGACGACCATGCCAGCCATATCATAGAAGGGGAGTACTTCAGCCTGCAGCGGTATGACCTGGTCCTGCTCAAGCCTTCATGCCTGCATATGACCATGTATCCGAAAGGTGAGAATCCTAAGGCACGGCTCATCGTGGCCTTTCGCATTCCTTTTGAGATGCCGGGTTTGGAGCGTCAGCTCAAGCGGTTGTTCACCATCTTTGAACAGCAACCCCCGATCTTTAGGTTCCCCTTGGAGATCCAGATGAAGATTGTGGACTTGTTCAATGCCATATACATTCTGGGTAATGAGCTGAGGGTCGGGTATGAGTTGATGATTCACAACAAGTTTCTTGAATTGTTGTGGTTGCTTTGCGTCAATCGAAAGGCAAATACCTATACCAAGCAAGAGATTACCGATTCAATCACGCAGAAAATCTACGAGGTGACCAGCTATCTGCACACCCATTTCTCCGAGGAGCTGCGATTACAGCATGTTGCTGACTATTTCACAGTCAGTTCGTTTTATCTGTCCCACCAGTTCAAGCGGGTTACAGGACTGAACTTTGTAAGCTATCTGCAGCAGATCAGGGTGAAGAATGCACAGCAGATGCTTCTTTACACTTCTTTGAAAATAAAGGACATCTGCGAGCAGTGTGGATTCTCCTCGTTCAGTCAATTCAACCGGGTGTTTTCAAAGTTCTGCAGCGTGACGCCATCTGAATTCCGCAGGAACAGCGATCACCGTTCCGAAAAGTTGCTTCGTTCCCTGGACCCCGAACGCAATACCGATGCAACGCCTTCGAAGGCGTTGCAGAGCGAGGACGAGTATCGGGCGGTAAAGAAGAAGGAGCTGCTCACTACAGAGCCGGTACGGTGACGCAGCCGTCGGGAAGCAGGATGATCGAAGGCTTCTCGATCCCTTTTGCTTTTGCTTCTGCAATCGCACCATCCAAGGCTGCCTGCAGGTCTGACACCGGTTCAAGAAAAAGCGAGGCAACCTGACAGTCGGTCAATTTGGTATATGCCAAGACCTTCATGCGTTTGCAGACCGATGCCATTTTTGCTGCCTTGTGATAACCAAGCTTGTAAGTCTTTTCGATTGCTTGCAAGGCCTGGTCAGGAGAGCTGCAGGAGCCCAGCAGGTCGGCGAACTCTTGGTCTCCTATTCCTTCCCTGCACGCAGAGACCAGAATCAGCGTGCCTCCGTCCTTGACGGCAAGAGCGCCGTTGTCGATGGCCTTCTGAGACTGATAGAGATTGATATCCATCGGGAACTTGGCGATTGAGACCACGATGTCGGCCTTTCGGGAAATCGGTACGCAGAATACCCGCCTTGCGATGGCCACCGCTTTCTTAAAGCTTTCGACGATGTCTCCCCCGGTTGCAGCAACGACGTTCTGCTCCTTGTCCAAGACGGTCATCAGCGAGAAAACGGGAGCCTTGATGTGACTGAGTGCATCCATCATATCCTCGTGGACCGGATTGCCTTCGAGCGCCAAGGAGCGGGCGGCATCATTGACTGCGAGTTTGTGGTTCGCCACGATGGTCTCGTAGCCGGCTATGCCTGGGAGGAAGGCTTTCCGTCCCCCGGTGAACCCTGCAAAGTAGTGGGGTTCGACACTTCCGGTCACTACGATGCGTTCATAGGCAAAGAGCAGCTTGTTCAGCAGGATCGGGGTTCCATTGCGTGTCACCCCGATTCTTGCCAGGCTCTTCTCATCCTTTGCTTCGTGGCTGACCAATCTGGGTGAAAGCCGCTCTTTGTAAGGGCCGAGCAGTTGATCAAGCTCATCCTCCTTCACTGGACGGTGGGCTCCGGTTGCAACCAGAAGCATCAGATTGGAATCACTGATGCCTGCCTTCTCGAAACAGGGCAGCAAAGCACTGAGCATGGAACGGGTGGGTGTGGGGCGGGTGGCATCGTTGATGATTACAAGAACGCTTGATGCACCTTCCAGGAAGGTATCCATCGTGTCCCCCAGCTCTTGGAGCAATGCCTCTTGGGCGCCAAGGGAGGGAATTGCATTGGGCTCGTAGATGCCGAACAAGAGTTCATCGTCGATGCTCAGCAGTACCTGCTCGTTCTTGTTGTACGGGATGCTCACCTGCATGGTTCACTCCTTGTCCCGCTCCCAAGCCTTCTCCATTGCTTGGATGAGGGGAAGCTTCTTGCCTGAGAGGAACCGCACCATTGCACCACCTGCGGTGCAGACATAGGAGTAATCCTCAAGATTGGTGAACTTGGTGGCTGCTGTGATGGTGTCGCCGCCGCCGATGACGGTGTAGCCTTTGCATGATGCGATTGCCTTCCAAATCTCTTTGGTTGCTTTCTCCCACCTGCTGTCCTCGTAGACGCCGGCCGGTCCGTTTACAAAGACCGAACCCGCCTTGGCGATTTCAGCCTTGTACAGCTCGATGGTCCTCTCGCCAAGATCGGGGAACAGGTTTGTCTGCAAATCCGCACTGACCGCAATGCTCGATACATCAGCCTCAGTGCGTTTGCCGTCCACTTCGTATGCAAGGTCGATGGGGGTGAAGAAACGGTCGGGCCACATGGTGACTAGTTCCCGTGCTTCGTCGATGAAGTGTGTCAGATCGCGGTCTTGCAGAAAGGCCCTGGTTTTCTGCCCAAGTTCCTTGTCCTGTGCAAGCAGCATGACCAAGGCCGTGATGCCGCCGCAAAGGATTTTGTCTGCGGTGTTGTTTGCCAGCACATGCTTCATCATGCCAAAGGCATCGCTGATCTTCCCGCCACCCAATACAAAGACGCAGGGGTGGATGGGATGAGATGCCACATTGGAGAGGGCGGTGTATTCGGCCACCAGCTGCCTGCCGCCTGCGGTAGGCAGCACTTCCTGGAATGCAACCATGGAAGGGCTGCTTCGATGGGCGGCGGCAAAGGCGTCGTTGACATAGAGGTCAAAGAGGGGGGCGAGGGAACGCACCAGCCAGGTGCGTTGCATCTCTTGGGGTGTCAGCTTCACTTCCTTCTCGAAGGCTGTTATCTCTTCACTCAGATACCGAAGGTTTCCCAAAAGCACAGCCTCTCCTTCCTTCAACGCCTTGACCGTCTCGATTGCCGCCGGGCCGCAGACATCGTCAAGGTATGAGACCGTTTTGCCGGTCAAACGGGTGAGGATGGAGGCATGTTCGCTAAGGCTGATCAGGTTCTGGTAGTCCAAGCTATCGCCTTGGTGGGCGATGATGGCCACCTTGGCCCCTCCCTCAAGCAAATGCGTGAGGGTGGGCTCTGCTTTCTCAAGGCGGTTGGTGTTGACAATTTTCTTGGTTGCCTGATCGATGGGGCTGTTGATGTCAGGGCGGAACAGTACGAATTTTCCCTTGAGATCAAGATCATCGAGGCTTCTCATGCGAACCTTTGTTACTTCTTCCATGTTCCAATCCCCAAATAGGTGTTGGTTGCCTCGGTCCCGCTCTTGCGGTCCTTTTGCATTTGCATGGCAGCGCGTATGGCATCGATGTTCTCAGGGATCACCACCGACTCCTGGGGGATGTTGATGGCGAACATCAAGTCCCTGCCGCTCTTTACCACCGAGTCCTTCCACAGGGCGATCTCATACATGTCCCCGCGGGGATTGCCGAGGTCGCGGGCATACCGAAAGAGGCTTGCATTGCCCAAGAAGCCTTCGTCGATGGAGACCACCCGAATTCTTGGGTGCTTCTCGAAGATTGCGATGGCTTGGTCAACCGAGATGTCCTTTTTGGGCGTCATGACCACGGTGATGATATGCCCATGGGTTACCGGGGTGTGCACGAGGATGCCGGTAGCCTGGACATGGGGCATGATGGTCATCAAGTCGACGGCCTGGTGGCTGGGAGCCTTGTCGATTTGCAGGGCGTTGGTCAGGCCGCGGTGGTAATCACCGGGGTCGGCTACGCGGCGGATGATGGTAATGGCTACTTTTTCGACACCAACTTCGCGGTCGATGCAATCCACTGCACGAATGAGACCGGTGGTATTGCAGCTGGTGAGCTTCAAGTAGTCGATACCCAAGCCCTGTTCGTAGTTGGCATAGCCGTGGAAGAAGACATCGGCGATTGCGTTCTTCTCCCCGCCTTGGAAAATGGCCTTCTTGCCGTACTTCTTGTAGATTTCCTTGTTCTTCAATCCGACACCGGCACTGGTTGCGTCGAGCATGATGTCAACCTGTTTCACCAGGTCCTCAAGCGTACCGCTGATGGGAATCCCGACCGCCTCAAGGGCTGCAGTATTGTCCGGTGCGGCACTGAAGAACTTGTAGGGCATGCCTTTTTCCTTGAGGGCCCGTACGCTGAGCGTTGGCGCCACATCGGCAACCCCGACCAGTTCCATATCACCCTGCAGGGCGACTCCATCAGCAAGACGCTGTCCAATTACTCCGTATCCGGCTACGCCGACCTTGATTTTGTTCATGTTGTTTCTCCTTAGATTCCAGCAGTATTTCGGATATAGGCCCGTGCCTTCATTGCATACTCAAGGGGGTTGGCTTTTGCAGGATCCTGCTCGGCTTCAACCACCCACCAACCTTGATAGCCGGCCTTGATCAGCGCATCGAGAATCGGTTTGAAGTCGATGCATCCATCACCGGGGACGGTGAATACACCCTCCAGGACTCCCTTGAGGAATGACCATTTTTGCGAAATAGCCATCTCACGCTTGTCCGCGCGCACGTCCTTGAGGTGTACGTGACGGATTCGTTCCATCCACTTCTGCAGAACCGCCATCGGGTCCTCGCCGCTGAAGACCAGGTGACCGCTGTCGTAGAGCAAGCCCACCAGAGCAGGATCGGTCTGCTCCATCAGGCGGTCGATTTCGCCGCTGGTCTGCACCCCGGTTCCCATATGGTGATGGTAGGTGAGCTGCATTCCCATCTCCTTGGCTTTCCTGCCGAGCTTGTTCAACCCCTCGATCAAAAGCTTCCACTCTGCCTCGGTGTTGACCGGCTTCGCATCGAACACCGGTAGGTCCTGTCGGCCTTGGATGGAGTTGCCCTGCTCGGCAACACCTACGATGGTCGCTCCCATGGTCTTGAGGAATGTGCAGTGCTGCACAAACGCCTTCTCCACTTGATCATAGCTTTGGGTGGTCAGATACGTGCTGAACCAGGCATTGCAGATTTGAAGACCTCTGAGCTTCAGTGCCTTCTTGAGCACTTCGGTGTCCTTGGGGTATTTATTGCCCACTTCACTGCCGGTAAATCCGGCGAGGGCCATCTCACTGATGCACTGTTCAAAGGTGATATCGCCTCCAAGTTGGGGTAGATCGTCATTGGTCCATCCAATCGGTGCGATTGCAAGTTTTATGGTTTCTTTGCTCATACTGTGTTCCTTTTAGAATTGTCGTGTCTTTGCAATCTCGGATTGCAATTCGGTCCAGGCTTCAACCACCTTGGGGTTGTTTGAAACTTCTGCAGTACCCACCCGCCACCAGGATTCGTACCCCTTGGTCATGGATTTCGGGGCTACATGGCAGTGGATCAACGTCGAGACCTTCTCCTGCAGAGCCTGTTTCACAGCTTGTTCCAACTCCTCGATGGTATCGGCCTTCAGACCTACCGCACCCCAGCTCTGCGCATTGAGGGCGTAGTCGACGGAGAGGGGGGCGCCGGTCAATCGACCCGTCTCATCCTCGCGCCGTCTCCACTCATTGCCGTAATGGACGATGCCTTGGCTGTTCTGCAGGTTGTCGATGCAGTGGAACCCAGCATTGTCCAACACCACCACGATGATCTTCCTGCCTTCCTGGATGGAGGTAAGCAGTTCTGTATGGAGCATGGTGTAGGCACCGTCGCCGATGATGGTCACCACCTCCTGCTGCGGATGGGCGATTTTGGTTCCGAGAGCCGCTGCCACCTCATACCCCATGCAGGAGAATGCATACTCCATGTGATAGGTTCCCCGTACCCGGGTTCTCCATACCCTTTGCATGTCGCTGGGAATCGAACCGGAGCCTGAAACCACGATGGCCGAGGGAGGAAGCAGTCGGTCGTTGAGTTCACCAAGCACCCGTACCTGGGAGAGCGAGGAGGGAACAACTTCCTGATAGAGCCGGTCGACTTCCTGGTTCCATAGCGTTCTTTCGGTTTCAATCGTCTTGCCCCAACGGCTCTTGTAGCCGGCCAGCTGGGGTAAGGAAACCAAAGATTCCAAGGTGAGCTTGGCATCTGCAACGATGGGAAGGCTGTTGAGCTTGTAGGCATCGAAGGGGGCGATATTGATTGAGACAAACTTGCATGCAGGGTTCTGGAAAAGCCATTTCGAACAGGTGGTGAAGTCACCGAAACGAGTGCCGATGCCGATGATCAGGTCACTCTGCTTGGCCAAGCGGTTTGCCGCCTGGCTGCCGGTGGTCCCGATGCCCGAAAGGTTGTAGGGATTGTCCCAAAGGACTGTTCCTTTGCCGGCCTGGGTTTCGGCGAACGGAATTGCATACCGTTCACAGAAAGCTGCCAAGGCATCCCCGGCTTCGCTGTATCGCACACCGCCGCCGCAGATGACCAAGGGCTTTTCTGCCTTGGCAATCAGGTTGGCGAGTCGGTCGAGCTGGAATTGGGTTGGGATTCTTCGTTCAACATAGTGCACCCGCTTGGCAAAGAACTCGGCGGGGTAGTCGTAGGCCATGCCCTGCACATCCTGGGGGAGGGCGATGGTGACGGCTCCGGTCTCGGCAGGATCGGTGAGCACTCTCATTGCATTGAGCATGGCGCTCATCAGCTGTTCGGGACGGTTGACCCGGTCCCAGTACCGTGATACCGAACGGAATGCGTCGTTGGCAGTATTGGAGTAATCGGTCGGAATCTCTATTTGTTGCAATACGGGGTCGGGCTGGCGGCAGGCAAAGACATCCCCGGGCAGCAGGAGCACTGGAATGTGGTTTGCGGTAGCCGTACCGGCACCCACGACCATGTTCAGTGCCCCGGGACCGATGGAGCTGGTCACCGCCATGATTTTTCTCCGGTTGTGCTCCTTGGCGAACGCCGTGGCTGCATGGACCGCTCCTTGTTCGTTCTTTGCTTGATAGAAGGGCAGCTTGTTATTCTCATCAGCCAGAGCCTCCCCGATGCCTACCACGCAACCGTGGCCGAAGATGCCAAAGACACCTTCGACGAATTTAGTCTCCTCCCCGTCGAACCAAAGGTATTGGTTGTCCAGAAAGCGCAGCAGGGCTTGCGCCATAGTCAGTCTAATCGTTGCCATGCGCCTCTCCTTAGAGCCCGAGCTCTTTCTTCATCTCAGCAATGGTCACCGGTCGGCCTTCCTTCAGGCTCTTGCCGGCAGCAAGGGCGGCAACCATATCCTCAAGCCCATCCTCACCGCTGACCAACACGTCGGTATTCTCGACAATGGCCTGGGCGAAGGAGACAACCTCATCCACAAAAGCGTCCTTGTACCGCTCCAGGAAGAAGTAGAGGGGTTTGTCGGAGGCGACATGCTCACTGGTGGCGAGTGTGACGGTCGACGGGGTGTCGTTCTCAGCCTTTGCACAGCCTTTGGAGCCGAACACCTCAAGGCGCTGGTCATAGCCGTAGACTGCCTTGCGGGAGTTGTCGATAACCCCGATCGCCCCGTTGGCGAAGGTGAGAGTGACAATGGCGGTGTCTACATCCCCGGCCTTGCCGATCTCCGGATCGACCAAGACTGCTCCGGTCGCATGGACGCTGACAATTTCGCTGCCGGCCTGATAGCGGGCCATATCGAAGTCATGAATCATCATATCGAGGAAAATACCGCCCGAAACTGCTGCATATGCTGCCGTCGGTGGAGCCGGGTCGCGGCTGGTGATCTTCACAATGTGTACATCTCCGACTTTGCCGGCCTTGGTCAGTTCCCTGACCTGACGGAAGTTGTGGTCGAAGCGGCGGTTGAAGCCAAGCTGCAGCTTGACGTTGTGAGCCTTGGCTGCCTTGATGGCTTCCAAGCCCTTTTTCACCGACAAGTCAATCGGCTTCTCGCAGAAGATATGCTTGCCTTCCTTTGCGGCTGCGATGGTGAAGTCGGCATGGGTTGCAGTGGAACTGCATACCATGATGGCATCGATGTCGGGGTGCTTGATCAAATCCATCGCATCCTTGGTTACAACCCGGATTCCCAGGCCCTTTGCCCAGGCTTCCATCTGCTCATTCATCAAGACGTCGCTGATGCCCACCACCTCGACCGACTTCACGAATTTTGTGATATTCTCTGCATGCAGCTTGCCGATTCGCCCGGCTCCGATAATACCGATTCTTACGATTGTATCCATGAAAGGTTCTCCTCTCTTCTTACTTTATGAAAACGTTACCAGTTTCTTTGAGTATACAACATCGCACATGTTTGTAAAGAAATTTCGCCTGGGTGAATCCATTTGACAAAGCAATTGCACAGGTGGCATGATGCATTTGTGACAACGTTCTCAGCATAGGGATGTGAATATGATAAGTATCAAGGACATAGCGAAATTGGCAGGGGTCTCTGTTTCCACCGTCTCCCGGGTGCTCAACCATCAGGATAACGTCAAGGCCGACAAGCGCGAGCGTATCCTCTCTGCGATCAAGCAGACCGGCTATGTCCCCAATCGTGCCGCCCGCGATATGGTCAGCAAGCATACCTCTACCGTAGGCATCGTCATGCCGGGCATGTTCAACATGTTCCAACGTCAGCTGTTCAGCATTGTGGAACACCATCTGGAACAGTTCGGCTACCATACCAGCTTCTATTTTGCCTCCACCGACGAGGAAGGGGAACTGGCATGCCTCAAGCGCCTGAAGGCGGACCGTCTGGACGGCATCATCATCTTGCATGAAGTGGCGCTGCCTGAGTTCCAGAACTACTTGGAGGAGAACAAGATTCCCACCGTACTTGCCACCTTCGAGAGGGATGGGTGGAAGGCCACCTCGATCCATATCAGCGAAGATGAAGCTGCGTTGCAGGCGGTCAGCTACCTGATCAAGCTCGGCCATCGCGATATCGCCTGCATCGGCGGGACCAAATACAGCTTCTCATCCCAACGGTTGGAGGGGTACCGCAAGGCGCTTGAGCAAGCGGGAATCCCCTATGATGCAAGCAAGGTTGCTTTTGCCGATGTGTACAACATGGAAGGGGGAGCCAAGGCATTGAGCCGGCTGCTGGATTCAAATACCACCTTTACTGCACTGTTTGCCATCACCGATGAGCTGGCTCTCGGCTCGATTCGAGGTCTTGCCGACCACAACCTCAGTGTCCCCGGCGATGTTTCGGTCGTCGGTTTTGACAATATCGAGCTCTCCTCGTTCTCCGTCCCCCGCTTGACCACCATCTGTCAGCCGCTCGTTGAAATGGGGCAGATGGCGGTAGCTCTGTTGCATTCTCTGATCACCAGCAAGAACGGCCTGCCGGTGAGCATAGCCCTGCCGTTCACCTTTGTTCAGCGGGATTCTACTGCTCAACGCAAGTAGACAGGGTTTGTAAGGGCTGCAAGCAGCTGTATACCCAGCAGGTTCCGATAAAGTTCAATGCGGTAAAAACGTCGTTTCTGCACCTTGAATGGAAAGGCTAGCCGGCCCTCATGTGCTATGGTCCAGGTCGCCTCGATGCCCATGTCGCTGATAAGCACCAAGCGATCACCCTGCTTTGCCTTGTCTACAGATGCCTCCCCCTCAAGCTGTTCATTCCATACCGCACACTCTCCCAAGCTTGAAGGGCCGAGGTGCAGATCCAGCCGGGCACCGTCCGATGAGGCTGTGATGAACGACCGTCCTTCCACCAAGGCATCAAGGATATCCTTGCGACCGGATGAGCGTGCATATACATACGTGGTGGGGGTCCCATGGCTGCGACCCTGCTCGATTCGATGGGTATCGGAACCTCCAACGGCTGCCACATGCCTGCCCTCCACCAACTTTTGGTGCCACCAGGCAATCGCCTCCATGTCTGAAGGCTTGGGGAAGCCGTTCCAGACTTCAATCAGGTCGTAGGGAATATCGAAGCCGAGCACCCAAGGGCAGGATGTGTCGCAGATATGATTCAGCGAAACGATGGCACCCCTCTTTTTTGCTTCGCTCACGACAGCTTGCATCTCTTCCTTGGTATTGGAGAGCGGATCGGCGGTAAAGATTCCCTCATCGGTAAAGAAGAAGTTTGCGTGCCCGCCGTAGTTGGTGTATTCCATCCCCGCAATAACGGTAATACCCTCTGGATTGCCTATCTCCCTGTTCTGCTCGGTGTTGTTGTGGTCGGTCAAGGCGATGAAATCCAGCTTGGCATGCTTGGCGTAGCTGATGACCTCCTCTGTAGTATAGATGCCGTCACTGTTGAGGGTATGCATGTGCAGATCGCCTTTCAGCCAACGCCTCTCTTTGGGAAACAGGCGGATGCACAGCTGAACCTCTACGCTGGACTGAACCTTGTAGATTCCCAAAGCAACCTGCCAGGTTCCGCTTCTGATCGGAAGTCTTCGGTACCCTGGAGTGCTGGTTTGTTCACTCACTACGATTGAAAGCCGCTCCGAGCCCGACCAGCCGCACAGCTGCCCCCGCTCATCGAACAGCCCCAGGTCGATGATGTTGATCTCCTTCTTCTCCTGTCCATAGGCGGTTTGCCGTACCTGATGCCGTTCATAGGCATAGGTTATCTCAATGCGTTGGACATCTTGTCCTACCTGGAAGGGAATGCGGAGGTACTTTTTCTGCTCCTCACGGGTATAGGTCCTGCTCAAGCGGATTTCTTCCATATCGTTTCCTGCAAGAAGGGCGCAGCAGATGCTGCGCCCGATCCTGATACAGCTGTATCGTCAGTCGATGAGCTTGTTGGTTCTCAGCTCGTTCTCAGCACCCTTCATGGCTGCCTCTGCGGTGATTTTTCCCATCACGCATTCGGTCATCCACTTGGACATGATATCATAGTACTTGCGGGCGTCCAGCTCTCCGTTGGCATATCCCATGGGAGCAACCTCGACGTCTGCGCGCTTGCCGATTGCAACCGATTCCAACACTCCGGGGTTCATCTCGCCCAAGACGGAAAGGTCGAAAAGCTTGGAAATCGGGAATGGAGCCCCGTGGTCCTTGGCGTGGGCCTTGCCGACTTCAGTGTACTCGATCTTGCCATTCTTGAGATTGTAGTCATGGCCTTCGATACCTGCGGAAAGCAACAGGGCTCCTTCCTTGGTTGCCATGTACTCGATGATCTTGAATGCTTCATCGGGATTCTTGGCATTGGCGGGAATCGCCCACAGCGAGGCTCCGCCCTGCTCGAGCATGTACTTGCCGCTTGGGCCCTTGGTGCCGGGAAGTCCGACAACGTTGACCTTTGCGGGATAGGTGCCTGCAGTTCGTGCGTTGTTGTTGTAAAGCCCTGTCCATGCAGCCCAGTCGACGTCCATGACGATGTCCTGGCTCTGCCACATCTTGCTGCGCATGTCTCCGGTCTTGCCGGTGAAGGAAGTGGGATCCATCAAGCCTTCACGATAGAGCTTTGCAAGCCATTCCCAGACGACCTTGGCTTTCGGATCGACATACGGGGCGAATTTCTTGCCGTTCGCATCGATAAAGACACCACGTCTGAGACCGACCGAGCTGAACCACGGCTGCAGGTCCCAGATGTCCGGCATGTAGGTGAAGAACGGATAGTAGGGCTTGCGTCCCTCGGTCTGTTCCATGTAGGTCTTCACTTTTTTCAGCATCTGGTAGTAGTCATCCAACGTGGAAAGCTTGCTCAAATCGATGCCGACCTTGTCGGTGATGGCCTTGTTGACATTGACCAGCGGGAATACCTCGAGCTTGTTGAAGCCGGCATAGTACTTGCCGTTGAACTGGATTTTCTCAAGTTCAGACTTGTCTACGTTCTCTGCATAGACTTTTGATGCGGCAATCCTGTCGGTCAGGTCCATCAACGCCCCTTGTTTGCCCAGGGTGTACATCTGGAACTGGTTGAGGTAGATCAGGTCATACTGCTCGCCGGCTCCGAGCTTCTGCATCAACACCTGGTCGTATCCCGAGGGGACCTTCTCCCAGGTGATGTTCAGGCCGGTCGCCTTCTCCATGGCCTCTTCGAACAGTTTGTTCTCCGCGTCATCCTTTCCGCCGGTTACTCCGGCCAGCACCTTGACTTCCACCGCGCCTTTGTCAACCTGACCTTGGGCGAACAGCGTGAGGCTGATGGTCAGCAGCACCACCAGAATTACCAATACGCGAGTACGTTTCATATGCATCCTCCTTTTGGATTCATGGTACGTAATAGTCTTTGTCTCTTCGCTGGCGAAGAGTCTTATTCCTTCACCGACCCGATCATAATTCCGCTTGAGAAGAATGACTGGGTGAAAAAGTACAGGACGACCAAGGGAAGGGCGGTCATGACCACCGCAGCCATTTTTGCATTGGCGAAAATGTAGCTGGTTCCCGACGTGGATGTCTGGTCGAACAGGATGTAGCGCAGCACAACCGGCAACGTCCATTTCTTCATGTCACTGATGAGGGTGATGGTCATGGTGATGTTGTTCCACCGCCTGATCAACTCGAGTGTTCCTATGGTCATCAATCCCGAAACCGAAAGGCGCAGATAGATGGAGGAGAAAATCCTCCACTCACCTGCGCCGTCTATGCGTGCCGACTCGGCAAGCGAGAGGGGGATGGCCTGGAAGTAGTTGCGCATCAGAAAGACACTGAATCCGCTGACCATGCCGTTGAGGATGAGCCCTGCATACGTATTGGTTAGACCGAGGTCCCGGTTCACCGCATAGATGCCGATCATGGTAAGCTCATAGGGGACGGTCATGGTGAGCAGGATGAATGTTGTCATGGCCTTGCGAAACGGCAACTTGTTTTGGCAGAGAATATAGCCGGCAAGGGAGGCCATCAGCACATGCAGGACCGTTCCCACCACCGAAACATAGACGGTGTTGAAGAAGGGGCGGGGAAGGTTTGTATGTTTCCAGATGAAAGTATATCCCTCGAAGGTGGGCGGGGTGGGAAGCAACACCAGGCCTGGAGAATCACTCTTTGCCTGGGTGGAGAGCGAAACTGCCAGGACGTTGAGCATGGGAAGTCCCATCAGGACCACCACAAGGACCAGCACCAGGATGTTCAGCACCCTCATGGCAAGGGGTAGATTGTCTTTCTTGCTGAGTCGATTCTTCATCGCCTACTCCTTGTCGTACCCGATGAATTTTCTCATCAGGCCGGTGATCAAGAGGGTGCCTGCCATCACCAGGGTCGCCCCTGCCGATGCAGTTCCGGTTTGGAAGTTGAGGATGCCGGTTTCATATACAAAGAGAAGCAGTGTGCTGATCAGTCTGCGATTGGCAGGATTGACCATGACGTAAATCTCATCGAAGTGGGTGAGCACCCCGATCGAGAGCAAAACGATGATTGTTTTCATGGTGGGAATCAGGGAGGGGAGGATGATCTTGCGGATTTGCATCAAACGCGAGGCACCGTCGATGCGTGCAGCTTCATAGAGCTGCCCTTCGATATTCATGATCGCCACGGTGAAGAGCAGTGCAAAGTATCCCATCGAGCGCCATATCCCCATGGCGATGATCAGGGGTCGGGCAAAGGCGGGGTTTGCGAGAAAGAAAATGGGTTCGGTCCCGAATATTATGGAGAGGAATTGGTTGACCAAGCCCTGCAGGTCGAAGATCAGGACCCAGATGCCTCCGATGACCGCCCAGCTGAAAAGATAGGGTATGTAGGCGATGGTTTGGATGGTCTGCTTGACTGTCCGCTGAACCAGCTCATTGAGAATGAGTGCGAAACCCAGGGAGAAGAAGAAGTACAGCACCATGTCCCATATGCCGATGATCAATGAATTTGTCACCGCAGAAAGGAAGTTGGAGTCCTTGAGCACAAACTTGTAGTTGGCCAGGCCGGCAAACGGCCGATTACCCAAAAGTCTGTTCTCCTGGAAACTCATGATAAGGCCGCGAAGGAATGGATAGTAGGAGAATATGATGAAGTACACGGCTACAGGAAGGAACATGAGGTAGAATATGCGGTATTTCTTCAGCTGCCTTCCCAATGCTTTATTCATAGTACTCCCTGGTTCGCTTGTGTAGACTCTGTGCAGCGTGCGTCTCCAATGCGCACCCTCCGTGCAAAGGCAGTATACCATGGATTATAAAAAATAGACAAATAAAAAGTTGTTAAGATTTCAATTTTTAGACATTTTTAACAATATTTGCCATGTCTTATAGTCATAAAACTATACAATATAGTGAAAAGAGGTTTGTAAAGTATGAAATTTCAGTCAAAAGTCAATTTTATATTTGTAAATTTTTAGACATTTATGTATGATGTATATCGAGCTTCTCCAGAATCTGCCCACGATACACACCAGGTGTAACTCCCTCGGTTTTCCGAAAAACCGTATTGAAGTAACTGGTTGTTGCAAAGCCCAGCTCCTTGGAGATTTCGCTCAGGGAGTATGAGGTTGAGGTGAGCATTTTCTTGGCCTGCTCGATTTTTGCCAACGTGATGAATCGCTTGGTCGAATACCCTTCGGATGCAAACACGATGCGGGAGACTTGTTTCTCGCTGAGGTTCATGAAGGCGGCGATATCGGCAGGGCTGATGGGTCTGAAGATGTTGTCCTCGACAAAATCGGCGATCATATCCATCCTGCTCTTCTCTTTGGCGTTGGATGGATTGGTGTGCAGGCCCATGCTTCGTGCAGCAGCGACCAGGATGGAGGGAACAAGGGAGTGGATGATTATCGAGTAGCCGGGTTTCAGCTCAAGTGCCTCATCGATGGCTTGTTCGAACAGGGCGATGACGCCGCTGGTGTCTTTGACAGGAAGGCAGGCACAGGAGAGGAAGAACTCATGCAGCTGCACCCATTCACTTGCCGATCCTGTGCTCTCTTTTCGAGGACGGAAGGTGCAGTCAAGACTGTACTCGACCAGGTCTTCATCGGAGAGGGACCATTGCTGGTGGTACACACCCGGAGCGGTAAGGTAGAAACTTCCCGCTTCGGCAACGAAGGAGTGAGTGTCGGTGGCGACTGTGCAGGAGCCACGGGCAATGATATGGAATTCAAAACTGGAGTGGGCATGACGTTCAATCTCCCACTGCCCCGATTTTTGCATGATGCGAAACCACTGCACATCGATGGTGAAGCCGGAAAGTTCAATGCTGATGGGAAGCTCAGACAGGCGCCTGGAAGCTTTGTTCAGTTCGGTGTCCACGGTAAATCCTCTCTACGCAGTATGCATTTGTTGGGGCCTTCATGCAAGCAGAAGGAGAGAATCTGAGTATGATCAAAACCGTGCACGTGGTTTTCAAGACCCATTTGGATATTGGTTTTACTGATTTGGCTGCGAGAACCATCGAACGGTATCACAAGCAGTTCATCCCCCAGGCGATCAGGGTGGCAAAGCAACTGCGTGATGCACACGCAAATGAGCGCCTGGTTTGGACAACCGGCAGTTGGTTGGTCAAGAACTACCTGCAGCATGCAGATGAGCAGGATCGGGCTTTGTTCGTTGAAGCGATTGAGGCGGGTGACATCACCTGGCACGCCCTGCCGTTCACCACGCATACGGAATTGATGAACAGCAGTTTGGCTGAGTATGCACTCTCCTTGTCAAAGAACCTCGACGCCCGGTTCGGACATGCAACAATTGCAGCCAAAATGACGGATGTCCCCGGTCATACCCTTGCCTTGGTTCCCTACCTTGCAAAAGCCGGGGTGCAGTTTCTCCACATCGGGGTCAACGGAGGGTCTCCTCTGCCCGATGTGCCTCCTCTTTTTGTGTGGAAGGCTCCCACGGGAGAGGAGGTGATGGT
The DNA here is from genome assembly GCA_002432715.1 of Sphaerochaeta sp. UBA5849. Lineage (GTDB taxonomy): Bacteria > Spirochaetota > Spirochaetia > Sphaerochaetales > Sphaerochaetaceae > Sphaerochaeta. Next base: position 42,420 of record DJGJ01000021.1, on the reverse strand, counting down.
TCAGTACGATGCCTCCTACGGCTCCTCGGAGCCGATTGGAGAACTGCAGGATGTCCTGGTCATCGAGAACAGTGCCGACAACGCTGGACCGCCTGACGTCCGGCAGGTGTACGCCGTCTTTGAAACGTTGAGAAAAAAATATCCTGGAGCAACGATTCAGGCAAGCGATCTCTCTTCGTATGCCCGTGCCATCCTTCCATTCAAGCATACGCTTCCTGTAGTAAAAGCCGAGATCGGGGATACCTGGATACATGGCATAGGCAGCGACCCTTACAAAGTCAGGTGTTTGAAACGCCTGCTTGCGTGGGCGAAGACGAAACCCGACGTGCTGGGTAGCGACTGTTTCATGGATCAGCTCTTGATGATATGCGAGCATACGTGGGGCATGGATTTCAAAAAGTACCTGGGCGATTACACCAACTATGCTATCGATGATTTCCACCGGGCGCGGGAGTTGGATGTAGTCTCTGCATCAGCTGTTTCTCCCGCCTACCAATTCATAGAAGCATTCGCCCAAAAAGAGTATGCCCACATCTTCGGAACACAGGACCAACGACGATCGACACGCAGGTATTCAGTCTTTTCCCTCAGTCATCAGGAACAGAGGTCGTATCTGGATGAAGCGGTTGCTTCGCTTCCTCACAACCTGCAGATTGAGGCAATCGATGTCCTGAAACCGCTGGACATCAGGACTGCTTGCAATCAAACAGCGGCAAATCGGCTATCGTCACATACGCCTATCCGGATTGGATCGTCTCAGGTTGTCGTTGCCGATGACGGCAGCATAGCCTCGCTGCGTACTGCAGACGGGACTGAATCAGTCAAGGGGGAGGGTATCGGGGCATACCGATATGAGAGCTTCAGTGCCGAGGATTACGATGCCTTCCATCACCAGTACAACCGCAACTTTGATGCAGGCAGGGATTGGATTCTTGCAGACTATGGCAAGCCTGGCATGGAGGCTGTACAGCCGAAGGTCGAGCATCGCCTCTGCAAGGGGAGACTGAAAAATCTGGTTCGATTGGATGGTCCTGCAACGGTTGAGCTTTGTGCTACGCTTGAGGCTGAGGAGGAGAGTCCGAGGGGGGCGCCGAGATGCGTGCAGATTTTGTATCGATTCAGCAAGGAGGGAAAACTTCTTGAAATGACGCTTGCCTGGAGCAGGAAGGAGGCGACCCGCCTACCCGAGGCTCTGTGGCTGTCGGTGGGGTTGCAGACCGAAGCCGGGGGGACCTGGCGCATGCTCAAGCTCTCTCAGGAACTGCCTTTGGATTCGACTGTCTCAAAAGGGGCCCGGTCGATCCACGCCGTTGAAGGTCTTGTGTATGAAAACAAGGGGAGGAGACTGCTTGTTGAAAACCTCGATTCCCCGTTGGTTTCACTTAGCCGAAGGAAGCTGCTCTGCTTCGATGATGAACTGCCCCAAGTCGATGGAGTTTTTCATTTCAACCTGTACAACAACATCTGGAACACCAACTTCCCCCTTTGGTATGAGGAGGATGGCCAAAGCACCATTCGCTTTACCTAGGCTTCGACACCCCAGACTTCAAGTTGGGTGAGGGCCGGGAAGGGGGAGGGGTCGCTCGCTTCCTTCTTCAGGTCATGGAGGGTGAGGCTGGTCACCACCGCCGGCTTGATCGGAAAGCGTTGGGGAAGGGGATCCTTCTGGAGCTGAAAGACATGCGTCCGGCCTTCGTTGTCGGTCGCCTTCGCTTCGGTCCACCAGCTGTCATGCGGCCAGTCGGCGCGGATGGTCAGCCTGATCTCATCAATGAGAACAGGTCTGCCGAAGTCGAGGGTGAGCTCGGCCTTGGGGTCGCGGTTTATTCCCCAGCTCTCAAAGGGATACTCTCCATGGCTGTGGTTGGTGAAGTTCCCGTCGATTGCATTGCGTGCTGCAAAGACCATCTCCCCGCGCGTCTCCACATTGGCCTTTGCGTGGGGGAACAGGCCGCTGGTGCGATGGTGGTCGTACGGATTGAGGGCAAGGTTTCTTCGACCGGCTTGTCCGGCCTTGGAAAGGGTGAGCAGATGCATGCCGCCCGAGAAAGCCTGGGCTGGATAGCAGGTGCGCTGTGCAGGCTGGCACGGGATGGCATAGCGGGCTTCTTCCTTGAGATAGACAATATGGCTGCCCAAAGACTCGTCAAGCTGGATCTGGTAGAGGCCGCAGTGGGGGACATGGATGACTATCTGGTCTCCCTCGTTGTAGCCAGTTTGGTGCACCAAGGCGCATCCATACCCACTTGCTACACTCTTTCCTACTACGTTTCGATCCTTGTCCTGAATTTCAAGGTGCATATGCTTCCTCCCGATTGCCCACTATAGCATATGTGCCCTTACTTGACAGCAAGCTTTTGTTCGTCCATGGTTATAGTATGAATTGCACATACCTATTTCATAGCACCTTTCTGCTCGAAGCAGAGCATGCGTTGCTCCTCTTCGATTACACAGGAGGGCCTTTGGAGCTTCCGGATGAGAAGAAGTGCCTGTTGGTGTTTTCCAGTCATCGGCATGGAGACCACTTCAACGAGGCGATTTTCTCTCTTGCCCAAAGGCAGGGGGGGCCTACGGTGTTCATTCTCTCTTCCGATATCGCCACCCACCTGGTGCCGCACCATGTACAGGTCCGTTGGATGGGAAGCTATGAGGAGATCAGCATCCATGATGTGGCGGTCAGGACCCTGGCTTCCACCGACGAGGGTGTTGCTTTTGTCATACAGGCCGAGGGCAGGACCATTTACTATGCAGGGGATCTCAACCACTGGCATTGGGAGGGTGAGAGTGAGGCTTACAACCAACAGATGAAGCGTGATTACCACGCTGAACTCAAGTTGCTTCCCACCAAGCTCGACATTGCATTCGTACCTGTGGACCCACGGCTCGGACCTTTCTACAGCCTGGGGGCGAAGGACCTCGTAGAGAGGGTGAAGGTCAAGACCCTGATCCCCATGCACTTTTGGAAGGATAGCTCAGTGTGTGCAAACCTGAAGGCCGAGCTGAAAGATACGGGTGTAGAGGTACTGCAACTCACAAACGAAATACAAACCTGGAGGAATCTATGAAATTCACATTCGCCCATAATAATTTCAATGTCACCGATTTGGATAAGTCTCTTGCTTTCTATAAGGAGGCTCTTGGCTTGGTCGAGGTCCGACGCAAGGTCGCCGCCGACAACTCCTTTATTCTTGTTTTCCTTGGTGATGGACAATCGAAGCATCAGCTGGAGCTTACCTGGTTGCGCAATTGGGAGAAAGGCACCTACAATCTGGGGGACAATGAGTTCCATTTGGCTTTCGAGGTTGATGACATGGAGGCCGCCCGTGCCAAGCATCGTGCTATGGGGTGCATCTGTTATGAGAATACCAACATGGGCATTTATTTCATCGTGGATCCCGATGGATATTGGTTGGAGATTGTGCCCAAGAAGTAAGAAAGCAGCACTTTCAGTCACTTGAGCTAGTGAAGCGAAAGTTCTATGCTTGGCCCATAATCATACAATGGTAGTTATGGGGGTGGGTGGGGTGCGTGAAAGTAGCTTGCTGAGCAATTTCGCCTTTTTCAAGGATTTGTCGCGTGAGTTCTCTGATTATTCCGTGACCAAATTATCCAAGGACATCCTGGCAGGACTGACGGTTACCGCCGTTGCCCTGCCGCTGGCCCTTGCCTTCGGAGTGAGTTCTGGCTTGGATGCTGCCAGCGGTCTGATCACCGCAATTCTGGCAGGATTCATCATTGGGGCTCTGGGTGGAGCTTCGTTCCAGATTTCAGGGCCCACGGGGGCCATGGCTGCCATTCTGGTCAGCCTGGTTGCCCGCCACGGCGCCGAAGGAGTCTTCATTGCAGGGTTCCTCAGCGGTCTGATTCTCCTGGCAGCGGCCTATCTGAAAGTAGGATCTTTGGTCTCCTACATCCCCAGCCCGGTTGTTACCGGCTTTACCAGTGGGATTGCCGTCATTATCGCCTTGGGCCAAATCGACAACTTTTTTGGAACAGTCAGCAGCGGGGAAAGTGCGCTGGCCAAGCTGCTCTCCTATACTTCGCTGGGATTTCCCATCGACCTCGCTACTTTGGGCTATGGCTTGTTTGTGGTGCTGCTCATGATTCTCTGGCCTAAGAAATGGAATGCCAGATTCCCTGCAAGTCTGCTTGGCATCATCATCACCTTGGTCGTGCAGATGCTTCTTGACCTTCCGGTGAAGGAAGTCGGCCTGATTCCCCGTTCTTTGATGGGCGAGAACAGATTGCATTTGTTCGCGCTTCCCATCCGGGAGTTGACCCAATACATCTCCCCGGCAATTTCCATTGCAGCACTCGGCATGGTGGAAAGCCTGCTCTGCGGCAGCTCCGCCGGGAAAATGAAGGGAGAGAAGCTCAATGCCACCCGTGAACTGTATGCCCAGGGCATCGGCAATGTCATCATCCCCTTCTTTGGAGGAATTCCTGCCACAGCAGCAATAGCCCGTACTTCGGTGGCTATCAAGAGCGGGCAGCAGACTCGTCTGACAGGTATCGTCCATGCAATCGGGCTGTTGGCCTCGATGTTCCTGCTCTCACCCTATATGAGCAGGATTCCTCTAGCTTCCTTGGCCGGCGTGTTGATGGTAACTGCTTGGAGAATGAACGAGTGGCACTCCATTCGTCAGATTTTCTCCAAGAAGATCAAGACTTCGATGGCCCAGTTCCTTATAACCATGGTGGCGACGGTGGTCTTCGATCTTACCATCGCCATTCTCATCGGTCTGATTTTCTCCATGGTGATGTTCATCATCCGAAGCCATCATATCTCAATCGAGGTTGATCCAGTCACCCCCGAACTCGGAACCTACGATGCTGCTACAAAGGTTGTGTATGTTGATGGTTCGCTGTTCTTCGGCAGCCAAGACCAACTGACCAAGGTTGTGGAGAACTTGCTTGCCGAAGGAGTCGGCCGCATCATATTCAGTCTCCGCGGCGTGCACACCATCGATCACAGCTCCATCAATGAGTTTGTCGAGATTGTGAACATGTGCAGGAAGAACTCCGTTGATGTGCTGTTCTGTGGTCTGCAGCCTTCGGTGCAGTCGCTGATGAAGCGTCTCGGTTTCTACGAGTTGGTAGGACAGGACAAGTTCTTCTCGTCGGCTGTGACAGCCTTGGAGTCGCTTACGTAAAGCGGCTGGTGAAGATGCGTTGGTACTGCTTGGGGCTCATCCCCATGACCTTGCGGAACTGGCGGGAGAAGTAATTCGGGTCTTTGAACCCGCATGCCTCACTGACCTGTCCCATGGACAAGCCTCGTTCCTGGATGAGCGAGCATGCGTAGGCGATGCGCTTGTGGATGTGAAACTCAATCGGCGAGAGGCCGGTGCTCTGCTTGAAACAGCGGTTGAGCGTGCTGGTGCTCATGTTTGCAATGGTGACAAGGTCCTCGGTTGTAAGGGCCTTGTCGAGGTTTCCGTCCATGTAGGAGATCACTTCCCAAAGCCTGCGGGCGGTTTGATTGGTCTCCCGGGGGGTTTGATCGTAAATGCGCGATAGTTGCACAAGCAACTCGATGAGGTAGGCATAGGCGAGCGTTCTCGAGCCTGAGCCATAGCTTTGGTCGTCGGCTTCCTTCTCCATGAGCTGGACCAAGGGTATGAGCTCCGCAATCTGGGAGGGGGAAAGGGTAAGTCCTTCGATGCGTTCCGATTGCAGGAATAGGGAACAGAACCCGGGCAGCTCCGTGAGGTCGAGGGCGTGTCGGGTGATGAGGTTTCGCCCATAGAGAATATTGTACAGGACAAGGTTTTCAACATCCTTGTACCCGTGTTCAACTCCGGGGGGGATGAAGAATACGGAGCCTTCACGTAGCGGCATCTGCTCGGTGGCTGTGAAGTTGACGCCCCTGCCGCTGATGACGACGACCAACTCATGAAATTCATGGCTGTGGAGCCGGTAGGGCAGCTCGGGATCGCGCTTGATCACTTTCAGCTGCATCGTAGGCTCATAGAAGAATGAATTTTCGGTAAGGATGGTCTCACTCATGCCGAAATGGTTGTCCATACCCATCTGTTTGTCAAGAACCGATAGCAGGGAGTTGTCCAGTTTTATATTGTGTGACACACTGCATACAGAGGTATTGCCATGGATTTGTTGCTTGATACTGCTGATCTTGCTGAAGTGGAACATGCGCTGCAATGCTACCCGATCAAGGGAGTCACCACCAATCCAACGATGCTCTCGCGCTTGGCCCAAACGCATGTTATGTCGCATCTGAAAGCTCTTCGGACTCTGATAGGGGAAGAACGGGACTTGCATGTGCAGCTGATGGCTGCTGACCACCAGACGATGATCAGGGAAGCCCACCACTTGGTATCAGAGTTGGGTGAACGGACCTTCATCGCCGTTCCGGTAACCGAGGTCGGTCTTTCGGTCATCAAACAGCTGGCCCAAGAGGGCTTGAACATTACTGCTTCCACCGTATTCTCCACTATGCAGGGCATTCTTGCGATGCTCAGCGGAGCGCGGTATGTCGCCGTTTTCTATGACCGGATGCTCAACCTCGATATCGAGGCGGCAAGGGTCATCAAGGAACTGGCGGGACTGCTTTGGACGAATACAAGCTCAACTCAGGTGCTGGCTGCAAGCTTTCGCAATGTTGCGGAGGTGACCACCGCCTATGCAAGTGGAGCAGGGTGCTGCACCGTCAAACCTCAGCTGCTCTCAACAGGCCTTGCCATGCCGTCGATCCAGAAGGCAGTGCAGGACTTTGCCGATGATTGGCAAAAGGTGTACGGGGATAAGACGCTGTTGGATCTCTAGTTCAGACTCAAAATTTCATCATTCCCCACCGCCCGATGGTCTCAAAGCCCAGTTGGTGATAGATGGCACCTGCCAGGGGATTGTCGTAGAACAGGCAGAGAAAACTCAAACCGTCGGTGAAGCACTGGGAGCATAACCTGATCATTACCTGTGAGGCATACCCACGGTTGCGATAGGATGGATGGGTNNGTGGCAACGCCGATGATCATCGCTCCGTGTTGTGTTTTTGCGGTGATGTTGGCCATGCAGACAAGGACGTCCCCATCGAAGATGCCGTAGCCGAGGCCTCCGCTTTCCAAGAGTTCGCTTGTCTGTCTCAGTTTCTCCTGCTCGTGCTCGATGTAGGGCTTTGCAAACTCCTCTATCTGCTTGTAGAGGTCGATGATTGATTGGGCGTCATTCGGCACAAGCCTGGCGATTGTATGCCTGGGAGCCTGCATCTTGAAGCCTTCCTTGTTGAGCCTGCACAAGTACGTGCCCTGCACCTTGACCTGAGGAAAGTATGGCTGAATATCCAGCAATATCTCCTCCTTGGCGCTGAGGCAGAGCATATGCTGCTGCTTCAGGAAGGCTGCAACCCGGCTCAGGTTTCCGCCGGGTTTGTTGCAGGTGATCATATAGTTCTCGTAGTAACGCAAAACCAGGTAGTCCCAGTCATCACCGAAAGCGTACATGGACACGATGTCGCCATCCAACCCGTAGTTTTCGATATCGCCTTCAATGAAAAGATTGACCTCTTTTTCCTCAGCAATATACCTCAACACTGCCGGAATATCTTTGTATGTCAGTTTCTTGGGTGTGTACATGGAGCTACTATACGACAGCACGCAAGGCAATTCAATTGCCTGGTGAATATGGTATTTGTTTGACCAATTCTCTTGGACACTCTATGATGAATGACGTTGGGGGAGCTTCATTGCCATCGTGCGAAGTCAACTTCTCCCCCCATTCTTCTACTGGAGGTTCACTATGGACTTCTTGTTGGACGGACTGCTCGCCACGACCTGGAAGCAACTGGTAATGTTTGGCGTGGGCGGTCTTCTCATTTATCTTGCAATTGCAAAGAAGCTTGAACCCTCGTTGTTGCTTCCCATGGGGTTCGGTGCGATTCTGGTCAACCTGCCGTTCAGCGGTGCGGTTACCCAGATGATGGTTGGCATCGGTGAAGTACCAGGCATTCTTGACTGGCTCTTCCACCTCGGCATCGAGGCGGCGGAGGCCATGCCGCTGCTGCTCTTCATCGGCATCGGGGCGATGATCGACTTCGGTCCGCTGTTGGCCAATCCGAAGCTCATCCTCTTCGGGGCTGCCGCCCAGTGGGGCATCTTCGCCACTATAAGCCTTGCCACCTTGATGGGCTTCAGCCTCGTCGATGCCGCCTCCATCGGCATCATCGGGGCCGCCGACGGGCCGACATCCATTCTGGTCTCACAGGTATTGGGAAGTACGTATATCGGGCCCATTGCCATTGCCGCCTACTCCTATATGGCCTTGGTGCCCATCATACAGCCCTTTGCCATCAGGCTGGTGACAACCAAGAAAGAGCGGATGATCAAAATGCCGTACAATCCCCGCTCGGTATCCAAGCGCTCCAAAATCTTCTTCCCGATCATTGTCACCGTGGTTGCCGGCTATGTTGCCCCAGCCTCTGTTTCGCTGGTGGGGATGCTGATGTTCGGCAATCTCATTCGTGAGTGTACGGTACTGGACACCTTGTCCACTGCGGCACAGACAGTATTGGTCAACCTTATCACCCTGTTGCTTGGTATTACCATCGCTTCCACCATGAAGGCTGATGCATTTGTGACGGTGCAAACGGTTATGATCATGGCCCTGGGGCTTCTGGCCTTCGTATTCGATACGATAGCCGGGGTGGTGTTTGCCAAGATTCTCAACCTGTTCGTCAAGCAGAAGGTCAATCCGATGGTAGGGGCTGCCGGTATTTCAGCCTTCCCGATGTCAGCGCGTGTCATCCAGAGGATGGGGCAGCAGGCTGACCCGCAGAACCACCTTTTGATGCATGCAGTCGGGGCGAACGTAGCAGGACAAATTGCCTCGGTCATTGCCGGTGGTGTCATCCTGGGCTTGGTCCCGGGTCTGCTGTAAGGAGGGGAATATGAATACTATATTTGGCAAGTCATTGACCCTAATGGCACAAGGAATGGTGGGCATATTTGTTGTGATTCTCATCATCTTCTTTGTGCTGTTGGCTTTGGGGAAAAACAAGAAAACAAAAGAATAGGAATTCTTCTGGGAGGGAAGTAACATTCCCTCTCTATTAGCCGATATCGATAACTCTGTATCGATATATTTATACGCTATAAGCAATTTGCAGTAAAAAGTTGTTGACATCCTGTACTTGTATGATAACCTATGAGCATCAAGGCTTAGGGGGTTTGGATGCCGCTACACAGTACCATGAAAATCGTCAAGCAGCAGAAGGTGTCCTCCCAGGTCTATGATCAGCTGCTTGAACGCATCAAAAACCACAAGTGGGAAGAGGGGACAAGACTCCCCTCGGAGAACGAGCTCCGCCTGGAAATGGGTGTGAGCCGTATCAGCATTCGAGAAGCCATGCAAAAGCTGACCGCCCTCGGCATCGTGGAAACACGACAGGGGGAAGGATCCTTCGTCAAGAAGGCTACCAGTGACAGCTACAAGGACATGATGCTTCCGATGTTCATGATCAACAAGAATTCGCTTGAGGAAATCCTCGAGTATCGAATGGTGATGGAGGTTGGTGCAACCGAGATTGCAGCAACTCGCATCACTGCTTCCGAGTTGGCTGAGATGGAAGCCATTGTACAACGCATGGAACAAAACACCAGTGATGTGAAGACTTTTTCGCATGACGACCTGATGTTCCATATGGCGATCTCGAAGGCAACCAAGAATCAGATGCTGATAAATGTTTCCATGTTCATGCAGGATCTTTTGGCTGCAAGCATGGAATCCATTGTTACCCACTTGGGAATGAAGGACGGAAAATACTTTCACCGTCTAATCCTCGAAGAATTGAAGAAAGGGAACAGGGTAGGGGCGGTGGCGGCCATGCGCGAGCACGTGGCCAAGACGGTTGACCGGGTTTCTGAGCTCTCAGAGCTCTAGTCGAAACAAGAAAACGTTAAAATGTTGTCTTGTATTAGATTGCAGTAACTCATAAGACAACATACAACTAACTTGAGGATCCCTGCGGCTTGTGCCGTAGAATATAAAAAGGAGAGTTTTGTTATGAAGAGAAACAAGATTCTGGTAGTACTTTGTGTACTGTTGGTTGCATCCTCATTCCTGTTCGCTCAGGCAACCGGTGAGACTGCCGGTACGAAGCTGTGGCCGAAAACCCAGCCGGTCGTGTATGTCGGATTCGGAGCAGGCGGTGGTACCGATACCGCAGTCCGTCCTGTTATCGCAAAGATGGAAGAGTACCTTGGCGAGACCATCAACGTAGTCAACCAGGCCGGAGCCTCTTCGGCAGTTGCAGCAAACACAGTCATGTACAGCAAGCCGCATGATGGCTACAGCATGTTTGCAACCGGCAGCGCTCCGATTTCCGGGTTCCGTGTAATGGGCACCAGTGAAACCTTCTGGGGAGATTGGGCTTCCTTCCACCCGTACATGGGAGCAGCAGTCCTTATCGTACGCAGTGATTCCCCGATCAAGACCTATGACGAGGCTATGGCCTACCTGAAGACCAAGAAAGTCAATTTTGCCATCAGTGGATTCGGTGTCGGACCTCACGTACTGTTTGAAGCGGTGCGCGACATCGCCGGTGTTGCTGCTCCGAACTACATGACTGCTGGTTCCTGCCGACAGGCCGCTATCAACATCATTGCCGGTGATGCTGAGATCTCCATGGCTACCTTCAGTTCGGTCATCGACTTCATCAAGGCAGGTCAAATTCGCGCTCTTGCAATCACTGATACCAAGGATTATACCGAATTTGGTATGAATATTCCTTCTATCACCAAGGTGCAGAAGAATGCAGAAAACATCCCCTTGCTCAGTGAGACATGGCCGATCCTGATCCCCCGTGATGCTCCCAAGCATATCATCGACAAACTGACCGAGGCTTTCTACTGGGCCGTCAAGCAGCCCGAAATCGTGGACTATGCAAAGAACCAGGGCCTCGTAATCGCCGGGTATGCCGGAGAAGATGCCGACAAGTTCCTTGCCATCCAGGAAGCCGGTTACGCTTGGACCCTGCACAATGTAGGTTCGACCGTTGAAAGCCCTGAGAAGTTTGGGATTCCCAAGCTCGCTGATTTCAATTGGGACGTGGCAAAGCAGAAAATCAAGAAATAAGGCTGCCTGCCGTGGGGATGGGATACTCCATCCCCACCATTGTTCCACATAAAGGATAATTGCATGAGTCAGTTGAAAAAAACTACAACATCCGACCTTGTCATGGGCGTATTGCTCTTTGCCTTCGGTATCTTTCTTGTCGTCGAATCATTGGGGATGAAGGTGTACAACTCGTTTCTTGACGCACCCGGCTTCTTTCCCTTGATCCTGGGAATCATCTTTATCGTATTCGGTCTTGTCATGTTCATCGGTGCCTTGCGGGGCGGCAGTGTCGAAGCTGCAAAAAACACCTTCACAAAGGCTGCTCTAACGACACTCTTTCTGAATCCGCAAAGCAAGCGGGTTGTCATTCTCTCCTTCTTCATGGTGGTCTATATCTTTGGACTCATCGGAAGAGTCCATTTCGCCATTGCCACGTTCTTGTACCTGTTTGTGACCTTTTTCTATTTGAAATCCACGACGTTGGTGAAGAACATCATCATCTCAGCCATTTCTGCATTGGTCATCGGTGCAGTCTTCCAGTACGTCTTTAAAATTCCTCTTCCCTAAGGCAAGGAGAACTTATGTTTGAAGCATTCGCACAACAATTGGCCCTGTTCGGATCCGCTGCCTCCCAAGCATTCGGATTCCCTCAGGTGTTTGTAACCATGATTGCCACCGTTGCAGGTATTGTCGTAGGCGCAATACCAGGCCTTACTGCAACCATGGCTCTCGCTTTGTTGATCAACCTGACCTACTCCATGCAGCTTCCTGTTGCAGTGGCCTTCCTCTTGGGGGTCTATGTGGGGGCGGTCATGGGCGGTTGTTACTCAGCAATCATGATCAACATCCCCGGAACACCCTCTGCAGCAGCAACTGCACTGGATGGATTCATTCTTGCCAAAAAGGGGCATGGCGGACAAGCAATCGGAGTAGGTGTCATAGCCTCTTTCATCGGAACCTTGTTCTCCATCGTCATCCTTATCTTTTTGACTCCGTTCCTCTACAAGATCGCCTTGAAGTTCGGCCAGTGGGAGTACTTCCTCATCTCCGTCTTCGGCATCATGATCTGCGGAAACCTCTCGACCCAGAGCACTCCGATCAAGGGGTGGATTGTCGGCTTCCTTGGCTTCTTCACCGCCATGATCGGTCTGGACGCCGTATACGCCTACCCGCGTTTCACCTATGGCAGCTACAGCCTCATGGGCGGCATCTCCTTGATACCGGCTCTCATTGGCGTATTCGGTATTTCTGAGATTCTCTCCGTGCTCCAGGAGGATGTGCCTTACTCCATAGAGAGCCAGCTGGGGCGTGTGCTTCCTTCCAAGGATATGGTCAAGGATATCGTTCATACGGCAGTCCGTTCCGGTTTGATCGGCTGCGGTATCGGAGCGGTTCCCGGAGCAGGTGAGGACATCGCCGCCTGGGTATCCTATGATGTCGGCAAGCGGCGAAGCAAGAAAGGACATCTGTTTGGAAAGGGAAGCTACGAAGGCTTGGCCTCGGCCGAGACGGCGAACAACGCGTGTATCGGTGGTGCCATGATTCCCCTGCTCACCCTCGCCATCCCCGGCTCTCCACCGGCTGCCATGTTCCTTGCCGCCATTTGGCTGCACGGGATCAAACCCGGTCCGATGTTGGCCCTGGAGTCTCCGGACTTCCTCTATCTGACGGCAATTACCTTGATCATTGCAACATTCTCCATGCTGGTTTTCGGCCTCGCACTAGTGAAGCCCATGGTCAAGATTTTGAAAATCAACCGAAAGATCCTGATGCCGATCATCGTTCCCTTGACCGTCATCGGTGCCTATGCGGGCAACGTGAACACCTTTGACATCGCGGTCATGTTCGTATTCGGTATCCTGGGATACATTTTGCGCAAGCTCAACTACCCGATGGCGCCGCTGGTGCTCGGCATCATTCTTGGCCCCACGGCCGACATCAGCTTCCGCCAGGCACTGATGCAGGGACAAGGATCGATCATCCCTCTGCTTGGACGGCCGGTGGGTATTGTTCTGATGGTCGCAATTGTTTGGATCTTATATGCAGGCATCAAGAACAGCAGATTGCAAAAGGATGACGGCAGCATAAGCGCCGCCTGAGAAGAAGGAGAACGGGTGTGAATGTACGAAATAAAGTCATCCTGGTAACCGGCGGAGCCGGTGGATTGGGAGCGGAGATGGTTCAGCTGCTGTGTGAAAACGGGGCAAAGCTCTACATCCTGGATCTGGACGTCCAGAAGGGAGAGGAGCTCGAGAAGCGTATGAAAAAGCTCTCCTACAGCGCCACCTTTCTCAAGCTGGACCTTACCAGCGAGGAAGCTTGGCAGGATGTTGTTGCTCGGATTGTCGATAGAGAAGGCCGCATCGATGTGCTGGTGAACAATGCAGGCATCAATATCCGAAAACCCATCGAGGAGATGAACTTCTCCGAGTTCAACACCATGATGGCTGTCAATGTCGGCAGTGTGTTCCTCGGAACCAAGTATGTGCTGCCCGTCATGCGGAAGCAGGGCGGCGGGGCGATCATCAACACTTCTTCGGTGTGCGGCCTCATCGGCCACCGCTACACCCCCGAGGCGTACACGACGACCAAGGGAGCGGTGACGCTGCTGACCAAGGCGATCGCAAGCCGCTACGGCCATGAGAACATCCGCTGCAACTCGATTCATCCGAGTACGGTGGACACCCCCTTGGTGCAGGAGATGTTCAAGGATCCGGTAAAGAAACAGCAGCGGCTGGACGAGGTTCCACTCGGCCGCCTTGCAACCTCCAGGGATGTGGCTAATGCAGTATGGTACCTTGCAAGTGACGAAGCATCGTTCATAAACGGGATAGCCCTGCCGGTGGACGGCGGGGTGACCTGCTGCTGAGAAATTCAAAGTTAGGTAGGAGAATACCATGGAATATTCAGAAGAACTCGTGAGGGAGCTGAAACGCAAGGCGATTCAGGTACGCGCCAACATCCTTGAGATGATACCCCCGGGAAAGGTGGGACATCTCGGCGGCAGCAGCTCGATAGCCGATGTGATGGCCACCCTCTATTTTCATACGATGAGAATCAACCGCAACGATCCCAAGGATCCAAGCCGCGACCGCCTGATCATGAGCAAGGGCCATGCGGTGCTGGTGCAGTACGCATGCCTGGCCGAGCTGGGTTACTTTGACCGCAGCGAGCTTGGGAAGGTGAAAACCTTCACCGGCATCCTGCAGGGGCACCCCGACATGGATAAGACACCCGGCATCGAAGCGGTAACCGGCTCGCTCGGACAGGGTCTTTCGGTCTCTCTGGGCGTCGCCCTGGGCCTCAGGCTCGATGGAAGCAAAAGCCGCGTGTACGCAATTCTGGGTGACGGCGAACTTGCCGAAGGCCAGATTTGGGAGGCCGCGATGGCCGCTGCAGTCTACAAGGCAAGCAACCTGACGGCCGTTATCGACTGGAACGGTGTGCAGGCAACCAGCACGACTGCCGAGACTTTCCCAATTGAAAACCTAGTAGAGAAGTGGAAGGCCTTCGGATGGAACGTCATCGAGATTGACGGGCACGACATGGTGCAGGTGCTGGGTGCCCTTGATGCAGCAAAAGCCTATACACAAGGACCGACGGCAATCCTTGCCCATACGATCAAGGGCAAGTGCTTCCCGTTCGCTGAAGGAAAGGCGAAGTATCACAATGCTGCCATGAATGAAGAAGAGTACAAGATTGCATGGCAGTGCATCGAGAACATGAAGCGGGAGGTAGAGGCATGAGAACCAGCGACAGCTTGAGAAAAACCTACGGCGAGACTCTCGTCGAACTGGGTGAAAAGAACACCGATATCGTGATGCTCGAAGCCGACTTGGGCAATTCGACTATGTCCAGCCTGTTTGGGAATATGTATCCCGAGCGGTATTTCCAGATGGGAATCGCAGAGCAGAACATGGCCAGCGTTGCCGCAGGCCTTTCGCTTACCGGCAAGATCCCGTTCATCAACTCCTTTGCCGTCTTTGCTTCCGGCCGTGCCTACGACCAGATCCGCTCTTCGATTACCATTGCAAGCCTGAATGTGAAGATTTGTGGTTCGAGCGCGGGTCTTTCCGACTTCGGCGACGGCAAGACGCACCAGAGCATCGACGACATTGCCCTGATGCAGGTGCTGCCGCACATGACCGTGCTATCTCCTTGTGATGCAGTGGAGACCGAACAGATGGTCAAGGCGATGGTAGAGTCAAAGGGGCCGATGTACATCCGCATCAACCGCAACGACCTGCCGGTGGTCACCAATCCCGATGCCGAGTATCACATCGGCAAGATGACACAGGTCGTCGAAGGCAAGGATGTGGTGGTTTTTGCCACCGGCATCATGGTCCAGCAGTCCATACAGGCTGCCAGGCAGCTTGAACAGGAAGGAATCAGCGTCAGGGTGGTCAACGTCAGCACCATCAAGCCGCTCGATACCGAAGCGCTTCTGGGTTTCTGTGAAGGGGTCAAGGCGGTGGTGACTGCCGAAGAGCACAGCATCATCGGCGGGCTCGGGAGCACCGTGGCAAGCGCCCTGTCCAAGACACGCCTGCCGTTGGACATCATCGGGGTGGACGACCGGTACGGTACATCGGCGGAGAATTACACCATCCTGCTCAAGCACTACGGTCTTGAGAGCCAGGATGTCGCATCAAGAATCAGGGCAATCCTGACTGTATAACAAGGAGTTCCTGCATGAAGATAGGATTCATCGGACTGGGGATCATGGGCAAGCCCATGGCAAAGAACCTGCTCAAGGCGGGCCACGAGGTGGTCTGCTACGATGTGGTGAAAGAGAATGTTGAGAATGTGGTTGCAGCCGGGGCGAAGGCCGGCAAGAGTGCGGCAGACGTGGCGGGCCAGGTGCCTTTGGTGATCACGATGCTGCCCAACAGCCCGCACGTCAAGAGCGTGGTGATGGGCGAGGGCGGTGTGCTCGAGGGGGCGAAGGAGGGCCTGATCCTGATCGACATGTCCTCGATCGCCCCGCTGGCCAGCCAGGAGGTGGAGAAGGCCTGCGCGAGCAAGAAGGTGCGGATGCTTGACGCCCCGGTCTCCGGCGGCGAGCCGAAGGCTGTGGACGGGACGCTTGCGATCATGGTCGGCGGCCAGGAGGAGCTGTTCGAGGAGGTGAGGGACATCCTGCTGGTGATGGGCTGTAGTGCGGTGCACTGCGGTCCGATCGGGGCGGGCAACACGACCAAGCTGGCCAACCAGGTCATCGTGGCGCTGAACATCGCCGCCGTAGCCGAGGCGTTCACGCTGGTGCGCAAGGCGGGGGTGGACCCGCACCTGGTGTTCGAGGCGATCAAGGGGGGGCTTGCGGGCAGCACGGTGATGAACGCGAAGGCGCCGATGATGATGGACGGCAACTTCAAGCCGGGCTTCAAGATCGACCTGCACATCAAGGACCTGGCAAACGCGCTTGACACGGGCCACGGGGTGGGAAGCCCGCTTCCCCTGACGGCCCTTGCGCGGGAGATGATGGAGACGCTGCACGCCGACGGCTTCGG
>DJGJ01000021.1:1760-25780 GCA_002432715.1 Sphaerochaeta sp. UBA5849 | reverse complement strand
ATCGGACAGTAGGCATGGACACATCATTCATCAAGGGGATCATCCCCCCGATCGTGACCCCGATCAAAGAGGACGAGACGCTGGACGAGGCGGCGCTTCGCAATCTCATCGACTTCATCATCGAGGGCGGGTGCTCGGGCATCCTGGCCTTCGGCTCCAACGGGGAGTTCTACATGATGGAGGAAGAGGAGATGGAGAGGGCGCTCGCCGTCATGCTGGACCAGGTGGACGGGCGCGTGCCCCTCTACATGGGGGTGGGGAACATCCGAACGAGCAAGTGCATCCGCATAGCGCAGATGGGCGCCTCGATGGGTGCGAAGGCTGTCTCGATCCTGCAGCCGATGTTCATCAAGCCCACCGACGAGGAGCTGAAGGGCCACATCAAGAGCATAGCCGCTTCGGTGCCCGATACGGCGGTGCTGCTGTACAACAACCCCGGGCGGTGCGGCTACGCGATGAGTCAGGACGTGGTGGAGGAGCTTGCCCACTCGATTCCCAACCTTGTGGGGATGAAGGACTCCAGCGGGGACCTGACGCAGACCATCGAGTTCATCAGGCGCAACGCCGACGTGGGCTTCCGTGTGATGTGCGGCAAGGACACGCTGATCTACTCAGGCCTGTGTGTGGGGGCCGTGGGGGCCGTGTGCTCGACGGCGAACTACCTTCCCAAGCTTGTCTGTTCCATCTACGACAAATACATGGCCGGAGACCTGAAGGGCTCGCTTGAGGCGCAGTGGCGCCTCAACCCGATCAGGCTTGCGACCGACATATCGAGCTTCCCGGTTGCGACCAAGGACCTGGCGAACCTGGTGGGCCTGCAGGTGGGAAGCCCGTACCTGCCCAACCTGAGCTCTCCGCCCAAGCAGATCGAGCACCTGAAGAAGCAGCTGGTCGACGGAGGCTTTGCGGTGGTAGGCTGAACATCTGAAGAAGTGTGGTAATACAAAGCAATCAAAGTCGAGGCTGTCCGAAAAAAAGGGCGGCCTCTTGCTTTGTATAACAGATGAAGTACAAAAACACGTTTTACTAAAATATGATTTACTAAAACGTAATTGAGTGATAGACTACATCCATGAATGAACAACTATTCATCGGAAGAGAAGAAGAGCTCGGCTATCTTGAAAAAGCGTATGCATCGCAGGATTTTGAATTCTGTGTCATGTATGGTAGGCGAAGAATCGGCAAAACGTCATTAGTGGTACGATTCTGTGAAGAAAAGCGTGCAGTGTATCACATGGCCCAAAAAGGAACAGAAACAATCGGCCTGGCAAAGTTGTCAGAGGCCATCAGTGATTCCCTGCTTCAGAAAGCCCAAGTGCAATTTGCCAGTTTCGAAAAGGCATTGGAGTATCTTGCCGAAATTTCTGAGCATGAGCGACTGATTTTTGTAATCGATGAGTTTCCCTATTTCTGTTCATCCATTCCGAATAGTATGAGTGTACTTCAATATGCAATCGACCACATGTTGAAGAAGACCAAACTCATGATTATTCTCACCGGCTCATCAGTCAGTTTTATGGAACAGGAAGTAATGGGATCGAAAAGCCCATTGTACGGTCGTCGAACAAGGACATTGAAACTCAACTCTTTCTCTCTTGCCGAAACAGCCTTGCTATGTGGCCGAAGTCCGATAGAGTCGGTTCTCGTGCAAGCGATGACCGGTGGCGTTCCCTTGTACGTACACTATTTTGCATCAAAAACGCCTTTGTGGGAGGCAATCAGGGAGATTTGGTTCGAGAAAACAGGTGCTTTGTACTACGAACCACAATTTTTGCTTTCCATGGAGACGCGAAATCCGGACCAATATGCACAAGTTTTAGCGCTTCTTGCTTCGGGAACCACGAAACCAAACCAGATGGCGGATAAACTCGGAGTCAGCTCGGCACATCTGGCTGCTCTCCTTGCAACACTTCAAACACTGGGTCTTGTTACCAAAGAACTGCCTTTCGGTGAGAAACAAATCAAGAAAGGGGTCTATCGGATTTCTGATTCCCTTTTTGCTTTTTATCTGCGTTTTGTGTATCCATATCTTGCTTTGTTGGAGCAAGGAAAACCAGAAGGTCCCTTACTTCTTTTGGAACAGCATATGGATCAATTTGTGGGGAGGCAGTTTGAGCAAATGTGCCATGCATATTTTCTCCAACACACGGATAGACCCATCATTGCAATCTCTCATTGGTGGGGATTCGACCAACACAATCAACAGAATGAGGAATTGGATTTGGTTGCCGAAGATGTACAGGGTGGGATGGTTTTTGCAGAATGCAAATGGAGAACAACCAAGGTTGGGCTGAGCGATTATGCCCGTCTGGTCCAGCGTAGTACTCTCTTACTGAAAGGAGAACAGGCCGAGTATTGGCTGTTCTCCAAATCAGGGTTTACCGATGAGCTGAAAGAAGCAAAGCTGGCCACCTTGGTTGGCGTAGAACAAATGGTGTCGATCACATCCCCGGCTGGGTAGTGTAGCCCATCACATAGGAGATCTTGGAGGCGGTGTCCTTCAATCTGGGGATGGCTGCCTCTATCTCCTCGACCGCCATATTGGAGGTGAGGGCGCTTACGCTGATGCCTGCAATGATTTTTCCGTCACGGCCGCGCACAGGGACTGCCGAGCAGTTGTCCCCATCGATGAACTCGTTGCGGTCACGGGCGGCTCCTTCCTTGCGGACTTTTGCAAGCTCTTCCTTCAATGCATTGGGGTCGGTGATTGTCTTCTCGGTATAGCGGTTCAACCCCTTGTCGTGGATGAGCTTGTCCAGCTCTTGTTCAGGCAGCTCACAGGTAAGGACCTTGCCGAGGGCGGTGCAGTGAAACGGAAGCTGCCGGCCGGGGGTGAAGTAGGTGCGGGGAGTGGATTGCGTATCGATGCGGTCGAGCATCAGCACCTCTCCATTGTAAAAGACGGCCATGTTCACGTTTGCCTTGGGAAACTGGTTCCACAGCAGTTCCAGGTACGGCATCGTCACCTTGCGGATCTCCTGCGACTGCAGGGCGCTTCTGCTGAGCTTCAGTGTTTTCAGGGAGATGGCATAGAGGCCTGTATACGGGTCCTTGGTCATATAGCCTGAGTTTTGCAGGCTTGCAAGCAAGCGGAATGCCATGTTGCTGTTGGTATCGAGGGCTGTGCACACATCCTGGATGGAGATGGGACCGCTCTGATCGGAGGCGTAGTCCAAGATTTGAAAACAACGGGCTACAGTCTTGATATTGTACTTGTCGGTATCAATGGGCATGATGGTTCCTCGATTTGCATTAGAAAGTATAGTTGATTTGTATAATGTTGTTATAGTATTGCACGAAAAAATTGGATAATCAAACCAATAATGCAGATTTACTTCGAGGGCATCGGTAAGAAATTGTATGGGCCTGCTCCAGCCTCTTTGTTTATGAGACTTTAAAGGTAAATTAGTCAAATAACATTATAAAATATTAATATGCTATTATAAAAAACTAACATTAAATTGACAATCATGGAAAACCGTTATAGCCTTGAAGGTGAACGTAGTCTGAACACCATGTTCCCGATCAGGAGGAGAACCCATGACACCGTATATCCAGAAGATGGAAGTCTATCCCGTAGCAGGCAAGGACAGCATGCTGCTGAACCTCAGCGGAGCCCATGCTCCCTTTTTTACCCGAAATATCGTCATTCTCACCGACAGCCAGGGAAACACCGGTGTTGGGGAGGTCCCCGGTGGACAGAAGATCACCCGTGCCCTGGAACAGGTCAAGCCTGTCGTCGAAGGTTCAAAGCTCAGCGCATACAAGCAGACACTGCTGAAAGTAAAGGCAGCCTTGGGAAACGACGAGAGCGACGTCCGTGGTCTGCAGACCTTCGATCTGAGGACCGGCATTCATGTCGTAACCGCGATTGAGGCTCCGCTGCTCGATCTGCTCGGCCAATACTTGGAGGTTCCCGTGGCTTCCCTGCTCGGGGACGGCATGGTGCGCGACCGCGTGAAGGTGCTTGGATACCTGTTTTTCATAGCCGACCGCAGGAAGACCGATCTGCCTTACTATGCAGATGAGAACAATACTGTCGATTGGTACCGCCTTCGCCATGAAGAGGCCTTGGACGCCGATGCTGTTGTAGAACTTGCCCGCTCCAGCCAACAGCTGTATGGCTTCAAGGATTTCAAGCTCAAGGGTGGAGTGCTGGTGGGGAGGCAGGAGATCGAGGTGATCAAGGCGTTGAAGAAGGCCTATCCCGAAGCCCGCATGACCCTCGACCCCAATGGTGGGTGGTCGCTTAAGGAAGCCATCTCGCTGTGCAAGGACATGCATGGCATTCTCACCTATTGCGAGGACCCCTGCGGCGCTGAGAAGGGCTATAGCGGGCGCGAGGTGCTCAGCGAGTTCCGCCGTGCCACCGGTCTTCCCACCGCCACCAACATGATCGCCACCGACTGGCGTGAATTCGGACACTCGCTTGAGCTCCAGAGTGTGGACATTCCCCTTGCCGACTGCCATTTCTGGACCATGAGCGGAGCGGTACGGGTCGGCCAGCTCTGTGATGAGTTCGGTCTGACGTGGGGGTCGCATTCCAACAACCATTTCGACATCTCCTTGGCTATGATCGCCCATGTCGGTGCTGCTGTCCCGGGCAATCCTACCGCCATCGACACCCACTGGATTTGGCAGGAGGGCATTGAACGGCTGACCGTCAATCCTCCCAAGATCGAGGACGGTCATATTGCGATTTCCGACAAGCCGGGCCTGGGCATCGAGGTGGACCGCGACCAGATCCTGAAGGCCAACAAGGTCTACGAACAGAACTGCCTCGGAGCCCGCGATGACTCGATCGGCATGCAGTATCTGATTCCCGGCTGGAAGTTCGACCCCAAGCGTCCTGCCTTGGTTCGCTGAGCATGAGCATGCAGGCAGAGCCTTGTGCTCTGTCTGAAAGGGGAGATGCAGATGGATTTTTCCAGTCTCTGGAATCTGCAGGGGCAACTGTTCGCCCTGCTGGCAATCGGTTTGGTATTGCGAAAGGTCGGTATCTTCAACGATACCGCCAAGACTTTGCTCACCGACCTGGTCCTTTATGTCACCCTTCCGTGCAGCATCGTTCTTTCCTTTCAGATAGATATCAATGCCGAGCTGCTTGCATCCATGTCCGTGATTTTTCTTATTTCGGTAGGAGTGCAGGTATTCTGCTATCTTTTGACCCGTATCACGTTTCGCAAGGTTGATCATGCCAAGCGCAGTGTTCTCCACTATGGCATTCTTGTTTCCAATGCAGGATTTTTGGGGCTTCCGATTGCAGGAGAGCTGTTTGGGGCGACCGGCCTGATGTACGCCTCCATCTACCTCATTCCCCAACGGGTGGTGATGTGGACGGCGGGCCTTGCTATTTTCAGCCCGGCTGCCGCCAATAAGAAGCAGGCGGCAATGAAGGTCATCCTGCATCCATGCATGGTTGCAGTCTATGTCGGTCTTGTTCTGATGGTCACCCGCCTTCCGATTCCCACCTTCGCCCGGATGACCCTTTCAAGTCTGGGTGGTTGCACCACGGCCCTATCCATGCTCCTTATCGGTTCGTTGTTCGGGGAGATGGAGAAGGAGCACCTTCGCATCGATACCCATCTTGTGCAGTTTTCCTTCCTTCGTTTGGTCTTTATTCCCTTGGTTTCCCTTGTAGCAGGACAGCTGCTGGGCATTGATAGGCTGCTCATCGGAGTGGGGGTTATTCTTGCTGCAATGCCCGGCGGTTCTTCTACAGTCATCCTGGCTTCCAAGTATGGAAGGGATACCACCTATGCTTCCAAGCTGGTGATCATAAGTACGATGCTCTCTTTGATTTCCATTCCTTTCTGGGGGATGATTCTGTAGAGTCCGGGTATTTGTTTTTACTTTGAAAAATCAAATGATGTTATATAAAATTTCATTGATTTTTTGAATATGTGTGTCCTTTGTACACTGTGTTTTTGTGCTTCCTTTCATGACTATGAAAGAAGGAATTACATAAAGTACTATAAATAAACAATTTATACATACTTTTAAATAATATGCATTTGCTATGAGATAAAACGAGAATTAGCGATATTCTTTCATCGATTAATTGAAAATTTAATGATTTCATTATAAAAAATCAAAAGGATTTTGAAAAGATGTATTTTTTCGTTGACAGATGCAAAAACCAAGCGTACGCTATCAATGGCGGGTTGGTGACAAAAACACCCGGTAGTTTGGATATGGACCTGCGTGCAGGTGTATGACATATCGCCGCTCTCCTTGGGGGCGGTCAANNATATCCCATGAAAAAATTGTTGGTTCTCTCTGTTTGTTTGATGCTTGCAGGAGGCATGATGTTTGCAGCCGGAACAACCGAAACTGCAGCTCCCACCTTCAAAGGCCAGAATGTCCGTGTTGTTATCGGATCAACCGCGACCAGCGGTGACTCGTATTTGATTGCCGAGACGGTGAGCCGCTACCTTGGCAAAGAGCTGGGTGCAAACCTGAAAGTCGATGCCGTCGGTGCTGCAAAGGCTCTCGACGCCATGCAGACTTCCAAAGCTGATGGTTCAACCATCATGATGTTCCACGACATGACCTACCTTGGCATCTCCTTTGGTGCCTATGATGAGATGTACAGCCTCGAGAACATGACCGTCGGTCCCCGCATCGCCCAGAACCCCGGTTCAGCCTGGGGCGCCAAGGCCGATGCTCCGTACAAGGATTTGGCAGACATTCCTGTGTACCTGCAGAAGAACCCCGGTGCAATTGTACGCATGGCTTGTGAGGCCGGCGGTGTTTCCCACATTGGTTTCATCGTATACTACCAGTGGGTTGTCGACACCTATGGCAAGGCCATTGCCGACCGCATCAAGGTCGTAATCGGCGGATCCACCGGTGACAAGCTGCAGATGCTCTGGGACGGCAATGCCGACGTCATTTTTGCCGACTATACCAGCCTGCTGCAGTACACCCAGACCACCGACAAGAAGCTTGCCATGAAGTTTGTTGGCCTTTTGGACAACATCGAAGGCGTGAATGCAACCAGCTATGCTGATCAGGGCATCACCCTTGACGGCAAGGAATTCCGCTTCTCCAAGGACTTCTTGATCTACCTGCCTAAGAATTTCCCCGCCGCTTTGATCGCCGAGCTCGATGCTGCCATGAAGCGCGTCAATGCTGATCCAGGCTTGATCGCCGACCTTGGCAAGATGACCTACCGCCCCGGTAAGTATCTCACTGCTGCCGAGAGCAAGGACTTCATCTATGCAAAGCGCGACAGCCTCCAGGGTTTGATCGACAGGGCTCCTTCCTTGGACGACCTGGTTCTGTAAATTTCTGATTGTTTGTATCAATATGACTGCAGACCCCTAGGTCTGCAGTCAGTCTGTAAGGAGAAATCCCATGCCGCGTATCAGTTATAAACCATCCACCTCCCACTGGCTTTTTCCACCCATCATCATGGGAATTTTGGTGTTCTTGATGGTCGTCATGCTCATTCAACGGGCAATCAGATGCAAGAAGCAGGGCAAGCCCTTCTTCAACTTCAAGAATTATCACTTTTTTGTGGCCAACTGGGACAAGATCAGGCTGCCGGGAACTTTGGTGCTTCTGCTGCTGTATATCCCTGCCATGAATGTAATGGGGTTCCTTCCCGCCTCGATACTCTTTATTTTCCTGTTCAATGTCCTGTTTGTAGGCATCGCCCAGCTTGCTTCGATTCCGGTGGCTTTCAAGACCAAGAAATTCTGGTCGAATCCAGACTTTAGATCGCTCTTGATCTCCCTGATCATCTCAGTCGTTTCCTCGACGTTGATCTGGTTTCTGTTCGGTACGGTCTTCAAGATTACCCTGCCCTAAGGAGTGAAGCAATGGAAGTGTTTACGTTTGGAATTAGCCAGCTTGTAATGTCGTTCATCGGAGTGGTGATCGGAATCATCTTCGGCGCCCTTCCGGGTATGACGGCGACCATGGCCATCGCCATTTTTCTCCCTCTTACCTATGCCTATGACCTGACGACCAGCTTGTTTCTCCTGCTGGGTCTCTATGTCGGAGGAATCTCGGGCGGGCTCATCCCTGCCATCCTGATCAACATCCCCGGCACCCCGTCATCCATCTGTACCGGCTTTGACGGATTCCCGATGGCAAAACGAGGCGAGGGACTGAGGGCACTGAGAATCGGCATTACCGCCAGCCTCATCGGCGGACTTATCAGCCTGGTTTGTCTGTGGTTCTTCACCCCTCCGCTTGCGAGGGTTGCGATCAACTTCTCGGCTATTGAGAAGTTCTTGATCATCCTGTTCGCTCTTACCATTATTGCCGCCTTGAGCAAGGGTGCGATGATCAAGGGGATTTTTGCAGGATTTTTGGGCGTCCTTGTCGCCTTGATCGGCCAGTTCGCCGACAACAACAAGATGCGTATGGTCCCCGATCTGTTCAAAGTCGACCTTCGCATGGGTTTCCAGCTGTTGCCGGTGCTTATCGGTCTCTTTGCCTTGGTCCAGATTTTCCAGGAAGCTGAGACAGGCATGAAGGAGGAACATCAGAAGATGGACCTCAACCACGAGACCCGTGGTTTCTCATTCAAGGATTTCAAGGGGCAGGGCTTCAACCTGCTTCGCTCGGGCTTGATCGGAACGTTTGTCGGTGTGCTTCCCGGTGTCGGTGGTTCGGCTGCTTCGCTTCTTTCGTACTCACAGGCAAAAAGCATGAGCAAGCACCCTGAAAAGTTTGGAACAGGACTTATCGATGGGTTAATTGCCAGCGAAGGTGCAAACAACGGTCTTACCGGCGGTGCCCTGATACCTTTACTCTCTTTGGGCATTCCCGGTGACAGTACGACCGCTGTGCTCATCGGCGCTTTCATGCTCCAGGGCATCCAGGTAGGCCCGCTGTTCATTATGAACAATCCGGAAATCTGGAGGGCAATCCTGATCGCCTTGGGGCTTGCGAACATCCTGATGTTTGTGGTTATGTTCTACCCGATCAAGCACATTGTAAAGGTCATCAACTTCCCCAAGACCAGGATCTACCCCGTGATCATCCTGCTCTGTACGGTCGGCAGCTATACCACGCAGAACGGCAATATGTTCGATGTCTGGGCCATGGTGTTCTTCGGTTTGGTCGGCGATGACCTTGAGAAGTACTTCGTCGACTCCATCAAGGGTGCAGGGGGAAACCTTGGAACCTTCTTCAGCCGTCCGATCGGCAATGTAATCTGGCTACTTATCCTGTTCTCCTTGGTCTATGTATTCTACGATGAGTACAAGACCAAGAAGAAGGCAAAGAAGGAGGAGGCATGAAGGCACGCCTGATCCAGATCGATCCAGCCGACAATGTAGCCATCCTCACCGAAGCTGCAAGCAAAGGTGAGGTCGTAACCGGGCTTGTCTTGCTTTCCGACATTCCCCAGGGTCACAAGGTGGCCCTGATGGACTTGCACAAAGGTGATGCCGTTCTTCGGTACGGTGTGGTGCTTGGCTATCTGCTAGAGGATGTAAAGCAGGGTATGTGGATAAACGAGCATATGCTTGAGCTCCCCGAACAACCTTCCTTGAGTGAACTGCAGTTCTCCCAACCCGATGAAGTTCGGCTTCCCCAGCCCAAACGCACCACCTTTGAGGGGTATGAGAACCCCGATGGTCCGTTTGCTGGAACGCGCAATATTCTTGCCATTACCACTACGGTCCAGTGTGTCAGCGGGGTGGTCGATCAGTTGGTCAAGCGCATTAAGGGTGAGCTCCTTCCCAAGTACCCGAATGTCGATTCGGTGGTCGCAATCAACCATGCCTACGGCTGTGGGGTGGCTATCAACGCCCCCGATGCCGTCATTCCCATTCGTTCGATCAGGAACACCATCAAGAATCCAAACTTCGGCGGCCAGGTCATGGTAGTCGGGCTCGGGTGTGAGAAGCTCACCGTCGACAAGCTGCTGGACGAGGGGGAAATCACCAAAGACAATGTAATCATGCTGCAGGATCATCCAGGCTTCGCGGCTATGATGGAGGCTCTGATGCAGATGGCAAAGTCGAAGCTCAAGAAGCTGAATGAACGTACAAGAACGACGCTTCCTATTGCCAAGCTCTGCATCGGTATGCAGTGCGGGGGCAGTGATGCCTTCAGCGGTATTACCGCCAATCCTGCGGCAGGCTATGCCAGCGACCTTTTGGTAGGTGGCGGTGCTACGGTGATGTTCAGCGAGGTGACCGAGGTGCGCGACGGCGTGCATCTGCTTGCAAAGCGCTGTACGACGAAACAAGCCGTCGACAAGTTGGTTGCCGAGATCGGCTGGTACGACCAGTACCTTGCCAAGGGTGGTGTCGACCGCAGTGCAAATCCGACTCCGGGCAACAAGAAAGGCGGCCTTTCGAATATCGTCGAGAAGGCGATGGGATCGATTGTGAAGAGCGGCAAGGCTCCTATCGTCGAGGTGATCGGGGCTGGAGAGCTGCCTACCAAACAGGGCCTCATCTTTGCAGCGACTCCTGCCAGTGACATTGTCTGCGGACCTTCCCAGCTTGCCAGCGGTATCACGTTGCAGGTGTTTATGACCGGCCGTGGAACTCCGTATGGTTTGGCCGAGGTTCCGGTGATCAAGGTGTGCTCGCGCAACGTCATGAAAGAGATGTGGCAGGACCTCATCGACCTCGATGCAGGCAGTATAGCAACCGGAGAGGCAACGGTGCAGCAGGTGGGTGAACAGCTGTTCAATCTCATTCTCGATGTGGCAAGCGGCCAAAAGCCGTATGCCGAGCAGTTCGGCTTGAACAACTTCCTGTGCTACTTCAATCCGGCTCCGATTACATAAGAAGCAGGAATGCTGCATGTTTCAGCAACGGGGACACTTTTGAGGAGGTGTCCCTTCTGTTTTTTCATCTGTTCAATAATTGAACAGGCAGGAGTACTTTTTCTTGCACGATTTATACATTTCTTACCGCTTGTTCATACTTTCTTCATCTATTCGTTGTTAACTATAGCCAAGAAACCAAGGGAGCAGGGCAATGCCACAAGCGATACCTTGGAAGAAAGAGATAGGTTGCCAGACAACCTGCCTGCGGCACAGCAGGGTGGCAAGGAGATTCGATCCCTTGTCCTGTTGGAAGGCCGCAAGGCAAGAATCGGAACCACCTTCAAGAAGCCGACTGAGAAGTCGGTCTTTCTGTGTGCTCTGCGATGAACGAAATTGATATATTCCTGCAACAAACGTATATAGTCCGACTCTTTTTCCGATGATAGGATTGCATCTAGTACAGCATGTAGATACAGAAATATCTATTTTATGCTGCACTAATTCCTTCAAAGGATTCTTATTAGATGCAACTCTTTACCAACGGAAATCTAATTTTAGAAGATACAGTCATACAGAATGGGTATTTGGTGGAAGACAAAGGTGTTATTCAAGCCTTCGGCTCCCAACCAGTTCCTGAAATCTGGGTAAAGCAAGCAACCTCCATCATTGATTGCCACTCTCTGTACCTTTCCCCGGGGTTCGTGGACATCCACACCCACGGCTCGGGAGGATTTGACTACATGGACGGGACGGTCGAGGCCTTCGAGCAGGCAGCAAAAGCCCACCTGCGCTTTGGAGCTACGACCATCCTTCCCACCACCCTGGCATCCACGGACAAGCACCTCTATCAGACACTTGATGTGTTCAAGCAGGCAAGCAAGCTCACCGATGGCATGCCGCACCTGCCGGGCCTGCACCTGGAGGGGCCGTATTTCAGCCCCTTTGAGAAGGGAGCGATGGAGGAGAGGCACCTGCGCCTGCCCGATGAGCGGCACTACACGCCGGTGGTCGAGTACGCCGAGGGTCTGATCCGCCGCTGGTCGCTGGCCCCCGAGCTCGCGGGTTCGCTGGAAATGGCCGACCGGCTGGTGCCGATGGGCATCCATCTTTCGGCTGCGCACACTGCTGCTACTTATGAGGATATCAGGTACTGCAATCTCGTACGGTAGGGCAAAAAATTCGTTCAGCAGATTACCCTCTTCCAAGTCTATGAAGATGTTGGTGTCACTGACTAACAAGCGCGACATCACTATCTCTCATATAACGACTACGATGAAACTCCATAACAGACTGGCCAAGCAACTCTGCTGCCTTTGCCTCACCAATGATGTTCTCCCCTAATGCTCGATACACAAGATGCTTGAAACAGGATGTCGACTCAAGCGGATAGGGTTCCCCTGGTTCCTGTTTCCTCCACCCATTGGAGGAGAACATAATACAGAGATTCTTGTAGGTAGATTCGGAGATGATTGAAGTGTCAAAGGCACGTCGTATGCACGCTTGCATGCTGATCCCATACCGATGCTTGATAAGGTACAACTCACCGATTTCCAATGCCTGTCGTTTAGTCCCAAGGAAAGCGTGAATCGTTGGCAATGGTAAGAGAAAAGCCTGGGCAAAACGATGACAACACGATTCCAGATCCAATTCAGGCGGAAGCGACGATGCGAATGCAAAATGGGCAAGTTCATGAGCCAAGGTGAAGCGTTGGCGAGTGCCGTCACCTTGGTGCTGACACACAAGAATGGGTGTTCCTTCAATGGATGCTTGAAGCCCATCACAAGCACCCTGGGTTTGAATATGTGTCATTATCACCAAAAATCCATGTTCTTCCAACAAAGAAGTAAGATTCGGGATTTCCTTGATTCCCAAATTCCATGTTGCACGAAGGTTCATCGCATATGTTTGGATATCGTCAAGACTCTTAATCGTGGCGGGTGGCAGAACCGCAGGAGAAATGGGGAAGTGCGGCCAGAGTTGTTTCAGCTCGAACCAGCGTTCAGCTTGTTCAAGTACATCCGCTTCAATCTGCTGAAGAACTTTCTGAGGAAGCGATGACTTTTTCCGATACTGTATGTTCTGTAATGCAATCTGCGTTGGACGGAAGAAATACTCGCTCTTGAGACCTAAGGAAGCAGCCAGTTTAATGAGAGTGGCTGAAGAAGGCATGCTTTCACCATGCTCGTATTTCTTGATCATATTGGCACTTATTCCAACCTTCGTTGCAAGTTTTTGCATCGAGAAGCCAGATGAGATACGTGCTCGTTTCAAGCGATCAGCAAACATGATGTGGTTCTCCTTTGTAGTATCCGGTTTATAAAGTATACGATAAATGAAGAATTTATAAACCATGTATGTGTATGCTCAATCGTATTCTCACGCCTCTATTGTCTTTGCCTTTAGGTCTCCTATGCTTCATAACACTATGTTCAAAACATGAACAAGCTTTCTAGTGGTGAAATTCTGCACTAGTAAAAGTATTATATATGGACATAATAAAATACATATCACAAAATACCTGCATAAAGTGTGATGAAACTCACAAAATCTGCAGGAAATATGTGATTGGTTTTGACCGCTTTGCGATTTCGTTCTATACTTAATCAGAAGAGAGGAAAGGAAGAATGGAAAGAAATGCAATGCAGGATTTGGTAACTTGGAAAGAGTCACCGTACCGAAAACCACTGCTTCTCCAAGGTATTCGCCAAGTAGGAAAAACTTGGCTGCTCAAGGAATTTGGTAGGAGATACTATGAGCGGGTTGCCCTTTTCAACTTTGATGAACATCCAGAATATCGACAATTCTTTTCATCGACCAAGGATATAACAAGGATTTTGAGTAATCTCCAGTTTGCCATCGGCTTTCCAATTACAGAAGGCTCGACGCTCATAGTGTTTGACGAAATCCAGGATGCTCCTGAAGTATTGAACTCGTTGAAATATTTCCATGAAAATGGAAAGGGGTATCATGTTGCCTGTGCCGGGTCGTTGCTGGGGGTGGCTTTGGCAAAACCCACTTCCTTTCCGGTCGGCCAGGTTGATTTTTTACGAATCCTGCCTCTTACGTTTAGGGAAATGCTGGTTGCAGAGGATGAGAAGAATTTGATTGCATATCTGGATGCGAAAGTTGATTTGGACCCAATTCCCGATGCTTTCTTCAATCCTTTGGTTGAGAACTTAAAGAAATATTTTCTGATTGGTGGGATGCCTGAAGCCATGGCCCGATGGGTGAACGAGAAACATAGTGGACAGATAGACGGTATCTTATGGTCGATCATCCAAGCCTACGAACGGGATTTTGCAAAACATCCCGAGCCTAGGGAGTATCCGAAACTGATGCATATTTGGCGTTCCCTTCCTTCACAACTAGCAAGAGAAAACAAGAAATTCTTGTACCAACTCGTGAAACAAGGAGCGAGAGCAAGAGAGTATGAGGATGCACTTCACTGGTTGGTTTCTGCTGAAGTTGTTACCAAGGTGTCTCGCTGTACCAAGCCTGCTTTGCCTTTGTCGGCATATGAGGATTTGTCTGCTTTTAAAGTGTATGCAGCCGATGTTGCTTTACTGAGGAGACTGGCTCAACTGGATATCTCATCCTTCCTCCATCCTACGCAATTGTTTACCGAGTTCAAGGGAGCATTTGTAGAGAATTATATTCTGCAAGCATTGACTGCAGCGTTTCCTGTCCCTTTGCGGTACTGGACCAGTAGTGACAACCGATATGAGGTTGACTTCCTTCTCCAACATAAGAATCATATCATCCCTATCGAAGTAAAGGCAGACACCAATATCTCCAGTCCTTCGTTGAAAGCCATCAAACGCCTGCATGACGATGATTTTAGTTTGAGAATCCGCTATTCCTTGCAGAATCTCAAACTTGATGGTGATGTACTTAATATCCCTCTTTTCATGGCTGATTGGACGGAGCATCTGATAAGTTTGGCCCTGCAGCACATTAGGTGAGAAGCAATCCGAGCCCGCTTCTTCCTTAGGATATAACCGGATTACCTTATCGGACCAATTTTGGTCCGATAATAGCATAATCGGCCCATTCTGTCGTATGCTAAGGAGAAACGAGGTGATTGAAGTGCCAGAAAGCAGCGATTGCGAGTATAAGGAGGTATACACACCCTCTTGTTTGAAAACAGTATCGGCCTTTGCCAACTATCTTGATGGCAGAATTATCTTCGGCATCAAGGATGACAGTACCGTCCTTGGTGTTGAGAACGTACAGCAGTTGATGCTACAGGTCGAGCATGCCATCAATGACGAAATCTCTCCACGCCCGTCGTATACCCTTTCCACGTGCACACGAGAAGGCCGCCAATTGGTTGTTCTCTCAGTTTGCAAAGGACTGAATCCACCGTATTATTATCAGAATCGTGCCTACATGCGCTCTGATACCTCTACTGCACCTGTAGATGCCGCACAATTAAGACAGTTGGTTCTCCAAGGTTGTGCACTCGCATACGAAGAGCTGCCGGCAAGCAAACAGGATCTGAGCTTCAAACAATTAGAGGCAGAGTTTCAGAAGGTTCTCGGCATCGAAGCCCTGAACAATGATCTTCTTAAAACCCTGGGACTGGTCAATCGGCAAGGGTATACCTATGCTGGTCAGCTTCTCAGTGATAGTCCCGGGCCTTATCACGCTTCACTGGACATTGCCAGGTTTGGAGAGAGTTCTTCCATATTTCTGCATCGGGAGAGTCTGGAGGATTGCTCGGTATTGTATCAATATCATCGTGTTCTTGAACTCTTGGATGCATGGTATGCTCAGTATGAGCAAGTCAGTGGCTTCTACCGGGAGAATCGTATCCAGATTCCCCGAGAAGCTTGCCGGGAGGCATTGGTGAATGCTCTTGTGCATCGGGATTACAGTCTGAGAGTTGGTATCAGGGTGGCTGCTTATCCCGACCGGCTCGAGATAACTTCGCCGGGAAGTCTGCCGTCAGGCCTTTCTCTTGCTGAATATCTTAGCGGCCGAATTTCAGTTCCGAGAAATGCAATATTGGCCCAAGTATTCCTTAGGCTTTCAATCATGGAACGCTTTGCCACCGGAGTACGAAGAATTCAGGAGTCCTATAGGGACTTTCTGCAAAAACCATCCTTTCTGGTTACTGAGAACACCGTAACAGTCGTACTTCCAAAGGTGAGCTATACAGAGGTTCATGAGCGAAAGGTCTATGTATCCGATAGGAAGGCTGTACACCAACGCGTACTTTCTCTGTTTTTTACAACAGAGACGATCACCCGATCCGATGTCGAGCACCAGCTTGGTATCAGCGCCACCAGTGCCAAGAGAGTTCTTGCCGGGATGGTACAGTCGTATTTGGTGAAAAAGGAAGGCGTTGGTCCGGCAACACGGTATAGGAGGATGTAAAAACACCCCTATAGGGTATGCTGATGTAGCATAGGAGGATGTATGCAGTACCCTATCCAGACACCGGTCCAATTAGGCTCTTGCCTCAGGACACGCAGGGAGGCTTTGGGCTTGACGCAGAAACAAGCCGCTTTGAGAATCGGTCTGCTTCCCAAAACCATCTCTGCGTTGGAAAACGATCCTCTTGCAAGGCAAGGAGGATGCTCCTGTAGGGAATATGCGGGAATGAGGAATCAAATCCTACGATTTCTCCCTCAAGAGGGCGAGTGTCCTCATGCAGCTGTAATAGCGCTTCTTCACAGGGCTGGTCTCTTGGTTCTTCCATGCCTGTAGTACAGCAGGATCCTCGTACCAGTCGTTTCTCACTCTTCCCTGGTCAAGCAATGCCTGAAGGCCGGGTATGGGTTTCTTGCTTTTTTGGACTGCCTCAGTGAGCGTATCGGCAAGCTCATCATACACGGGATGGATGAAATGGTCGGTGTAGGAGAGATAGCCCTCCTGCACCATTTCAATGCCCTCCTCAAGCAGATTGGCATCCTCTACCGTATCGGCCAGCGAAAGGTAGAACAGGCTTGCCTTATGCTTGCCCTCCTGCCGCCTGAGCACCCTTCCCATACGCTGGACCCGCTGTCGTTGTTCGCTCGTGGAGGAGAGGATGATGCCCACATCGGCGGCGGGAATGTCCAGACCCTCGTCGAGGGCTTTGCAGGAGACAAGGATTCTGGCTTCCCCGCTGCGATACTGTTCAAGAGCCAGTGTTCGTTCGACATCCCCCATCTCGCTGTGATAGTGCACCACTTCTTTGGGATATCGGCGCTTGAGCCTCTCATACAACTCCTCGCTTTGCGATATTCGCTCGCCGAAGATGATGATCTTGCTTGTATGGTCCAAAAGACTGATGAGATCGAAGACGCAATCGAGGCGTTGTGGTGCCAGGTTGATTATCGCCCGACGCTGATGATAGAGGGAAACCAAAAGCCTTGCCAGATCTGCAATCGTTTCATTTTTGCTGGTACATAGGTCCTCGATGGCATAGAAGAATGCAAGGCCTTTAAGTTTTTTCAGGTCGGGAACAAGGTTTCTCAATCGGTGCGATGTTGAGCTGATTCTTGCTGTCAGCTCGGCGTAGAGAAACTTCTGCTCTTCTGTCATGGAAAGCTCAATATTATGTATGACCGCTTGGTTGATCACCCCTTGCTGCATCGCCTCATTGAAGCCATACGTATAGAAAAGAGGACCAAGAGCCGGAACCAGACGGGTTTCAAATCCATTGACTTGCGGTGTGGCCGACAACCCCAGGGCGTGATAGTGTTTCTTGTCCGCTTCAGGCAGCTTGTCGAGGAAGGAGAATATCTTGTGGTTCTCTTCACTTGCATAGTGGTGGCATTCATCGGCGATGAGCAGAACCGGTTCATGTTGCTGCAGTTTCTGCTGCAAGATGTTTGCAAGGGTGTACCGAGCTGAGTTGACCACATAAATCATAACCGGTTTGTTATGGGCCTGATGGTGGTTGCCATGGACCCAGCCGATATCGTCCCGGGTAAGACCCAGGTCCTTCTGATGGGAGAGAATGCTCGCCTTCCACTGCCCGACGAGGAAGGTCTTGGGAACGATGACGACGATATGCAGCTTTTTGTTCAGCTGTTGTTGCAATTCCTTGGCGGCATAAAGGGCAAGGATGGTTTTACCGGCTCCGGTGACTACTTGCACGATTCCGCGGCCTTGGTTTCCCAGCCAGGATTCAATGCACGCGCCCTGCCAAGCGTAGAGTGAGAAGGACATCGCTTAGGTACTCTCCTTCTGTCACCCTACCATAGCAGCCTTGCTATGGCAATGTATTGTTTTTTTCCTTTTAGGATTGAACAGCTTCTGTTCATACTCTATGATTTTACCAATATACAGTGAAGGAGATGCCATGGATTACGATACCTTGTATGGAGAATATCAGGATTTTGAGAAGGCCTTGAAAGATAAGCTCAAAAGTGTAGCCAAGTTGCAAAAGTCTATTGCCAAGCAGATGGAGAGTGGTGATGTCTTCCGCTCCCTTTCCGATACCACCCAGCTCAGTCAGCTAAGCAAGGATGTCGAGTCCCTTGTTTCCGACATGCATGCGTTGCTTGACGGTTTTGATGCCAAAGAGTACCTCCAAAGCGGTCTCTTTACCGAGCAGTTGCTTGCTGAATGTGCAAAGAAGGGTGTTGATGTCATTGGTTCATTCCCTCTCTTTGAGATGTTTCCCTACACGGTACGCATCGATGTAGAGAACCAAGAGGTCTATGTCGACCGCAAGAAGGTCTCATGTCTGAGGCCTTCCTCCTTGGTCGGTTTGATCAAGGCCGGACAGGAAAAGCTGTACAAAGCCAGTTTCAATGCGGCTCAGTTCGCCAATGAGTTGGCTGCGGCTTACGACCTTGCTCTCCTGAATTTGAACAAGCCCGCCGGGTCGGACCTCTATCTGACCACGCTGTACAAGTATTTGGTGCCGATGAGCCGATTCCGCAAGGACTACGACCAGCAAAGCTATGCTTTCGATATCGCCCGCTTGTTCGACAACGAGCTGGTGGAGGTCAAGGGCGGGAGAAGCTATCAGTTCGGCCCGAGCCGCAACAGCAATAAGACGCTTCGCATTCTCGACCGTAGTGGTGCAGAGCATTTTTTGGCTACGATCAGATTTTTTTAGTGAGGTAGCAGATGGAGACAGAGACACGAATCAGCGCAACCATTGCCCAGCTATCGCAAGGCGAGGTTCCCGATAGTGAGGAGTTGCTCGGCCAGCTTACGGTTGGGGTCCAATTCCTCACCGACTTTTGGCGGGAGAAGTACCTGCAACAGTTCATTCTGCAAGGCGGCAGCAAGATTAAGTTCTTGACCGGCGGCAAGGGCAGCGGCAAGACCCACTGCCTGCACTTGTTTCAATCTGTTGCCAAACAGGAGGGATATTTAACGGTTTCCCTCTCTGCGCGGGCGCTCTGGCTCCATGACTTTCGTGAGTTCTACTTGGAGGTGCTCAAGCAAGCTGATGTAATGAGCCTGCTTGAGCGCTGCAGTGATCGGATTGTTGAGGCGATGGGATTTTCGGCCAAGGATATTGAACCCGGTTCTACATTCTTGGATCGGTTGGCAATTGAAGGCTTGGCCGACGGTCTTACCAGGCGCGAGATTCGCAACCAGCTGAAGCAGATGTTTCTGGACAACCGCCGGATGGACAACAACTTCAGCCTTGCGTGCAGTCTGCTCTGCGGTTCCTTGCTTGGCCACCCTGCTCTTGAGCAGGCAAACAAGGACCTGGTCCTCGGGTGGTTGCACGGGGATAAGAAGATCCGCATGACCAGCCTCAGGCCCTTGGGAATGGCTCCAAGCAGGATCACCAAGTACAATGCACGCAACCTGTTGCGCTCGCTTGCGGAACTGGTGCACCTTGCCGGGTACAACGGCCTGGTTGTCACCGTCGATGATTTGGATGTCATGGTGGACAATTCGGGTATGAATCCCTTTCACTATACGAAGATGAAGCGTGAGGATACCTATGAGAGCATCCGCCAGCTCATAGACGACATCGACACGTTCAATCACTTCTTTGTGGTGTTCGGGTTCGGCCGAGAGCTCATCGATAATGAGAATGCCGGCCTGAAGGCTTATCAGGCGCTGTGGATGCGCATCCAGAACGAGGTGGTATCCGATAGGATCAACAAGTTCACCGACATCATTGATCTCGATGCGGTGGCCATGCAGGTATACACACCGGATATGCTGGTTGAGATGAGCCAAAAACTGGCCTCGTTCGTTCAACATATCAATGTAGAGACTCAGCCCATTGATGAGCAGACCGCCCGGAACTTGATCAAGCAGGCAAAGCTGGGAGGGGTTTCCATTCCGCGTTTGGTGAATCAGGCGACATTGGGGTTGCTCAAGGATGATGCAGAGGAGGGACAGTATGAGCTGGGGGTATGAAGAAAGACATATGATCGAGGCCCTGCGCTCGGGGATTCCTTCAAAGGCGATAGGGCATCACTTCTGTGAGGCGCGCGCCGACTTATTGAGCAACATCATCGAGAAGCTCGACAAGGTGTGCGAAGAGGGCTTAAGCGATGCCATGATTTTCAGCGGCAAGTATGGCGAGGGCAAGACCCACCTGCTCAATACTGTCTATACGCTTGCCCATGCACGAAACATGGTGGTTTCGGTGGTGTCCCTGAGCAAGGAGACTCCGCTGGACAAGCCGTATCTGGTTTATCCAAAGCTGATCAGCAATACGTATCTGCCCGGACATCTGCAGCCGGGGTTCACCCAGGAGCTGGACAAGCTTACTCCCAATGTTCCGCTAACCAACGATCTGTTGCTCTATGCAGCCACGCAGCTTGAGACCGATAGGCTCTACTACCTCTTGCGCTCCTATGTGCATACCGACGACCAGGAGGAGCAGTTCCTTCTGCGTACCGATATGGAAGGGGACTTTGTTCCCAATCCCATGATCAAGAAGATGTATCGCAGGATTTTCAATGAAAAGGTGTCGTTCAATCAGAACTTCGTGAAGTCACGGCATACCAAGGACTACATCGCCTTTGTCAGCCATCTGTTCCGGCAGCTGGGCTACCGGGGCTGGGTGGTGCTCTTCGATGAGTCCGAGTTGATCGGTCGCTTGAGCAAGAAGGCCCGTGCCAAGGCCTACCAGACGATTGCGTCCTTCCTGTTCCCTCCCAAGCAGCTGGAGGCGACGTTCAGCCTGTTTGCATTCAGCTCCTCCTATATCGAGGATGTGATCGAGGGCAAGGGGGAGTACCAGAATCTTGAGGAGTTGTTCCCCGAAGACCAGATGCCGATGAAGGCGGTTCTCGATGCGATTGTGAATGCTCCCCAGCTCAAGCCGCTGACACCCCGGGAAATCCAGCAGATTCTAGAGAAGATCGTGGACTTCCACGGCAAGGCGTATGACTGGAAGCCCGATGTCGATTTGAAGGCGATGCTCGCCCAAGTCGATCGCAGCGGCTATCTTTTGCGTTCCAAGATCCGAACCGCCATCGAGTACCTCGACCAGCTCTATCTCTACCACTCGGTAGGCAATAGTACGGTCAGGGCGTTGGAGGAGGAGAAATACGAAGAGGATGCGACTGATAGCACTCCCACTTTCGAGGAGTTGTTCGAGGAGTAGATAGAAAGGCCCTCCGAGAGGAGGGCCTGATACGCTTGAAGTAATCCTTTGCTTCTTTTCTATTGGGAGACTTTTCCTTTGAGCTCTTTCACGAGTATGTGAACTGTTGTACATGGGCACATCTTGGAAGGAAGGGTGATGCACTGGTTTTTGTATTCTGCATATTTTGTCTCAGCGATTGAAATCGCGGTATTCTCATTACCGAATTTGCAGAGTTTCTCATAGATTGAACGGTCTGCTTTTTCATATGTTTGGTCAACGATATGCTTGTATTTCTTGGAAAAACCGGCACAACAAGAAACAGATTCCTGGTGGGTGGGCATGGAACCAAATCTCAATGCAGGGATTTGACCATCCAACATGAATCCCTTGTTGTTGAGCCGCAGTGATAATTGCATCAAAATTTGGGACTTGATCGCGATCGAAAATAATCCAAGGCTCACCAAATTGCGGGTGCAACGACGCCATCTCAAGAGCTTTCTCGACAAGATCAACAGTTCTTGCTTTCCATACTTTGATTACTAGCTTCCCTTGGATGTGAGCCGGAAAAGAGTCTCTAAGGCCAAGTATATAATTTTGTTCGGTCTCCTTCGTATCCGTAACGATAAAATAGTATCCCAACTCAGGGACACGTCTTTTCATACGTTGCTCTCGAGTTTTCTGTCTTCCTGTTCTGTCAGTCACCCAGAGTCTCCTTGAACATGTCAAATGCTTTCATCGTAGGAATTGCTCCATACTTTCCAAGTAGATAATTCTTTTCATAATTCTCATCCTTGCGAATTTTTGAGCCATCCTCATCGACAAAATCGACTAATGAATACAGAGAAGAAATTCCTGATTCGCTTTTCTCAACAAACCACACTTCATCCCGTCGGAGAATATTGCTGCTGAGTTGAAAGGCATCATGTGTGGTAAAAATTAATTGAGCATGATTCGCATTTGTCTCAGAATCCAGGAACAATATAATTATCGTTCGTACAAGCAACGGATGAAGCCGGGCATCCAGTTCATCAATACACAAGACACCACCACTTTCTAAAACCTCTTGTAATAGTGGGTAGATTGCAAACATTTTTAGAGTCCCTGCCGATTCAAGTTTTAACGGAATAGCCGCTGTTTGATTTGAATCAGTCATTGCATGAACCGCATCGATATGCACCTTGGAAACCTTGTTGTCGTCATTTGTCTCAACTGTTTCGATGTTGAAACCAATGATGGAAGGATCGAAAGCAGAAAAATATTGAAGTACTTTTTTCTGAACGGCTTCTTGTTCGATGAATCCATTCGGAAGTTGCGTAGATAAGAAATAGTTCTCAATTGGATGTCCGAAATTTGCAAACTCATTACCGAGAAACCAATCTCGTATAAATTTCAGCTTTGCAATTTTCAGCTTCGCGCCTAGAGAAACTACCAGCGTTTCTTTCTCCAGTGCAATTTTCAGGTTCTCTTGACTTTTCGGTGCAATGCCCGACATATCGAGCGTTTCACCCTTCCGAGAGAAAATCATTGTATAGTTACCACGCGAAGATTTGGACTTATAGTTCAGCCACTCCTCTTGTATCCCGCTTTGATCAACAGTAAACCCATATTGGTAGGTCTTCGACCCAAGGTCCTCGGAAGTAATGAAATACACTTCGAAAGAAGATTCTGCATCCTTGGTTGAATTATCAAATAGGAATGGGGTTGGCTTGAGAAACTCTGATTTATTTTTTCTACCACCCTCATCACCTCCAAAACTGAAAGAACTGACTACATACGTAGCCATGTAGCGAAACGCTTCATGTATGTTGGATTTTCCACTTGCATTCGCACCATAAATTGAAGCAACAGGAAGCACTTTTTCATTACCTATAGGTATTACGTGACCGCTTAACTCAGTGATTTTTGTTGCCGTCATATCCAACGTTGCATCATCGCGAAAGGACTTGAAGTTCTTGAAATTGAATTGTAAAAGCATTGTTCCTCTCCTTTTAGCTCCAAATATATGCTAAATTTGATAAAAGTAAACAACTAAATGAGAAAAATCCTCAATTAGATGTATATTTTACAATAGCTATCCAGAAATTACTCATAGAACTGTTCTCTATCTCGTCTAGAGTCTGCTGGATGTCTGTATAAACCAACAAATATTCTTGTTGGCCGATCGTAGTACAGAGAGAGAAATAATTGCTTGAACACAGAGAGTAAAAAAGCAGGCCGGCCTCGTCTGAAGCCGACCTGCAAAGGGGTAATGAAGAAGAATTTGGAAGTAGAGCCTACCCCGTATCAACCCTTGACGCCTCCGAGCATGAGGCCTGAGACAAAGTGTCTCTGGACGAACGGGTAGATGATCAGAACCGGAAGCAAGCCCAGTACCATGACTGCCATCTTCAGGTTGTTGTAGACATACTGACCACCGCCGAGCGACTCGTCGGACTCGAACATCAGCGAGCGCAAGACCACCTGCAGGGTGTACTTGCGGCTGTCATTGATGAACATGATAACCTCGAAATACCTATTCCAATAACTTACAAAGTAAAACAACGTGACTGCGGCAATGATGGAGACTGAGAGGGGTAGGACGATCTTAAGCAGAATCGTCACATCGTTGCAGCCGTCCAAGGTTGCGCTCTCAATCAGCGAGACCGGGATGCTGGTCATATAGTTCTTGATGATGATCAGGTTGAATGTCGAGACCGCCACCGGAAATATGATCGCACGCATGCTGTTGATGAGTCCAAGTGAGCTAAGACCTACCTTCCGATCAAG
>DJGJ01000021.1:0-1682 GCA_002432715.1 Sphaerochaeta sp. UBA5849 | reverse complement strand
CTTTTGTCTGTAAACGGTGAGTAGCAAGACCGAGGAAGAGACGATATCAGCGATATCCAATCCGACGAGAACGAAGTTACCCGACGTTTGTGCCGAAGATAATGAAAGAAATATGGTTTACGGATCACTAGGTAAGGGAAAAGTGTTAGTGATAGGGGTGCTGAGTTGTATAATTGTGGCAAAAATACATCTTTGCTTCACCAAGACGCATTCCACAAACTATTTGGATGGTTTTGTCAGCCAATCTCCTTGAGAAAGAGTCTCATATGCAATCATAATCTGTCTAGGAGTGAAAATTTGTTTATGTGTATTCCACGCATGCATTTCTTGTAGAATTCTGTAATTATCAGAAATGTTTTGCTTGCTGGCTATCCAG
Organism: Sphaerochaeta sp. UBA5849; assembly: GCA_002432715.1. Lineage (GTDB taxonomy): Bacteria > Spirochaetota > Spirochaetia > Sphaerochaetales > Sphaerochaetaceae > Sphaerochaeta. The sequence continues at coordinate 1,306 of DJGJ01000021.1, read as the reverse complement.
TGCACAGTTGCCAATAGTTCGAGCCCGAGGGGTGTTTCGAAACCTTCTACAAGCTTCTGGACTCTCTGTATTCGTTCTCGCGTAATTGGTTCCTCAGCAAGTTTGGTTTGTGCAACTTGGATTGATCCTGGAAGTAAATCGATAGTCTTCGTTGGATCATCGCCATCAACCCCATACCCATACGTGTAGGTCCCCTCGAGTTTCAGCAATACATGCCTAAGGTTATTAGCATAGGGACCATATAAACCTTTGGAATAGGCGAGTTTGAGATTTACACCAGATTCTTGAGCAAAATACATGAGTTTCTGAATCTCCAAAAGTGTAATGTGAGGATCAAGCGATGCTTGTTTATAGGTATGCATCAGATAAAGAAGAACAGCTCTCCCTGTAGTCATCTGAGGGATGTCGGCTTTACTTAGGGTGGTGGAAGGGAGTGATGTAAGACTTGGTTCGTATAGTACGAGCGATAGGTCTGAGATTCTACCTAATGAACGCTCAATCAGAGGTTTCACAACACTCCAGGAAAGTCCTCCTAGACCACAACCTAGTGGGGGGACGGCAATTGAGCGGATTTGGTAGCGATCAATGATTCTGACCAAATCCTCCAGGCCTGTTTGAATATACTCAATCTGACTCTTTTCTTTCCAATGGAGTTTTGTCGGGAAGTTGATTATGTACTGAGGATAGTCAAGCTCTCCTGTAGGATGGATAAACATCTTCCCAGGCATCATCTGATGTCGCTTGCACTCCAAGGCATATGCTCGGAAATTATCAGGATATCGGTTTTTGAATTCCAGTGCTATTCCACGGCCCATTACTCCAACACAGTTGACCGTATTGACAATGGCTTGTGTTTTTTCGTCAAGAATATTGCCTGACTTGTATTGAATCATTTTCTTACTCCAATTAATAATACCAATCAGCATGCACGTTGACCGGAATGTATGTTTGATTCCTTTGCAGGACGGCTTTGACTTTTTCTTCATATACATGCGAAAAGGTGCCAATCTCGCTAATCAATGAAATCGGGCACTGTCCTTCAAGCAAGAATTCTGCTTGTTTGTGCTCTCGAACCTCTTTCCATGCTGTACTATGTATAGCATTCCAATCAAGTTTATTCAAATCCTCAACTTTGATAAAACTTTCAAAAAATCTGGATCCTGCATTGGAGTCTGTGAAAGCCCATCTCTGATGTTTTTGTTCAGCCCAATTGATAATATCTTGTAGTCGGGTGACCAGATGTAAAATCGGTTCTTGTCCATCTTTATAAGGAAGATATGTATTGCTCAACAGTATCAAGTTCCGA
>DJGJ01000017.1 GCA_002432715.1 Sphaerochaeta sp. UBA5849 | reverse complement strand
ATCAAAACTACTTGACTCATCAATGCATCAAATTTATACTACTGCAAAATCCAGCCTTTCGGTAGGATATTTTTCTTGGAGGAGGCACACCATGATGCAGATGCAAAGCGCAACTGAATCTTCAGATCCCATGATGTGCCGTACGGCTCTCGCCTAAAAACTTCAAGGAAATTCCATGAAACAAGCAAAACATCCTCGCTGTGGCTCGGTAGTCGACCACATGTGACGCTCTTGGTCTCATCAAACCCACGAACATACGTTCGTGCATTCTTATACCAGGAGATATTTATGACTACCCATCGTTTTGAAACAATCGCCCTCCATGCAGGCCAGGAAAGACCCGACAGCGCAACCGGGGCAAGAGCCGTACCGATTTACCAGACAACCAGTTTTGTTTTTGACAACTGCGCCCATGCCGAGGCCCGCTTCAATCTTTCCGAACCCGGCAATATCTACAGCAGATTGACAAACCCCACACAGGAGGCCTTTGAGAAGCGTATTGCAGCGCTTGAAGGAGGTGTAGCGGCTCTGGCCGTTGCCAGTGGATCGGCAGCGATTACATACAGCCTGCTCAACCTTGCAAAAGCCGGTGATCACCTTGTTTCAGCCTCCACCATCTATGGAGGCACCTACAACCTGCTCTCCCACACCCTCACCGAGTGGGGCATCACCACCACATTCGTGGATGTCTCGAATCTTGATGAAGTGGAAAAAGCCATCACCGATCACACCAAGGCTCTGTTCGTAGAGACCATAGGGAACCCCAATGCGACCTTGTGCGATCTGGAAGAATTAGGGCTCATCGCACACCGACACGGCATACCGTTGGTGGTGGACAACACCTTTGCCACGCCGTATCTGGTACGTCCCATCGAACTGGGTGCCGACATCATCGTCCATTCGGCAACCAAATTCATCGGCGGCCATGGTACAAGCCTTGGGGGAGTCATCATCGACAGCGGAAATTTCGACTGGCTCTCAAGCGGCAGGTTCCCCTCGCTCACCGAGCCGAATCCCAGCTACCATGGGATCAGCTTCACCCAGGCATGCGGTCGTGCAGCCTGGATCACCAAGGCCAGGGCCGTCATCCTTCGCGATACCGGATCCTGCCTGTCGCCTTTCCACTCATTCTTGTTTCTCCAAGGCCTTGAAACCCTCGCCTTGCGAGTCGCCCGCCATGCAGAGAATACAGAAAAAGTGGTCGCCTTCCTGTCCGGCCATCCCTGTGTCGCAACAGTGAGGCATCCGTTGCTCTCGGATAATCCCTACCATGAGCTGTACAAACGCTACTTCCCCAAGGGGGGTATCAGCATCTTCACCTTCGACATCAAGGGAACCGAAGAACAAGCCAGAGCTTTCATCGACTCTCTGAGGCTTTTCAGCCTGCTTGCGAACGTTGCCGATGTGAAATCACTGGTGATTCATCCTGCGACCACGACGCACTCTCAACTTTCGGCAGAAGAGCAGGCAAGAGCGGGAATACTGGGTACAACCATCCGCCTCTCCATCGGGTGCGAGCATGCACAGGACCTTATCGACGACCTGGCCCAAGCCTTTGATGCGATAGGAGGCAAATCATGCCGGTAACCATACCCCGGGACCTGCCCGCCGCCGAAGTACTGAAGCAGGAGAACATTTTCTTCATGACCAAAGAACAGGCCATCCATCAGGACATCAGGCCGTTGCAAGTAGTCCTGCTCAACCTCATGCCGAACAAGATTCGTACGGAGCAACAGTTTCTCAGGCTGCTGGGCAATACAGCCTTGCAAGTGGAGCTGACATTCCTGACTACCGCAACGTATCAAAGCAAGCATACGCCACGTTCCTATTTGCAGACATTTTATCAGACATTCGACCAAATTCGGGATCGCTGCTTCGATGCCTTGATCATTACCGGCAGCCCGGTTGAGACCCTCGCTTTTGAAGAAGTGGCTTACTGGCAGGAACTCACAGAAATCCTCAGTTGGGCTGATGAGCGCGTGTATTCGTCTTTCTTTGTCTGTTGGGCGGCCCAAGCCGCCCTGTACCATCACTATGGCATAGGGAAAATTCTCCTGCCTAAAAAGCTTTCGGGAGTGTACAGCCACACCGTGCGTCAGAAAAACCACCCGTTGGTCCGAGGCTTCGATGACCGATTTTGGGCACCCCACTCGCGCAATACGGCCGTGGACGAGTCAAGGCTGTCCCTCGAACACGACCTTGTGGTGCTCTCCGACTCCGAGGAGGCTGGATTATACCTGGTTGTCAGTCAGGACGGGCGGAAAGTCTTTGTGACCGGCCACAGCGAATACGATGAGTTGACGTTGCACGATGAATACCAACGAGACCTTGCAGCAGGCCTCTCTTTAGAGCAGCCGTCACATTATTACCAAGGTGAAGAGGTACAGGTGCGCTGGCGGGGCCACGCACACCTTTTGTTCAGCAATTGGCTGAACTACCACGTGTACCAGAGCACGCCGTATCAGTTGGAACAGCTGAGCAAAGTCTTGCAGCACAGCTGAGTCATCTCTTCCTTCAAGACGGCTGTCTCAGCATCGCCGATGAAGCTGACATTCGCCTGTCCGACTCCTGCAGCCCAGTTGATACTGTATGCCAGAGCCAGACAGCGGATGCCTGCCTCCTTGAGCAGCGACACCTCGGAGGCCAATGTCATCCCGACCACATCACAGCCCAGCCGTCCGTACAGACGGATTTCCGCCTTCGTCTCAAGCCGGGGGCCGTTGGTGCACACATACACTCCTGCGTCCTTGATGTGTGGTGCAAGAATATTCATCCGCTCTCTCAACGAGGCGTCAAACACGTCGTCCATTGCACAGTGCCGCACCCCGCTGGCCCCCCCGTTAAAGAAGGTATGTTCTCGCGAGCCTCCGGTACAGTCTACAAAGTCTGAAACAATACCGATTTCTCCCGGGCTCAAGGCTTGGGAAATGGACCCCACTGCATAGATGCCGATCGCCTCATCGACTCCCAAGTCCTTGAGGGCTGCAACATTTGCCCGATAGTTGATCAAATGGGGCGGCAGAGAGTGGGATGAGCCGTGGCGGGGAAGAAAGACCAGTTGATTGGTGATAAACAGCTCAACCTCGCCGTACCGTGTTTGCACCATGCTTCGTTTCAGGCTGAGGCCGTCCAACGTATCGACTCCGGTTCCACCAATGATTGCTTTCATGGAAAGTACCTCTTCACGTGCTCCGGCTCAAGGATGCCTTTGGGAGTAACCAAGGCAGTCACCAATTCGGAGGGGATGATATCAAAGGCCGGGTAGAGGGCCCCGATGGAATCCAAGGTGGTGGGAGAGCCCATGCACCGGGTGACTTCCGAAGGGGACCGCATTTCCATCGTCACATCCGCGCCGCCCTGCTTGGTCGGGTCGGGAGAGATGCTGAATGCGTAGTAGGGTACGTTGTAGTACCGTGCTGCGATTGCATTGCTCAAGGTTCCCACCTTGTTTACCACCGTCCCGTCCATGCAGAGCAGATCGACTGCGGTCATGTACATATCCACCTTCCCGGCTTGAAGAAAGGAGGCACCCATACCATCGGTAATGACTTGCACCTCAATGCCCATCTCTTTGAGACTGGGGGCGGTGAGGCGGGAGCCTTGCAGATACGGCCTGGTCTCATTGGCCAGGACCCGTACGTGCTTGCCGCTTTCCTTGGCATAGGCAAGGGAGAGCAGAAAGGTATGCTCGGCAAAACAGGTGGTGAGCACCACCGAATCCTGCTTCAGCAGGGTGCTTCCCATCCTTCCCATCTGATGATACAGCCTGTCATAGCCTTCAAGCATGAGGTCCACCTGCGTCTGCACGGCATGATCAAGGGCCTCAAGGTCCGAGGCAGAATCCTTGACCGCTGCAAGCAGGCTTTGCAAGGCACGTTGCATGGTTGTATTGGTCGGCCTTGCGGCCATAAGCTGCTTCGCAGCATCCGCAAGGGTCGCAAAGCCGCCTCTCAGCTCTCCGCTTTGCATCAGTCGCGTTACCCATACCATGGTCTGCAAGGCGACTTCAAGTGGTCCTCCCCCCTGCGTCACCATCGCACGCAAGGATTCGGCGACCTGATCGACACTGCTGCAGACCTCGAATCGTTTCTCAAAGGGGAAGGCTCTTCGATCACCGATAAGAAGGTGCTTGCCTTCCAGGCGGCAGATATTCTCATGTTGGAGCAGATAGGGAAGCGTAATCATCAGTGCACCCAGAATGAAAGATGGTCGGCGACAATGGCTTTCTCGAGCTCCTTGTCGTCGGTCGGGCCAACCACCTCGATGTCCTTCTGCCCATGGGCGAGCACCTCATGACTGGGAAGGTCGAATGTTGGATTCTGCTCATCGGCTCCGGTAAGCTCAAGCAGCCTGGCTTCGGTGATGCCGAATACGAGACGACGGACATTGGTCCAGTACAGAGCTCCGGTGCACATCACACAGGGCTCTGCATTGGTGTAGAGTGTACAGGTTGCAAGAAAGGAAGGGTCGTAGAGCTTGCATGCCTTGAAGAGCAACAGGGTTTCCGCATGCATTGCAGAGCCTCCTTCCTCATAGCTGTTCTCTTGTTCAAGCAGGATGTTGCCGTCCTTGTCGGCCAGCAATGCCCCGAAGGGGTGATTCCCCTTGCGTTTCGCCTCACCTGCGATGCGAACCGTCTCATATAAAAGCCGTATGTCCTGTGCATTGGGAATACTTCGGGTAATGGCAGCCATGATCTCTGTTCTCCTCGTTGTTTGGTAACCCTAGCATGCAATGTTTTATTTGGCAATGATGTGCAAGTTCACAAAACTACAAGAATAGACCTATCTGATGATAATGTAGTACAATAAGGAATATAGTCGACGCAAGCTTGAGAAATTGAGCATTGACGTTTGACTTCAGAGAACGTACAGTATGAAGAAGTTGCTAGAGAAGCAACCACCCTACAAAAAGGAATGACTATGAATAAGAGTAATCGAACAAAGGTGGTCGTGACCCTGTTGGCCATGATCCTCATTTCTGCAAGCCTCTTCGCGATGGGTATGAAAGAGAGTGATCCGGCCGCAGTAACCGTACGCATCCTCACCACGATGAATCAGAATGGCCAGGTAACGCTGTTGGCCAGAAGCGCCGATAATCAGGATATTACGTTCCAGGCAGGATCCTATACTGATGCAAGTTATCCTATCGCCAGCCTTGTAGCAGGAGATTACATTGAAGTAGTCCTTGACAACAACAACAAGGCCATGAACATCCGCTATATCAACCCCTTGGTGGCACTGGGTGTGCTGCCCTATTCCATCAGCACTGAACGAGCAACCGAGCTTGAGAGCCTGACCGACCGTTTCAGCTACACCTACGGGTATCTGTTGATCCAGTCATTCTCCGCACAGGGGCTGTTCTTCGATGCAGGCTACTACGTAAAGGGAGCACTCGACGGGTACAAGGACTCGATGAGCGAAGTCCCCCAAGGGTACTTCACCCTCGAAGAGTTGTTTACCAATGTCAATGATTATCAGGAGAAGGTCTGGAATGCCGGTCTTGCCAAAACCGACTACGGAAAGAGCTATGCAAGCATCAGCGAAGTCTCCGCTCTCCCAAAGCCGGAGGACTTGTCCGATGCCTTCAGCTATACCTACGGCTACCTGCTCGCCCTCAACATGGCAGGTCAGGGAATCACCGTCAATGGTGACTTGTACGCCCAGGGAGCTTTGGATTATGCTTGTGACAATCAATTGTTGATGAACTATGCCGAGATGCAGGTTGCTTTTACCGAATATCAGCAGATTCTGGAAGAGGAATACCAGAAATGGATTGCTGAAATCGCCGTCACCAACCTTGCAGAAGCAGAAGCCTTCCTTGCACAGAATGCAGCCAACGAGGGAGTCGTCACCACGGCCAGCGGACTGCAGTACCAGGTGCTTACCCCCGCCGCCGGTGTCAAGCCGACTCTTGCCGATACGGTGGAAGTCAATTACCAACTGCAGCTTATCGACGGCACCTTGGTCGAGAGTTCCTATGATATGGGCCAGACTGCACATTTCCCGGTAAGCGGCTTGATCGAGGGTTTCACCGAAGCATTGCTCACCATGAACACCGGCAGTGTTCTCAGAACCTGGATTCACCCCGGCCTTGGCTATGGTGAAATGGGAACTGAAACCATTCTTCCCAATTCCTTGTTGATTTTCGACATTGAGCTTGTTGGAATCGACAAATAACCATTCGTACCAGCATACTTGGCCGCAGCATCAGCATGCGGCCATTTTTATGCATGCGCTAGGCATACATGATTGGTTTGGCTATACTACCGGTGATGGACACACCGACAAAAAACCAACTGATAGATTCAATCTACAACCATCTCAAGCGCCAAATCCGCCAAGGCTTGCTGCCCAACGGCGCCAAGCTTTCCGAAAACACCCTTGCAAAAGAGTTCTCCTGCTCACGCACCCCGGTCAGGGAGGCGCTCAAGCGTCTGGAGCAGGACGGATTTGTGGTGATCATCGCCCACAGCGGAAGCTATGTCAAAGACATAACGATGGTCGATTACCAGCAATTGACCGAGGTGCGGGCGTATTTGGAAGCGCTTGCCATCCGTCTTGCTTGTGAAAACGGAGCCGACCCCGCCATTTTGGATCAGATTCTCGATCGTATGGATGCACTCAAAAACGCAGGCAAAGCCTTTGATGTACAGACATTCAGCACCCTGCACTACCAGTTCCACCTGGAGCTGGTCAAACTGGCCGGCAACAACTTGCTCACCCTCACCTACAGCCGCTTGAATCTCAGTGAAGCCGCCCTGTTGTTCGCCCAGAGCATAAACGATCGAGGAATTGCGAAAACGCAGGCCGAGCACCGCCGTCTTGTCGATGCCATCAGGGCGCGGGACGAAAAAGAGGGAGAGCGTTTTATGCTCTCCCACCTCTGGCGTAAACGAGATCGGTTCAAAGCTCGGACTCAGGCAATTTGAAAATCACCTTCTTGACCGCACAGGCCCCATTGAGCACCTGTTGATGACGATAGGTCTCGCCTTTTGCAACCAACACAAATGATCCGGTAGTCAGATGTGCCACCACCAAAGGCTGCTTCTTGTCCTGCAGGCTGATCAGTTCCTCACCCTCAAGTACGACATGCAACTGCCGCTCTCCAGCGCGTTGAAGGCTGCCCTCATTGCCGGTCACATACGAGAGTACCTCATAGCCAAGGCCGTCGACGCTATGCTGTCCTGCAACATCCTCATAGGGGAGACTGCGGTCCATGATGTCGATAACCGCTTGTATATGAGGATGCAGAGGACGATACCACTCAAGGTTGTCCAAGAGGTCGATCAGCATCAAATCACCTGGCCCTTGTGGGCTTCCCACAGTTTCTCAAATTCGATGATCTGCTGTACACACCCCTCGATACCCAGCATTCCGCTGTCAAGACTCAAATCGTAGGTACGGCACATGCCCCACTTGCGGTCGCTGTAGTAGTTGTAGAAATTCGCGCGCTGCTTGTCCGCCTTCAGGCACACGTCCTCCGCCTTGTTCTGCGGTACTTCATAGACCCGGACCGCCCGTTCAACACGGTCTTTCAGTTCTGCGTGGATGAAGACGTTCAGCACATTGTCCATGTCCCTGAGTATGTAGTCGGCACAGCGGCCGACGATGACACAGGGGCCTTCTGACGCAAGGCGCTTGATGGTCTTGCTCTGGATGAGGAACAGCTGGTCGTTGAGCGGCATCTCAGTTACTCCCAACGCCCCGCTGGCCATGGGATAGTTGCCCATCACCAACGAGTAGAAGATGCTGCTGGTGGCTTTCTCATCCGCATTCGCGAACAGGGCCTCGCTCAGTCCGCTGTCGCGTGCACTGATGGCGATGAGCTCCTTGTCATAGAAGGGTATGCCAAGCTTCTCCGCCAGGGTTTTCCCTACCTGTCTGCCTCCGCTTCCGAACTGTCTGCCGATCGTAAACACTACGTTTGTACTCATATGCAGGTTCCTCCACTGCTTGTAGTATAGCACAGGGGACCTTGGTATGGGCAATGGAACTTGCAACAAGGTTGAAGTTGCCGTACGATGCCTGTAAGGGAGAAACTGCATGATTACCTTGCAAAACAATAATCTCGTAATGGAAATTTCAGAGGTGGGTGCCGAGATTCACTCACTGTACAACACACAGACGGCCGTCCAGTACGTGTATGATGGCAATCCTACCTTCTGGGCGCGTCACACCCCGCTGCTCTTTCCGGTCACCGGGCCGCTTGCAAACGGAACGATCAAGGCCAAGGGCAGCACCTATGCCATGCCGGTCAACGGCTTCGCCCGTGATGTACGCTTCACATCCATCGAGACAAAGCAGCATGAGGCTTCATTCGTCCTGTACAGTGACGATCGGACCCGGGTCTTCTATCCATTCGAGTTCAGCCTCACGGTCACTCACACCCTCTTGGACAACGGCTACACCAGCTCTGCAGTCATCAAGGCACAAGAAGATCTCTTTTGCACGTTCGGCTGGCACCCGGCATTCAGCTTGGCCATGAACGGGCCCGATGCAAAATTGCAATCGTACTATGTGGAATTTGAAACACCTGAAAGCGTCGACCGTCTCTACCCGGTCAACGGAATTTTCACCAAGCAAGCAGATTTCTTACGAGATCAGACCATTCTTGAACTAAGCAGGGAGGAGCTGGACAAGGGACCGATCGTACTCAACGGCTTGAAGAGCCGCCATGTCGGGCTGAAAAGCAAGGACGGCAACAGGGGCGTGATTGTAGACCGAGGCGAGCTTCCGACCTTGGTCATCTGGACCAAGGAGAAAGTCGAAGCCCCCTATGTCTGCGTCGAGCCGATGTACAGCTTCCAGGATGCAGGCAGAAATCCCGAACTTTCCGAGATGGAAGGCATGCTGCACCTCAAGGCGGGAGAGAGTAGAACATTTTCCAATACGTTTACCGTATTCTAACCTTCATAGGTTGCCACAACCCGGGCAGGTGAGCCATCAGCATGCACAAATGAGAGCGGCAGGGCGGTCAGCTGCACGGTTTTGTGGAGTATCTGCTCCAAGTTTGCCAGATTCTCAAGTATCAAGGCATTACGGCCAAGGATGGCGTGATGAATGGGCAGCGAGAGGTCTCCGGGCCTGTCACAATTCGCTGTGTCAAAGCCGAACATCCGAATCCCCCGTTCCAGAAGATAGGTTGTCGTCCCGCCTGTCAGATAGGCATTGCCTCTTGTATAGAAAAGAATGGCATCACAGTCAGGTTCGACAGACGACACCATCTCGATGGTGATATCACCTTCCATGGAACAGTCCAGCACACAGGCAGTGGCAAAAAAGCGTGAAACAGGAATTTCATCCAAATACATACCGTTGGGCAACACATGGGCGGGACTGTCCATATGGGTTGCTGAATGCGAACCGAATTGCAGGTGTGTCAACCGCCAGCCCTCTTTTTCCATGGTATGGAACGGTGAAATCACAACCGTAGGATCGCCGGCATACCCGATTTGGCCGTTTTCAAGCGGCTTGGAAAGATCGAGATGACAACGCTTTGCCTGCGATTTTTTTTGGGCGTACAGACTATGACTGAAGGCTTTGCGCGCCGTCTCATGAACTATCCGGGCGAAGTCCCCGCTCCCCTCTCCAAACTTCTTCAAAGGGGCCTGCAATCGATAGACCAAATCATTGGCGGCATCGACGGCAAGGCTTTGCAACTCACCAACCGTCGACCGATACAGGATGTATTGCTCAACCTTTTCACAGGCCGCCTCAATGAGATGCAGGGCTTTTTGTTTCTCACGTTCCCGTTCTGGCAGCTCGACAGCCAAGTCTTCCATGCAAAAGACACCCTCGATCAAGGGATCGATGTCCCTCACCGGTGCCAAATCGATAAGGAGATGGACTCCTGCTACCTGATCCTTTGTCAAGGTATACTCCATACCCTTGGTTGCACTGATTACAACATGGCAAAGAGATAGATAGGAGAAGCGCTGCTCATAGGGTACAGCCACAACCTTGGGAGGAACAATATAGTCAGCCTTCTGCTCATCACGGATAGTCATGTAGACAACAAACCCGTGTTGGACCAAATGGGAGGCGACCGAGCGTGCAAGGGCGCTGCTTCCTATGACAAGAACCGGCTGGCTCTCATGGCCTGCTATCAGGGAGAGAACGCCTTCGGCTATGCTCTGGTCCACTACCTGCAGGTCAAACCGTGTCTGGACCTGCTTTGCAACGGTGACCACCTCCCGTACCACATACGAAAGCAGGCTCGATGCACACCCTGCCGACAGAGATCGTTCATACGCTTGCTGCAGCTGGCTGATGATTTGGTCTTCGCCGAAGAGCGGACTCTCCAGCCCGCAGGCGAGGGAGAAGCAATGCATAAGAAGCGCATCGGTTGAGATGCTGTAGGTCTCATGCATCCAGGCAAGAGGCGGCAGCGAAAGACTGCGCAGCAACGGTTCAATGGTTTCGCTCTTCGGCTGTTCGCACCACAGTTCAATGCGGTCGCAGGTGGCCAACAGCAGAACGGACTTGCCCTGCGTCTGCTTCTTGATTTTTACACACGCTTCGCGAAGCCTGCTTTCCTCAAAGCTGAACTGTTCTTGTACATCAGGACCGAGGTGGTCGAATCGCAGGCCGACAATGGTGAGGGGAATCACGGCAGGCCTCCTTGGGTGCGCTCATAGTGAAACAGGTATTGCTGGGCCAACGCTGCATAGGGAGCGAAATAGGATGCATCACGACCTGGATAGTGCTTCTTCATCACCTTGAGCATCCAGGTATCGAGGGGGAAAGCCTGCTGGCGATGATAGGCAAACGCCAAAACACAGGAGGCCACCTTCGCCCCTACTCCCCGTATGGTTTGCAAGGCTCTCAATGCCTCGTCGTCGTTCAGGCCGGGAATGCCGGAAAGTACTTCATGGTTCTGGATGGCATCCAGCAGATAAGGGGCGCGAAAGCCCATGCCCAGGCTCCTCAAATCCCTCTCGCTGATACCCAGCAGTTCTTGAGGACGGGGAAACGCATACCAAGATCCTTCAACATGGCTTCCCAGCTCCTTGGACAGCCGTTCGTACATGCTTCGGATGCGCTTGATGTTGTTGTTCTGGCTGAGCAGAAAAGCCATCAGGACCTCCCATGGATCCTGATTGAGGATATGCAAACCCTTGCATGTCTTGATCGCCCGAGCAAGATGAACATCGAGGGAAGCCAGATATGCCTCGGCCTTCCCGTACTCCCAGTCCATGTCAAAATAACGGCGCAACGCTGCATGCTTCTCCAGCATGGAATCAAAGCTCTCTTCGGAAAAGCTGACCAGATTCTTGTCGACAACCGCCTCATAGACACCATTCTGCTTCACCCAAGCAAACGTCTGTCCTGAGAATAGGGTTGAATCCAGATGAATGGGCGTGATCATGTGGCTACTGTAGCAAAGCGCTGAAGCTATTGCAAGCAAAGTGTACCTGTACAAAGAAGAGAGGACGCATGAATGAATTGCATTGAACATATCCGTTACAACCATCTGGTGCATCAGCGTGGGGAATTGCTGCATCTCTTCGATCTAGGGCAGCTCAAGCTCATAGGCGGCATAGCAGCCTGCTTACCGTTGCAGGATTTCTCGCTGCTCTACCCTTTCAGCTTTGCCGATCTTCACCTGGCCGACCACCCGCAGCTTGCCGGGCAGTACTCATCGCTGCAGCAGATTGAGCAATGCAGGGTCCTGGATGCAGCCATCGAACTGGCAAAGGAAGGAGAAGCCAAGGCCATGGTTGCTGTATCGTATCAAAACGGGATGGTCTGCTTGTTGGGGATGGGAAAGCAGGAGCAAACATTGATTGAACGCTCCAAGGAGTATCTGGCAAGTCCCTTGCTCGCCACCATGGTCGACCGGACGCTCGAACCTGATTTATACCAAACACTCCAACAGGCGACCAAGGCCTTGGATCTTGAGCAAAGAGAGACTGAACAGTGCACCATTTGCACCACATCCTGCAGTGAAGAGTTCTTCATTGAACATGTTTTGAGCTTTCCTCTTCATGCAGAGTTCACGCTCTCATGGGGTCCGACCAAGGACCGCTACGGCCGTTTGCTTCCTACCTACCTTTGCGAGGCGACTGTGAACTCACCTCGATGAAGCCGTTGAACAGAATGGAAAAGTTGCCGTTTTGGCTCGGCAGGGAGAGATTTTGGGACTTGGTGTTGATGAGCATGACCGGTGCATACATGACGAGTGCCTGTTCAAGGCGGGCTGCCTTGAGCACCTCTTTTGCAACATCCGACCTGAGCGAGGGAGTGTGGGGATACATGGCAGCCTCAACCACGACCCACCACAGTGCCTCACCCTTCTTGATGGCTTTCAACTGGGGAAAGCGGGTTTGGCTTTTACTGCGGAAGATGATCTTGAATTGTCGCGACTCCAAGACCTGCTCAACATGGGCGACCCCCATCATGTGGAGCGCTTGGTCGCTCAAGAGACGATAGGAGGCAGCCGTTCGGGCTGCTTGGATATTTGGGTATCTGAACAGCTCTCTCATACCCTAGTATACCATGAATATGCCGTTTCTCAAGCCTCGCTGAACAACCAGGTCGAAAGATAGCGCTCTCCGGTATCCGGCAGCATGACCACGATGGTTTTTCCTGCCCACTCGGGCTTCTCTGCATACGAGAGGGCTGCATGCAGGGCCGCACCGCTCGAAATACCAACCAGCAGACCATCAAGTTTGGCCGCCTGCCTTGCTGCATCTCCAGCCCTTGCATCCTCGACGGTGCAAATTTCATCAACAACCGAACGGTCGAGCGTAGCGGGTACAAATCCTGCTCCGATACCCTGTATCTTATGGGGTCCGCCGTAGCCTTCACTGAGTACGGGGCTGGTCGCAGGCTCCACCGCCACAATCTTGACTGAGGGATTCTTCTCCTTGAGATAGCGGCCTACTCCGGTGATGGTCCCACCGGTGCCCACCCCTGCTACAAAGAGGTCCACCTGCTGTCCGCTGTCCTCCCAAATTTCAGGCCCGGTTGTTGCATAGTGAATGCCCGGGTTGTCAGGATTCTCAAATTGGGACGGAATGAATGAATTGGGGGTGTGTCGGGCGATTTCCTCGGCCTTGGCAATGGCACCCTTCATGCCGAGCGATCCGTCGGTGAGCACCAACTCGGCTCCGAGGGCGCTGAGCAGCTTCCTGCGCTCGATGCTCATTGTCTCAGGCATGGTAATGACAAGACGATAGCCTTTCACAGCGGCGATATAGGCAAGACCGACGCCGGTATTCCCGCTGGTCGGTTCAATGATGACCGACCCGTTCTTCAACTGTCCTCGCTTTTCCGCACCTTCAATCATCGCCAGGGCGATTCGGTCCTTCACACTGGACAGGGGGTTGAAGCTCTCCATTTTCACCAAAATGTCAGCCTTGGTTGTGTTGAGCCTATTGAGTCGAATCAAAGGGGTTTTCCCGATTTTCTCGGTGATGTTCTGGTATATGTGTGCACTCATGGCAAACAGCCTCCTCCCGGTATGGGTCTATATCCTATTTAATCTGTAGATATAATAGTAATTACAGGAAGCTCCTTCGTCAAGCCCCCTCTTCTAGATGACATAGGTGAACCATTGTGCCTTGGTAACCTCACAAAGCGACAAACCTTCAAAGACTTTTTTCACCTCTTGGTCGAGTTTCTGATAAAAATGCAGACGAATCACTCGTTCGATGGCATTCTCTTCACTTCCTGGAGGCTCCTCAAAGGCAATGTTGCCTTCAAGCAAGTCCAGGACATCATAGATCATGATTTCCTCGGAGCTGCGCCCAAGCATATAGCCGCCTCCAGACCCTTTCACCGAGGTGAGAAAACCACCCCGGGTAAGCAGCAATGCCACCTGTTGCAGATATTTCTCACTGAGATTCTGACGCTTGGCAACCACGGTAAGGGCGATAGGCCCTTCGTTGGCATGTTCGGCGATATCGACAAGCAATCTCAGGCCGTAACGCCCGCGCGTTGAAATTTTCATATACCGCCTCCCGCCTCACTCTCCACCAAATGAGATGCCAACTCCTGGATGGTTACCTGGCTGGAAAAATCCACTACGGCGCTCTGCAGCAGTGACCAGATCTGATGGGTCTTGCAGGCATCGGTACGAGTACAGTTTTTGCAGGGAGCCGGCTCGAAATCACCTTCGCTGGCGGCAAGCACCTCTTTGCAGGTGATATCGGCCTTGGCAAGACGGTATCCACCCTGCACTCCCCGTTCAGCCTGCACAAGGCCTGCACGACGAAGCGGAATCATCAGCTGCTCCAGATATCCGCTGCTGATGCCGGTGGCTTCACTGATACTGCGAATACTGCAGTTCTCCCTGCACGTGGCCAGATAGACCATGGTTTGGAGGGAGTACCTTCCTTTTGTCGATAATTTCATATCTAGAAGGTATCAGTACCATAGAAGCACGTCAAGCAGTCAATCATCCATCCAATGTTCCTCCAAAGCAAAACTTGTGATACAATCAATACCCAATCGGGCGGTTGCCATGTTCAATTCATCATATATCACAAGGATTCCTTATGAATTTACTTCTTCTTGTGCTGCTGCATATCATCGGTGCCCTTGGTGGTTTGTTGTTGAGAAAACTGAAGCTGCCCGCGGGGGCTCTTGTCGGCGCCATGCTTGCAGTCATGAGCATCAATAGTTTCACACCGGTGTTTCCAGCCTACCCCCATGAGCTGAGAGTACTTGTGCAGATTGCCTCGGGTCTGGTCATCGGAACCAGGTTTTCCCGCTCCGATGTACAATCACTGAAAACCATGGCCCTGCCGGTCATCGTGTTGGTTACGGTTCTTTTGGCCACCAATTTGGTTTTTGCCTTTCTGATGGAGCATTCCACCTCGCTGAGCTTCATGACTTCCTTTTTCGCCTGCGCCCCAGGAGGAGTGTCCGACCTCGCCCTTGTTGCCTCAGATTTCGGTGCTGTCATGGAACATGTAGCCTTGCTGCAACTCTTCAGACTCACCTTGGTGATCATTGTATTTCCTCCAATGATCAGGTCGATGCTGAAAATCAAGCAGCCTGGTGAAGCACTCCAACATGCAGAAAACCGAAGAGAGAACAGAAAAAACAGGATGTTGCACTACATCCCTACCTTTCTCTGCGCCCTCTCTGGAGGGCTGCTTTTCTACCTGCTCAACATTCCTGCAGGAGCAATCCTGGGTGCCATCATCGCTGTTGCCATACTGAACATTGCCAAACAGAGTGCTGCCTACCCAGCCAGTGTCAAAGTACTGGTACAGATCTTTGCCGGCACCTACATCGGCAGCAAAATCACAGCCCAAACCTTTCTGGAGATCGACATCCTGTTCGCCCCCGCTCTCATCCTAACCGTCGAACTCTTTGTCATGGCATTCCTTACCGCCTACATCCTTCACAAGGCATGCAAAATGGACTGGGCAACAGCCCTCTTCTCATCCACTCCGGGAGGCATTCAGGAAATGGGCCTCATCAGCGATGAGTTGGGACTACAAACCCCCAAGATAGTCCTGATGCACACCTTCCGCATCCTGGCTGTCCTGGGGGTCCTTCCGGTCCTTGCCGGCCTGTTCGGCTGAGGTCAGGCTGGATTATACAGATTCGAAGTCGGGAACCGAGGTTCGCTGGTCACATTCAGCACGAGCTTGCGCAGTCCTGAGGAGTCGCCGGAGGATGGTATGTGCGTCATATGAACCTCGCAGCCGTTGAGGGCGGGAAGCACTGCCGAGGCACGCTTGGCCTCGTTGCTGATTGCACAGCTCATCGCCAGGCAGATGAGCACCTCATCGAGATTCAGGCTCACCCCCCTGCCCTTCAGTACATCACGCTTCATGGCGGTCACCGACTGCACAATGGCTGGAGAGATGAGATCCACTTCATGATCGATATTTGCCAGCACCTTTACGGCATTCAGAATCAAGGCTGAGGATGCATGCAGGAACGGAGAGTTGCACCCCGTAACAATCCGCCCGTCAGGCAGTTCGATGGCGGCAGCGCAGACTATGCCGTTGAGGCCTTTCCCCTTGGCAATACCGGCCTCAAGGGCTTTCTGTGCGGCAGGGACAACCGAACGGTCGTTGATGGAGAGCTTGGCGCCTTCCATGATCGACCGGCTTCGTTCCACAGTCTCCTTGCTTCCGATGCCTTGCACATATTCACACGCAGAGCGGTAGTAGCGTCGGATGATCTCCTGCTGGCCCGCCTTGCGGACCACCGCATCGTTGATGATCCCGAATCCGCAGCGGTTGACACCCATATCGGTCGGGCTCTTGTACAGGCAATCGGTTCCAGTGATTTTCTCAAGTATCCTGTTGAGCAGGGGATAGGCTTCCAAGTCACGGGAGTAGTTTACCGTGATGGTCCCATATGCACTGGCATGAAAATGATCGATGAGGTTCTTGTCCCCAAGATCGGCGGTTGCACTCTCGTAGGCGATATTGACAGGGTGGTCGATCGGCAGGTTCCAAATCGGGAATGTCTCAAACTTCGAATACCCGCTGCGTCTGCCCTCCTTGTAGTCATGATACATTTGTGAAAGGCAGGTTCCCAGTTTGCCCGATCCCGGGCCCGGTCCGGTGACGATGACCACCGGATGATCCGTCTCAATATAGGGATTGGCCCCATATCCTTCGTCACTGACTATCAGGTCGACATCGTTGGGGTAGCCGCGGGTAGCCTTATGGGTGTATACACACAGGCCGCGCTGCTCGAGGATGTTCTTGAAGTGAACCGCCCCGGGCTCCTCGTCAAATCGGGTGATGACCACACGGGTGACGGTCAACCCCCATTTGGAAAAGTCATCAATCATCTTAAACACATCGGTGTCATACGTGATGCCGAAATCACTACGCATCTTCCGACGCTCGATATCACCGCTGTGAATGCAGATAATGACATCAATCTGGTCTTTCAAAGACTGAAACACCCGCATCTTCACATTCGGATCAAAGCCCGGGAGCACCCGGGCTGCATGGTAATCGAAGAGCAGCTTTCCCCCACATTCGAGATAGAGCTTTCCGTCGCTCTGTTTCACCCGTTCAAGGATGAAATGCCTTTGCTCGGAAAGGTACTTCTCGTTGTCAAACCCAATTTCCATGCTTTGCACCCCTAAAATATGACTTGCTCTGCAATTGCATCCGCAGTCTTCTGATCAAACAACGCTGCAATGATAGCCAGGGAGAAGTGCATCGCACTGCCGGCGGCCTGGGCTGTAATCAGCCTGCCATCGGTGATCACCCGCTCATTCTCCAGTTTCAAACCAGGACAATACTCTTCGGTGGATGGATAGCCGGTAACCCGCTTTCCTTCTAGCAGGCCGGTCTTGCCCAGCACAACAGCAGGAGCTGCACAAATTGCTGCCACCACACCTGTTTGCGCAGTCTTGATCACCGCTTCCAGAACGCTGAACGATGATGCAAGATTTTGAGAACCCTTTCCGCCTCCGGGTAGCACCACGCAGTCGAACGAGTCATCCATGCATTCACTGAGCAGCCGGTCGCAACCGACAACCAAACCGTGCGAGCCTTTGACCATCATATCATCAAGTCCGGCCACCACCACCTTCGCCCCGCTTCTGCGAAGCAGGTCGATGGGAGTGATTGCTTCCACTTCCTCAAAGCCTTCAGCGAGAATCACCAAAACAGAAGGAACCATACAACCTCCCCGTGCTACAGCGGTTGAACACTACCGCCTTCGAGTCGAGCCTTGCGAAGCAATTCGCAAGCATGTAGCAATATTCTCTGGGTTTCGTCCCATCCGATGCAGGCATCGGTAACGGAAACCCCGTACTTGAGCTGGGTCAAGTCATCTGGAATCTTTTGGCAGCCGCTCAGAAGGTTGCTCTCCAGCATGAAACCGCGAATCGCCTTCTCGCCCCAGCATACCTGGTCGATGATCGAGCGCAACACCCTTTTCTGCCTCTCATAGTTCTTGCGGGAGTTGGCGTGACTGCAATCAATGATGATGGCCGGCACAAGCCCCTCCTTCTGGAGAAGCAGGCGGGCGCTCTCCACATCATCCTCGTAGTAGTTGGGGCTCTGATCCCCTCCCCGAAGAATCAGGTGGCAGCAATCGTTGCCGGTCGTGCGGAAAATTGCACTCGCCCCCTTCCCGTCCATACCGATGAACGACGCAGGTTGATGGGCACTCTTTATTGCATTGACTGCGCTCACCAAATCCCCGCTGGTGCTGTTCTTGAAACCCACTGCGACGCTCAAGCCGCTGGCAAGATTACGATGAATCTGGCTTTCGGAGGTTCTTGCCCCGATGCTGGACCAACTGATCAGCTCATCTATGTACTGGGGGATGATGGGATCAAGCACTTCACAACCGACAGGAAGCCCGATCTTTGCAATTTCAAGGAGCAAGGACCTTGCCAAGGCGATACCCCCGCCGATATCGTAGCTTCCATCCATCTTTGGATCAAGGATAAGTCCTTTCCAGCCGCCGACCGTCCTGGGCTTCTCGAAATACGTGCGCATCACCACAAACATCTCATCCTCGATCTCGAAGGAGAGTGCCTTCAGTTTTCTTGCATACTCAAGGGCTGCAACAGGGTCATGCAGAGAACAGGGACCCACGATTGCCAACAATCGCCGGTCCCTCCCTTGGATGATATCATTTACCGTCTGCCGACTCCGGTGTATGGAATCGCTGGTTGCCTCATCCACCGGAAACTGGGTGTACAGTTCATCCGGGGTGGCAAGAGCCTCCACCTTTCGAATCCTGATGTCTACGTTTGCCATGGTTTATCCTTTCAGAAGATATACCACACCAACGGGCCAAGACTCAAGTCCGTTGTTTCTCCTTCGACCCATCATCCTTGATTCTTGAGTAAAGGAACCGCTTGATCTTCTGCGTGGGCGTTCGCTGGAACGGCTCTTCCTGCAGCTCGACAGCACTGATCCTGCTGAAGGCGCTGAGCTCCTTGTTCACTTCCTCACGAAGCTTTGCCACATATTTGAGCGCCTCGGCCTTTGCATCATTGACGTTGACCGCCATTTTTTGGGCGAACAAGTCAAAGTCGATCTTCACCAGGGCAATCAGGCCCCCGTCCTCGGGAACGACCAATGACTCGGTGACAAAACTCTGATTGTTGATGACCGCCTCAATAAGCTCGGGATAGATGTTCTCACCGCCGCTGCCAAGAATCATCGTCTTGGTTCTTCCCATGATGGAGAGTCTGCCGTGCTTGTCCAGATGCCCCAAATCACCGGTCCTGAAATACCCGTCGCTGGTAAAGACCTCGGCATTGAGGGCGGGGTTGTCATAATAGCCCTGCATGACATTGGGGCCCTTGACCAGAATTTCTCCTACCTTGGTGACCGGATCGGGATTCTCAAGCTTGACATCCACGTGTTCGACTACTTTCCCGATGGTTCCGACAAAATGCTTCTTCGGCAGTCCGCCGGCGATCAGGGGAGCGGTCTCGGTCAGACCATACCCGATGGCATAGGGGAACTTTGCATCACTGAGAAACTGTTCCACTTCACGGTCCAACGGGGCTCCCCCTATACCAAAAAACTTGAGCCTTCCGCCGAAGGTCATCTTGAGCTTTCGCCCGATGACTCGGCAGATGAAGCGGCGGACAACGGGGTATTTCAGCCATTTTTGGAGGTTCTTGTTATCCCTGAGTACAGGAAGCACCGAACTGCGGTACACCTTCTCCATGAGCAGGGGAACAGTCATGACAATCCTGGGCCTGACCTCCTTGAGGGCGGGAAGCAGGATGGATGTAGCCGGAGCCTTGCCTAGGTACACAATCTCACAGCCGCACATCAACTCCAGGATCTGGCCGGTGGTGAATTCATACACATGGCTGATGGGGAGTATGGAAAGCACCTTGTCGCCGGGCTTCAGGTTCACATACACGTCGGTGGAGACGTCGGCATTCCATACCAGATTCTTGTGGGTGAGCATGACGCCCTTGCTGTTCCCCGTTGTCCCGCTGGTATAGATCAAGGATGCAAGGTCCTCTTCCCTGGCAAGAGAGGCCCGCCTGAGCTCCTCGGCCTTCTTGTCCAGTTTGCGTCTCCTGATATCCCGCCCGGGAGCCGCAGCGAACTGCTGCCTGTCGACCAGCTGGCTGCTGATGGGATCGGGTATGTGGAAGAGGTCTTCCATTCGCACCAACAGCGACGGATTGTCCTTCACGAAGGGAATCACTTTCTCAAAATGTTTTGCATTGACAACGATTCCCTTTGCCTTGGAGTGGGCCAGGATCTGGCAGGCTTCCTTTCCAGAAAAATCGGGAAGAATAGGCACCGCGGTACATCCGATGCTGGTGATACCGAAATATGCGATAAGCCAGGTAGGACAACTCTCGCCCATGATGGCGATGCGGTCGCCTCTGACATACCCATGCTCGAGCAAAAAGACGCCGATGGCATCCTTCATGGTTTTCAGCCCGGCATAGGTCACCTCACTATCGTCATCCCCATAGGTGCGAAGCGCAATGCGCTTGGCATTCCTGCTGACCGTGCATTCAACCACCGACTCCATTGTGTATTCGGTGACAGTCTTCATGGTCAGGCCATCTTCTCGTTTCAGCTTGCGAATCTTACGATACGACCATACGATTTGTTTTTCTTTTTTCTTCTTCTTTTTCATAGCGCCTCCGGCTGTGGACCATACCATTGGTTTTTATGGCACACCGTGAACGGGGTTTGGATAGTCCGGCGTGCTGCTTTCTCCAAGAGGGCGGGATCATTGTTAACATCTGATAAATGGATGAAATAAATGTGGTTGCCGGCAAACCCGCTATCCTTAAGGAAAAGCAGGGCTTGCTCGTTTGATAGATGGCCGTGCGAACCATCGATGCGTCGCTTCAAATAGAGCGGATACGGTCCGGTTTCCAACATCCGCTTGTCATAATTTGCTTCCAAAAAGAGGATGTTTGCATCCTTTGCAAGTTGTTTATGCTCGACGGTGGTAAGACCGGTATCGGTAAGAACCATCAGATTCTGGTCCTCATAGGTGATGAACCATCCAACCGAACCGGCACTGTCATGGCTTGTTGCAAAACAGAACAGGCTGAAAGGTCCGATTTCGACCACCTCAAACGGCTCGACCGGGAAAACCTGCTGAAGAGGGATGCCGAGCTTTGCAAATTGGTCGGGCTGCTCGAGCATCGAGCGAGAGCTGATGTATGCCCCTGCAGGTTGCCTGCGGCACAAGATTCCAACTCCTTTTGCATGGTCAGGGTGCAAATGGGTTACAAACACAGCCTGGACGGTTTCCAAGCCGATGCAAAATCGCTCAAGCCTGCGCTTCAGCTCAACCACACTGTAGCCTTGATCGATGAGAAAGGAGACGGTCCCATCGGAAAACACATAACTATTTCCACTGGAACCACTGCCTAGAACAGCGTATTGCAACATTACCGCGCTCCCCAGTCGGTTATCACAGCAAGGTCGTAGCCGACATGGACACGGCCGCCGGACCGAAGGATGGGTGTCTTCAACAACACTGGATGCTCAATTAGTTCCTCTTGAGCATCGAAATCACGATATTGGTAGCCTTGCTTGCTATAGTAAGCGCTCTCACTGTCGACCAGTGAGAGCGGATCGTGGGCGGTAAAAAGCGATTTCCATTCACCTGCTGAGAGCTCCCGCTCAGCCAAGTCTACAAATTGGAACGCGATGGTGCGCTCCTTGCAGGCACGTAAGGCCTTTGCTGTCTCCTTGCACTTCTTGGTGCCGATGATCTGAATCATTGCATCCCCTGACTTCCGATGTATTGTATTTATAGTATAGGAGTCAAGGGAAAAATGCAAGAAAGCTGACAGCTGCCAAGAACGTGTCATTCAGCTGACGAACAGTTCCTTAATCTCGTTTTGATACAGCTTCTGGATTTCAAAGCGCTTGAGCTCTTGCTTGGCGCTCAGCTCCTTGCCTACTTCAAAGCTCTTGGCAAGCAGGTGGAACCGTACAATGTGCTCAAAGCTCTTGAAACCATGCTTGCTGTTCACAATCTCGCCCACCGTCTTCTCGATGAGCTCCTTCACTTCCTTCATGGAGGCTAGTTTATCTGCAAGGTAGGGAATCTGCTTCTCGGTCAGATACTCCTCGATCCGCTTCTTGTTGAGGACGATCAAGGCACCCAAATACTTTTGGTCCTGCCCAAGAACTACAGCACTTTCGATGAATTCGCTCTCACAGAGCTTCGCTTCAATGGGAACCGGCTCAAGGTTCTCGCCGCCGCTGAGGACAATGGTATCCTTTGCACGCCCGCAGATGGCGAACTCACCGTTGTGAGTCCACATGCCAAGATCGCCGGTATCGAGCCAACCATCCTTGGAGAGGACGCGGTCGGTGAGATCCTGACGCTTGTAGTAGCCCTTCATCACCTGCGGTCCCCTTATCATGACGACACCCTTCTGACCGGGCTTCACCTCGTTTCCCTCTTCATCGACGATACGCACCTCGGTTCCTTCCAACGCGGTGATGGTTCTCTTCACTCCATGGGCGAGCGGCCTTATTGCAACAACCGGGGCGCTTTCAGTCAAACCATACCCGTCGAGCAACTTGATGCCGATCGAAGCAAAGAAGAGGTCCACCCCCTCGCTGAGTGAGCCGCCGCCGCTCACCCCGGCAATAAAGTTCCTGCCGAGTTTCTGCTTGACCTTGGAGAACACCAGCTTGTCGCCCAACTTATAGAGCGGGTACAACAGGATCGTCGGTAAAAATGAACGAAGTATGTCGAACAATCGATTGTGTTTTTGGAAGGTAGCCACCTCACCAAGGAGCAGGTCCTTATTGCGGCTGTACAGCCTTGCTACCTGTACAAAGAAGGCAAACAGGCCTTTGGCAACCGGACTCTTATTCTTCATGCTGGCGAATACGCCCGCCTTCACAGCCTCCCAAATCCTGGGAACAGAGCCCATCCACTGGGGGTTCACCGCAACAAGGTCGGCAAGCAATACCGAGGCAAGCGGTTTTGAATAGGCGATGGTGGAAGCGTTGCTGATGATCACATACTGCAGGATGCGCTCGAAAGAGTGCCAAACGGGAAGAACGCTGAGCCATCTTTGGCCGGGGGCCAACTGTTTGATCAACTTGGGAACCGCCTCCAGCTGGTAGGCAAAGTTCTTATGGGTGAGAATGACACCTTTCGGATCGCCGGTGGTGCCGCTGGTGAAAATGATGGTGGCCGTCTCATCGGCGGTTCCCTTGCGGCGTTCTTCTTCGATGTATTGGGTGATGTTGCGGTCATTGAGAAGTTCACGCCCCTCCTGGATCAAGCTGCGATAGAGCAGGATCTCAACACCCTGGGGCACGACGATATCCTCAGCCATCTCCCCGCTGAACTCCTGGTCCATCACAATCAGATGCTTGAGATCAGGCAGCTTATCCAAAAGATTCACAATTTTACGAAGCTGGACGGCATTTTCCACAAAGCAAAATCGAGCCTCGGTAACACTGAGAATGAAGCTGATTTCATACGGCATCGCATCGCGGCCTCTGGGGACATCAGCTGCCCCGAGGGTGAGAATTGCCAGATCGCTGGCAAGCCATTCGCTGCGGTTGTCGCTGATCAAACCAATGAGGTCGCCCCGTTTCACTCCCCGCTTGGCGAGGGAGGCTGCAAGACTGTTCACCTCACTGGAGAGCTCGGAATAGGATACCGAAGTAAAAACACCATGCTTATCCTTGCTCATCTGCACGGCATAGGCAGGGTACTGATTTACGATGTGGGCAAATGTCTGAGGTATGGTCTTATACATGCAAGGCCTCCGTGTTGTATTCTATCTATTATATATACACTATTTCATTTTTTGTCAATCTGTCAAATACAAGCACAATTTCTATGTATATCATGTATTATCAAGGCCGATGCACCGCAATACAAACAACAGGGTTTCACCGGTTGCATCTTGATGAATATTGACTATCCCAAGGCAAAGCAACCATAATGGCGTAATTACAAGAAGGAGTTTCGACCCATGAAAGAACGTATTTCAGCATTGCTCAAGAGAACACCATCTACAGAGATAGTCACAGCCGAAGGTTGGGTGAGAACCAAGCGTGACAGCAAGAATGTATGCTTCCTTGAGGTGAATGACGGTTCGTGCCTGAAGGGTCTGCAAATAGTCATCGACAAAGACAAGCTCGCAGATCAGAGCATCCTGGCTGGTATCACCACCGGCTGTTCGGTTATCTGCAGAGGCCCGATAGTGGAAAGTGCCGGCACAGACCAAGCTGTCGAGATGGCCTGTAGTGACATCACCTTGGTCGGAGAATGCCCGGTGGATACGTATCCTTTGCAGAAGAAACGCCACACCATCGAGTACCTGAGGGAAATCTCCCACCTCAGGGCAAGGACGAACATGTTCGGAGCGGTGGCACGGGTGCGAAACACGCTCAGCTATGCCGTCCATCAGTTTTTCCAGGAACGCGGGTTCGCTTATGTAAACACCCCGATCATCAGCGCCAGCGATGCAGAAGGCGCCGGCGAACAATTTTTGGTGACCACCTTGGACCTGAACAACGTTCCGAGGACGGAGGATGGGGCGGTCGACTACTCCAAGGATTTCTTCGGTCGTGAAGCCTTTCTCACGGTGAGCGGGCAGCTTGAAGGCGAGACATATGCCATGGCCTTGAAGAACATCTACACCTTCGGGCCCACGTTCCGAGCCGAGAATTCCAACACCAAACGCCATCTTGCAGAATTCTGGATGGTTGAACCGGAAATGGCCTTCTGTGAACTCGACGGCAACATGGAACTTGCCGAGGCCTTTTTGAAATATCTCTTCAAGACAGTACTGGAGAAATGCCCTGAGGATATGGCCTTCTTCAGCAAGTTCGTGGAAGCGGGCATGGAGCAGACCCTGCGTCAAATCGTGGAGACTCCCTTTGCCCACATGACATACACCGAAGCGGTGAAAGAGCTGGAGAAACACAATTCCGGGTTTGAATTCCCGGTGGCTTGGGGCAACGATTTGCAGAGCGAGCACGAGAAGTTCCTGACAGAGGTGGTGTGCAAGCGCCCGGTCATCGTCACCGACTATCCGAAAGAAATCAAGGCTTTCTATATGAGGCTCAACGATGACGGAAAAACGGTCCGCGGCATGGACGTCCTGGTCCCCCGCCTGGGAGAAATCATCGGAGGCAGCGAACGAGAATCGAATCTGGACACCCTCATCGAGCGGATGCAGCAACTCAAGCTCGATCCCAAGGATTACTGGTGGTACCTCGATTTGAGGCGATTCGGCTCCGTACCCCATGCCGGCTTCGGTTTGGGATTCGAGCGTGCTGTGCAGTACATTACCGGTATGGGAAACATCCGTGATGTCATCCCCTACCCCAGAGCCCCTAAACTCGCAGACTTCTAGAGCTGCAGCGGTGGAATACTCCACCGCTTTTTTATTGCACACACACCTGCTTGAGCATGGCCCATACCACCAATTGGCTGGTGGTATGGACTCCACTTTTCAAGAACAAATGTTTCTTATGAGCTATGACAGTCGACCGTTTGATCCCAAGACTGCCGGCGATGGAATTCATATCCTGACCGCTGAGCATAAGGGCGAGAACCTGTTGCTCCCGTCTGGTCAGCAGGACCGAATGCTCCTGGACACACGCCGGTTCGCTGGTGTCGGTCACAAGAAGCAGGGCTTGTTGAAGGGAAGCAGTGGAACAGGAAAGACTTTTGGTACGGCATCGCTCATCGTCAAGGAGGCTGAACATTCCAATGAGTGCCGGGGGACAGAACAGCAGCAGGGAAGGACAGCAAAGGTGTTGTTTCAAATGAAGGGCCGACGGCAGGTCGCGTGCAAAGCAAATCACCGGCTGTGCATATTCGGTCTTTCTTTCTGTCTCGAGCTTGTGGCATTCCAGCTCAAGAAACGAGAACGGGGATAAGCGGCAAAGCAGTTGCTCGCGCTCCAGACTCGTATGATAGAGAAGCAGGGCTGTTCGTTTCATCACCCTTGAAGAACAGACGATGCCCCTATTGCTTCAGCATTGCAGTCAACAACGAATCGAAAGCATCGCTGAACGCCTTGATCTGCTTGTTTCCCATACGCTCATGCTTTTCGGCAAACAAGCCCATCT
The DNA here is from genome assembly GCA_002432715.1 of Sphaerochaeta sp. UBA5849. GTDB lineage: Bacteria > Spirochaetota > Spirochaetia > Sphaerochaetales > Sphaerochaetaceae > Sphaerochaeta. The sequence continues at coordinate 7,386 of DJGJ01000017.1, read as the reverse complement.
CCCTGAATTCAGTCATTGCATTGCGCACCGAAAGCCGTTGGGCCATATTTTCACGGGTATACGTCTTGCCTCGGTCGTCCAGGACCGTCAATCCTTTCTCGACCAACCGGCTTGCCAGCGGAATGTCATGGGTGATGGCGATCGCCGGGGGTGTAGCGTTCTCAACAATCCAATCGTCGGCACTATCCATGCCAGGCTGGACAACAACCATGGTGATGGGGCTTCGTATCGCACGCAGGGCCATCTCATCACGCTCTCCGGCTTTCCTGGCGGCATTGCGAAGCTCGGCGGTATGCATCTGACAGGCTTGCTCGATATCCTTCAGGGGACGGTCGGCGACAAAGCATGAGACAAGGTTGTTCCTCATAATTGCACGCAGCACAATCTGACGGAGATTCTTCGGGCAGGAATCGGCATCAACATACAATTTCAACATGGTGTCAGCGTACAGTAAAAGAAAGGGTTGTGTCACCCAGATTCGAGTGGACCGTCAGCGTCGCTTTTCCTGCTTTTCCAACCGTCCGTACATACACAACCGCACTTCCGCCTATGGTACAGTCGGTATCCGGGCTGCTTAAGGCAAGCGGACCGTCGATGCTGACGGCAAATGCAATATTGGCATAGCTTAACGGAAGCTGCTGTCCCTTTTTCACCACCTGAAGCCGAACAGCTGCCATATCATAGGTGGACAGGCCTAGTGAGAGGTCGGTTGAGGAGCTGAGCAGGCGCAAGTCCGGCTTGATGCCCGCCCTCAACACCTCGACTGCAGCCACCTCATTGTCGATCAAGCCCTCGAAACGCCAGACTGCCTCCTTGCTTCCCCAGTTTCCTACATACGTGGAGAACAAGCGTACTGCATCGCCGTAGTTCTTGCGGTGCCGCATAAGGAACAACCCCATCTTGAGGGTGTCGAGCATCGTCAGTTTTACAGCCTGCCTGCCTACCTTGCCCAAGAGGCGGGAGAGGCTTTTTCGCTGCCTTTCATTCAAATAGGATTCTGCCTTGAGCCGTTCGCCGATGAAATCCCGGATGATGACCGGACTATGGGCAAGGTGGGGGAACTTTTTGCGATCGGGGTGGAAAATACCGACCAAATCATCGTTGTACCACAGCCGGACCGCCTCACAATTGGTAGCGACCACTGCTTGGTCCAGACATGCATTGGGATGGTCCCCTCCTTCCATGCTGGAGAGGACGCACACCATGGGCGGCCCGTCCAACTGGCTCTGGTATGCATACGCTGCGGCCTTGGGGTTTCGGGCGAGATCGAGAACCCCATGATAGCAAATCTGATCCCCGCTTCCGAAATTGGCATGGGTGTAGTAGTCATGCATACACCAGCCTATGGCTCCACTCAGTCCTTTGGTAGAGACCGCTGCATCAAGAATCTGATAATGCCTCAGGGCATGCTCGCTTCGCATCATCGGCGGGTCGAACCGCTTGACCGGATAGATATGCCCGCAGTATTCGCTCACCAAATACGGTGCATCCTTGGAACAAATCTTCGACTTCTTCATAAGCCCTCTTCCTTTACCGGCATAGGAGAAGTCGTTGTAGGTATACACATCCTCCAAGAACTCGCTGTGTTTGAGATTGCGCACCCCGCCGGTCTGTCGATGGGGATCGATCTCATGAGCCAGTGCATTCGTTGCTTCATACAGCTGCCGGTCATCGGCCGATTCATTGATCCTCACCCCCCACAGAATGATGCTGGGATGGTTGCAATCCCGCTCGATCATCGCCCGGGTATTCTCAAGACAGGCAGAACGCCAACCGGCCTCTTTGCCGATGTGCTGCCAACCGGGAATCTCCTCGAAAACCAGGAGACCCAACTCATCACAGGCAGAGAGAAAGCTGCAATCCTGCGGATAGTGGCTGGTTCGTACCAGATTCACTCCCAGTTGCTTGAGCAGCCTTGCATCCTCCCGCTGCAGGCTTGGTGGTGCTGCATACCCGAGGTACGGATAGTCCTGGTGGCGGTTCAAGCCGACCAGCTTCAGCTTGCTGCCGTTGAGATAAAAGCCATCGGCCCTGAACTCAGCCGACCGGCTGCCGAAACGGATCATCCGCTGATCCTTGTCGGCAAGCTTGATGTGCATCGTATACAAATAGGGATCGTCCAAGCTCCAGCGCCTGAGTTTCAGCTCTTCGAAGGCCAGGGAAAAAGAGCCGTTTTCGATGGTGGTTTCCGACCGGGCCAGCAAGGACCGTCCGTCATACAGCAAGGCTGTCACCCCAAGGGCATCACTATCGACCGCCCTTCCTTGCAGCTGGACAGAGGTATCGGATTTGCTGCTCACCGACAGGAATGTCAGATGTTCCTTTTCGGTGACAACCAGGGTAACCAAGCGATAGATGCCACAAAATGAGAGATAGTCCATGCTTCCCCCAAAAGGAGGAAAGGCCGGATCTTCGGTGGCATCGACAACCACTGTCAAATCAAATGCATGCAAGGTTCCCAAATCAAGGGTATAGGGCAGATAGGCACCTTTGCTGAAGCCGACCAGCTCGCCGTTGCAGTAGAACTTTGCACTGTTTGCAATGCCGTCAAACCGGAGAGAGAGCAGCTGTTCCGCCTTTTTTGCAACAGAGAAGGCGCGCCTGTACGTAGAGAATCCCTCATACGAGAGCTCTTGGCGGTAGCCAATCCCAAACTGATGAGGGCTGTGCGGCAGGTCCACCTGCTGCCAGGCCGAATAATCGTAATCGGCTTGGAGAAACGCATCCTCGAAACCCGGATGGAAATACCAACCATCGTTGGCGTCAATCTCTTGGTACATACTCAGCCTCCTGCCTCCTGTATACCAGCCTCACGGCCGCCAAGCAAGTGCTCACGCTTGAAACACACGGGCATTTTGTTCTATGGTTAGCATGTTCAGATACTTTAATCATGAGGAGTTCATTATGGACATTTCCCCTTTGCAGCAGGCCCGTTATGCATATCAGCCTAAACTGCCCGCTATTCTCAGGAAGGACATCACCAGCATTGCACCCGCGTTTGGCGAGGCGACCGGCGCTGCAACCGATGCTGATGCAGTCAAGGCACTGTTCCCCCATACCTATGGGATGAGCCGGGTCACCTTTACTGAAGGCGACAACCAAGCCATCACTGCACGGCGTAATGTCGGAGTCATCCTCAGCGGGGGCCAAGCTCCTGGAGGACACAATGTCATCAGCGGCCTGTTCGACGCCCTCAAGGCTGCAAATCCCGAGAATATCCTCTACGGATTCAAGGGAGGCCCCTCCGGCATCCTGGAGGACTCCTATCAGATCATCACCAGTGAGTTTCTTGCCCCATACCGCAATACCGGCGGATTTGACATCATCGGCAGCGGTCGCACCAAGCTGGAAACCCAAGAGCAGTTTGAAATCTGTGCCAAGGTTTGCAAGAAGCATGACATCAGCGCCCTGGTCATTATCGGAGGCGATGATTCAAACACCAATGCAGCAGTCCTTGCCGAGTATTTCCTGGAAAAGAACCATGGAATCCAGGTCATCGGCTGCCCCAAGACCATCGACGGGGACCTGAAGAACGAATTCATTGAAATCTCGTTTGGTTTCGACACCGCCACGAAGACCTACAGCGAACTGATCGGCAATATCGAGCGCGATGCCAACAGTGCCAAGAAGTACTGGCATTTCATCAAGCTGATGGGCCGCAGTGCAAGCCATATCGCTTTGGAGTGCGCCCTCGAGACCCAGCCGAACATCTGCCTCATCAGTGAAGAAGTGGAAGCAAACAAGCAGAGTCTTGTCGGCATCGTCGAGGATATAGCCCAGGCGGTCAGCGCCAGGGCTCTGGATGGGAACAACTTTGGTGTTGTGCTCATTCCCGAAGGCTTGGTTGAGTTCATTCCCGAGATCAAGGCTTTGATTGATGAGATCAACCATCTCCTTGCCAAGGAAGCGACAGCATTCAATGCCTTGACCGACAGCGATCAGCATGTTGCGTTTGTCAGCTCCCGATTGAGCCAAAGCTCACAGGCCGTATTCACCATTCTCCCCGATGAGATTCAAAAACAGTTGCTGATGGACCGCGACCCCCACGGAAACGTCCAGGTTTCACGCATCGAGACCGACAAGCTTCTTGCATCAATGGTTGAGAATCGGTTGAAGCACATGAAGGCTGAAGGAACCTACAAAGGAAAATTCAGCTCGATGACCCACTTCTTTGGCTATGAGGGCCGCTGTGCTTTCCCGACCAACTTCGACGCCGATTACTGCTACAGCCTCGGGTACAATGCCTTCTGCCTGATCGGAGCCGGCTTGAGTGGATACCTCAGCTCGGTCACCAACTTGTGCGCCCCCGCCCAAAATTGGAATGCAGGCGGCATTCCCATCACCATGATGATGAACATGGAAGTCCGCCATGGTGCAAAGAAACCTGTAATAAAGAAGGCGCTGGTTGAACTGGAAGGAAAGCCGTTTACCTACTTTGCAAAGCACCGCAGCCGATGGGCACGCGAAACTTGTTTCACCTACCCCGGTGCCGTACAGTACTATGGACCGAGCGAGGTATGTGACAAAACCACCGTCACCTTGGTCTTGGAGCAATCCAAGTAGGTGACAGAAACAAGACCGGGCAAGAGAGCCCGGTCTTGTTTCATTCAGCCGCTTGTACAGATCCTTCCCTTGTACGCTCTGTCGGTTGATTGTTGCAAAAGCAAAAGAAGGGTGTGTGTTCCAGATACTCAAGGCAGGAATCAAGCCCGGACAGGCGCACGCAGAATCTGAGATCGTTCATGTCTGTCTTGTGCCTCATAGTGTGAAGCCTGACCATGCATGTTCGGCTTTTGCCACATGGCAACAGTATGGGTTGGAGGGATGCTGCTCTCAAGTTTTTTCAACGCACGACAGGCTCCGTGTGCTATACTCAGCCATCGGAGGTCGTCTTTCATGCTTACACTCGATATCAATGGAGTCTGGAATCTGCAGCCGCTACACAGGGAAAACATCGCACCTTATACCAAATATTTCCAACATCAGGCCCATATACCTTGCACCCTGCCAGGCGATATCCACTCAGCCCTGCTGGAAAGCTCGGTCATCAGCGATCCCTATATCGGAACACAGGAACTGGATATCCAGTGGGTCGGCCGCAATGATTGGGTGCTTGAGCGAACATTCCTGGTATCAGAGGAGATGCTTGCCGACAGAAGTGCTGTCCTCACCTTGACCATGGCCGACACCATCATCAGTGTATGGGTGAACGGCAAGCAGGTCGGCAGCTGCGACAATCAGTTCAGGCGCTGGCGTTTTGATGTCAGTGAAGCACTGACAATCGGGGAAAACTCCATCAAATTGGTCTTTACCAGTGCAGAGTCCCATGCCCTCGCACTGGCTGAGAAGCTTCCCTACCCCATACCCTACTCGGTGTATCCGGTATCAGCCAAGCATCGGAACCTTGTTCGAAAAACCCAGTGCCACAGCGGCTGGGATTGGGGTCCATGCATCTTGAGCTTCGGCATCTACGAACCGATCCAGCTCGCTTTCGTCGACGAAGGAATCATCGAGAGCATCACCTGTACTACCAACCTCCTTGGCGACGACAGCTGGAATTTGGTTGTCGATGTAGTTTTCAATGCAAAAAAAGCACTCAGCCTGCCTTGCAGTGCAACCTGCGGCAGTGCCTCACAAGAGGGAACCATCGAGACCCACGTCGGTCTGAATAGAATCACCTTCCGTCTTGTCTGCAACAAGGTACACCCATGGTGGCCCAACGGCGAGGGCAAGGCTGTATTGTATCCTCTGCAGCTTGCCATCGGCGCTCAGAAAGCAACCAAGCGCATCGGCTTCAGAACCTTGGAGGTCAAGACAGAGGAAGATGCAGAAGGCGGAAAGGGCATGGTTTTCTCGGTGAACGGCCGGGACATCTTTGCAAAAGGTGCCAACTGGATTCCCCTGGACGCCTTCATGGGCCGGCTCACGCGTGAACGCTACGATCAGCTGCTGCAGTATGCCATCGATGCAAACATGAACATGTTGCGCGTCTGGGGAGGCGGCCTGTACGAAAAGGAGGACTTCTACGAGCTCTGTGACGAGAAGGGCATCCTGGTGTGGCAGGACTGCATGTTCAGTTGCTCCATGTATCCTTCCGATCCGGCTTTCCTTGCAAATGTCGAAGCCGAGCTGCGCTATCAGGTGCCCCGCCTGCACGACCACCCGAGCCTGGCATTGTGGTGCGGCAACAACGAGGACCTGGGAGCCATCAGCTGGTACGAGGAATCGTGCAGGAACCGTGACCGCTACGTCGTCGACTACGATCGCCTCAACGAGGGTGTGGTCGGCAAAGTCATCAAGGAACTCGATCCAAGCCGCACCTGGTGGCCCAGCAGCCCCTCGGCCGGAGAAGGGGATTTCTCCGACAACTGGCACAGCGACAAACGAGGCGACATGCACTTCTGGTCGGTCTGGCATGAAGGCAAAAGCTTTGAGGAGTACTACTCGATCAAGCCGCGCTTTGTCAGCGAATTCGGCTACCAGAGCTTCCCCTCCCTGTCCACAGTCGCCACCTATGCCCAAAAGTCCATGTGGAATCTGACCAGCGTAGAAATGGAACACCACCAGAAGAATCCACGAGGCAACTCAATCATCATCGAAAACTTCAGCCGCTACTACCGCTTTCCTTCCAGCTTTGAACAGATGCTCTATCTGAGTCAGGTCCAGCAGGCTGCAGCCATGAAGATGGCCATCGAGTACTACAGGACCACCATGCCCCGTTGCATGGGGACGCTGTACTGGCAGCTCAATGACAACTGGCCTGTCGCTTCCTGGTCATCAATCGACTATACCGGCAAGTGGAAGCTGCTGCACTATGCCGCAAAGCGTTTCTACGCTCCCGTCCTGCCGATCGCATATCATAAGGAGGACGGCAAAGTCGAGGTCTACATCGTCAACGACGGGCCGAAGGCCGTCGAAGATGCCAAGCTCTCGGTGAAGTTCTGTACCTTTGATGCACAAAAGCTGGGCAAGCAGGAGTACCGCCTCACCATCGAACCGAAGAGCAGCACCCATATGTGCACCATCGACTTGAAAAGGAATCATAAGCTGGACCGCAGGAAAACCTTCATCTACATCAAGCTCAAGAGTGACGACCTGTACATCGAGAACTGCCTGCTGTTGGATAAACCGAAGGCATGTGAACTGCTTGACCCGCAGTTGCAGACCCAGGTGGAGAAAGTAAGCGGAGGGTTCGCCGTTACGGTAAGCTGCACCTACCCCGCTTTTGAAGTAGCCCTCGACGCCCAGGACCTGAAGGGAGTTTTCAGCGACAACCTCTTTGCAATCCGGCCTACCGCCCAAAAGGTGGTCGTCTTCAAGACCCAGGAGAAAATCACCCTGAAGCAGTTCAGGGAGAAGCTCAAGGTTTTCGACTTGTACAACAGC
>DJGJ01000037.1:58946-119529 GCA_002432715.1 Sphaerochaeta sp. UBA5849 | reverse complement strand
GGAAAACTACCGGGAATTACAGTTCAGTCAAATCAAGCCACGCTTTTATCTTGAAAGGAACTAAATACTCAGCCTTCAATACAGGAAGATTTTCTACAATCGCAATACCAGATTTGAGAAAACTATAATAGTCATCGTCTAGGAGTATTGCTGATAGACTTGAAACCTCATCTGATATATGGATTGGAATGAGTTCACTGTTTTTATAGAGATGGAATCCATCAGGAATTCTTGAGAAAAGCTCGATCATTCTTGGAAATGTATCATTCGATGGACGTGAGAAGCGGTAAAATACAGGAATTCCACTACTCCTCTCTTGAATTGCATACCCTCCTTCGTGAATAAAATCCCAAAATGCTTTCGCAAATGATGAGTTCAACGTTTCTATGATCACTACGATGTCAAAATCATATGTTGATCGGAATTCCAAATTTGACTTATGAAAAAGAATACTGCAAGCTGTGCCACCAATTATGGCAAACTGATCATTATACTGTCCCAATCGATCTCGAAAGATATCAATGCCATTTACCACGACACCCTCTCCTTAAGTATCTCCAGTGCCTGCTCAGTCCTTTCATCGTACTCGCCGGTGAAACTCAGCAGCAATGAGATATCGTCTACTGTCTTGTCTGTAGCAAGCAGTGTGGGATCATAGTTCCAAACTTCAACAGCATAACCACCGAAGTCCAGAAAATCCTGTCTATCCATCTTCTGAGGCTTTAGGTGTTTTGCTTCACGCTTCGGTACGACATACGCCCCATCCAGGGAATTCGGTGAAAGCATCGTCAGGGAACTCAATGCCAATATGCCGCCAAGCAAGGCCTTCTCCGGCTTCTTTGAAAGATAGATGGTTTTGAAAACCGGTGATTGCAGGTAGGGCTTTGCTGCTTGGAGCAGTTCTGTTCTTGAATTGGTTGTCAATGTCAGTAGTTTCTTTGTTCCCTCGTTTTGCACCGAAACAAGCCCGATCTGCTGCAGTGAATATATTGCCCTGGTAAGCGTTGCCTTTGAAAGCTGCAACGTTTCAGCCAGTTCGGTCGCGGTTACTGCAGAATCGAAATGCTGATAGTAGAGGTACAAGAAAACCAGTTGGGTACCCGGAGCCATCGCTTCCGGCAACGGGTGATGTATACATAGCCTTTCAGTAAACATACAGGCGGCAAAGGGAAGATAGAGCTGCGCCCCTGGTACCACGAAAGGAATCCTTTGCTGGATGAGCGCATTTCTCTGCTGCGATCGCAGTGATGAGAAGAGTAAAGCACAGTGCAGTTGTGTTATCTGTGATGCTTTGGCGAGGTGTGAGACCACCGTAGGCAAACGGTACTCTTGTGAAAGCGGCTCCATGGCAATGAATGAGATATCCTGCAAGGTTATAAGAAGAAAGTTATAGCCATCGCTTAAATACAGCGGCATCGTGTCTGTCATTTCATATCTCTGTATGTCAGTACCGGAACCAAACAGTACGTTCATATAGTCATTCAACGTTGTATAGTCTTTTTGTTTCATGATATTATTAAAGTACCATTATATATGAAACAAGTCAAAAGTAATGTAACAATGACTTTCTTCTCATTTGTATTGAGTATGGTACAATACACAAGACTAAGTGTTTGGAGGTAGTAACATGGAAAAGCACATCGTTGTCATTGGAGCAGGAGTAGCAGGGCTCTCTGCAGCCTCCTACCTTGCAAGAAACGGCTACCGCGTTACTGTTGTGGAAAAGCACAGCCTGCCTGGCGGCCTCTGCACCTCCTGGAAACGAGGTGGCTATACCATCGACTACTGCATCCATTGGCTGATGGGATCACGCGAAGGAACTCCATTTTATTCTCTGTGGCAGGAACTGGGGGCCTTCACCAATGCCGATGGTTCTCCGGTTGAAATTGTAAACTTCGACCAATTCACCACCATAGGTCTTTCCAACGGGGACTCATTGTGTCTATCGAGCGACCTTGAACAGCTGAAGGAGTCGCTGCTGGCCCTCGCTCCGGAGGATGCAAAACAAATTAAAAAGTTCCATCGGAGCCTCAAGCGCTTGGCAGGGTCTTTCTCCGGCAACCCCTTCGCTTCCTTGGTACAGTTCGCTACCATGATGGGCCATCTTGTACCGGTGGAAGAGTATGCCAAGCGCTTTACCAATCCAAGGCTGCGCGAGATTTTCCTCTCCTCCCTGCCACCCGACTGGAGCCTCATTGCCCTCACCCTCGGCCTCTCCCAACAGCCGTACAAGAGCGCAGGTTATCCAATCGGAGGGTCCTTGAACTTTGCTCTGAACATCGCCCGCAAAGCTTCTTCTCTTGGTGTCTCCTTCCGGTATAACAGCCCGGTGGAAAAGGTATTGGTTTCAGAAGGAAAGGCAGTAGGCGTACAGCTTTCGGATGGCCGGATTGTTGATGCCGACTATGTGGTCAGCGCTGCAGACGGGTATACCACGCTCTACGCAATGCTATCGGGACTGTATCTCAGCCCTGCATACAAGAAAGCGTATGAACAGTATCCACTATTCCCTTCTACCGTCATGGTGGCCTTAGGCATCAAGAAAGATCTTCGGCAGTTTGTTCATTCCTCATCTCCCTACTTTGATGAGCCCCTTGTTCTCTGCGATGGGACGTCGCACAACAATTTCAGCCTGAATGTCTACGCCTTTGACCCCACCCTCGCACCTGAGGGCTGTACCTTGGTGACAGTCCTGATCAACACATGGGAGTGGGAGGCATGGGAGAAGCTTGCCTCTGATCATCGTCAGGAGTATGAAGAGGAGAAGAAGAGAATAGCAGACGAGGTGGTCATGCGGTTGGAAGCTTTATTTGGACCACTGGAAGGCTTGATCGACATAGTCGATGTCTCAACACCCCACTCGGTCATCCGCTACACCGGAAACTGGAAAGGCAGCTTCGAGGGCTTCGCCCCGACCAAGGCAACCCTCTCTGCACGCCTGCCCAAGACGCTGGAAGGCCTGTCCCGTTTTGCCATGATCGGGCAGTGGACGGCCCCCGGCGGGGGGCTTCCCGCCGCGGCAAAGGATGGACGGGACATAGCACGAATGATCTGCAAGCAGGATGGAAAGCGCTTCAGCGGTAAGGGTTGACCTCGCTCTTCTTCAGCACATTCTTTTCGGCAAAGCCAAGGGCTGAAAGAGCCTTCATCGTCCTGTCCAGCTGATAAGCCGGAACCCAACGCACGGTAAGGCGTACCGCCTGGGAGTCGGCAAGCTGCTCGGCGTAGGGCTTGAGCCCTGCATTAAGCAGTCTGTCATACTGGGCATAGGCGGTAAGCAGGGAGGAGTAGGCCCCCACTTGGATCTGGTACCAGCCGGTGTCTCCGGCGCGATTGTATTTTGACTCGGGAACCTCCGGCTCGAAGATCAGGGTCAGGTCGACCGATGCGATGCCGCTTGTGAGCATGTCGATCTGCTTGGCCGCAGCCGGGGTGAGGTCGATGATCCTTCCATCGACATAGGGTCCGCGGTCGTTGATGCGAACATCCACACTCTTGCCGTTGGCAAGGTTTGTCACCCTGACGATCGTGCCGAACTTCAGGCTCTTGTGTGCTGCCGACATGGCATTGGCGTCGAAAATCTCACCATTGGCAGTCAAGCTCTCACTCTTGTCGGTGGTGTACCAAGAGGCAATCCCTTTCTCAATGACCGAACCCGGCTGAAGCGGCTCATCCGCCGCAGTCAGGGCGAACGAGGCGATAAGAAGTACTGCAAGCAATGCTGTCAATCGTTTCATACTCAAGAGTATAAGCTCTCGGTCTTTGTTTTGGCAACCAGCAGTTGAACTGATGAATATGATTCACTATAATCGACGTTTATGAGCGAACAGAACGTATCTACGCATTGGGCGGATATATACGCCGACAAGATCATTCGTGAGAAAGGGGACAAGGATGTCTATACCTGCGCCTCAGGCATTACCCCTTCCGGCACAGTCCATATTGGAAACTTCCGGGAGATCATCTCGGTCGAGCTGGTGGTGAGGGCCCTGAGGGCCAAAGGCAAACAGGTCCGCTTCATCTACAGCTGGGACGATTATGATGTGTTCCGCAAGGTTCCCAAGAACATGCCCCAGCCCGAGCTGCTGGCAACCTATCTGCGCAAACCCATCACCCTGGTTCCCGATACCACCGGCAGGGCGGAGAACTACGCACGTGCCAACGAGCTGGATGTCGAGCAAATCCTTCCCACCGTCGGTGTAGAGCCCGAGTACCTCTATCAGGCCCAGCGGTATCGCGCAAGCATGTATGCCCAGGGCATGAGAACCGCCCTTGAGAAGAGAGAAGAGATCAGGGCGATCCTGAACGAGTTCCGAACCGAACCCCTTGAGGCTGACTGGTGGCCGATTTCCGTCTTCTCATCCTTCACCGACAAGGATACCACCACCATCCTCGACTGGGACGGCGAGTGGAATGTGACCTATCGTGACGACGAGACCGGCCAGACGGAAACCATCGATCTTCGCACTACCCCCTATGCAAAGCTTCCTTGGAGAATCGACTGGCCCATGCGTTGGGCCTATGAAGGCGTAGACTTCGAGCCGGCAGGCAAGGACCACCACAGTGAAGGCGGCAGCTTCGATACCTCCAAGAAGGTCGTGACGGTTTTCGGCGGCCAGCCTCCGGTATCGTTCCAGTACGACTTCATCAGCATCAAGGGCAGGGGAGGCAAGATCTCTTCCTCAAGCGGCGAGGTCATCTCCCTCTACGATGTGCTGGAAGTCTATACTCCCGAGATCACCCGCTTCATGTTCGCCGGCACCCGGCCGAACACGGAGTTCTCCATCTCCTTCGACCTCGATGTGTTGAAAATCTACGAAGACTACGATACCTGCGAGCGCATCTACTTCGGCCTGCAGGAAGTCAACGAGAAGCGCAGGGAGAAGGAGAGAAGAATCTACGAGCTGAGCCAGGTCGGAAAAATCCCCTCTGAAGCCTCCTACCAGATTCCCTTCCGCCACCTGTGCAACCTGCTTCAGCTGCATGAAGGGGATATCGAGCGTGCCATCTCCACCCTCGGTGAGATGACCGATAGCCAGAAGGAGCGTCTGCGGGTGCGGTGCAAGTGCGCCTGGAACTGGATCACCACCTTCGCCCCCGAGGACTTCAAGTACCGTCTCTGGCATGAGGGAGACCCCTTGGTAGAGCTTGACGAGGTAGAGGCCAAGGCCATCCATGACCTGGTCAAGGTTGTTGAACAGATGGACGAGCTGGAGGATAAGGAGTACACCACACGCCTCTACGATGCTGCAAAGCTCAACGGGCTCGATACAGGGGATTTCTTCAAGCTTGTCTACACCATCCTGATCGGCAAGGACCGCGGCCCGAAGCTCGGGCCCTTCTTGCAGACCTGTGGAAAAGAGAAGGTCCTGGCCATTCTTTCCAACTATTGATTACTGATGTATGGCATACTTGCAGGGAGCTTCGGCTCCCTGTTGTTTGTTTGGAGGTTTCTATGCATGTTTTGATGATCAACGGCAGTCCTCACCAGAAGGGCTGCACCAATCGCGCTCTAGAGGAGATTGCTTCTGTTCTCCAGGAGAAAGGAATTGAGAGCGAAATCCTGTGGATCGGCAAGGAGAGCCTGCACGGCTGCATCGACTGCGGCTACTGCTTCAAGCACGGGGTTTGCGTCTTCAACGACGACAAGGTAAATGAAGCGGCCAAGAAGGCTCTCGCCTCTGATGCCCTCATTCTTGGATCTCCGGTCCACTATGCCAGTATTGCAGGGGCTGCAAGCGCCTTCCTGGACAGATTGTTCCGCGTTGTTTCCAAACGCATGTACCTCAAGCCCGGCGCCTCGGTGGTCTCCTGCAGAAGAGGAGGGGCAAGTGCTTCCTTCGACCAGCTGAACAAGTACTTCACCATCAGCGGCATGCCGGTGGTCTCTTCAACGTACTGGAACAGTGTGCATGGAAACTCTCCCTCCGAGGTTGAACAGGACCTTGAGGGACTACAGGTTATGCGCAACCTTGGAGCAAACCTTGCCTGGCTGCTGCATTGTATTGAAGCAGGTAGACAAGCAGGTTTGGCCGCTCCCGAAGCTGAACGCCGGTTTGTTACGAATTACATCCGTTAGCGCAGGATCTTGTCCAGGACGACGGAGTTGTTTCTCCACTTGTCCTGGGCTTTCACCCTGAGGTCGAGCCTGAGTTTCCTGCCGGGGAAAATCTGGCGGATTTCGGGCTCCGCACCCTTGCGGATCTTGGTGATGTTCGCACCACCCTTGCCGACCACGATACCCTTTTGCGTATCGCGCTCGACGATGATCGCTGCCCGCACCCAGATGGTATTGGTCGCTTCGGTGTGCTCTATGTCCTCGATGGTGACATAGATGGCATGGGGGATCTCCTCTGTCACCAGGTTGATGGCCTTCTCACGGATGATTTCGCTGATGCGGAACTCAAGGTTCTGGTCGGTATAGGCATCGGGGGGGTAGAGCAGCTCGCCCTCCGGGGCAAGCTTGAACAGTTCGATCAGTATTTCATCGACTCCCTCGTCCAGCTTGGCCGAAGCCTTCAGCACCGGCCTGCCGGGAAGGTGCTCGGCAAGAAAGGCCTTCGCCGCCTCTTCTTCGCTGTCGCGGATGATGTCGGCCTTGTTGATGACACAGACCACCGGAGTCTTGATCTTGGCAATATGCGAGACCAGGGCGAGCTCTTCCTCGCCGGCGCTGCGCTTTGAGTCGAGGATGTAGAGCACGGCATCGCTCTCCTCAAGGCTCTTGAGCGCAGTCTCCTGCAGACGCTTATTGAGCGTCTTCTCGCTGAGATGGAAACCCGGGGTGTCGGTGAAGATCAACTGCCCGCGGCTGTCGGTATAGATTCCCCTGATGGCATTGCGTGTTGTCTGGGGTGTAGAGGCGGTGATGGAGACTTTCATCTCACAGATGGTATTGAGCAGGGTGCTTTTGCCTGCTGATGGTCGGCCGATGATGGCAACCGTGGCACATTTCATGGGTATGGCTCCTTACAGTAAGTATCGGGAATTTGGACTGCCTTGTATAGAGACTCATCGAAGATCTGAAGCGAAGAAGGCAAGCCTGCTTCTTAGGGTAAAAAGGTATATTTCGAATTAGCTGTTTTGGTTGCAATAATTCCGATTAATGCAGTTATTTGTTGAGAATGGACATTATATGCGTTATCTTTCTAGTATTAGAGCTATTATTAGACGTAAAAGCGTCTAAAAGGTGGAAATATGATACTCGAGTATTCAGTTAAAAACTACACCGTCTTCAAGGAGACCGCGCATTTGAGCTTCGTTGCGTCCAATTATGACAAAACTACGCTCGAGCTTGAGAATGTCGAGCATGTACCACAGAAGAGACTTCGCATACTGCGAGCCGCGGTTGTGCATGGGGCAAATGCTTCTGGTAAAACCAAGCTGTTCGAGTCTCTGGCATTTTTTCGTAAATTTGTGCTTGATTCATCCAAGGAGAGCCAGATCGGTGAAGACATCCCTACCAAACCCTTCCTGCTTTGTGAAGAAACCAAGAACGAACCAAGCGAGTTCGAAATCATCTTCTTTCAAAACCAGGCGATTTTTCGGTATGGATTTGAAGTCACTCGCAAGCAAGTTCTTTCCGAATGGTTGTACTACAAGAGCGAGGGAAGGGAGCATCAGATTTTCTACCGTGATACAATCGACCATACCCTGCAAACGCATGCAAAGTATTTCAAGAAAGGAAACCTTCTCCGGTCAGAGAACTTGGTGCGGGACAATGCGCTCATGCTTTCTGTGGCAGCGCAGTTCAATGATGCGATCTGCAGTTCTGTTGTCCAGTGGTTCCAACACGGTGTAACAGTCCTTTCCGGCCTCGGCGAATATGATTATGCATGGTATGTGGCGAAGGTGAAAGAGCAGCCGGTATTCCACCAAAAGATGATGAACCTGATGAAAATGGCAGACCTTGCAATACTGGATATCCATATGAAGGTTCCTGTACAGGCTAAAGCAACAGACGCCCAGGACATGGCTGCTTTTGCGTGTGAGACCGAACACTATGTGTATGATGCGAACGAGAGCATTGTTGGAAAAATTGAGTTCTCCATGGACGAGGATGAATCACATGGCACACGAAGGTTTTTCTCCCTTGCCGGCCACATACTCGATGCCCTGGACCAAGGCAAAGCGCTTTTCATAGATGAGTTTGATGCCCGATTGCATCCAAACCTCGTGCTTGCACTGGTATCGTTGTTCAACGATCCGTCTATAAATACCAAAGGAGCCCAATTGGTTGCCACGATCCAGAATACAATCGTTCTTCAATCCGATCGATTGAGGAAAGATCAAATCTGGTTTGTACAAAAGAATGCGTGTGAAGCTTCTCGTCTGTATGCACTTTCCGAATTCAAGTCGGTTCAAGTCAGAAAAAGCGAGAATTTTGAAACGAATTACCTGCAAGGCAAATATGGGGCGGTTCCCTATATTCAACTATTCAAACATTGCAGTGACGTTGCTTCAGAACAGGAGAAACCGTGGCCTCAAGGGAAGTAGAGAAAAATCGCAGGCAAAAGAGCCGAAATCTTTCTCGGAAAAAGCCCACAAGAGCTATGCTTCCAACTTTTCTTATTGTGTGCGAGGGAAAGAAAACCGAACCATCCTATTTCAATGCATTGAAGTTAAAGACAGCAACCATCGAAGTGGTTGGGCAGGGATGCAACACCCTTTCTTTGGTCAGGAGGGCTCAGCAGCTGGTGACATCCAAGGCATTTGATGAAGTCTGGTGTGTTTTTGACAAGGATGATTTTCCCGATCAGGATTTCAACCAAGCAATAGTACTCGCTTCAGCAAAAGGTTTCCGTGTTGCCTATTCCAATCAGGCGTTTGAATATTGGTTGCTACTTCATTTCAATGACCATCAGGGAGGCGCATTGCATCGCAATCACTATGCAGATCTAATCAATAGAGCGATACAACCTCTGGGAGCGTGGTATGATGCAACCGGCAGCAAGGTAATTACTCCAGAATTCTTTCACTTGCTTTTTGGCTATGACGCCAAGTATAGGAAACGTAGGGTAGACCTTGCCATTGAACGTGCAAAGCGTATCTATGACCGATATCCCCACCAATCCCCTGCAGAGGAGGAGTCTTCCACCACTGTACATGTTTTACTCGATCGCTTGCTTGCCTTGAGCCGACCATGAAATGGAAGAGACAGGTTTCAACCAAATACAACGTATAGAGACTCATCGAAGATCTGAAGCGAAGGAGGCAAGCCTGCTTCTTAGGATGAGTATGCCGGCTACGGTTACCCTCATATGATATACTCAACGAACCGGGTATCAAGGAGAAGCGCATGGAAGTGAAAAGAGAGATGCTGTATGACTATCCCTGAAAACATATTGGCATTGATTGCGCAGGGTGAAGGCTTGGATGTGGAATTCAAGAAATCGACGACATCCATCCCATCAGATGTGTATTCCACTGTCTGTTCCTTTGCCAATCGGAACGGTGGACATCTCTTTCTTGGCGTGCTCGATGATGGGCACATCATTGGAATTGAAGAGGAACATACGGTATCCTTGATGAAGAATTTTGTTACATCAGTAAACAACCGCAACAAAATCAGCCCGCCTCTTTACCTGACGCCTATTCTCTACGAGTATGAGGGAAAACTAGTTTTATATATCCACGTACCATGCACAAAAAGTGTATGCCGATGCAATGGAAGAATATTTGATCGAAGTCATGACTCGGATATTGATATCACCGATAATGAACATCTTGTGTATCAACTGTATTCCAGAAAACAAGGCATATGCTATGTGAATACGGTATTTCCTGTGTTCTCTGTCTCCGATTTGCGATCCGACCTGATCGAGCGTGCAAGAACCATGGCCTCATGCATGACGAATCATCACCCATGGCGTTATCTGTCTGATGAAGAGCTGCTGCGAAGTGCCGGTTTGATCCTGCAGGATCCTGCTACCGGTCAGGAAGGCCTTACGCTTGCAAGTATTCTCCTGTTCGGGACCGATAACCTGATACTGTCAGTACTGCCACATCACAAAACCGATGCGATTTTTCGTGTATTCAATGTTGATCGCTATGATGACAGGGATGTCATCAGTACAAACTTATTGGATAGCTATACCAGATTGATTGATTTCGGTCGAAAGCATTTGAATGATCTGTTTACCCTGAAGGGCATACAACGTATTAGCGCAAGAGATGCGATTCTTCGTGAGATAGTGTCAAATACGCTTGCCCATCGCGACTATTCCAATGCCTTTGTCGCAAAGTTTATCATTGAGAAGGATCGTGTCCTTACGGAGAATGGGAATCGTTCACATGGAATTGGCGTACTCAATCCCGCAACGTTTGAACCCTTTCCAAAAAATCCCCCCATCTCGAAAGTCTTCAGGGAGATCGGGCTTGCTGATGATTTAGGCTCGGGGATGCGCAATACCTATACGTATTCGAAGCTGTACAGCGGTGAAGAGCCGATTTTTACTGAGGGCGACGTGTTCAGAATTGAAATCCCGCTTCAGAAGGTTGCAACTGCAACCGTTGGCCCGTATTCTGAGTCTGTATCTCACAGCGAAACATTTGAAAGGCCGGTCGCTCATACCCTGGCATCTCGAATTCTCACTCTGGTCAAGAGAAACCCACACATAACCCAACAAGAGATTGCTGATCAGTTGGATGTTTCTGTCTCCACAATCAAGCGGGAGATATCTGACTTGGTTAAGACCAACGTGCTCACTCGAAAGCAGGGCAAGCGGTATGGGTACTGGGAGTTTGTGTAACCTGCATTGGCTTGAGAAATAATCTGATGCAGATAGAGGCATTTTTAAACCAGAAAAAGGTACAAAATGTATAGAAAATGGTATTCATATTGACAATAAGGAGTGTTCATGGAATATTAGTAGATGAAGAAAAGGTATGGAGGGCATCCAATGAAAAATGCTTCAGTCAGACTTGGCGGAATTTCAATACACAACTTCAAGAATGTACTTGAAGGTTCTCTGTCGTTCATAAACACGAGGAAAGCTTATAAGGCCAGCATTGTAGGACTGTATGGACAAAACGGTTCAGGCAAGACAGCGTTGATTGATGCTTTGGAACTTCTGAAATACGTACTGTGCGGCAGGCCTATTCCAGAAAAATTTGCAGAGTACATCAACGTCGATTCCGAATCTGCCACACTTGTCTACGAGTTCATCGTAACAACACCAGAGGAGCGTTCCATCGTTACATACCAATTCAGCATCCAGTC
Organism: Sphaerochaeta sp. UBA5849; assembly: GCA_002432715.1. GTDB lineage: Bacteria > Spirochaetota > Spirochaetia > Sphaerochaetales > Sphaerochaetaceae > Sphaerochaeta. Next base: position 108,308 of record DJGJ01000037.1, on the reverse strand, counting down.
TGTTCTTGATGTTTTGGAACAGAATACCAACACAATTCATTCAAATGAACACAGGAAGCGTGTTCGCTTATACAACGAATTGCTTAAGTGCCCAATTGTAAGTGAGAAGAAAATACGAATTGGCAAGCTTATCGATACAGATACCTCGGAGGTTTTCCTTCCCAATCCAAAGCGGCAGCTACTTGTTGGAAATGACAGAAAAATCGAGACAGATCTTCAAGTTGCGAAAAAGCTTGCAAGTGTCCAATCCCGCTCTTTTGTGTTCTCGAGTGAATTGCTTGGTGCTATCAGAAGTACGGTTTCGAAATCCGAAAACTCTGAGAACGAGCTTTTCTTCTATGCAAGCATCCTCGAGAGCTTGGTGAATTTCGGGAACCATGAGCTTTTCATCATCAATACAACCAATGCCGGCCTTATCAGTTTCAATGCACAGCCTTTGCGTTTCAAGTTTGCCGAAGGAAAGGTGGGCGCCATCGGTTCGATGATGCTTCCACTGAATGAACCGGCTGTGATACCGCAGAAAGCGAAGGATGTTGTCGTCAAGGTTATACAAAATATGAATGTGGTTCTCCAAAAGATAGTTCCTGGACTTACGATACATATCAAGGACTTGGGAACACAAGTACTTGAAAACGGTGATATAGGTTGCCGTATCCAACTTATGTCTCATAAGAACAGCAAGGAAATCCCCCTCAGTTATGAGTCTGAGGGAATCAAGAAAATCGTTTCCATCCTCCAGCTTCTCATCGTTGTGTATAATCAGACTTCCATCACAGTAGCAATCGATGAACTTGATTCGGGAGTATTCGAATATCTTCTCGGAGAGCTGCTTGGCATCATCGCAGAGAGGGGGAAAGGACAATTGATTTTCACCTCACACAATCTCCGCCCGCTTGAAACGCTTGACCGCGGATTCATTGCTTTTACCACAACAAATCCTCGGAATCGCTATGTCCGAATGACAAACGTCAAGGAGAACAATAACCTTCGTGACTTTTATTTCAGGGACATCATGCTTGGTGAACAGGACGAAGAGCTGTATGAGCAGACAAACAATGCAGATATTGCTCTTTCGTTTAGGGAGGCTGGAGAATACTGTGGCTCGTAGAAAAATTGTGTTCGTGATTGTAGAAGGTCCTTCCGATGATGAAGCGCTTGGCGTGCTGTTGAATCGTATCTATGACAAACATACAGTATACATCCATATTACACATGGGGATGTAACGACAGCTAAAGGAGCAGGTTTCTCGACAATCCTGAGCATGCTTGGTGTAATTATTGAAAGCTACATGAAGGCCAATCACCTTGCAAAAACACATTTTCAGGAAATCGTTCACATTGTAGATATGGATGGGGCTTACATTCCCGATGAAGCGGTTGTAGAAGATATGACGGCCAAGAACCCAATCTACTCACCTACCGAAATCCGTACTGCTGATGTACAGGGAATCTGTAGGCGTAATCGAGTGAAACGAGGTTGTATCAACAGGATTACTTCGACACAAACTCTCTATGGCATTCCCTATCAAGTGTATTTCATGTCCTGTAACCTGGATCATGTTTTGTACGACAAACAAAATGCTTCAGACGACGAGAAGGAAAGAGAATCATTACACTTTGCGAGAAAATATTGCTCAAACATTCCTGATTTTGTACAGTTCATTGTTGAATCATCATTTTCTATCGGATTGCCTTACCTGCAGTCCTGGGCTTTTATCAAGGAAGAGAAGCATCCTCTTGAGCGTCACACAAACTTTGGGCTCTGTATAGCAAAAGCTTCTGAACGTCCTGGTGCACCTCTCATGCCGATGCTGGATACTTTGTGATGAATGGTCGGGTTTTGCCTATGCATCTCAAACCCATCTCCCTTTTCAAGGCCGCCCTTATCCCGTATACTTGGGTTGACTTTTGTCCTAAACCATACACAAGGGGCGTCCCATGCCGCAACAAGAAGAAGAGAAGAAGCCTGCCGTGCAGGATCCGCAGATGCAAGAGAAGCTCTTGAAGACCAGAAGCATCCTCCTTTCCGGGGAGATCAACAAGGAAAGTGCAGAGGCTGTGATCAAGCAGCTCTTGGTACTCGAAGGCGAGAGCAACGAACCGATCAAGATTTTCATCAACAGCCCCGGCGGCGATGTCGATGCCGGCTATGCCATCTACGACATGGCCCGTTTTGTTAGCGTACCCGTGACCATGATCGGCATGGGCCTGGTTGCCAGCGCCGCCTCCTTGGTGCTGTTGGCCGTTCCCGCCGAGCGACGCATCGCACTTCCCAACTCCACCTACCTGATCCATCAACCGATGAGCGGGATGCGCGGTGTAGCAACCGATATTGAGATTCATGCACTGCATCTGGAGAAGCTGCGTCTCAAGCTCGACGCCCTGATCGCTGCAGAAACCGGCAAGAGTGCCGAAGAAGTCAGATTGGACACCGAACGCGACCACTGGCTCTCGGCCGAAGAGGCCAAGACGTATGGGTTGGTGAGCAGGATTGTCTCTTCCAGGAGTGAGCTGTAACTGGCCATGGGCAAGACAAAATACCTCAGCGAGGCAGAGAAACGAGTCGGCAGGAAGCATATGTACCGCCAGGAGCTGTACAACGGTGTCGCCTACAGCCTGCTCGGTGATACCATCGTGTATCTCTTGGCTATCTACTTCGGTGCCGGTAACATTGCCTTGGGCTATATCTCGTCAGCCAGCTATATAGCCGGCATCATCCTTCCTTTTGTTCCTCAAATGTTCCACGGCCGCAACCAGATCAAGGTGCAATCCTTGGTTTGGGTGTTGCGCGGCGTGGTGTGTCTGGGCTACCTGGGCCTGTATGCGGTTTCCGGCGACCTTGCAGTCCTGTTGTTGCTGGTGGTCTATACGCTGTTCAATGTCTTCCGCATGATCGGCATCGCACTGAACGACTCGACGCTGAAGAACATCAGCAGTGTCTCCAACCGGGGCAAGGTCGTGGCCAACGTCAATGCCGCCTACCAGAGCTCATCGATTGTGGTGCGCTGCCTCACCGCCCTGGTGTTGGGCGTCCAGCGTTTCGGCGGTCTGGCCGGCCTGATTGGACTGCAGATGGTGGGAGTGTTTGTTAACTTCTTTGCTAGCCGGGAAATGTCCCTTATTCCATCACGCAGCACGATTGTTTTCAAGAAGGGCAGGACGGTCATGGTCCTCTTCAAGGAGGCGATGGCCCAGCAAATGTTCCGCCGTCGCTTGATCCTGCGCTGGCTTTCAACGGCAGTCGCCGTAATTTTCGGCCTCACTACACCGTTTCTGCGCATTGAGCTGGGGCTTTCCAACTCGTTGGTCGTGGTATACTCGGTGGTCCTCGGCGTGTCGGTCATGGCAGCCAGCTATGTCAGCAAGCAGTTTTCCGACAGGCTCGGATCGCGCCCGCTGGTGTTTTTCTCAAGCCTCTTCTCGCTCTTCTTTTTCATGGCCTGGGTGCTGATCACCAAGAACGTCATTCCCATCTGGTTCTTCGTCCTGGGTTTTTTCACCAACTTCTTTGTTGCATTGATCAGCCTTCTGACCTTCCGCTTGGTCGCCCAGGTCATGCCGGATGATGAAACGGTTGCATTCAACTCGATGGTCAACTTTGTCATCGCCATCATCGCTTTCTTTGTAGGAATCTTCAGCGGTTTTTTGGCCGATAAAGGCGAAATCGCCCGAAACCTGTTCGTCTTCGATGGAAAGGCCGCAGGCAACGGCTACACCCTGGTTTTTCTCTTTGCCATCGCCCTGACCATGATCGAAGCCTTGGTGGCAAGCAGACTGCAGGAAGTGGGTGCCTACTCCTCCCAGGAGGCTGCGCAAGTAATATTTTCGATGCACGGCATCCGGGCTGTCTCCATGATCGAGAAGCTTGAGCGCACCAGCGACCCGGCAAAGCGCCGGTTTTTGATGCTCAGCCTTGGGGAGAACTTCAACAACCTTGCCACCAGCGAGCTGCGCCAGATCCTGGCCAGCCCGTTCTCGCCTGATAAATTGGAGGCGGTGCGCACCCTTGCCGACCGGCCCAGGAAATCGCTGTTGGATGATTTGATCAAGGTGGCAAGAGACGACGACTCCTATGTTCAGCTTGACGCCATCGCCGCCCTCGGCTCCTACCGCAAGGAGGAGAAGGCAAAGGATGCGCTCGTACAGTTGATGCTTCACGGTCGATGGTCGTCGGTGCGGTCGATGGCCAGCAAGAGCCTTGCAAGAATCACCGAGAGCACCGAGTACCTGAATTTGGTCAATGAGCTCAGCCACTCGGCAAAACACATCGATGAAGTGATCGACTATCTTATAGCAAAGCGGTTCATGGACAAGAGCGGTTCCTTCTACCAGGAGTTTTTCATATCCATCGACCAAGGACGGAGCGCCACCTTCCGCCAAACCCGGTACGCGGTCATTGCAAGCTTTTTGAAGTTCGGTTCTCCGCGCCTTGCCCAGCTCTATGAACAGATGAACCTGGGCATTCCCAAGGATTTCCTCTCCCCGTTCCTCACCGAGGCCCGGGACCTCACCCAGATCGACCTGTATTACCATGAGGTGCTTGCGTATTTCAAGAATCAGGACTGGGTGGCTCTCAGGGACTTCTGCCTGGGAATCCTGGACAACAGCGACCTTGGCTTCGATCCCTGCTTCGACAACCTGAAAAAGGGACTGTTGCACTCACGGGAGATGGATATTGAGAAGTTCGACATACAGGATGCCCTGGCCATGCTCTATTTCAGTTACTCGTTGGGCAAGAACGCCAAAAACTGAAGCAAGATGTGCATCCTTTTTTCTTAGGTTGCATGCTCATCCTTATAATTCTCTGCCTGTCGCTGCTCTGTAGTTGTTCTTGTGATATCGAACACGACCCCAAGACGTTCAGGGTGCTCTCCTACAATGTACAAAATCTTTTCGATGCCCGTTTGGACGGAGGGGAGTATCCTGAGTATCAGGATCCGAAGGTCTGGAACGACCGTTCCTATCGCATGCGCCTGGAGACCCTGTCCAAGGTGCTGCTGAGTGAAAAGCTTCTTTCTCCCGATGTCATCATCCTGCAGGAGGTGGAAGGTCCCCGCGTTGTGGAGGACCTGCTCTGTTTGCATCTGGGACGGAAGGGATACCGCTGGTATGCAGTGGCGAAAGGAACCGATGCCGCCATCTCGGTAGCCGTCATCAGCCGCCACCCGATTGCTTCCAGCACCGTGCATGCCTCTGCCGGGATCAGGCCTGTGTTGGAGGCGACCATTTGTACGGAAGGCGGGGATATCAGCTTGTTCGCCCTGCATGCGAAAAGCCGGATAGGGGATGGGGCCGACCTTCGGCTCTCCCTTGCCAAGGTTGTATCGCGGGCATCGTATGAGAGAGCCGGGTCGGCCGTATTGCTGTGCGGCGACTTCAACGAAGATCCTTCCAGCGTGTGGGACTCTGCAGCCTCTGCTCCGGCATTGGTCGATATGAATCATCCTGAAGCAACCAGGCTTCAAGCGGCAGGAGCCCTTGGATTGGTGGGGGACCATGCCGCCCTAGCTCCCGGCCTGTACTACTGCCCGTATCTGGATGAGAGCTGGAAGGGTAGTGCACCTGGTTCCTGCAGCTGGGATGGATTGTGGCACCGCTACGACCAGATTCTGGCAAATGGCAAGCTGTTTGACGGGATGGGGTGGGAGTATGAGAGCTTTTCCATAGAGAACCTGCCGTCACTGTGCAGCAGCGACGGCAGGCCCTATGCGTGGAACATTCGAACGTTGCAGGGAGTCAGCGACCATTTTCCGGTCTTGATGACCCTCAAGCGGCGTTAGTCATTTCACTTTGGGAAACTTGAGCTCGTAGAAAATCTGCTCCAGTTCCAAGGCGATGTTGATGTTGTGCACGACCGGCATCCTTCCGTCTTCGGTCGCCTGGGGCTTGAGCGTGATGGGGCTGAAGTTCAAAATGCCCATGACACCGGCCTTGAGCAACCGTTCGTAGCTGTCCGAGGCTGCCTGCTCGGGGACGGTGATGATGCCCGCTGTCACTTGCAGAGCCTCCACCACCTCATCAATCCTGCTGATGGGGTAGATGGGAACCGGGTGGGAGGCGTCGCTGTAGACCAGGGGATCGCTGTCGAAGCCTGCGACGATGCGGATGCCGTCAGGCTCAAAGCCGTTGTAGTGCATCAGGGCTTTCCCGATTCTTCCGCAGCCGATGATGATGCAGTTCTGGCTGTCTCCCTTGCCCAGGATTTCTCCCAAGGAGACGAGCAGGTCATGGATTTCATATCCGCCCCGCTTCTGCCCATGGATTCCCAATTGGGAGAAATCTTTCCGTACGATTGCAGCCGAAACGCCGGCGGCATCGGCTAGGTTATGTGCAAACACTTTCTCAAGTCCGATGGTCTTCAGACGATTAAGGGAGCGATAGTATCGGGTGATTCGTATGAGTTGGTCGTTGTTCATCTCACTTACTCCTATTTATGTGAAAAAGTGTACATTAACTCTCTATTTACGTCAATATATTGTTCTGAAAATTCGAGTGTTGCAGATAAAAACCCGTTTTATACCAAAAATGTTATGTACAAGCTTGCTGAAAAAGTGCTAGGATACTCGCAACGTTTATTTGGGTACTGGAGGTTACATGTCGGACAATAACGAATTCACGTTTTCACCCGCTTTGGTGTCTTTCATCAAGGAATGGAAAACCAAGCCGGGTAATCTCATCATGGTGCTCCACAAGGTACAGCAGGAACAAGGCTACATCTCCCGCGAAGCGGCGGATCAGGTGGCGGCCCTTCTTGACGTACCGTTGGCCACCATCTGGGGTGTTGTATCATTCTACCACTTCTTCAAGCTGACCAAGCCGGGCAGGCACAACATCCAGGTATGTCTGGGAACCGCCTGCTATCTGAAGGGTTCCCAGGCTATCATCGACGAGCTGGACAAGCAGCTTACCCTGCCTGTCGGAGCAGTTACCGAAGACGGAAACTTCTCCCTCGAGGCCGTGCGGTGTGTTGGTTGCTGCGGGCTTGCACCCGTGATGACTGTCGGTGGAGAAGTTTTCGGCAAGGTCACCAAAGACCAGGTTTCCGGAATCATCGCGAAGTTCAGGTAAGAAGAGAGGCGCTCTTCGCAATGCATATCTGCATCGACGACTATCTGCTTGATATCGTTCAGAACTCCTTCGAGGCAGACAGTTCATACGTTGAACTGGCGGTGGACCAGACCGAAAGCAGGTTTTCCTGTACGGTTCGGGACAACGGGAAGGGGATGGATGCAGAGGTTCAGAAAAGGGTGCTCGACCCGTTCTACACGGATGGGAAAAAGCACGCAAAACGTAAGGTAGGATTGGGGCTGCCGTTTCTCAATCAGGCTTGTGAAGCCTGCGAGGGAACCTTTGCTCTCCACTCCGAAGTCGGGGTCGGTACCACCGTTGAATTCAGTTTCAACCTGGCCCACCTTGATGCTCCTCCACTTGGGGACCTGTGTGCAACGTTCGTCATTTTGCTGGCACACCCGCTGGCTAAGGATTTTGTCATCAAACGGACGATACACACGGCAAAAGGTTCGACGGGCTACCGGCTGGATAAGCAGGAGCTTGAGGAGGTCCTCGGGCCCTTGACCACCAGTGGAACATTGAACCTGCTGAAGGAGTATGTTGCTTCACAGGAAGATGATGTACGAAAGTATTACGTGAATTTGGATGCACACAAGAACAAAGCGCCGCTTTCCAAACAACAGGAGATGTGAACATGGCTAAAATGACACTTGAGGAGCTGAGAAGGCTCAGGGAACAGAAACAGAGCGAGCTGCAGAAGCGCGACATCGAAGGGAAGGATTCCCGCATTGTGGTGGGAATGGGTACTTGCGGTATCGCCGCCGGTGCAAAGACTGCACTTGACACCTTCCTGCAGGTCCTGGAAGAAAAGAAGATTGAGAACGTCTCGGTCACCCAGACCGGATGCATGGGCCTGTGCTATGTAGAGCCGACCATCGAGGTCATCGTTCCCGGCATGCCCGACGTGATTTATGGGAAAGTGGATGCTGCAACCGCCCGCAAGATTGTTGAGCAGCACATCATCGGCAAGCAATTGGTGACCGACCATATGTTCGATCGGCCGGCAGCTGACATCATCAAGAAGAACGGGGGTAAATAATGGCGTTCAGAAACTACATCTTGGTCTGCGGAGGTACCGCTTGTGAGTCAAGCCGCTCGGACCAGATTTACCAGAACCTGATAGAGGAGTGCAAGGCACAGGGAGTCGCTGACGAAGTACAGGTCGTCAAGACCGGCTGTTTTGGTTTCTGCGAGCAAGGCCCGATCGTCAAGATCCTTCCCGAGGACTCTTTCTATGTGAAAGTCACTCCAGAGGATGCCAAGGAGCTGATCAGCGAGCATGTCATCAAGGGCCGTGAAGTCACCCGCCTGCTCTATGACAAGGAGTCGAGCCGCAAGCATGCCAAGGTTGAGGACATCCAGTTCTACCAGAAGCAGTTCCGCATCGTACTGCGCAACTGCGGTTTCATCGATCCCGAGAACATCGACGAATATATCGCCCGTGAAGGGTATCAGGGTCTGGAAAGGGCTCTCTTCGAGATGACCGGTGATGAGATCATCGAGGAGCTGAAGACTGCAGGCTTGCGCGGTCGCGGCGGTGCAGGCTTCCCGACCTGGATGAAATGGAATTTCTCCCGCCAGGTGCAAAACGACACCAAATATGTCGTTTGCAACGCTGACGAAGGCGACCCGGGTGCCTATATGGACCGCTCCACCTGTGAGGGCGACCCGCATTCGGTTCTCGAAGCCATGACCATCTGCGGAAAGACCATTGGAGCCCACCAGGGATTCATCTATATCCGCGCCGAGTATCCCTTGGCCATCCACCGTCTCGAGATTGCCATGAAGCAGGCCCGTGAATACGGCCTCTTGGGCCAGAACATCCTGGGAAGCGGTTTTGATTTCGACATTGAGATCCGTCTGGGAGCGGGTGCGTTCGTCTGCGGTGAGGAAACCGCTCTGCTGCAGTCCATCGAAGGCAAGCGCGGCATGCCCCAGCCTCGTCCCCCATTCCCTGCTGTCAAGGGCTTGTGGGGCAAGCCGACGGTCATCAACAACGTTGAGACCTGGGCGAACGTCCCGGTGATTCTCACCAAGGGCGGCAACTGGTTCAACAAGATCGGTACTGCCGACAGCAAGGGAACCAAGGTTTTCGCCCTCACCGGTAAAATCCGCAACTCCGGATTGGTGGAAGTCCCGATGGGAACCACCCTGCGTGAGATCATCTACGACATCGGCGGCGGCATCGCCCATGATAAGAAGTTCAAGGCTGTGCAGACCGGCGGTCCGTCCGGCGGCGTCATCACCGAAGAGAACCTCGATACCCCGATCGATTTCGGCTCGCTGATTCGAATCGGCTCGATGATGGGAAGCGGTGGTATGATCGTCATGGATGAAGACGACTGCATCGTCGACGTTGCGAAGTTCTACCTGAACTTCTCGGTCGATGAATCCTGCGGCAAATGTGCACCATGCAGAATCGGTGGAAAGTCCTTGTGCAACATCCTGGAGAAGATTACTTCAGGCAATGGCACACTCAAGGATTTGGACACACTCGCTACCATCGGTGAAGCCATGAAGAAGGGCAGTCTGTGTGCTCTGGGACAGACCACTCCCAACCCGGTCCTCTCTACGATGAAGCACTTCAAGGAAGAGTATCTCGCCCACATCGTGGACAAGACTTGTCCCAGCGGCACCTGTAAGAAACTCATTTCCTACACGATCAATGCCGAGAAGTGTATCGGTTGTACGGCCTGCACACGCAAGTGCCCCGTCGCTGCAATCTCTGGCGAACGAAAACAGGTTCATGTCATCAATCAGGCTCTCTGCATCAAGTGCGGTGTCTGTATGGAGACCTGTAAGTTCGACGCCGTCGAAATCCACTAGGATCAGGAGAGGAGGAAACAATTGAGTATCGTACATGTGAAGATAAATGGCATCCCCGTTGAAGTTGAAGAGGGGACCAGCGTATTGAATGCGGCCAAGCAGGCCGGGGTCAAGATCCCGACCCTCTGCTACCATGAGGACCTCAAGCCCTTCGGCTCCTGCGGTCTGTGCATCGTGAAGCAGGAAGGCAGCGCAAAGATCATTCGTGCTTGTGCAGCACCGGTCAATGAAGGTCTGAGTGTCATCACCCACGACCGCGAGTTGTTTGAAGCCCGCAAGACCATTCTGGAACTGATTCTGTCCACGCACCCCTCCAGCTGTCTCTCCTGCATCCGCAATGGTGAATGTGAGTTGCAGAACATTGCTGCAGAGTTCGGCATCCGCGAACAGCCCTTCGAAGTCCGCCTCAGCGATCGGGAGAAAGACACCTCGTCGGCATCGATCGTGTTGGACCCTGAGAAGTGCATCAAGTGCGGACGCTGTGTACAGGTCTGCCAGGACCTGCAGGGTGTCTTCGCCCTTGAGTTCATCGGACGCGGTGATGAGACCTGCATGGCTCCCGCCGCCATGCTCAAGCTTGACGACAGCCCCTGCGTGCGTTGCGGCCAGTGTGCTGCACACTGCCCCGTCGGTGCCATCTATGAGAAGGATGAGAATGCAACCTTCCTTGCAGCTGTTGCCGACCCTGAGAAGCAGGTCGTCGTCCAGATCGCTCCTTCGATTCGTGTAGGCTTGTCCGAATCCTTCGGCCTTCCTGCAGGAACTGTGACCACCAAGAAAATCTATGCCGCAATCCGCAGGCTTGGTGCAAAGACTGTGCATGACACCAACTTCGGTGCCGACCTCACCATCATGGAAGAGGGGACCGAGCTGGTCACGAGGCTGACCAAGGGCGGCGCCCTTCCCCAGCTGACCAGCTGCTGTCCGGCTTGGGTCGACTACGTACAGAAGTACTATCCCGACCTGCTCGACCATGTATCGAGTGCCAAGAGCCCGATGCAGATGGTGGGAGCCATCGAGAAGACGTTCTACGCCGAGCAGATGGGTATCGACCCGGCGAAGATGTACACCGTTGCCATCATGCCTTGTACCGCCAAGAAGTATGAGTCCGAACGCGACGAGCATATGTATGCCAGCGGCCACAAGGATGTGGACCTGGTGTTGACCACCCGGGAGTTCGCCCGCCTGATCAAGAGCCAGGGAATTGATTTCCTCTCGCTTGCAGAGGAAGAAGCCGATAGTCCGATCGGCGAGTACAGCGGTGCCGGCACTATTTTCGGTGCCACCGGCGGCGTCATGGAAGCTGCGGTCCGCACCGCCTACCATGTCGTAACCGGCAAGGAACTGCAGAACGTTGAAGTCGATGTGGTCCGCGGTCTTGCCGAGATCAAGAAGGGAACCGTTGACTTTGATGGAACACCGGTTCGAGTTGCTGTTGTGCATGGCCTGTCCCATGTCAAGGAAGTGATGGATGAAATCCGTGCTGCCAAGGCAGAGGGCAAGCAGGCTCCCTATGAGTTCATCGAGGTTATGGCCTGTCGCGGCGGTTGTATCGCCGGTGGCGGACAGCCCTATGGTGCAACCGATAGTCTGCGCAATGAACGCTCGGCAGGCCTTTATGCCGACGACAAGAACAGTGCAGTGAGATGCTCGCACCAGAACGAGTCGATCCAGAAGCTTTACGAGACTTTCCTCGAAAAGCCGATGAGCCACAAGGCCCATCACCTCTTGCATACCACCTATCAGGATCTTCCTGTTTACAAGGCCTGATGGTTGGCCAGTATCCAATGTGCCCGGCCCCCGACAGGCCGGGCCTTTCTCTTTCATGACAGGACCCGGGCAGCAATGTCCGGGTCTCTCTCATCTGAGCGATGATGAGGACAGCTCATCTACCCGCAAGGAAAAAACCAGCATGAGATGACATTTGACAGGGGTGATGCGGATGCAACAAGGTGTTGCGTACCGGCGCCAAGGGCTTGGTATCGGGAGGATGTCCATCACAAGGCGCCACCACCAAACGAGCGAAGTTTCTTTTATTTGAGCTCGTTGCAATTGATGTGCTGATCATTGCAGGAGTATGGACGGGGACGGTGCGGCATTGATTGAGAATGGGGAGGCGGGAACTTTACAGCTCCCGCCTGCACAATTGATCAGGGGATTCTGAACAGAAGCAGTGAAGAAGAACTTTTGGATGTGATGACCAGCATATCCTGCTTCAAGGACATATCCATTCTCGATGCTTGGTAGGACTCCAAGCCCTTGGTATCCAGATGGGTTGCTGCAAAGCTTGGAGACGGGCACTGGAAGGTCAGCAAGGTGGTAGGAGTGAGGACATACAGCTTGGTTCCCGACGGGTTGGGCAACAGCTGCACGATGCCGTCCATGTTTCCTATCCCGTTTTCTCCCGAAGAGTATACCTCCATCTGTTCCCAGGTTCCATTCGCATAGGTGAATCTTCCCACATCGTTGTCTGTTGCATACATCAGGTTGTCATCGTTCAAAAACTTCACCTCGGCTACATTGTTCAGATACGGGGTGTTGCCTGAGTTGAATTCAACCGGATTGGTGAATGGGACGACGATGGTGCCCTGGCGAAAAATTTTCAGCATGGAATTTTCTTTCAGGGTGAGCGCCGAGGATTTTCCTGTAGCGCTGATGGCCATACCTGCATACGGAATGTTGTACTGTGGATATCGCGTGTAGTAGTAATCCGAATACAGGTCTTTTTCTGCATTTACATAGAAATTCGTCTCAACAACATGGTCCTTGAGAGGATGCAGGCCGTAAAGAATTCCAGAACTGCGAACGAGGGTAAGGTCGGTGAGATAGGGGAACGTGAGGTCTCCCGGTACGATGTATCCGTATCTGTTGTTGCGGCTAAGACGCTTGGTAAGCGACGAGGTGGCGATGTCGTACTCATAGATGGTCAAAGCCGGTGTAACCGAGTCGGCAATGACCACCCTGTTTGAAGCGTGGTCGACCAATAGTTCGGTGATGCCGCTGGTGCAGAACCCATCGGCTGCGGTGTAGGTGTGCACGACTTCCAACGAATCACGGACAATCCTGCAGACTTGGATGGTCTGCGCTTGATTACTGGCCAGCAAAATCTTTCCATCGGGAAGGAATGCCGCATGGGCATCGATTCCGATATGCATACCGCCGGTATTGTCCTGTACCGTGCTGACGAGGATCGGGACTCCGGTCTCCCCGTTTACAGTGGCGGTGAAAGAGATGCTGGCCGACCCGGAACTAGCCTTCAGGGCCCCCTTTGCAATGACGTCCAAACGATGGGTGCCGCTGGCCGGAGTGAAAGAGCAGTCCAAGCCAGCGCCTATCAGGACCCCGTCGAGGTACCAATCGACCGCCAGATTCGATGTATCGGCGGCACTCAGGCTGACGGTGACCGGCTGCAGGGCGTTGACCGTATCACTGATTCCCAGAATCGTGCACACCACCGGAACCCCGAGCTGGTTGACCAGGGTCAAGCCGGAAGGGACGTTGGCATACTTGTCCAACTGCAGCGTGATTACTCCCTCGGTGGTCCTGTTGCCCACGATTCTCACCACCTCCGCACACCCTGCAACGGCGGTGCCGCCGCTGAAGAGCTGGGCCTTCAAAAGGTAGGAGCCTGCCGAATAGTGTCCTGAATAGGTCACCGAGCCTTCGGCCATGTTGTTGGTGGTAGGGCTGAGAACCTGGGTGTTGCCCTGTTCATCGGTGAGGTTCACCTGCAGCGAAGGGTCGCTGACATTCAGGGCGTTCCATGCAAGCTGGATGCTCAGCAGCCCTTTGCCTGCCAGGCTGTCCAGTTCGATGGTGACCGGTGACGGCTCCGGTGTCAGATTGACTGTCGCCTGACCTGTCACCAGATCGACGCCGTTGCTGTTCTGGCCTACAGCAGTGATGGTCCAATTGCCGATCAAGAGCCCTTCCACTTCCAGATTTTGCGTGGTGCTCATGACACTGAAGGTGGTTCCCTGGGGGCCTTCGCCTTCCACCACATAACGCGACACTTCCAGGGGAGTGTCTTGGGGAACCAGGGAGCGTTCAGCCGCTTCCTTGCTCACCATTCTCAACTGCAAGGTGGACCGAGCCGCGCTCTCCTCCTTGCATCCTCCGAGCATCAGGCACAAAAGGCCTATGAGGGGGATGAGAAACCAATGAGAAGTGATTGATGTTCTATTCATTCTTTCCTCCGACCACAAAGGAAGGAAGGGTGGGAAATCGCTTCACATCTTTTCTTTTTTCTCTTCAACGGGTACATTCAGTGCATGCAAGCATTGATCAAGATCGCCCTATTGGCCTTGACCCTGGTTCTGGTATTCATCAACCCCCTCTACATCGGACGGGTGGTCTACTATTCACTCTTTCCCCTGCTGTTTGTCCTGGTGTGGCTGTTCTACCGCACCTCCTACGTCGTCAGCGAGAGAGCAGTGCGCAAAGCAACCACAGAGCCTTTTTCCTACTCCTGTTTTTGCGCCCTTGTCCCTCCCGTGGATGACGGGGACCTCATCCGCGGAAGGCTGATCATTACCGACAAGCGGCTCGCCCTGTTTCAGAAGGATGCAAAGCAGAAAGCCGTCAAGGAAGTCTGGAGCATGGATATTGCCGAGGTCAAACACTTCACCGTCGGACAGGTGCTTTCGGTGCGAAAAGGAGTCACCTTCCTTGCCGAAGAGCGGGAGGCTCGGTTCGTAGGCCATCGGATTGCAAAGGACAAAGAAGCGATCACCATCGCCCTCGGCTGGAAACAAGCCTAGAAACTGTAACTGAACCCTACACGCATCGGCTCAAGGGAGAAATTGAAATCAGGGCTTGTGATCACCCACTGAGCCTGGATTCCCGCCTGGTAGAAGAAACGCAGGTTCTCCACGATTTCATAGGAGAAGCCGCCCAGCACTTTCGCCGTCAATCCAAACTCGGGGCTTGTCCCGAAGAAGAAGGTCGGGCCGAGGGAGATGGAGAGCGGAATATTGAAGGCCTCATCCTTCCTGAACGTCCATTGCCCTTTCGCCAGCACGCTGAGTTGGTTCTCGCCGCCGTCTCTCTCATACTCCAAGGCACCTCCGAAACTAAAGAGTGTATCGGTGTGCTTCAGAATATCCAGCTGTACCGAAAATCCACTATTGCCCAAAGCGGGAAGGTCGAAATTTGCAAACGATACTGCCGTCCCGATTGTCCAGCCCAACGGCTCGGGATCGATCTCTACACGGGAGGTGGGGATTTGCGGGGTCTGGGGCGCTATGGGGGTGAGCACTACTTTCCCGCTCTCACTTGCAGCCTCTGGAGGGCTCTCCTGCCCGTCTTGCATTGCAACCGGTACAAGTGGCGCTTCACCGATGGTCGTCTCTTCAACCGGCAGCTCCCGATCGTCGGCAACAGGCTCCTCCGGTGCTGTCTCCGCCTCGGCGGATGCCTTCACCAAAGGCGGTTCAGGGGCGAACGGAATCGGTACTTTGGGGGCGCTGGAAACGGGAAGCTTGAGCAATCCTGACTTCAGCAGCGGGTCGATGGGAGGGGGGAGTGGATCCGTATTTGTCAGGATCGGCTGCTCGATGGGCACTTCTGCAATGGGCTCTTCTGGTACCATGGCCTCTTTGGCTTGCACCTCTAGTTGCACAGGTTCCTCAATGACCGCGGGTTTGGGTTCTTCTTCAGGGATGGGTTGGATAGGAGGCTGCAACAGGGCTTCAGCCGGCTGCGACGGCTGAGGCTGCAGCTGTTCACCTTGCTCAGGGGCACGAGTCTGAGGCCTCATCGCAAAGTACCAGTACGTACCGCTCAGTACCACGAGGCAGGCTACGACTATCAACACTACCGACAAAGTCTTATTCACAACATACTCCTTACAGTAACTATAACACCACAAGAGGGCTTTCTTGTACAAGTCTAACACGGGTTGATGCCCTCAGTATCATCATTTCCTTCTTTTTTGGTGAAGATTTGTGCATTTGTTCCCTCCCGGGGGTACCCTTTTTGGAGAATTTCAGCACCTGGGGATGCGTGATAAGGTCTGCAAACGGAGGGTATCGTATGCGGATCCATCTTGTCGCCTTGGTTTTGCTGCTTCCTTTCAGCCTTTCTGCACGGCATGCAGGATTGGCGGTCTCCCTCGACCTCTGCTCGCTGGACAGCCTTGCCTATGATACTGCAATCGTCCGCATGGAAGCAGCCTTGGATGTTACACCGGAGTTCAGCCTGAGCATGCCCCTGACCTTGACGGCAGAGCGGTACTTGGGAGGAGTGCAACTGTGGGAGACAGGCGTATTTCTCCAGTACCACCCGCTTGGTTGGGACCTGTTCCTCTCGCTTTCCCTGATGCAGGTCTCCTTCCTTGCCAACCATCCCTATGAGGATGGGATGCAGCTGTTGTTCCTGAACGAAATGGCTGTAGGGTGGCAATGCTCCTTCCCCCCGTCCATTGTCGTCATACCGAGTGTGATCATCAAGGATCCCAATCACATCCTCACCGAGGAGTATGGAACATTGCAATCTCTGTTTACACGGTTTCCCATGGTTCGCTTCGCTCTGCTTGTCGGATGGACGTTTCCTGTTCCCTCATCCAAGAGTGCAGGGCGGTGAATATTTTGCATGAACAGGAAGGAGGAAGATTCTATGATACGCACATTAGGCAATTGGGTGGTGGTTATCCTGCTTGTCCTGCCTCTCAGCGGATGTTCGATGGGCTGGGAAATGCAGAGCAAGGCAAAAATCAGCGATGACCAACTGTTTCCTGCTGTATCGGAGATGATCGAGCAGCAGAAGGATGTGGTATGGCCGTATCTGGAGGAGGACCTGCAGCGGGGGCTTGCCTCGAGGCAGGTCAATGCCGGCGAGATCGTGACCAATACCTTGGAGGAGGAACAAGGCCGCCAATATCTGGAGTTCTGCTACACGGTAGGCATGGATGCGGATATTGAGGAGGTCGTTGCGTTCGCCCATGGGCTGTTGAATGAACAGGAGCAGCAGGAATTGGATGAGAAGCTTGAGGCTGCACGAACGCTCATGCTGGACAAGGCTGAGGTGCTCAGCAGGGGCCTGGCGCCCAGCCAGCGTGCGGCATTCTGGAAGGATATGCAGAAACTGGTCACCAGGACGCTGGTGCTCTTTACCGCAGGCGTCGTCTATGCGTGCATCCCTACGGTGGTGTTCTGGGGAAAAGTCTCTGCAGCAACCGCCATCGCAGTAGCAACAGGAGTGGTTGCCAGCACCGTCATGTCCATCTGGCGGTACTATCAGTTCGGCGGCAGCATCGACGAGTCGTTCGGTGACTGGCTGACCAGCGTCACGACCGAGCCTGAGCTATCGTATGCCCTGGCGGCAAGTGTGATTGCAGTGGGCAACACCCTCAAGCGGGGTGCGGTGGTGACAGGAATCATCATCTGCGTGTTTGCCCTGTACAACGTGGTGGACATGGTCAAACCGATGCTTGCCAAATACAATTTCGGTGTTTGAGCAAGCCCTGTGTTTCTGAGGTTGCTCCAGCCAGTGCTTTGTGAAATACTATGTGCATCACGAACATCAGCAAGGAGCTCCTCACCATGTCTACTTCCCTGAAAAACGAAATCCTGTCACGGTTCCTCCGTTATGCAGTCATCGATACCATGAGCGACGACCAGGCTGTGGCCGTCAAGCACCCCTCCACCGACGGTCAGTGGGATCTGTTGAACCTGCTCGTCGATGAATTGAAGGCCCTCGGCATCAGCGACATCCAAGTCGATCCCAACGGGGTGGTCATCGCAAGACTGGCTTCCAACATCGATCACCCGGTGCCCACCGTTGCCTTCATGGCCCATGTCGATACCGCAGATGATGTCATGGGAAACAACGTAAAGCCAAGAGTGATTGACTCCTACGACGGCAAGGATATCGTGCTGAACGAACAGTACACCCTTGTGGCCGAAGAAAATCCCGAGCTGGCCAAGTATGTGGGGGAGACGATCATCGTCACCGACGGCAATACCCTGCTGGGCAGCGACGATAAAGCCGGCGTGGCTGAGATCATGAGTGCCGCCGCCTATCTGAAAGCCCATCCAGAGGTCAAGCACGGGGTGGTGGAGTTCATCTTCACCAGCGACGAGGAGACCGGCTCTGGCATGAATACCTTTCCCTACGACAAGATCAGCTGCGACTACTGCTATACCATCGATGGGGGAAAACGCTTCGAGATTGAGAGCGAGTGCTTCAATGCAGCAACGGTGAAGGTCCATTTCAGCGGTGTCAGCTATCACTTGGGCATGGCCCGCGGCAGGCTTGTCAACGCTCTGACGATGGCCTCGTTCTTCATCAATGCCCTTCCCCAAGCGGAAAGCCCGGAAGCAACCGATGGCCGTTACGGTTACTACTGCGCCCAAAACATAAGCGGAACCAGCACCGAGGTTGAAATCACCCTCTACCTCAGGGATTTCGACCTGGACATCCTGAATCGCAGAATCGATGCGATCAAGAGTCTTGCTGCCGCCACCGAGGCTCTCTATCCGAACGGAAAGGTCAGCGTCGATGCAAAACACATCTACTACAACATGGCCCTGGTTGCAGCAAAGAAACCCTTTGCCATGGAG
This sequence comes from Sphaerochaeta sp. UBA5849, assembly GCA_002432715.1. Classification (GTDB taxonomy): domain Bacteria; phylum Spirochaetota; class Spirochaetia; order Sphaerochaetales; family Sphaerochaetaceae; genus Sphaerochaeta. The sequence goes on along the minus strand of DJGJ01000037.1, from coordinate 89,850 downwards.
AATCTCTATGAGGCAGGCCGGCAGCTCGGCATGGAACTGCAAAGCAGCTTGATTCGAGGCGGCACGGATGGAGCGCGCATGGCGAATGAACGCGACATACCTTGTCCGAACATTTTCACCGGCGGTCACAACCTGCATTCACGCTTTGAGTGGGCGGCTCTTCCTGCCATGGTGGATGCCTGCCGCCTGATCATCAAGATTGTCGAGGTGGGTGCTTCGAAATGAAGTGGCTCTGCTCTCTCCTTCTTTGCCTGCTTCTCTTTTCGCTTCCGGCCGCATCCCTTGAGATTGACAGTGCAAGCACCGTTTCCGAGCAGGTCCGCCTGTCTGTCAGGCGGGCCTTGGAGCGTGCGGTGCTGCCGCTGCTCAAGGAAGATGAGACGCTTGTCGCCCATATCGATACAGCGGTCCTCAATCTTTCCGTCGGAGAGCGGCACCTCGCACTTGATATGCCCGGTCATGAACAGGACCTGGAAACGTTTCTGGTCTCCAACCTCGCCTATGACGGGCTTGTCCTGGTTGGGGAGCTTCCTCCCTTCGGCTTGGAGTTTGTCCTTGATCGGGGCTTTGCCGTCGAAAACAGCTCAAAGACGCTCATCGGTGAAGGTCGGCCCTACTGGGTATTGGACGGCCAAGGCCGAAAACGCGGAGTGGTGGTCGCTTCTCATGTGCGAACCAGCGAGCCCAAGTTGGCCTTCCTCCAGCAGACGGCAGGGGGAGAGCTCCTTGCCGGCATGGCCCTTGCCCCCATGGGGTTGTTTCCCCTCAGTGTCGAATCCAGCATCCATGTTGATGGCTCGATAGGAGTGGGCGTTGGTACTTCCTATCCCCTGCCTTCCTATCCGCTGTGGTTGCACTTGGGTTTCAGCACCCCCGATTTTGAGCAGGGGTATCTGGTTGTCGGGCTGGGCTCTGCACTCCCGCTCTCCCATCTTTTCTCTTCCAAGAGCCATTTGGTTCGTTCCCTCAGCCTTGAGGCAAAGGCTCTCGTCGGTATAGGCACCTTTTTTGCATCAGGCGGACTCTCCTATATGGGCGAGGGAAGCCTTTCTGTGGTGTATCACCAGGGAGCCTGGGCTTTCAGGCTGGGAGCGGGGAACCACCTTGCGGCCTCCAGTCAATCGTTGGTGCGTCAAGGGCTTTTCCTCAGTCTCGGAACATCGTACACTTATACACCATGAAACACGCATTGCGCACACTCTTGATCGGCCTTCTCTTCAGCCTGATGCTCTCATCCTGCTCGTCGCTGTCCGACTTGGTGCGTTCCCAGGTGGAAGGTCTTCCCTCCTGGGTGTACAGCCCCCAGACACGAAGCGACCAGGTGGCATTTGTCGGACAGGGGAGTGCAGCGGTGGCATACAATGCAAGGCTGCTTGCGTACGAGGACATCCTGAAGCAGATATCGGAGTATGTCGGTGAGGATGTGCGCAGTGCCTACTATCGCGAGCTGACCACCACCAACGCCATCGCGGACCTCAAGCTCACCATTTCCAGCGAACATGAACGGACCGAAGGCCGCTTGCAGAACCATGTGTATCTTTTGGCCCGCTTGGATGCCGGGCTGCTTGCCGGCAAGCGGACAAGCGTCTACAACGAAATCTTGAAACGCGATGCTGATATTGAAGAACTGCTGAAACAGGCCGACCGCTCCTATCGTGCCAATGATGACACAACAACCATCCGTCTCTATCTGGAGGCGGCGATTCTTGCCGCCCAAGGACCGGTCAATGTCAAGAAACACGAGTTGCCATACCTTTTGGAGAAGGCCCAAACCTTTATCTCATCGCTGCAACTGTCCCTGCGTGATGCCGACCCATCCAAGGCAACCGTGAGTGTGTATGTCCGCCGCAAGAGCCGGCTGCTCTCCCCGAAGGTCCTCAAGGCATCGGTCACAGCGACGTTCCAGGCTCGAAACAGCCTGGGAAGGTCGTATACCGATTTCTTGCAGTTCAACACCGCCGGTGATGGGTTTTTCTCCTTTGTTCCCTACAACCAAGGATTGCACAAGAGTGGTGAAGTGGTTTTCTCCCTCGATTTCACCGATTTGCGCAATCGGATTTCATCTGCATTGGATGCTCAGGCCATCGCACCCATCCTCGCTGCCATGGATGAGTGCCGCATCGAATTCCCCTATTCGATAGCTTCACCGGTGGCCGGCCGGATGGTGGCAGCACAGATACAGGCCTTCAACCAGCAAGGGGCCCTTCTCCCCCAGGGCAGTGCCCTGCAATCCTTCAGCGAAGAACTGGCCCTTGACGGCATCGCTGTCCAGCAGGTCTCCCTGGGTTCTGTGGAATTGGAAGAACAACTTGCCCAATTGCAAACGATGTATCCTCAAGGTGCATTGGCTTTGTTGGGGACGGTGGGAGTGCTCTCCACCCAGCAGATACAGGAAAAGCAGGTGGTGGTGGTCTCAGGACGGGTACGGATCCACGACCTGGAAAACCAAAGCGTGCTGTATGACACCGCTGAAGTGGAAGCCGTGGCTTCGGGAGCCACCTTGCTTGAAGCACGCGAAGAGGCCTTCAGGCGTTTCGGCTCCATGGCAAGCTACCTGGTGAGGGACTTCCTGTTCAAGCGTTGAATAGCGCAAGCAGGGCCTTCGGATTGTTGCTGATGATTCCCATGGCACCCCGTTCAAGCAAGGATGCCGCTTCGTCGGGATCATCGACTGTCCAGGTACAGAGCTGATAGTTCCACTCTCTTGCCTGATCGAACTGCTCCTTCGGCGGTTTGAGATAGGCCGGCCGCACCAAATGCCTGCCTTGGCCGTGCCGAAGGATTTTCGGTACGGAGGACGAGTCGCTGTAGATGATGGCTGTGGGGATGCTGTTTTTGCTGATGCGCTTGAATCGCAACAGGCTGACGGGGTTGAAGGAGCTTAGCAAGGCCCGGCTCTTGAGGCTTTTCATTTCAAGCAGGGCAAGCACGGCAGCTTCCAGGCCGAGGTTTGCTGTTCCCTCGGCTTTCAACTCGATGTCATACAACACCTTGTCCCGACAGAGGTCGAGCACCTCTTCCAGCAGCGGTATATGCTGACCGTCGCCGACGTCGATCTGCTTCAGCTCTTGATGGTCCAGTTCGTCGATGCGCCTGTCAATGCCGGCTATGCGCTTCAGGTCGTAATCGTGGAAAACCACCAGCTCACCGCTTTTGCACCTCTGCACATCGAGCTCAATCCCGTCGATGTGCATATCCAGGCAGGCTTTGAAGCTCGCAAGGGTGTTCTCCGGATGATCGAACGAGGAACCGCGATGGCCGAAGAGGACCGGTTTGTCAAAGACTTGCTGCATTATGGTGTCCCCCAGCGGAGGCGAAAGACCTCAGCCTTCCAGAGTTCCGTGTCGATGGTCTCAAGAACCAAGGGGATATGTTCGAAAGTCGGCCAGCCGATGGTCCCCTTCCCAAGGCTCTCATGACGGTCGAGCCTGCTTGCCGCCGGCTCTTTTGCATCGTTGAGATGCATGCCCCTGAGTTTGTCCAGCCCGATGAGGGTGTCAAACCGTGCAATGGCCTTCTCAAATTCCTCGATGCTGCCGAGATTGTACCCTGCAGCATGTGCATGGCAGGTGTCGATGCAGAACCCCACCCGCTCTTGTGTCCTGCACTGCTCATACAGGTAGGCAAGCTCTTCGAAATTGGAGCCCAGATTGGATCCTTGGCCTGCAGTATTCTCTATGACTGCAATGGCATTGCCGGTCTCGGAAAGTGCGATGTCCAGACTCTCGGCAACCAGGCGCAACCCCTCTCGGGCATCCACCTGGTTGAGGTGTGAGCCCGGGTGAAAGTTGAGGAGCTTCAGTCCCAGCTGCTCCACACGCTTCAGTTCATCGATGAAGGCATCCAGACTCTGCCGCCGTTTCACTGAATCAGGATTTGCGAGGTTGATCAGATAGCTGTCGTGCACCAGGATCTGGCTGGAGCTGAAATCCAAGGACTCGCATGTTTTGACAAAGAGCGCAATTTCCTCAGGGTCCAGCGGCTTGGCCTTCCACTGCCTCTGATTCTTGGTGAACATGCCCAGTGCATTGGCACCGAGCTCGTGGGCCGAGATGAGGGCGTTCTGAAGTCCTCCAGCGATGCTGGTATGAGGTCCAATCGTATGCATAGAGGAAACCTAGAGCTTTAGGGCAGGGTTGTCAATCATCTGAACTCATGGTAGTGTCCTCCTTACAGAGAGAGGAGCGATACAGGATGAGCGAACGGCAATGGGCCCTTGGCGATGAGGTATCCGGGTTTCAGTTGGTAGAGATTTCCACCCTGCCTGAGTACAAGGGCGTCGGGTACTTGTTTCGACATATTGAAACCGGTATGGAAGTGTTCCAGGTGGTCAATGAGGACAGCGAGCTCTTTTTCAGCTACGTGTTCAAGACGCTGCCAGGCAACGACTGCGGAATCGCCCACATTCTGGAGCACTGCGTGCTTGCCGGCTCGGCGCGTTACCCGGTGCGCGATCCGTTCATGACGTTGCTCAAGGGCAGCACCAACACCTTCATGAATGCCATGACCTACCCGGACAAGACCCTGTATCCAGCGGCCAGCCCGCTGAAGAAGGACTTTGACAACCTCTTCAGTGTGTACACCGATGCAGTATTCGCCCCGCTTCTGAGAGAGGAGACTTTCTGGCAGGAAGGGGTGCGCCTGGTCACCGACGGTGAGAACCTTCACTTTGAAGGGGTTGTCTACAACGAAATGCTCGGAGACAGCTCCGACCATGACTCGATTGTCGGCAAGAGCAGTGTTCGTTCCCTGTTTCCCGATACTCCCTACGCCTTTGAATCGGGGGGGAATCCCGAACAGATCGTCCGCCTCGATTATCAACAGTTTCTCTCTTTCTACAGCCAATTCTACCATCCCTCCAACTGCAAGCTGTTTCTATTTGGAAACCTGCCGGTGGGAGAGAAGCTGGCCTACCTCGATCAGGAGTATTTGAAGACCCGCGGTTCGCTTCGGGTGAACAGCACCTGCAAGCTGGCCAAAGGCTGGAAGCAGGAGCGCAGTGTCACCTTCACCAGTCCGATGGAGGAGGGGCAGACCAAGGAGAGTTCCTCGGTTGTCCTCTGCTGGGCCACCGGCGAGGTGACCGATTCCTTGGCTTTGATCACCCTTTCAACCCTGGTGGACATTCTTCTGGGAAATCCGGCTGCACCGCTGTACAAGGCGCTGCTTGACAGCGGGCTTGGATTGGATATCTCTCCAGAAAGCGGGATGAGCGCCGACTTCAGGCAGATGCCGTTTATGGTCGGTTTCAAAGGAATCGATGCACAGAAGGCAGAGCAGGCAAGAGCTTGCATCCTCAACTCACTGGCGGACATCATCAAGCAAGGCTTGGACAGCGAATTGGTCGCCTCCAGCCTGAAGCGTGCGCGCTTCAAGCAGCTGGAGATTCCCGGGGGCATGCCCAATGGGCTGAGGGCGTTGAACCGGAGTCTTCGTGGTTGGATCTTCGACCTCGGCCCCAGCGCCACCATCCAGTCGGCGCCCTTGCTGGAAGAGCTCGAGCGGAAGCTGGAGGAAAATCCCCGATATTTCGAGGATTGGATGCAGGTCAATCTCATCGACAACCCCCACCGGTGCCTGGTGACGGTAAAAGGGGATGCCGAGCACCAAAAACGCCAAAGTGATTCAATCGCGCGATACGCCCAGCAAGTCAAGGAAGAGCTGGGAAAGAAGGGGATGAAGCAGATCGCCTTGCAGAATGAGCGGTTTGCCGCATTTGAGAATGAGGGTGATACACCCCAGGCGTTGGCGACTGTACCGTACCTGCGTTTGAGCGACCTGCCCGGCACGATCAAGCCGAATACCCATGATCATGTGCTTGCAGGCGGGCGGGACCTCTTCATCAGGCCGCAGTTCTGCAACCAGATCGTCTATGCCGATATCAGCTTGGATATTGCCGACTTCTCCGAGCGTGAGTTGCTGTTGCTTCCCTTCTATACAAGGCTGGTGCAGATGACCGGTATGGGCGAGCTCTCCTATGTACAGGTAGCCACCAAGCTCAAGCACCTGACCGGCGATTTCAACCTCTTTGTCGAGATGGGCTCGTCGTGCAATGATGAGGATGTTCTGGTGCTGCTCTGCCGGGCCAAAATGCTGGTTGAGGATTTTGAAGAGGCGATGCATTTCATCCAGCGGTTGCTGTTTGAAGCCAAGGTCGATGACCTGAAGCAGATCAAGCAGGTGCTGAACAACTATAAAACCGATTTTGCAGACAGCATAACCTACAGCGCCCACAGTTTTGCCTCCCTGTGTGCGGCCAGCGTCTTCAGCCCGGTCCAGTACGAAGGCGAGCAGCTTTCCGGTCTGCACCAGTGGTTCTTCCTCGATGCCCTGACCGACGACGACCTGCCTCAATTGGCTGAACAGATGCTCGCACTGCAGCAGAAGCTGAACAATCGCAATCGTCTGATCACCCACCTCAGCTGTGATGAACAGACTGTCCCGTCCCTGATTCCGGTCGTTGATCGCTTTGTTCTGGGGTTCGAGGACAAGGGCCCCGTTATCGCCAAAAAACGCAGCTACGATGCAGTCAGCAAGGGTGAAGTGCACGAGGTGCAGCTCTATCGGCTTCCCTCCACGGTCAGCTATGCAGCCTATGCCCTGAGAACCAGTGCACGGGGCAGCATCGAACAGGCGGCCCAAGTCTTGCTCGGCCAGATTCTCAGCGGAAACGACCTGTGGGAGGTGATCCGCGGTCAGGGAGGAGCCTACGGGGTGTCGGCCACTGCCGATGTGATGGAGCAGGTGTTCGTGTTCTCCACCTATCGCGATCCTCGGATCATCGGCTCGCTCAGTGACTTCAAGCGGGTGCTCGCCACATATGCAACCGAAGCCGTCGATGCCAAGCACATTGAGAATGCCTTGATTTCCACCGTCGGTTCCGAGCTCAAACCGCTCTCACCCGGCCAGGACTCCATCCTTTCATTCCGGCGGCTGCTCTACAAGATCAGCGATGAATTCAGGCTCATGCGCAGGGAGCAGTTGCTGGGCATGGACAGCGACAAGCTCAACAGGGGAGCCCAGGCGTTGCTGCAGTCGGCCGAGATGGAGGATTCCTATGTGGTGTTGGCTGGTTCCCAGTTGCTGGAAGCTGAGAAGATGAAGCATCCTATGCTTGATCGTCCTTCAATCCGTCTGCCGCTATAGATCGTTCGCCCCAGATGCGGGCCAGGCTGTTGAGGTCCTTGGCCGACTTGAGTTTGAGCACAACGCATTGACGGATGCTCGCCTGGCTTTTTGCAATATCCTCGGCCAAGGCTTTGCAGCAAGGGCTGCCGCACAGTCCGCAGTCGATGCCGGGCAGGGCTGCGAGGATGCGCTCGGCCTTGCGGAGTTTTTGCAATGCTTTTGCATGGTCGGTATCGAGTCCGAGTACCTCAAGGGGGGCGGCCGGTTCCAGATTGAGATTCTTGTAGAACGCACTCTTATGCCTCAGGATGCGTTCACACAAATTTTGGTCCAACTGCTTGGGGACGGTGCTGGACCAGTGCCTGAGCCGTTCGGTGGCCAGAAATCGGTTGCGGACCGTCAGGATTCCCCCGACGCATCCCTCTGCACAGGCATCAAGCTCCAAAAATTGCAGGTTCGTGTCCTGCTGGTCTTCCAGGATTTCCAAGAATTCAATGACATTGTGCATCTCGTCGACGGCCAGGCAGCGTCCGCTGTGATTCGAGCTCTGTCCCTTGACCAAGCTCCACCGTAAGGCTTTGCGGGTGCAGACGGGGAAGCTGAAAGCACGGGTTTCTTCCTGTACTGCTTCCTTGTGCTTTGCAAGGTATGCGCAAACAAGGTTGTATGCGGTATCGAAGTTGATGATTCCGTCGAAGAGACGATGTTCTTCCGATCCCTCGGTCTTGAACTGGGCGATTTTTGCAGCGCAGGGACTGAAGTAGAAGACGCCCAGGCCATCGGCAAGTGTCTTCAGTTCACTGCGGGCGAACATGGCCGTCACCTGTGCAGGGGAGCGAAGGGTGCTCAGATTGCCCACCAAGAGGGGGAACCTGACTTGAATCAGGCGCTGGACCGATGGACAGAAATTGCTGATCAGGGGAAGAGAGGAACTCTGGTCCTTTGCTTCAAGAACAGTAAGAATATCCACACCGGTTTCGGCAAGGTAGAGATGGGTGAAACCCAGCGCATATAGAGTTGTGATGATCTGACCAAGAGTCACCGAATCGTCGAACTGTGCAAAAAAAACAGCCGGTACAATGGCGACGCGGGTGGTGTAGCTTTCAAGCTGGGAAAGACTGTCCTGCTCGATGGCGATGGCGTTGTTCGGACAGACAGCCATGCACTGGCCGCATTCAATGCACAAGTCATTGTCGATCCGGGCTTTGCCCTTGGCGATGCGGATGGCCTGGGTCGGGCAGCGCTTCATGCAATGGGTGCACCCCTTGCAGGCATGTTCGACGATGTAGAGGGCGTGATGGAAAAGCTGGGTGCTCATACATCCTCCTTGAGATTGAAGAGCATGGTCAGATGGGTATGGTCGCCGGCTTTCGTATAGATGGAGAGCTTGTCACAGCTTTTTTGGATGTTCGGCAGTCCCATGCCAGCCCCGTATCCCAGTTCGCGTACTTCTTCGGTTGCAGTGGACCACCCCTCGGTTATTGCCAGGTCCAGGTCAGGGATGCCGGGGCCTGTATCGATGACCTGGACTTGGATTGTATCTTCCTCGAAGTCGCAGAGAATCCTGCCTCCGTAGGAGTGTGCAATGACGTTGACTTCAGCCTCGAAGACCGCGACTATGATGCGCTTGATCGTCAGGGGGGGGATGTTCAGCTGCTTGAGCAGCCGTTTGAGATTGCTTGCGGCAACCCCTGCCACCGAGAAGTCCTGAGCTGGTACGAGGTACTCTTGATGCATCCTAATATACCGGCTTCAACCCTTGTTGATAGAGCAGTGCGCTGGCCTTGAAGAGGGAATAGGCAGTGTAGGAGAGGGAGATGTTCAGCTCATTTGCCATATCGATCATGCTCTGGCTCGGTTTCTTGTTGCGGACCAGGAGGATGTTGCTGATGTCGCTCATCTCCGCAGTTCTGATGGCTTGGTTGTTGGACAAGCCGGTGATGAGGATGATGTCATCCTCCAAAATGGTCAGGACATCGCTCATGAGGTCGCTGGCGAAGCCTCTCGTCACTTCATCTTCCAGATGGGACTCTCCGCAGACAAGTTTCCCATCCACACATGCTAAAATATCTTTGAGTTTCATAGGTGAGAGTATACCATGGACGGAGGCCTCAACGGTAGGTAAAACTCCGGCTCCTTTTGCTCTTTTTGCCTTTCAAAAAGAAAGGTGAGAAGCTATACTGGCCTAAAGAGGAGGATTTGTGTGAAATACGTTGGAGCTTTGGACCAGGGAACGACCAGTACCCGTTTTATTGTGTTTGATCAGGAAGGAAGTCTCGTTTCATCTCATCAGCTGGAACACCAGCAGATTTACCCCCAGCCCGGTTGGGTTGAACACGACCCTTGGGAAATCTGGGACAACAGCTCGGAGTGCATCAGCAAGGCTCTGAAGGCTGCCAACCTCAAAGGTAGTGACATCGCCGGCATCGGCATCACCAACCAGAGGGAGACGATTCTTGCATGGAATCCGAAAACCGGAAAAGTATGGCACAATGCAATCGTCTGGCAGGATTTGCGGGGAGCCGATCTCATTGAACGGCTGAAAGGGCAGGTCGATGCCTCCTTCCTCCAGAAAAAAAGCGGATTGCTTTTCAGCCCGTATTTTGCCGCGTCCAAGATCGCCTGGCTTTTGGACCATGTTGAGGGCCTTCGTGATGAGGCTGAGAAGGGGAATGTGGTCTTTGGTACCATCGACACCTGGCTTACGTGGAATCTGACCGGAGGGAAGGCTCTGGTCACCGATGTCTCCAACGCCTCACGCTATCTTTTGATGAACATTGAAAGCTGCCGGTGGGATGATGATCTGCTCGAGCTTTTCAACATTCCCAAGAAAGCACTCCCGACCATCGTGCCATCCTCGGGTATGGTGTACGCCATGACGACCCCCAGCGGGCCCTTGCGCAGTGAAGTGCCTGTCTGCGGCATTCTCGGCGACCAGCAAGCAGCCTTGTTCGGTCAGGCATGCTTCACCGAAGGACTGGGAAAAAGTACGTATGGCACCGGCTGTTTCCTTTTGGTGAACACCGGGCGCAAGTTGGTCACCAGTGCACAGGGACTCTTGACCACCGTCGCCTACCAGCTGGGAAACGAGCCTCCCATGTACGCCTTGGAGGGCTCCATTGCGGTAGCCGGTTCTCTGGTCCAGTGGGCCCGCGACAACCTCAAGATTGTGGAGACTCCACAGGAACTGGACAAACTGGCCTCCTCTGTGCCAGACTGCGGCGGAGTGTACATTGTTCCTGCTTTCAGCGGGCTTTTCGCCCCGTACTGGAGATCGGATGCCCGCGGGGTCATCGCCGGCCTTACCGGGTATGTCACCCGTGCCCACCTCGCCAGGGCCATCCTTGAGGCAACAGCCTTCCAAGCCCATGATATTTTCAAGGGAATGGAGAAGGACAGCGGCATCGAGATGACCACATTGAAGGTCGATGGAGGACTTACCAACAGCAAACCGCTCATGGAGTTCCAAGCCGACTTGTTGGGCATCCCCGTCATCCGTCCGTTGGTTGTGGAAACCACCGCTTTGGGCGCCGCCTATGCGGCCGGCCTGTCGGTGGGGGTATGGAAGGATCTCGACGAACTGGCTTCCTATTGGAAGGAAGATCGACGCTGGGAACCCAAGATGAGCGATGAGGTGCGATGTGAGAAAATTCGGTTCTGGAAAAAAGCAGTGAACCGCACCCTGGATTGGGTGGGTACCCAAGAGGATGAACAGTAGGAGTTCCTGATGGTTCTTGATGCAATGCAAGGAGTGTTGTCATTCATACGCCCCGCCTTACAGGTGGGGGTTCTTGCATGGTTGTTCTATCGGTTCTATGAGACCATAGCCCAGACCAAGGCACAACAGATGGTCAAGGTGGTGGTTGTCCTGTTCTCCGCCTTCGCCATCAGCTACATCCTAAAATTGGATGTACTGCTCTGGTTCTTCCGCTATATCTCGGTTCCCGCAACCATTTTCATCTGCATCGTCTATCAGCCGGAACTGAGGAGGTCGTTCACCCAGCTTTGGAGCGGCCGTTCCAGGCTCTTCAGGATCGGGACGCAGACTACGAGTTCGGATCAGATCGACTCCATCCTCAACGCCTGCACCGTGCTGGTGAACAAGCGCAGGGGCGCCTTGATCGTATTCCCCCGCCGCCTTGGGATCAAGAACATCATCGATAGTGGGACCCGGCTCAACGCCGACCTTTCCACCAGCCTGATCCTTACGGTGTTCGACCATGATACTCCGCTGCACGATGGGGCGATGGTTATCCAAGGCGGGCGCATCGTCGCCGCCGGATGCTACCTCCCCCTCAGCGAGCAGACCGATATCAAGAAGAGTTTCGGAACCCGCCATCGGGCGGCGTTGGGATTGGCCGAGGAGTCTGATGCCGTTGTGCTCATCGTCAGCGAGGAGACCGGGGCGATAAGCATGACGTACAACGCCAACCTCTACTATGACTTGGAAACAGGGACGATCAAGCGAATGCTGCTTGCCTTGTTCAGTTACAACGACATCACGCCCGAAGAACTATTGCAGGAGGCAAACAGTGATGAAACTGAATAAACACCTGCAAGCATTCATCTACAACTGGCCGGCCAAGGTCTTGTCCTTGGTCTTTGCCTTGCTGGTCTATGCCTTCATCCAATACACCACCTTGGGAGCACGGGTGGTAACCATTCCCCTGGAAGTCTTGCTGCCTGACCGATACGAGGCCGAGAGCCTTGTGCCTGCTTCGGTCGAGGTCAGCATCAGGGGGAATGAGGATGTCATCTACCTCATCAATCCGAATTCCATCCAGGCAAGTGTGGACTTCTCTGCCGTCAAGCAGGAGGGTATTGCCACAGCTCCGGTGATTCTTGTCTACGATGAGCAGGTCTTTGACAGTGCCGATATCGCCTTGTCGGCCAATCCCACCCAATTCAGGATTCTCTTCACAGCGGGGAGCGGACCTGATGATTGAGGGCATCGGCATCGACGTGGTGAATATTGACCGGATCGGCAGACTCTCTGAAGCAGTAAAGCAACGGTTGTTCCATCCGCGGGAGCTGGAAGATGCATCCGCTCTTGCCTTGGAGGTGCAAAGCGAGTTCCTTGCTGGTCGATTTGCCGCCAAGGAAGCCCTGGGCAAAGCTTTGGGCACCGGATTGAAAGGGATAAGCTTGCAGGAAATCTGGGTGGAGAAGCAATCTGACGGCAGTCCCAAACTTTGCTTTGCAGGAAGAGCCCGGATATTGGTAGGCTCCCGGACGGCCATGCTATCCATCAGTCATGACCAGCCGGTTTCAGTGGCTGTGGTCTTGCTTCAAGGAGGTTGTGATGGCTCGCTCTGATTGGAAACGGCCTGATCTGGAGCCTCTGGGGCCGGGGCTTAGAAGAATTCGGATGACTGTCTCCTACCACGGCAGCCACTACAGTGGTTGGCAAAAGCAAGCCAATGCAAAAGCTGTCGCCGAAATCATCGAGCAAGCGGTCAAGCAGATGATCGATGAGGATGTTCAGGTGGTCGGCAGCGGTAGAACGGACAGCGGGGTGCATGCCTTGGCGCAAGTCTGTCATATGGACATTGCCAACACCCGGGTGAAGGCACAGAAGTTCGCCCTTGCGCTCAACCGGCTGCTTCCCGCCGACATCAGGATTCTCGACTCCAGCGAAGTCGATGGAACCTTTCATGCCCGCTATACAACCATGGCGCGGATGTACCGCTACTACTACAAGCGTGAATGTGACATGACCGCCTTTGACGACCAGTTGGTGGCAAAGGTGAAGCAGTTTCCTCCGCTTGACTTGCTGAGCTCCTATGCCCAAGTCCTGCTGGGAACGCATGACTTCACCACCTTTACTGCAAGCGGGGATCTCTGTCCATCCCGCTGGCGGGACATTTATGAGTCGTATTGGAAGGTGGAGACGGACCGTTACGGCAAACAGCTTTTGACATACACCATCTGCGGCAATGCGTTCTTGTACAGGATGGTGCGCTCTCTGGTGGGGTCGATGATGGAGTTTGCCCGGAAAGGCCTGACTGGAGAGGAGTTTGCCGACATACTCGCTTCACTGGACCGAAGTCGTGCCGGCTGTACAGCCGGTGCCTGTGGTCTCTATCTCTACCGGATCAGCTACGATCCGGCTGAGTATGCATGGTTTGAGGAGGACGGCAATGAGTGACATCCAGCACAAACGCGACGCCCTTGCCACGGCGTTGCAAAGCTTTGTGGACCTGTGCGATGAGGCTGAGGCGGTCATCGGGTCTGTCCCGGTGCAGGGCAGTGGCCCACGTGATTTCTCCGCCCTGCTCGATGCCTTGCTGCCCCTTCCGATCGATAAGGATTCCATCCAGGGCACCAATATCCGACAGCTGGAATCCCTTGCTCTGGCGTGTACCAAGTGCCGTCTTTGTGAGGGAAGAAACCATGTGGTGTTCGGGGAGGGGACCATCCCGGCCCGCCTGATGGTCATCGGCGAGGGCCCTGGGTTTGAGGAAGATGCCAGCGGCAAGCCATTCGTTGGAAAGGCAGGCCAGTATCTGGACAGCTGGCTGAACGCCATCCATCTCAACCGCAGCAGCTCGGTGTACATAGCAAACATCGTCAAGTGCAGGCCGCCGCAGAATCGTGATCCCGAGGTCGACGAGGTGCAGGCCTGCATTCCGTACCTCAAGCGGCAGATCCAGCTGGTCAAGCCGCAAATCCTTCTTTTGGTCGGCAGCGTAGCAGCACGTTCACTGCTTGGCGTTGCCGACGGGGTGGGCAAGCTGCGGGGTCGATTTTTGCGGTATGAAGGAATTCCGGTGGTGGTTACCTACCACCCGGCTGCAGTATTGCGCAATTTGGAGCTGAAACGGCCGGTTTGGGATGATTTGAAGAAGGTTGCCGCGTATTTGGATATCCAGCTGTCCGGGAGGTCGTGATGGCCTTGTTTGCCATGGTGGCCTTGGACTTGCCGCTCAAGCAAGCCTTTACCTATACCATCGATCCCGAGATCGCCGACAAGGTGGCTGTAGGGCATCGGGTGGTCGTCCCATTCGGCAAGCGGGAGATGACCGGCTTTGTCATCGAGCTGTTGGACGCTTTCACCGCTGCATACGATGTGAAGCCGATCAAGCGCGTCATCGACGCATCGCCGCTCTATGGCAGGCAGCTCATCGACCTTGCCGATTGGATGAGCCGGTACTATCTGTGCTCGCTCGGGGAAGCGTTGAGCATGATGGTCCCCGGAGGAAGAAGGGAGCTCGGCATCCCCGCTCTCGAGATCGAGGAAGACCTGAGCTTTGAGCGCATCCACCACCTCAGCGACGAGCAGGATGCCGCGATCAAGGAGATCCTGAGGCGCGAGAAACCGATGTACTACCTCTACGGAGTGACCGGAAGCGGCAAGAGCGAGGTGTTCTTGCGCTGTGCCGAGGCGGTGATAGCAGAAGGGAAATCGGTCATCTACCTGGTGCCCGAAATCACGCTGACCCATCAACTAGTCCAGCAGGTCTCCACACGGTTTGCCAATAAGGTGGCGATTCTTCATTCAGCTCTCACTCCCAGCCAACGGCTGAAGGAGTGGAAGCGCATCATCAGAGGGGAAGTGGACCTTGCAATAGGTGCCAGAAGTGCCGTGTTTGCTCCGTTTGAAAATCTTGGTCTGATCATCCTCGACGAGGAGCATGAGAACAGCTATAAGAGCGGCAATACCCCCCGTTATCATGCCAGACAGGTTGCCCAGCGCCGTTGTCAGCAGGAAGGCGCGACCTTGGTCATGGGCAGTGCGACCCCTTCCCTTGAGGCGTACAGCCTCATGCTGGACGGCAATCAGGTGGGAGCTCTTCGCCTCACCAAGCGTGTGGCAGGCGGAAGCATGCCCCGTGTGGAGGTGGTAAACCTTGCGTTTGAGAAATCCCTGGTCAGCTCTGCGTTGAAGCAGGGCATCAAGCAGACACTGGGTAAAGGGAAGCAGGTCATCCTCTTTCTCAATCGTCGGGGCTTTTCATACTTCTTCCACTGCAACAGCTGCGGCTATGAGCTGCATTGTCCCCATTGTTCGGTGGCTCTAACCTACCACAAGAAGAGCGAACAGATGGTTTGCCACTACTGCGGGTATCGCACCGCACCGATGCGGGTCTGTCCCGAGTGCCGCAGTGTTGATGTGACGTACAGCGGCTTCGGCACCGAGATGATTGAGCAGGAAATCCGCACCCTCTTTCCCAAAGCCCGAGTCGAGCGCCTGGACACCGACAGCGCCAAGGAGAAAGGGCATGTGCAGAAGACGCTTTCCGAATTCCGTCAGGGGGCGATCGACATCCTCTTGGGGACGCAGATGGTGGCAAAGGGGCTGAATTTCCCCAAAGTGGAGCTGGTCGGCATCGTGCTTGCCGACAGCGGGATGAATATCCCGGACTTTCGCAGCCAGGAACGGACGTTCAGCCTGCTTGTCCAAGTCTCGGGCAGGGCTGGACGGTACAACGACCAAGGGAAGGTGATCATCCAAACCTTCCATCCTGACAATCCTGCCATCCAATACGCCTTGGGCGGCGATGTAGAGGGGTTCTACAACGAGGAGCTGGTGGTTCGCAAGGAAACAGGGTTCCCCCCGTACAGCAGGCTCATCAACCTGGTGCTCAGGGGGCGCAACCAAAAGAAGGTGGAGGCGGAAACTGCCAAGCTGGAGGCCCTCCTTCAAGCCGCATCGGCCCATATCAAGGCTGAAGTACTTGCCGCCGGCGAATGCCCGCTGGAGATGATTGCCTCCAACTACCGTTTCCACATCCTTGTCTCAGGCAAGGATGGCTCTTCGGCGCACCACCTGGTCTCTACCGTGCTTGCTTCCTATACCCCTCCCTCGGCGGTGTATCTGGAAGTGGACCTTGATCCGTTGCAGCTCTTGTAGCGGTTACGGGCTGCTCGGCTCGGAAAATTCCAGCTCTGATGCATCATTGGTCACGGTACTTCCATCGAGCTAGCCGGGAGGCCCTTGCTTGGGAAACGTGATCTTCAGGATGAATGTGGTTTCAGCTCCTACCACACCGCCCTTGAATGTCATGTTCATGAATCCTGCATCGGCAAGATTCGATGGCGTCAAATGCATCGGTGCCGGTGATTATCGTATGGTGTGCTGTCCTCTCTTGCGTTGACCATAGCGTTTTGTGTTGGTATAGTTGAGATACTATGTTAGATATTTATACACTTGGAGATGAGGTACTTACCGAGAAGTGCCAACCGGTAACCAAATTTGATGATGCGCTGAAAATCTTGGTGGATGCGATGTTTGAAACCATGGCTGAAGCCGATGGAGTCGGCCTTGCAGCTCCCCAGGTCGGGGTGAACAGCCGCTTGTTCGTCATTCACATCCAAGGCCAAGAGAAGCGTGCATACATCAATCCTCAGATAATCGAGACTTCGATAGAGACCGATACCGCCGAAGAGGGCTGCCTCTCCATACCCGGCGTCTGGCATGATGTACAGCGCCCTGCCAGGGTCGCCGTCCAGGCACAGGACACCGAGGGCAAGGTATTCACCGTCAAGGCCGAAGGCTTGCTCGCACGGGCGATCCAACACGAGAACGATCACCTCAACGGGGTGTTGTTCATCGACCGCCTCGATGATGAGGAGCGGGAGAAAATGGTGAAGGCCTATGAAAAGAGGTCGAAGTCAACAAGTAGGAGACGCGAGCGGTGAGAATCCTCTTCGCGGGAACTCCAGAGATTGCAGTCCCCACCCTGAAGGCCTTGTCGGAGCACTTTGAGGTCGGTGCGGTTTTAACCAATACCGACAAACCCGGTGCAAGGGGCAGGGCCCTTGTTCCGTCTGCAGTCAAGAGTGAAGCACTCAGGCTCGGCCTTGCAGTACTGCAGCATGACAGCCTTCTTTTGCAGGCACGCACCGAGGTTGCAGCGACCGGTTGCGATACGCTTGTTTGCTTTGCTTACGGGAGAATGTTCGGACCGAAGTTTCTCTCGCTTTTTTCCAATGAGAAGCTGAATATCCATCCCTCGCTGCTTCCCTCCCTGCGTGGTCCAAGCCCCATACAAGGGGCGATCCTCAACCAGATGACGGAGAGCGGGATCAGCATCCAACGCATTGCCCGAGAGATGGATTCGGGAGACATTCTGGCCTGTGAACGTTTTGTGCTGCAGGGTGACGAGACGGCGGAAAGCCTCTCTTCCTTCGTCAGCCTCAAGGCTGCTGATCTGGCGGTACGAGCCCTTGGCTTGGTGCAGGCAGGAACTGCAACGTTTACCAAGCAGGAAGGGGAGGCTACCTACACCACGTTGCTCACCGCTGAGATGGCCCATCTTGATTTTCATCGCAGTGCAAAGGAACTTCACGCACAAATTCGTGCCCTCTACCCGTGGCCGAAGGCCCGTACGCTGTACAACGGACAGAACCTTATGATTACCGGGGTGCATGGTAGTGTGCAGGATGCGGGAGAGCAGAAGGCGGACGCAGATATACCGGTGGGGACGGTGGTTGGAAAGCAAAAAGGCAAAGGCATTGCAATTGCAACCGGTGATGGGTTGCTCTGGGTCACTTCGCTGCAGCTGGAAAAACGCAAGGAGATTGACTGGGCCTCCTTTTTAAACGGCAACCAAGGTTTTCTTGGTGCAAGGCTCGGGTGAAGCTATGAAACGAGCGCTGTTTTTCATGCTTTTTTCTCTCTTGTGTGTACCGCTTGCCGCCTCCAAGCCGACAGTCGTCCTCGTACTCAGCGGCGGCGGCGCCCGCGGGCTTGCCCATATTGCTGTGCTGGAAGCCCTTGAAGCAGAAGGAATTCCCATCGATATGGTTCTGGGAACCAGCATGGGCTCGCTGGTCGGTGGTTTGTACAGCAGCGGCTACACTCCCAAGGAAATTCGCAGGCTCCTGGAAGAGACCGACTTGGTCGGCTTGTTCTCGGAGCCGGCTCTCGATACCGTACGCAATCAAAATACAGCGTTCTCCTACATGCACGACCATGTATTCTCCCTTGGTTTCGGCGAGAAAGCCTTAGGTGATGGTCCTTCACTCATCGGAGACCAGAAAATTCTTGAGCTGTTGGGGTGTCTTTTTGCCAAATACCCAAATACGATCGATTTCGACGATTTGCCCATTCCGTTTCGCTGTGTTTCTGCGGATGCACTAACCGGAGAGCGTATCGTACACGAATCGGGGTCCCTGGTCAGCGCCATCAGAAGCAGCATATCCATCCCCTTGGTATTTTCCCCATACCCCTATGAGGAGAATCGGTTGGTGGTGGATGGAGGCGTGGTGGACAACCTGCCCATCGCTCTCGCCCGGTCGTTGGGAGCCGATATCGTCATCGCCAGCGATGTGAATGCCCTGCAATTTCAATCCTATGAAGAACTGGAAAACCTTTCGGCGATGGCGGTGCAGACAGTCTTCCTGCTCACACAGGAGAAGGCTACCATGCAACACCCGCTTGCCGACCTGCTGTTTCTCCCCGACCTGAGGGATATCAATTCGCTGGATTTCACCAAACCGGAACTGATAATCGAGCGCGGCAGACAGGCTGTGGAGGCAAGGCGTGATGAGCTTGCAGCCTTGGCCGAGAAGATAGGGTCGACACGCGGCCTTGCTGTTCTGGACAGCAACCGCAATGGGGCGTACAGCCTGCAACCAACACCGACTATTTTGCAGATTGCCATCCAGGACCTCTCTCTCAGCGAAGGACATCAGATGCCCCAGGCTAAACAGTTTTCCTCGTTCCTGGGACGGAAACTCGACAAGCAGACAGCCGAGGAACTCAACTTGAAGTTGCGGGAAATCCGCAAGGCCAACGCTCTGGCAAGCCTCTCCTATGAGATGGCGCCTGACGGCACCTTGTTGATATCGGGTCGCGGTTTTGGGAAGCTTGATCGGAATATCAGCCTCGGCTTGCAAAGCGATGCAGGGTTTTCCAACGCACTGCCTTCATCCTTGGCTTGGTACCGGGCGGATGTGTTTCTGGATGCATACGTCAATGACTTTTGGAACACCGAGCTTTCCTTGTTGGTCAATGCGACCTTGGGGCAGAAGACCAGCATGCAGATTGCCCTGAGCTACCCGTTTGCATTCACCAGTTGGGGGCAGGTGGATGTGAAACTCGGCCTGTTCTACGGCAGCGGCAGTTTCAGCACGCTGAGCACGGTGGTGAATGCAGCCCGGACGGCTCCCCTTGACCGAGCTTTCCATGCCGACCTGGCCCTGGATCTTCGGTTCAACGAAATCGGCTTGGCTTCCCTGATGGGCTCCTACCACCTTGTCTCGCTGCACGACAATCGGTTTGCCGATACCTTTCTTGCTTTCCCCGAACTGAAAGTCAGCTTGTTGTACAACAGCCTGCGAAGCCGTTTCACCCCCGGCGGATACAGGTTGGACGTGCTTGCATCGATAGGATACCTTGACCAACTGCTGGGTAGCATGCGTCTTGCATGGAATCAGAGATTTGCCCTCACGTATCTGGACAGTCTTGGGTATGACCTGCATCTCTCCTTGATCCGCAGGCCGTATCCCTTGTTGGACAGCTATGCCGATTTGGGTATCGTCGAAGGAATACCCGGCTACAGTCCCTTGTCGCTCAGGCGTGATGCCCTGTATGCAGGAGTAACCTGGCAGCATCGGCTCAATGAAGTGCTGGGGTATCCCACCTACAGCAAGGTCATCCTGCGAACAGGTGTGCTGGACGTGTATGACCCTTATACTGCCCAAGCCCCCGCAAGCAATGACTATTTCTCCGATATCATGTGGGATATGGGCTTGGGGGTGGTCCTGGGACTGGTTGCACCCCTTGGTGAGATCCTGATCAGTTTCGGGGCAAACCTCGCTGGTTTTGTCACCCTCGCCGTCGGAGTCTACTGATGCAGGCCCCGTACCGCATGTACGCCCGGCATTTGGAGGGTGTCTATGGAGGCCGGGTGTATCGAGTCGGTGTCGACGCCCTTTTTTCTTGTCCAAATCGTCGGGAGGATGGAACGGGTGGGTGCGCCTTCTGCGACGGCAGGGGAGCTTCAGCTGTCTATCACCGTACGCAAGAGCATGAGCTGAGTCGGTTGGGCTTATGCCGGGACGGGATTGTGGAAGATTTTTGTTCGAATGCCGGTTCCCTTGCTGAGCGGATCGACCGCATCCGTTTTCAAATCGAACGGGGCAAGGCTTTTGTGAAGCGCCGCTATAAAGCCGAGCGGTACAGCCTCTACTTCCAGTCCTACACCAATACATTTGACACCATTGAGAACCTCAGGGCGTTGTTTGATGCCGCGTTGGCCTGCGGTCCCTTTGTTGAGTTCATCGTCTCAACCCGTCCCGATTGCCTGCCGCAGCAGGTTGTAGATCTGCTGGCATCGTATACCGGCATGGTCGAGAAAGTCTGGGTTGAGATCGGCCTGGAGAGTGCAAATCAGCGCAGTTTGGACCTCATGGGTCGAAATCATGACATAGAATGTTATATTCGTGCGGTAAAAGCGTTACATTTGCGCCATATCGGTGTTTGTACTCATGTGATGCTGGGACTGCCGTATGAAGGGTGTGATGACTATCTTGCAACGGCACGACTGATCAACGCGGTACACAGTGATGCCGTGAAAATCCATAACCTGCATGTCTGTGCGGGAACTCGCTTGGATGATTGGCATCGGCAGGGAGAGGTATGTACAGCTTCGCTGAAACGGCATGTCAGTGATTGCATCTTCTTTCTCCGACATCTTCAAGACTCGGTTGTCATCGAACGGATGATGTGCGAAACTCCCAGTCATAGGCGTGTATCTCCTCGTTCGTTTCCTGACAAGCACCAATTTCTTGCACAGGTAACACAAAGCATGGAAACGCATGGCTGGGTACAAGGGGATTTGGTATGAGTGGAAGGATTCCATTGCAAAAGATAGTCCGGATAACAGGAATTGTGCTTACGATAGTGGTAGTCGGTCTCATTTTGGCGTATTCGTTCATGCCCAAGGAGGCCTATCCCCAAATTTCATGGATACCATTTGCCGACAAGGGCGACCATATGGCAGCCTATGCAGCCTTCGGGTTCTCCTTCTTCTTGGCGACGCTGCAAATCCCCGGTTCCGGAAAACAACGAAGAGCACGATCCAAGGTCCATTCAACCCTGCACATCACCAGCTGGTCCGGCAGATCGATCATCTACACCTTGGTGACCGGGTTGCTGCTTGGTGGTTTCGTGGAGTTCCTCCAGCCAAGGTTTGGAAGGACCCGGGAATGGCTCGACCTTGCAGCCGACTTCATGGGGCTGGTCGTCGGGGTGGCGGTGGTCCTGTTGCTGCTCAAGTTGGTCGGTTCGTATTTTACCACGCGGCCTTGGCTGTATGACCCGAATTGGAAGGATGGGGTTGATGAAACTCGCTGAACGAATACGAGACGCGCTGATGCATGCAGTAGTCGAGCTTGATGAGGATGTGCTTGACTTGATCAAAAGAGCTTATGGGCAAGAGGAGCGTGAGCCGGCAAAGGCCGTACTCGATGCAATACTGAAGAACCTTGAGCTTGCAAAAGAGACCGGCCTGCCTATGTGTCAGGATACCGGATTGTTCTTGGTCTTTGCCGATGTGGGGCGCACCTGTCCTCTTTCGTTTGGAAGCATTGAAGCCTCCATCATGGAGGGCTGTGAGACAGCCGTCCAGCAAGCATATTTTCGTCGTTCCATCGTTGCGGAGCCGGTCTTCGACCGAACCAATACCCAAAACAACCTGCCTCCGGTCATCTGGTGGAATATTGTCGAAGGCAGTGGCCTCACCCTCCGCATCCTGCTCAAGGGTTTCGGCAGTGAGAACTGCAGCTCGGTGAGGATGCTCAATCCCACCGGGGGAAAAGAAGCCGTAGTGGAAGCGGTCAGGCAGATCGTCCAAAAGGCCGGGGGCAAGCCTTGTCCTCCGATTTTTGTAGGAGTGGGCTTGGGCGGCACCATGGACAGAGCGGCGTATTTGAGCAAGCGCGCCTTGCTTCGCGATGTACGCCAGGCGAACAGTGATGCGCGATATGCTGCCTTGGAGCAGGAGATTCTTGCCTCCATCCAGACGTTGGGAATCGGCAGCGGCGGATTGGGGGGCACCATTACCGCCTTGCACGTGGCTGTCGAGCAGGAGAGCACCCACATTGCGGGGCTTCCCCTTGCTGTATCGATCAATTGTTGGGCCGACCGAAAGGCGACCATCACCTGGAAGGAGGGAGAAGATGCGTGAGCTCAACCTTCCTCTCACACCTGAAGATATTGCCGGCCTGCAGGCATACGACCAAGTCCTCTTGACCGGAAAGCTATATGTCGGTCGCGACCAGGTGCACAGCCTGTTGTATGAACGACTGCTTCGCAGCGAGAGCCTTCCCATTGATCTGATGGGACAGGCGATCTATTACATGGGCCCATCTCCGGCACCGGCGGGGAAGGTGATCGGCGCCTGCGGTCCGACGACCAGTGCAAGAATGGATCCCTTTTCACCCCTGTTGCTGGACCACGGGTTGAAGGTCATGATCGGAAAAGGGCCGCGAAGCCAGGATGTTGTTGATGCGATCAGGCGAAACAAGGCGGTCTATCTTCAGGCTTTTGGTGGATGCGGGGCACTCTATGCCTCCACGGTGAAGTCTTCACGCATCCTTGCATTTGAACACCTCGGACCGGAAGCTCTCCTCCTTCTTGAGGTAGAGAAATTTCCGGCAATTGTCGCCATTGATAGCCGACAGGGAAGTGTTTTCACGTATTAGTCCTGTTTCTCTTCTTTTTGCTGGACGTTTTGGTGGAGGTGGAGTACAGTTTCCTGTATGCAAGACTCCCTTGCAAGCCTCTTCATCTTGGGGTGACTGAAGAGCCTTCTCTTTCCATGCGGAAAGCGGGGAGGAAAATCATGTAAGCCGGAAGGATATGCCGTGAAGAATTATATGACTGTGCGCTTCGCACCCTATCTTCTCCTGTTTCTGCTCATCGGCTGCACAAAAGAGGCTGTCCCCCAGGTGGCGATGCCGAGCATCCCTGTTGTTACCGAGAAACAGATAATCAAAGAGACTGATGTCATCAACGACCTGGTCAAACCGGTTGAATTGGATGACCGATTCAGCTACACCTACGGATATATGCTGTACACAACACTGCAACAACAGGGCTTCGGCAACCTGAATGCTTCCTATTTTGCCAAGGGCGCATTGGACGCCCAGAGGCAGAAAGGTTTTTTCACCCAGGAGGAGATGGGCAAGATCCTCTATGAGGTCCAAACAAACATGCTTCAGATTGCCCAGCAGGAGCTTGAGGCCCTCGCTGAGCAAAACCTGAAGACAGCCCAGGAATTCCTTGCAACCAATGGCACTCGTGAGCAGGTCAAAAGTACGGAGTCGGGACTGCAGTACGAAGTATTGTCAGTCGGCGAAGGGCAGACGCCTACCGAGGAGAGCATTGTCGAGGTTGACTACCAGATCCTGCTTCCCAACGGCCGAGTCGTCGACAGCAGCTATGAGCGGGGCCAGAGCTCAACATTCCAGCTGAAAGCCATCATGGTTCCCGGATTCATCGAAGGGGTGAAACTCATGAGCGTCGGTTCCAAATACCGGTTCTGGATTCACCCTGACCTGGCGTACGGCAAGGAAGGAACGCAAACCATTGAACCGAATACGCTCTTGATTGTGGAAGTCGAGCTGAAAGCCATCAAATAGGTGCTGCAAGCAGATCCAGTATCGTTTCCAGCCGAGTCACCGTGTAAGTCGCCTCAAGGTCGGGGGGGAGTGCCTGATTGTGAGGATTGTACCAGACTGAGTCGATGCCGCTGTCCATTGCACCGCGGATGTCGCTCTCAGGGTTGTCGCCGATCATCAGGCAGTGACTCTTCTCGCCCAACAAATTCGAGCGCTCAAGCATGGCAGAGAAGTATCGGGTGTCGGGTTTCTGCCATCCCAGCTCCTCGCTGATGAAAATGTCCTTGAAGAAGTGAGAGACACCACTTTCCTTCAATCGTCCCCGCTGCACCTCAGCGATGCCGTTGGTGGCGAGAAAAAGCGTGTAACCCCGCTTTGCAAGCGTCGAGAGTATGAGCAGGCTGTGTCCAAACAGTATCCCTTGCCCCGCCAGATGGTTCTGATAGCTTTGGGATGCTCTGTTTGCATCCAACAAGAAGAGGGATGCTTCAGAGAAGCGCTCAAACCTCTTTGTCTTCAGCTCCTCAAGGGTCAACGCACCTTGCTCGAACTCTTTCCAGCAGGAAGCATTGCAAGCTTTGTATTGCAAAAAATGATCGTTCTGGACTGAAAGTCCCAAGTCCCGGGCCATCGAATGGAATGCGTGGTGCTCAGCCTGTTCAAAATCGAACAGTGTTCCGTCTGCATCGAAAAAAAGATAGCGGTACATGCTCTGTCATCCTTTACTTGGGTTCTTCTTGTCTGTACGATAAAGAAAAACAGTCCGGTGATGCAAGACCGGTTCAAGGAGTTGACAATGCAGGATAGTTTTCTCAAACGCCACTTGACCCTTTCAATTCTCTTTGGGTCGTTGCTCATGATTCTTGGCATCTACCTGATGTTCCAGCAGGAGTCGTTCGTCAAGATTTTCATTTCGATTCTTGGCTTGTTCCTTGCCGGCTCAGGACTGTTCACCCTGTTCTCCCTGAGTGGGTACAAGCTGGGAAAGCGTTCCAAGATTGCAACCCTCGTCAAGGCACTGATCAGTCTTGGCCTGGGCATCACAGCAGTCATCGTACCGCTGACGGCAGCCGATGTGAGCTGGAAGGTGTTCTTGTTTGTAATCGCCATCGAATTGGTTTTTTCGGCGGTCATCTTATTCTTGGATGCGCTCTTGCTGCGAAAGAGTGGCATCGTCGTTACCGGGATGCTCTCTGAAGGTGTGTTTTCCTTGGTTGTTGCAATCCTGTTGTTTGTCTTCCCCGAGCAGATAGGCAGCATGTTGCTCAAGCTGGTAGGGGTTGTGTTGATCGCCTCAGGCCTGGGCATGGTGTTTTGGGCCTATCGGATCCGCAAGATCAACCGACAGTTCAACACGCAAGCCATCGAGGTTGAAGCTGTCGTGGTTGACGAAAGCTCCAAGGACTAGGGCACCAGGAAGGAGGAGACGAGACCGTAGCGGGCGATGCCATCGGCATCTGCAACCGATTCCCCTCCGATGGTAAGCATGGAGGAAGCGAGCGGCAGCATCTTTCGGCTGAACATATAGTCGATGCGCTCCTTGAAGTCCTTCTTGACCAGCGTGTTGCCTGCATCGGTTGCACTGGAGAAGTGCGTCACCCGATAGACATCATAGAACTGTTCATCCTCGAGGAGGGTGGTCAGCGGCCAGAGATAATCGACTTGCCGATAGGCTATCGGGCTGAAGGTGTTCCAATCCTGGTGTGATGGTTCGAAGAGGCTTGCAGCAAGCAGGGTCGGCTCGGTGACCGAGCCTTCGGCAATGATGGCTTTCAGGCTCTCCTGCCGTGCTTGGGTGACGCTTTTTTGGACAGCCTTCCAATCACCACCGTCTGCGAAGGTCGCGAGCACCTTGTACTCCGGCAGGTAGGCGAGAGCTAGGCGGAGCGTCTTCTTCTCGCTGAACTGAACGCTGGCACCATGGGTGCTGGAGCTGATGATCGGCAGGGATGTGATGATGGCCCCGCCTTCCACCAGTACTGCATGCATGCCCACCTGTCGTACCACATCAATGACATTCTGCATGTGACCGGTCAAAAATATGACAGGATAAGAGAGGTCGCTGATACTGTTCTTGACCTGCCCAGCCATGCTCTTATCGCTCCAAGGCGTATCGTCGAGGGGCAGCAGCATTGCATGCAGCTGGCTTTGGTCGGTGAATAGAACGGTCGGCTTGTCGGTGGTGTAGATTCTTGGGAAGGTGAGTTCGTCCAGCGGTGGGATCTGCCGATACAGCTGGTCCAAGGCAGCTTGTCGGAGTCTTTCTTCTTCCTCCAATTGGCGCTCCAAGGCTTCCTTCTGTGCAAGTTCGTGCTGCTTCAGCTGGGCGAGGCGCTTTGCTTCTGCGTCCCGTTCTTGTTCAAGCTTGATTTTTTCCTCAAGTGTCGAGGTTTTCTCTTCCAGCTGGACTTTCAGGATGGCCATCTCCTCACCGAGAGCCTGGATGGTGGACTCAAGGGTCTGCACCATGGTTGCATGCTGGCTCTGCCATGCCGATTCCCTTGCAAGAAAGTCGGCCTCGGTCTGGGAAAGCAAATCTTCCAACTCGCCATTGATGACCTGCTGTTCGGTAAGCAATCCTTCCAGCTCGTTTGCATGATAGGTCAGATTTTCGTATGCCTGGGTCATGTCCTCCAGTTCCTGCAGGGCGAAAGTCAGCTGCTCGCCGGTGGACGTTGCTTCCTCTTTGGTTGCAACCAATGCCTCCAGTGCAGCATCGAGGCGGGCCTGCAGGTCGGTTTTTGCTTGGGTCAGTTCCTCAAGCTGCTGCAAGGCGATGATCAGCTGCCCGCTGGTGGAGCCTTGTTCCCCCTCGATTGCAGACAAAGCCTGCAGTGTTGCATCGAGGCGGGCCTGCAGGTCTTCGTTGGAACGTTCCAGCAGGGTATTCTTCTCTACAAGGGAGGCGATATTGGCTTGCGCCTCATCCCATGCTTGTTGGCGGCTTTGCTGCAGTTGCTGCTCTGCTTCCATCGCTTGCCGGGCGGCCAGCATCCTCTCCTGTTCTTCTGCTTCGGCCTTGCGTTGTGCTTCCTCAAGCTGCTGCTTGGCCATTTCGGCATCGAGGATTGCCTGCCTCTCGGCTTCGATGGTGGAATATTTGGTGACCGGCAGTGTGCCTTCGGATGCACTCAGTTGAATGACATCCTTGCCCTGGCTTGCAGTATAGCTCTGGCATCCGACGGTAAAAAGAAGCATGACGAGAAGAATGGGCAGTAACCAACGTTTATTCATAGTGCTGTGGTGTCCTTAAAAGTTGAAGAATGCCTCGGCCCGGGCCTTGGCTTGTGCTTTGCGCTCCGCTTCCTCCTTGGAGTCCTCTCCAAGCATGAACGAGTCGCAATAGTTTGCTTCCACCTTGTCCTCGATGTACTCTTCCACTCCTTCGAGGCAGTCATGATAGATTCCCGGGTGGTAGAAGCGGCAGTTTACGCAGCTGTGCAGACTTTTCGAGCAGGTTGGGCAGAGCGTCGAATAGCCGATACTGGTCATGACGTCGATGCTTGTATGACAGTGATGGCAGGCACGCATAGTTAAAACTCCAATTGTTTCCCATACTCGGCCATTTCGCCATCGGTATAGGTCTCTTTCGAAAGCTGGATGGTTTTATGGTCGTTCTTCCAGCGGGGGATGATATGCAGATGCAGGTGCGGAACTTCCTGCCCGCTCTCTTTTCCATTGTTGATGATCAAGTTGGTGGCATCGCAGCCGATCTGTCTCCTCAGTGTTGCATCAGCTTGTTTTGCCAGTTTCATCAGTTGGGCGAGCACCTCATCGGGGCACGATTGAAGATCTGGATAGGGCTCCTTGGTGATCAGCAGCAGGTGCCCCTTGTTGACAGGTTTGATATCGAGGATGGCGAAGCAAAGTTCGTCCTCATGAAGTTTAACGCTGGGGATTTCCCCTTTTAAAATTTTTGTGAAAATCGTTTCCATGGCACACCTCGAAGCCATTGTATCACACAAGTGTCGAGTCGGAAAAGGATTGTATTGGGAAAAGGGATTGCACAAAATAAACAGATATACTATCATCCACGAGGTACGGCGGGACAGCAGATTTGCTTCTTGGTCCCTTTCAATCCCTTCAGAGGCTAACCTGATGCGTACTAGGAAGAAAGACCTTTCCCATCGGGTGTTGTTTGGAACTGCAGGGATACCTGTGGATTCGTTTTATTCTATTTTATAGAGGTTATACAGAATGGCTAGTTTGCAAAACTTGAGGAACATCGGAATCAGTGCCCACATTGACTCGGGAAAAACGACTCTCTCCGAACGCATCCTCTACTACTGCAATAAGATCCACGAAATTCATGAAGTTCGTGGTAAGGATGGCGTTGGCGCCACCATGGATAGCATGGAGCTCGAGCGTGAACGAGGTATTACGATTGCCTCAGCTGCAACTAACGTCACTTGGAAGGGAACGGAGATCAACATCATCGACACTCCGGGCCACGTTGACTTTACCATCGAGGTAGAGCGTTCACTGCGCGTACTTGACGGTGCAGTGTTGGTACTTTGCTCCGTCGGCGGCGTACAGAGCCAGTCGATTACCGTTGACCGGCAGATGAAGCGCTACCATATTCCCCGTATTGCCTTTATCAATAAATGCGACCGAACCGGGGCCAATCCGTACCGTGTCAAAAAGCAGCTGGTCGAGAAGCTCGGCCTGAATGCGGTTCTGATGCAGATTCCCATCGGGCTTGAGGATCATTTGGAAGGCGTTGTCGACTTGGTGACCATGAAGGCACTGTACTTCGATGCCGGTCCGAATGCAGACCAGGTCCGTGAAGCTGAGATTCCCGCCCATCTCATGGCAGAAGCCATCTCCAAGCGCGAAGAGCTGCTTGACGGTGTTTCCATGTGCTCCGATGAGCTTATGGAAGCCATGCTTGAGGATAACGTAACCGTTGAACTGCTGCAGAAGGCTATCCGTGAAGCTACCATCCGTCTTGAGCTCTGCCCGGTGCTCATGGGCTCTGCATACAAGAACAAGGGCATCCATCCGTTGCTTGATGCTGTTGTCAGCTATCTGCCCAACCCGACCGATGTCGTGAACAAGGCTCTTGACCTGGACAAGAACGAGGAAGAAGTCATTCTCAAGGCTGACGATGATCTGCCTCCCGTCATTCTTGCCTTCAAGCTTGAGGACGGTCAGTACGGCCAGCTTACCTATATTCGTGTGTATCAGGGCAAGGTGAAGAAGGGCGATGAGCTCTACAACACCCGGTCCAAGAAAAAGTTCCGTGTAGGCCGCTTGATTCGCATGCATGCAGCCGCCATGGAAGACTTGACTGAAGTCGGTTGCGGCGAAATCGCAGCCCTCTTCGGAATCGAGTGCGCCAGCGGAGACACCTTCTGCGATCCCAAGCTCAACTACTCCCTCTCCTCCATGTTTGTTCCCAACCCGGTTATTTCGCTGGCCATCAAGCCGGTGGACAAGAAGGCTGCCGACAATATGGGTAAGGCTCTCAACCGCTTTACCAAGGAAGATCCCACATTCCGCAGCTACGTCGATCCCGAGTCCAACCAGACCATCATCCAAGGCATGGGTGAATTGCACCTCGAAGTCTATGTCGAGCGTATGAAGCGCGAGTACAAGGCAGAGGTTGAAGTCGGTAAGCCCGAGGTGGCCTACCGCGAGGCAATCACCGCCCGTGCCGACTTCAACTACACCCACAAGAAGCAAACCGGTGGTTCGGGTCAGTATGCACGAGTGGCCGGTTATCTTGAGCCGCTTCCGGATCCTGTCGAGGGAGAGGAGTACAAGGACTACGAGTTTGTCGACGAGGTCAAGGGTGGAGCCATCCCGACCGAATATATTCCTTCCTGCGACAAGGGCTTCCAGCTGGCCGTCAAGAAGGGCAGCCAGGTTGGCTTCCCGGTCATTGGAGTCAGGGCTGTAGTGAACGATGGTGCCTGGCACCCCGTCGACTCTTCCGATCAGGCGTTCCAGACTGCTGCTTTGGGTGCATTCCGCGAAGCGTTTGAGAGGGCCAAGCCGGTCATCCTTGAGCCGATCATGAAGGTCGAGGTTGTTGCCCCGAACGAGTTCCAAGGCGGTGTATTTGCTTCGATCAACCAGAGACGCGGTTTGATCGTCAGCTCCACCGAGGACAACGCCATGTGTACTGTTCTCGCCGAGGTTCCCCTCTCCGAGATGTTCGGGTACTCCACGGTGCTCCGCTCCCTGACTCAGGGAAAGGGTGAATTCACCATGGAAATCGGCAAGTACGGCCGCGTACCCGCCGGTGTTTCCGAACAGCTGAAGAAGGATTATCAGGAGAAGCGCAGAAAAGAGCAGAAGTAAGTTCTGCACTGCCTTTCATTGTCGCCCCCATGGGAAGGTTTCTTTCTGTGGGGGTTCCTTATGCAGGCCATTGTGTAAAATTGTACCCAACCGGCGATTTCCATAGTATACTAAGGCTGAACCTAATTACTACTTGGAGGTGAGTACTATGGAAATTCAAGAGTTGAACGACTTGAGTCCTCTTCGCGTTTTTGATGAGTCACTGGGCGGCGGACTCGGTCGTGGAAACCTCGGGGTCCTCGTTTCTCGTCACGGGGTGGGGAAAACAGCATGTCTGGTACACCTGGCCACAGATAAACTGCTCAGAGGTGAGCATGTGATCCATGTTTCCTTTTCCGGCAACGTCGAGCACGTCATCAATTGGTACAAGGAAGTCTTCCGGGAAGTCTCTGAAGGGCGCAGCCTTGATGATGCAGCATCGGTGTACAATAATATTCTCTCCAACCGTGTGGTCATGAACTTCAGCCAAGAAAATGTCACCATCGAAAAGGTGCTTTCGAGCTTGGAAACATTGATCAAGCATGGTTCTTTCAAAGCTGACGCCATTCTCTTCGATGGATACAAGCTGACCATTGCAACCGAGGATGATGTCAAGAAAATCAAGCAGTTCGCCCAGAACATGAATCTTGAAGTCTGGTTCAGTGTATCTCCGGTTCGTGCTGATGTGGTCTATGACAAGTACGGTGTTCCCAACACCATGCAAAAATATGTTGACCTTATCGATGTCCTTATCGGACTGATCTACAATGAGGAGCGTGACAAGGTAGTCATGACTGCGGTGAAGTCCCATGGGGGAATGGTAGAAAAGCCTATGGGAGTCAGCCTCGATCCCAAGACCATGCTCATTTCCAAGTAAAGTTCACCTGAAGGCCGCCTGAGAGCGGCCTTCAGTGTTCTT
>DJGJ01000037.1:0-58935 GCA_002432715.1 Sphaerochaeta sp. UBA5849 | reverse complement strand
TCAAAGCGGCTTGATGCTCAGGTTCTCTCCCTCAAGACCGATTTTCACTCCTTGGGAAGTGAGTTGGATGCGCGCCGGATGGGCGAGCATCCATTTGTTCTGCTTGAACAGCAACCTGTCCTCGTCGGTGTTCTCCCTATACCGGCCTTCTTCACCCAATGGCTCATTCGTACCCTTTGGAAGGACAATGATGGATTTGAAGCCCTCCTGGTGCACGCACAGCGGAGCCAGGTGCAGCACCTTGGCCTTGATGAGTGCAACCGAGCCCTTGGGAAAGTAAAAGAGTTCCGCTGCATTGGT
This sequence comes from Sphaerochaeta sp. UBA5849, assembly GCA_002432715.1. Classification (GTDB taxonomy): domain Bacteria; phylum Spirochaetota; class Spirochaetia; order Sphaerochaetales; family Sphaerochaetaceae; genus Sphaerochaeta. The sequence goes on along the minus strand of DJGJ01000037.1, from coordinate 58,635 downwards.
GTGGACTGAATTGAAGTCCTTCAGCTGGGTGAAAGGAGTCAGAAACTGCAGGCAGTCGGTCACTGCGATGAAAAGCTCAGGGCTCTTGTGGTACTCTGCGCCGTTGATCGATCTGTTGCGTCCGTTGCAGTACCCCACCTGGATTTCCTCTCCTTCAAAGTACGCTGACAGGCACTTGGCTTCATCGAGCACTTCCAACTCCGGCAGTGAAGCGACATAGATGTTTCCCTCTTGGGGAATGGCGGTAAGTCTTTGTGCTGTTTCAAGTAGGTCGTCAACCTTCAGGTTTGGCAGCAAGGTCCCGTACTGGGTGAATCGTGAGGAGTCGATGCGATGGATCATGAAATGGGGATTCGCACTGATCAATGCATGGGGAATGTGATAGAAAGCTGATTGCATGGTTTACCTCGTACCTATCAACATGAAGATTCCAGTCAACAAGAGCATGGAGAATACGATAAGGGAGAACTTGCGCTCATCGACTTTGTTGTGCACCCGTTCTCCGATGACCACCCCCGCAACAATGAAGGGTATGAGCAGGGCCGTCGTTTTCAGGGTGTTTTGGTCGAGAGAGCCCTCGCCAAGGTATGTTGCAATGATGATGGTGTTGAGCGTGGCCCACAACAGGCAGAGCGTAGCCCTGAAGGAACCCTTGTCCGGCAGGGCGCGGGTGGCATACAGCACCACCAAGGGTCCGCCGGAGGAGAAAAGGCCATGTACAACTCCTCCCAGGACAAGCAGCGCGTAGTAGGGCAGGGCCCGCTTTCCTTGAGGAATGCCACCCTGTTCCTGTTTGCGCACAAGCCGGTACAGCTGGCTGACTGAGACAAGAACGATGAATACGGCCAGAATCATCGAGAGAGAAGAAGTGTCCTGGCTGCGGAAGAGATACATGCCGAAGGGAAGACCGGCAAGCATGCAAGCTGTGATGACGGCATATTGCTTGAAGTCAATCCTGCGAACATTCCGTACAGCCAGATACAAGGCCAGCAACCATGCGAGGATGGTAATGACTTTCACCGCAGTCTTCACCCCGAGCAGGGCGCTGACAAACGGCATGGCAAGGACTGCGCATCCGAACCCGGTCACAGCTTCCAGGGCATGGGTGATCAGGACGACCACGCCGCTTGCAAGAACCGCACTCACCGCTTTGCCTCGATGATTCGGTGAAGGTCCTCTCTGGAAAGCGATGGTTTCTGGTTGAGCAGCTTTGGATCGTCGAGGCAGCGGTCAAAGACCGAGGGGTCTCTGAGCTCGACGCCGATGTCGGCGAACCTGGTTGGAATACCAAGATCCTGCATCAAAGTGGCGATGTCGCCTCTCAGAGCGGCAATGGCTTGCCCGGTGCTGAGGGCGGGGTGGAAATGCTTGCCGATCCTGGCCAGCTCTGTTCGATTCGTCTCATCCTGCGCCGCCCGGTCGAAGATTTCCAGCAACGTGAAGGCGCATGCAAGGCCATGGGGAACATGCCAATCCTCACTGAGGACAAAGGAGATGGCATGGCCGGCGGCAGTCCCGGTGATGTTGAAGGCGATTCCGGCTTTTGTGGATGCCGTAAGCATTGCCTGGGAGAGTTCCCGTCTTTCCGGGCTCTGCCCCTTGATAGCCTTATACAGCTTTGGAAGTGTTTCCAGGATATCGATGGCGGCTTGGCGGGCTATCGTTCTGGTGATGGGAGTGCTGTTCTTGTTCCAGATTGACTCCAAGGCATGGTCCAGGGCATCCAGGCCGGTGGCTGCACAAAGTGAAGGTGGAACAGTATCGAGCAGGGATGCGACCAAAACTGCGGCATGGGCGGTCATCAGAGGAGAGCCAAGGGTGTACTTCCTTCCGGTTTCGGCGGTGTAGACCCCCACCTTGGTGACTTCCGAGCCGGTGCCGGCGGTGGTGGGGATCAGGACCAGCGGCTTTGAACGTTCGGTGATGTGCCGCTTCGGTTTGTTTGTGAGGTACTCATCAAGGCTTCCCCCGTTGGCGGCGAGCATGGCAAGCGCCTTGGCCGAGTCGAGGGTGCTGCCACCGCCGATGCCCAGTACGACATCGCACGATGCAAACCGCGGATCCTCATACATGCGCATGATATCCACGGAACGGGGATTCGGCTGGATCTCATTGAAGATCCTGACTTGGGCACAGCCGGCCAATTCCTCCAGCAGGGTGTCCTTGCCAGGAATCGGGGCGCCGTCGATGACTGCGCAGACGGTGAGCCCGTCTTCCTTGTTTGCCGAAAACTGGAGAATCTGTGCAAGGGTTTTCCCACTCAGATTGGCAAAGCTGAGGATATGAACCGAGCTTGCCAAGCTTTCGATCATTTGAGATTCTCCTCTTCGATGGCCTGCACCTGTGCGAAGGCATTGGTCAAGAAGTCCTTCTTGAACTCCATCTTCTGGGTGAAGCCCATGGCAAGCCATGCATCGACGATTTGCTTGCCGACAAAGGGTGCGGTGATCCAGCCTCCGAGGGTGATGACGTTTGCATTGTTCACGATCTTGGCCCGTTCTGCACTGAAAATGTCATCCACCACGCATGCATAGATGCCTTTGTGCTTGTTTGCCACGATGGCCATTCCCTGGCCGGTGCCGCAGATCAGGATTCCTTTCTCGGCCTTTCCCTCCTGGATCGCCTTTGCCACCTTGGGAGCCTGAATGAAATAGGGTTGTGGTGCGTTCTCGCTCTCGATGCCGAAATCGAGGACGGTGTATCCGCTTTCTTTCAGATGTTCAGCCAACTCCTTCTTGAGGGGAAACCCGCTGAGATCGCTTGCTATTGCTATGGTCATGCATTCCTCCTTGCGCTCTGTACCAATGCCAGAGCCTTGCGTGTGATTTCTTGTGCAGTGAGACGGTAGTGCTCAGCCAGCCAAGATTGCGTACCAACCTGGCCGAATTCATCGTGGATGCCCACCATCGCCATCGGTGTGGGATGGGTTTGTGAAAGCAAGTTTGCAACTGCAGAGCCCAAGCCTCCTGCTGTCTGATGATTCTCGGCCGTTACGATGCAGCCGGTTTTCTTTGCATAGGAGAGGACGAGCTCCTCATCCAAGGGCTTGACGGTGTGCATGTCGATAACCGCTGCATCCAGGCCTTCCTGCTTGAGAAGCTCTCGTGCCTTGATCGCTTCACCAACCATGATGGCTCCGAGGGCGATGATGGTGACATCCCGCCCGTCGCTGAGCACCTTGCCCTTGCCCAAGGTGAAGGATTCACCTGCTTCATACAGGGCAGGGACTGCTTTGCGGTGGAGGCGCATGTAGGTGCACCCTTGGTGGGCGGCACACGCTTTGACCAATGCCTTCAGGCTCACCGGGTCGGACGGCTCGATGATGTACAGGCCCGGAATCATGCGCATCAGGCCGATATCCTCAAAGGGCATGTGCGTTCCCCCGTTGAAGGCGGCGCTGATGCCGGGGTCGGTTCCCACCAGCTTCACGTTCAATTTTGCATAGTTGGCCGAGATGAAGAACTGGTCGAATACCCGTCTGGAGGCAAAACAGCCGAAGGTGGCTGCGAAGGGAATCTTCCCTGCTGCGCTCAGACCGGCGCTCACTCCGACGAGGTTCGCCTCGGCGACACCGACGTCGACAGCGCGTTCAGGGAACATCTGCTTGAAAGCCATGGTCCCGCTTGCCCGCATCAAATCAGCTTCGACCACCATGATCCGGTCATCTGCTTGTGCAAGCTCGATAAGGGTATCGCAGTAGACTGCGCGCATCTCTTTGGTTTCCATCATCTCCTCCTCATCCCAGCTCGGCAATCGCCGCTTTGGCGGTTTGCAGATCGAAGTTCATATTGTGGTTGGTCACCTTGTTTTCGCAGAAGGAGGCTCCCTTTCCCTTGATGGTATCCAAGATGATCATCGCAGGTTTATCCGATTGCTCTTTTGCCTTCTGGATGGCTGCATCCATCGCTGCAAGATCATGGCCGTCAACGCGCTGGGTGAACCAACCGAAGCTCTTCCATTTCATTTCGATGTCGCCGAGGCTCATGATGTCATCGGTAAGGCCGTCGATCTGCATTTTGTTGTAGTCGGTGAAGGCGATGAGGTGTGCAAGCTTGTAATGGGCGGCAAAAAAGGCAGCCTCCCAGTTTTGTCCTTCCTGACTCTCCCCGTCGCCGATGACGGCATAGACATAGCGGTCCTTTTTATCGATTTTCCCTGCATAGGCAAGACCGCAGGCGGCTGACAGGCCCTGGCCGAGAGAGCCTGTGGTCATGTCGATTCCCGCTGTCTTGGTCCGGTCGCAGTGGCTGGGAAGGTTGGTTCCTCCCTGGTTGAGTGTATCCAGCTCTGCAAGGGGGAAGAATCCCTTGAGCGCCAGCGTTGCGTACAACGCCGGTCCTGCATGTCCTTTGGATAAGACCAGCAGGTCCCGGTCTTCCCAATGGGGATTGGCCGCGTCCACACGCATGACCTTTCCGTACAGCAGAGCCAGCAGGTCTGCGATTGAAAGAGCGCCTCCGATGTGTCCGACACCGAGATTTCCAATCGTATACAGGGTTTTCTTGCGGATTTCCTTGGCAAAATCCGACAGTTGCCGCAGTTGTTGCGAGGTGAGCATGAAGGTACCTCTCTTTTAGTTACTTAGTGAAAGTAAATATATTGCATTCCTTCTTGCTTGTAAAGCCACTTCTTGTGGATTTTTTTCATCGATGGGATTAGACTGGTCGCACAAGGGAGGGTGCAATGCAAGGAAATCCACTGAGGGCATCAGATCTACGAGTCCATAATCAGAATATGGTGCTCTCCCTCATCCATGCTTCCAGGGATGCGGGCATCAGCCAATCGGAGGTGGTGCAAAAAACCGGGTTGAAAGCTCCGACCATTTTTCGCATCTTCACCTCCTTGGAAGAAGAAGGCTTGATTGTCCCCGCCCAGGGCAATGCAGAGGAGATCGTGGCAAAGAAGGGAAGGAGACCGGTTCTGTATGTGGTATCCAAGCATGCCCGGTATACCATCGGTCTTGAATTTTGGACCGCCTTTCTCTCCCTTGGCGTCTTCGACTTCCAAGGGGAACGCATATATTCGGTAATGCACCCGCTTTCCGAATCTGTGCAGGCGGGCCAGGTCATCGACCTCATCGTAGACGAGATTCATCGGATACTGGACGAACTCTCCATTCCCAAGCAGAAGATCATCGGGGTGGGGGTGGCAGCCCCCGGCCAGGTCGACCTCGCCCGCAAGCGGGTGCGCTACTATCCCCGTATCGAGGGTATGAAGGATATTGCCTTGGTCGATGAGCTTTCGAGGCGGCTCGGACTTGCGGTAATGATCCACAACAACTGCAGCGCCCTTGCTTTCAGCGAGTACCGCTACGGCGGATTCGACCACCAGGGCAGCATGTTCACCTTCCTGCTCAGGACCGGCGTGAATGGTGCCTTCGTGCATGACGATGAGATTTACATAAACAGCCAGAACCAGACGATCGAGTGCGGCCACATCCCGATTGACAGTGACGGGCCCCGATGCAGTTGCGGCAGCCGCGGCTGCCTGCAGGCGTATCTGCAGGACCTGGACCCGAATTCCGTAGAGCTCAGGCTCGCTCTGTTCGAAGGGCTTGAAGAGAAACTCCAAAACGGTGATGGGGTGGCAAAGCGGACCATCGAACGGGCTGCCGGGTACCTGGTCATCGCAATGAAGGTTCTCACCCGTCTGCTGGCTCCGAAATCCTTCCTGTTTGTAGGGTGTTGTGAAACCATCGCCCAGGCCTTGCGTGAACACGTTGAACACCTGCTGAGCGAACCTGATGCATTCTGCTCGGAAACCCCGCAGATTTTCGCTACCGCCTATGACCCGTTGCTTGCCCAAAAGGGGGCGAGCGATTTGGTGCTCCAAGAGTATTTCCGCTGAAAAACGAAAGTTTTCATTGACGAAACAACTATTGTAGTATTTACTTACTTATGGAAAGTAACTATATAGGGTGAAGCTTGGCCTTCCCCTTTTCCATCCATAAGGAGTCAAGCGTGAAACATCCCGTAAAGATAGCAGTAGTATGCCTTGCAAGAAAAACCTATGACTATGAGGCGGCAGGGGAGCTTTATTCCAAGATCCGTCAGGATCTCAAGAAGATCGAGGCGGTCCAGTGGTGCTTTGTCGATGAGCTGGTGATCAGCCAGGAAGACGGCATGGCTGCTGCCGCCAAGTTGGCAGGCGAGCATGTGGATGGCTTGATCTGCATTTCCGGGACATTCCATCTCGGACATCTGATTCTGATGCTCAAGCGTGAGCTTTCGGTTCCTGTCCTCCTGTGGGGCCTGCCCGAACTGCCGTACAACGGGGGAAAGATTCGGCTCAATTCGGTATGCGGAGTGAATCTCAATGCATCCAACCTCTACAAGAGTGGTTTTAACGATTATTCAGTCATCATCCAACATGCGGTTGACGAGGATTGGATCGACGCCCTGAGGGTGATCAAGGCGATGAAGGGCGCGAAGATCGGCATCATCGGGTATCGCGCTGATGGGTTTTTCAATGTCGGGGTGCAGGACAACCTGCTTTTCGGACAGACAGGCGCCTTGGTCGATCATTATGAGCTCTCCGATGTGCACAACTATGAGGTGCATGCCGAGGAGGTTGCACAGCGGCGCAAGCAGCTTGAGGCGACCTTCGATGTCTCCACCCTGTCCGAATACCAGCTGGACAAGGTGTCTCAGCTCTCTGCAAAACTTGATGCCTTCTACCATGCAAACGGACTCAGTGCCCTGGCAATCCGCTGTTGGCCGGAGTTCGCCCGCGATTTCGGGGTTTCTCCCTGTGCCGCGATGTCGTTGCTGCAATCGGAAGGCCTCATCCTGGCCTGCGAAGGGGACATCGACGGCGCTCTTTCCATGATCGCCCACAAGGCCCTTGGTGCTGAAACCCCCTTCCTCTTCGACTTCTCGCAAGTGGATTTCGAACAGGATTTCGCTCTCTTCTGGCATTGCGGGGTGGCCCCCTGCAACCTCTGGGATGGTGTCTGCAACCGAAGTCTTGACACCTATTTTGCCGGTGGCAAGGGTGTGACCGCTGATTTTGTACTCAAGAGTGGAGAGCTCTCGGTACTTCGCATTGATTCGGCCCGAGGTGGATACAGGATGTTCCTGCAGAAGGCGAAAGCCATACCCATGGAGAAGCTGCTCAAGGGTACGTATATGAAGGTGGTATTCGATCGGCCGGTCAGGGAGGTGTTGAACCTGGTGCTGGACAACGGACTCGCCCACCACTCGTCGGTGGTGTACGGCTCCTACATCCGCCCCTTGGAATTCGTTGCCAAAATCAAGGGATGGCAGGTAATCCAGTAGCAACGTATTTGTTTTCGACACATTACTATACAAACTTTTTGCCTGTAAGGCGAAAATAGGATACAAAGGAGATAACTATGTTGAAAAAATCAAGATTACTTGCTCTTCTGCTGATGCTTTGCCTGGTCTTCCCGCTTGTTGCCCAGGGACAAGTCGAGAGTGCGCCGGCCAAAGAGATTGAACTGCGCTGGGCGAGCATTTGGGTCGGAAACGACAGCAAGGCCCCTGCCGTTGAAGCCTTGGTGGCTGAGTACAACGCCAAGAATGCAGGAAAGATCAAGGTGGTGATTGAACCGCAGCCCGACTACAACGCCTACGAGCAGAAAGTGCGAACCAGCCTTGCTGCAGGACAGGCTCCGGCGGACATCTTTACGATCAAGTTCAATCCGACCACAGCGACCTTCTATCAGAGCAACCTGCTCATGGATTTCGCAAAGGTGATGGACCCTTCTTGGAAACAGACCTTCGATGCCGGCTCACTCGAGCAATCGACCGTTGACGGCATGCTCAAGTCCCTGCCGATGGAGACTGCAATCCTGCCCATCTGGTACAACATGGATGCATTCAAAAAAGTCGGTATCACCGAGCTTCCGACCACCCTTGAGGGAATGTTTGCTGCATTTGACAAGCTGAAGGCTGCCGGCATCACCCCGACCAGCCAGATGACCGGTGACACCAATGCTTGGACTTCCATGATCTGGTTCAGCCATTTCGCCGTGTCATTGGGTGGAACCAATGTATGGGAAAAAAGCTTCACCGATCCAGCCTTCGTCGAAGCAGCCAAGCTGACCAAGCGCATGATCACCGAATACTCCACCAGCGATGCAGTCGGCTTGGGTGCCGGCGGCAGCGGCGGCCACTTCCTCGCCGGCCGTACTGCAGTCTTCTCCAACGGGCCTTGGTATGCCGGTCGTGCAGACCTTGCAGCAACCCCGTTCTTCAACTCCATCAAGATTGCGGGCCTTCCCCCCGCCGGTTCGACCAAGGATTTCATGATCAGCCGCCTGCAGGCCAACATCTGTGCAGCCTCCTCCAAGGATAAGGCTCGTGAAGCGGCTATTGTCGACTTCCTGAAGTTCTTGACCAGCGCTCCCTCCATCTCCAAGCTTGCCGAGACCAGTGGTGCAATGTTCGCCATCAAGACCGACTACCGCCCCACGAAGCCTCTGCAGAAGCAATTCTATGATGTAGCTGCTGCTGCTGCCAAGACCACAGCTTTCGACCTCGAAGCCGCCCTTGGATCCGAAGCGACGCTTGAGTTTGCCCAGCAACTCGGGGCCCTTGCCCTCGGACGCATCAGTGCAGAAGAGTTCTGCGCCTTGGTCGACCGCAAAATTGAACGCTAGAAAATTGGTGTGCTGCCGTCGTCCTGACGGCAGCATGGATTTGTAATCAGGAGCATCGCATGCAAGCAGTTGGTACACACCGTAGTCGGGTCTGGACAGCAAGAGTTCTGTTTTTGCTTCCGGTCTCCGTTCTCTTCTTTTTCTTTTTCATCTATCCGTTTCTCTTCACCATCTACACGAGTTTCACCAGTTGGAGAGGGATCGGGTCGATGAAATTCAACGGCCTGGCCAACTATGCCAAGCTCCTTGGAGACCCCACCTTTCGGAAAGCCTTGGGAAACAACGTTGTGTGGGCGCTTTCCCAAGGGTTCATCCAAGTTCCGCTTGCCTGTTTGATAGCCATGATCCTGGTGCGCAAACCTCGTTTCTGGCGCTCACTGAGAACCATCTACTACCTTCCCAATGTCATTTCCACCGTCGCACTGGCGATGGTCTGGGTCGCCATTTACAACGTAGAGGGGCCCTTGAATGCAATTCTGGGCGCCTTGTTCGGCGCTGAGAAGCGCAACTGGTTGGGCAACCCCGATACCGCTCTCTTCGCGGTCATCTTCCAGACGGTCATCTATATCGGTTACTTTATGATCATTCTGCTGGCATCGGCTATGAACATTCCCCGTTCCCTGTATGAGGCGGCCGAGATCGACGGGGCCTCCACCTTCCAGCAGGAGTTGAGTATCACCCTTCCCATGCTGCGCGGCAGCCTCATCACCACGATGACCCTTGCAATGGCCTACGGCATGCGCCACTTTGAATCGACCTTCTTGATGACCGGAGGCGGTCCTGCATATGCGACCACCACCATGGGCATCGACCTCTACCTGAAAATGGATGCCTTGCGGTACAGCGAGGCAAGTACTGCAGGCGTGTTCCTCATACTCATGGGAACGGTGGTGATCACCGTTCTTCGCAAGATCTTCGGTTCTTCGGACCCGATGAGCGAAATGGCACAGTAGGAGAAGACGATGAAGCACACCTATACACCCGCTCAGATCATCGCCAATTTCCTCAAATGGATCTTGCTGCTCTCCCTGCTTGCCGTGGCCCTGCTGCCCCTTCTCTGGCTGCTGGTCAGCTCCCTGAGGACGAACCTGGAGTTGCAGACCAACCCCTTCGGCTGGCCGGAGAAAATGCAATGGGTCAACTATACGAAGGCCCTTGCCATGGCAAGCCTGCCCAGACTGTTGCTCAACTCCGCAGTGGTGGCTGCAAGCAGCGTCATCCTCAACAGCGCCGTCACCGCCATGGCCTCCTTCATCCTCGCCCGTGAACGATTTCGGGGGCGGGATGTGCTGTACACCTTGTTTACTGCCGGGGTCCTTGTTCCCGTCATCTCCTTCATGGTTCCCTACTTCTCTCTCATCACCAAGAGCGGGCTGTACAACACCTTGCTTGCACTGGTGCTTGTCTATACGGCAGTGAATATTCCTGTTTCGATCTTTCTGGTCACCGCCTTCATGAAGTCGATCCCCCGGGAGCTGGAAGAGGCGAGTGTCATCGACGGCTGCGGCTTTTTCAAGCGGTTCTCGGTCATTATTCTCCCGCTCTCCCGTTCCGGTCTTGTCACTGCGGCAACCTTCTGCTTCATCTACAGCTGGAATGAGTTTCTGATGGCGATGCTGCTTACCTCCTCGATCGAGTCGAGGACCATCCAGCTTGGCATCAAGTTTTTCACCAGCCAATTCATCACCGACTATGCAAGCATGTATGCAGCGGTGATCATCACCATTATTCCCAGCATCGTCGGATATGTGTTCCTCCATGACAAGATCATCGGCGGCTTGACCGCCGGCGGGGTGAAGGGGTAGGCATGATCAGCTTTTCCAGACAAAACGGCAAACTCTCGGTTTTTTACAATCAGCTCAAGATTCTCGAACACAGCGAAAGTTCTCCAATGATTATGCTCAAGCACGGCAAGGAGAGCGTGGACATGTACCGGGGCAACTTTTTCATCAGTGATGAAATTGATGAGACCTTGCCGCTTGTTTCCTATCTGCTCGGCGAGTCGTACAGCGAAGGCAGGGGTGTTTCCAATCTCACCTTCAGCGCAGAGGGAAAGACGTTCAGCCTCGAGTTGAGTGAGCGGGACGGGAGGCTTCACCTGTGTTTCTCACCCCTTCCAGAGCCCTACAACCGACTCTTCATCCGCCTGTATGCCGACCCGCTCGAGTGTGTATGGGGGTGCGGGGAGCAGTTCTCCCACTTCAACCTCAGGGGGAAAAAATACCCCCTGTGGACCCAGGAACAGGGAGTGGGCAGGAACAAGGAGACTGAAATCACACAAATCGCCGACCGTCTGGACCGTGCCGGCGGCGACTACCACACCACCTTCTACCCCCAGCCCACCTTCGTCTCAAGCAGGCGCTACTTTGTGCATGCCGATACCTATGGGTATGCGGATTTCGATTTCTCCAATCCGTCATACCATGAACTGCAGTTCTGGGACGTTCCTGCCAGCATTGTTCTTTCCGGCAAACCGAGCTTGCTGGAAGTGGTAAAGGATGTCTCCCGTTTCCTTGGGAGGCAGCAAACCCTTCCAGAGTGGGTGTACGACGGTATCATCTTGGGCATGCAGGGTGGAACCAGCACCTGTCTTCAGAAGCTTGAGCGTGTGCAAGAGTCCGGAATGAAGGTGGCAGGCTTGTGGATCCAGGACTGGGAAGGGGAGAAGTACACCAGTTTCGGCAAGCGCCTGCGATGGAACTGGCAGTGGGACCAGAACCTCTATCCCGGTCTGGATGCCGAGATAGTACGACTGCGACAGCGCGGGGTGCGGGTGTTGGGATACATCAATCCCTACGTGCTTGTCGATCATCCGCTCTACGAAGAAGCCGCGCGACTTGACTTGTTGGGAAAGCGAGGGGACGGCTCGGTGTATCTGGTGGATTTTGGCGAGTTCGATGCGGCCATCGTCGACTTCACCAAGAGTGAGGCAGTAACCTGGTACAAGCAGGTGATCAAGAAAGAACTCATTGATTTCGGCCTGTCCGGCTGGATGGCCGATTTTGGGGAGTACCTGCCCACGGATGTCGTGCTCGCCGGAGGAAAGCCGGCGATGCTCGAGCACAACAGGTGGCCGGGCTACTGGGCCGAGATCAACAAGGAAGCCATTGAGGAGGCCGGCAAGCAGGACGATATTTTCTTCTTCATGCGCGCCGGTTGCGCCCAGAGCCTCAAATCGTGCCGGATGATGTGGGCGGGGGACCAGAATGTGGATTGGTCGGAGGACGACGGTCTTCCTTCCGTCCTCACGGCAACCCTCTCCCTGGCGATGAGCGGCATGGGGCTCAATCACAGCGATATCGGAGGGTACACCACCTTGTATGGTATGAAACGCAGCAAGGAGCTCTTGATCAGGTGGGCGGAACAGGCTGCCTTCACCCCCTTGATGCGCACGCACGAGGGAAACCGACCCAAGGACAACTGGCAGTTCGACAGCGACCAACAGACCATCGATGCAATAGCCTACATGACCGATGTGCATGTGCAGCTCAAGCCGTATCTGATGCATCTGGTCGCCGAGAATGCACAAGAGGGCATCCCGGTGGTCAGGCCGATATTCCTGCACTACGAACTTGAGCCTTTTTTGAGTGTGAAGGACTCCTATCTTTTGGGGCGGGACCTCTTTGTGGCTCCCATCCTTGAACAAGGAGCAGTGAGGCGTGAGGTGCTGCTTCCCGATGATGATTGGGTGCACCTGTTTACCAAGGTCGAGTACCGGGGAGGGAGACACACTCTTGAAGCGCCGTTGCTTCGCCCTGCAGTATTCTACCGAAAGGCCAGCAGTTTCGCTCCTCTCTTTGCATCGATTCAGTAGAGGAAGGGAGCAGCTTCCCTCAGCGTAGCCTTGGGGATGAAGAGCTCGATGATGTTCACGCTCTCTTTCTTCACTACAGATAAGATGGTGGACAGCGTTCCCTTGGCAATAGAGTAGATTCCTGATGGTTTTTCACCTGTCTTTGCAGGCAGGTTGCCTTCCTGGAAGGCCTCGCGGTCCTTTGCACTTGCGCTGAAGGTGGAGAAGTCCCACAGAGAAACATCGTATGAGGCTTCAAGAACATCTTCTTCTCTGTCTTTCAAGCGGTGGAAAAAGTCGATGCCGGTGACTTCCTCCACCTCGTCGACACTCACGGCAAACGCTTGCAGATCCTTTTTGGAACCCTCGTTGGGAAGCAAAAAGCCGATGGCTTTATACTCCGGCTCCTGATAATCCAGAACCACCTTGTAGTAGGCGTTGGGAACTGAAACCTGGTTCTTTCCTATCGTCTTGTACGGGCCGTCGGTAAGGACAGGTCCGGTGACTACATACACAGCCCCTTCCGTGTCGGCAAAATTGCGTACCGTTGCTTCCAGCTTGCTCCAGATGCCGCGGTTGAATGTACCTGCCTGCGGGCTCATGTTGCTCAGGAAGAAGGAAGCACTCATTGCCTCCTGTGACCAGGAAAGGTCGGCTGCCGGGATGAGGTGGCCGCGGTCGTAGCCGCTGCTGCGGTAATCGTCCAAGGCAGCCGATCCGGTGGGAATGGAGGGGTCGGCCCTGAAGTCATCGCCCCTTTCTTGGCTGCCGTACAGTTCCTCGCGGCTCAGGTGGTAGGCCACCCAACGTGCTTGTTCATGCTCTTCATCGTAGAGAAGGGTGTAGCCTGGATGGCGCACCACCAGTTCCCCCTTCTGATACAGGGGGAGCTCCAAATCCTGGACATAGGCGGATGATGGTTGGGCCACCGGCGCAAAGACCAAGGTGAGGATCCATAGGACGATGAGGATGGCAAGCAGTATGAGCAGCCGCTTGCCGCGCTTCTTCGCCTTTCCTGCTTGTTTCTGCAGCCGGTTTGTCTTTTTCTGTTTTGCCATCGATGCTTCTCCTGAAAAACCTGAGTATACCCGGGCTCCGAAGGTATGAAAACCTGCCGTCCTCAGCAAAGGAACCAAATACTTGGAGAGAGGTTACGAACGGACGATGGTAATCGTCCCTTGCTTGGGTATTCTCTTTGCGGGGTAGTCTCCCTTGGGATGCCCTACAGCCAGGGTGCCGGTCACGCGGTAGCCTTGGGGAATGCCGAATTGAGTCAGCTTCGTATCGAGCTCATGATTGCCGTTGATGCGGTTGCACCAGACCGAACCAAGTCCAAGGGCATGGGCGGCCTGCATCATGTTGGTCAGGGCGCATGCGGTGTCTTCCTTCTCGTAGGCATTGCCTTCCTGGATGGAGACAAGGATCAGGGTGGGGGCGTTGTAGAAGAAGCTGTCGCCTTTTCCAACCACCAGTTCGTCGAGCATTTTCAGTTTGCCTGGATCCTGCAATGCGGTGAAGTGCCAGGGTTCCTGGTTTCTTCCATTCGGTGCAAGAATCGCTGCCTGTACAATCAAATCCAGATCCTCATCGCTGATCTGCTTGTCGGTAAAAGTACGAACGCTGCGCCTGCTCAGCAGGCTTTCGATAATGCTGTTCATGTGCTGCCTCCTCATCCCATGGTACCCCTTCCCAGAAAGCCTTCCAATAGGGTAATGTAGAGGCTCATGAAATACCTCACCCAGCTTGCAATCATCTTTGGCCTTTGTTTGGTGGGAGACTTGATTTCCTCGCTCCTTCCGTTTGCGTTTCCCGGCAGCGTCGTAAGCATGCTGCTGATTCTCCTTCTGCTCTCAACCAACCTTATGAAGGAGCAATCGCTGGGGGAGAGCGCGGATTTCATGCTGTGCAACATGACCTTCTTCTTCATCCCTCCCGGGGTGAGCATCATCCGCTACATGGATATCATCAACAGCATCTGGTGGCAGTTGCTGGTCGTCAATATCGTCAGTGTCATCACCTGTTTCGCCGCTGCGAGCTGGACTGTGGTGCTCGTAAGCCGTGCACAAAAGGCGCTGCAAAGGAGGAGGCATGCTTGAGATTCTCAGCTCCCCTTTGTTCGGGATATCCCTTTCGATCGTCGCCTTCAGAATCGGCATGTGGGTGAATCGAAAGCTGAAAACTCCGTTGGCCAATCCCCTGATCATCGCCATGCTGCTGGTCGTCGGCACTCTGGCTGTGTTCGATATCCCCGTGGAGGCGTATGAGGAGGGTTCCTCGTTCATCCTCATGTTCCTCTCTCCGGTAACCGCAGTGCTGGCACTGACCATTTATCGTCAGCGCAAGACCCTGATGAGCAATTTTTTTCCAGTCCTGCTGGGTACGCTTGCAGGCTCGCTTGCCGCCCTGGCCACCATCCGAGGCAGCTGCTACCTTCTGGGCCTGGACCGAACCATCCTCGCCAGCCTGCTTTCCAAATCGGTGACCACCCCGGTGGCTATCGCGCTTACCGAGCAGTTCGGCGGCATTCCGGCTCTGACCATCGCCTCGACGATCATCACCGGTCTTGCGGGAAACCTGCTTGCACCGGTGCTTCCCAAGCTGTTTCATATCAAGGACCCGGTTGCCCACGGGGTGGGCATCGGATCGTGCAGCCATGCCTTGGGCACAAGCAAAGCCCTCGAAATCGGTGAGATCGAGGGCGCCATGAGTTCTATTTCCATCAGCTTGTCAGCGATTTGGACTGTTTTGCTTGCTCCGCTTTTCTTCTAACTTGATCAGGTTCTGCATCGGGACGAATCCTTCACCGAGTGCTTGGTATGTCTCATGTACGAACATGAATGCCTTGGGGTCCTCCTGATGGACGATCTGGGTGAGGTGGTTGATCTGCTGATTGTGCACCACTGCAAGCAGTATGGTCCTCTCACGTCCGGTGAATATGCCCACTCCGCTGATCAACGTTCCTCCATGGTGAAGTTCGGTGATGATGCGCTTTCCGATGGCTTCGTGGTGCTCGCTGACGATGTAGGCGGTCTTGGCGTACTTGGTGCCGAGGTTCATGACGACAAAGTTGACCATCTGACCTGAGAGGTAGAGGGTGATGACGGCAAAGAGCGCCCGTTCAAGGCCGAACACCATCGCACCAAACACGATCACCGAGGCATCGCACAAAAACAGTGCGGTTCCCAGCGGCAGGGGAGTGAAGCGCGCGAGAATCTGGGCAAGGATGTCAGTCCCGCCGGTATTGGCTCCCGAGCGCATGACGATGCCGATTCCGCTTCCCAGCAATACTCCTCCGAATATGGCCGAAAGCAGTGTGTCCATTCGGTCGATATAGGGAAGAAATCCATTATAATCGGTAAGCTGGCCGAAGAGGCTGACCCAGATGCTGAGAAACAACGTTCCTGCAAGGCTTCTCACCCCGTAGGTCTTGCCAAAGATTGACATGCCGACCAGAAAAAGCGGTACGCTGATGCAAAGCATGACAAACCCGGTATCCCAGCCTGTGAGGTGGTAGATGATGGTCGCCACCCCGTTGACGCCTCCGCTGGCGATTTTGGCCGGGGTAATGAAGACGGCGATGGCAAAGCCAGCCAGAGCAGTCCCTCCAACAAGATAGAGCGCCTCGAGGACGAGGCGCTTGTGATTGATATCAGTCATACATCCTCCCCTGAAGGGAAGTATTCATCAATGGACGTATCGTTGCAAGGTCCTGCGTACTGCACCCTTGCCTTCTATGAGACTGGTGAAGTAGGAAAGAACCAGGTCGGCAAGTCCAACCTCCAGCAAATCTACACCGAAAATCGTAGCATCGGAGAGCAGCCCCTTCAGCTGGTCCATACTCGGCTTGTCCCCGATCTTGATGTCCTTCACATAGGCCTGTGCCTCTTGCAGTCTTGGATCGGGACTGGGAGTGAAGCTGTTCAGCTCATCGTCGATGGCCATCAGGTAGCGCAGCCAGCCGGCGAATACCAGCGGGATGAGTTTCAGGTTCTTCACGTCAAGCTTCGGATCGGCAACATACGCCTTGATAGTCTCCCCGAATCGGATGGCAAGCTTCTGGGAAGTATCGGTTGCGATGCGCTGCGGGGTGTCGGGCATGAACGGGTTGGGGAAACGCTTTTCCAAAACCTCGCTGATGAAATCCTTGGGGTTGAGAATCTTGGGATCGACAACCACAGGCATTCCTTCGGTGTAGCCGATGCCTTCCACCAGCTTCTTGAGCTCGACGTCCTGCATCTCCTCGCTGATCAGGGTGTGGCCCAAGAGGCAGCCATAAATTGCAAGGGCGGTGTGCAATGGATTCAAACAGGTCGTCACCTTCATCCGCTCCACCTTGTTGACGGTGTCACGGTCGGTGAAGTAGACGCCTGCCTCCTGGAGGGGAGGTCTTCCATTGGGGAACAGGTCCTCGATCACCAAATACTGTGATTGCTCGGCGTTGACGAAGGATGCGGTATAGGTGTTCTTGTCGGTGACAACAAGGTTGGTATCCTCAAAGCCGTCGGCCTTGAGCATCGCCTCGACCTTTGCATCGGGACGCGGGGTGATTTTGTCGATCATCGACCAGGGGAAGGCTACATCGTTGTCCAGATATGCACAGAAGCCCTTTTCAACCAGGCCTTTCTGCTCCCAGGTGCGGGCGATGTCGATTACTGCTTCGTAGAGCTTTTGGCCGTTGTGCGAGCAGTTGTCCATGCTCACCAAGGCAAGCTTGCCGGCCTTCGCCTGATACCGCTTGTAGACCAAGGCGGTGAGCTTGGAGAGGAACATGGTCGGCTTTGCAGGGCCGTTTGCCAAATCCTCGACGATCTGGGGATAATATTCCCCGTTGCCGCCCTTCAGCGAGTAACCTTTCTCGGTGATGGTGAAGCTCACCATCTGCAGGCTGGGCTTGGTGAAGGTTTCGGTGAAGAACTTCCACTCTTGCTCAAACCGG
The DNA here is from genome assembly GCA_002432715.1 of Sphaerochaeta sp. UBA5849. Taxonomy (GTDB): domain Bacteria; phylum Spirochaetota; class Spirochaetia; order Sphaerochaetales; family Sphaerochaetaceae; genus Sphaerochaeta. Next base: position 41,283 of record DJGJ01000037.1, on the reverse strand, counting down.
GGATCGCACTTGTAGGCGTAGGCCACCGATGCAATGACTTCCTTGTCGATCGAGCCGTCGCTCTTGAGTGTCACCATGAGCGTGAGATTGTCGTGCTTGGCGTATACCTTGTCGATGATCTGGTAATCGAAGCCTTCTCCGACGATGATGCCCGCCTTGCTCAGACCCCTGTTGAGCAGCTGCTGCTGCAGAGCAGCCGGAAACACCCTGAAGATGTTGCCGGCACCGAAGTGAACCCAAATTGGATTCTCCTTCGTATTGTGCTGCATGGCACCGCGGTCAAAGGAGGGGAGGATATACCCCTTTGCTTCCCATTTGCTTCTTTCTTGCAATCCTGTATCGGTAAGTTTCATCTGTGACTCCTAGTGGTTGACAACCCGTAGCTGCAGGCCGCTGTAACTGTTCTCATGCTTGAAATACGAGGGATAGCGCCCGACCATGCTTTCAGTCTCCTGCAAAAGCTTGGACAAGTGCTTGTCCTCGAGGCTGAGCATCACATCCAACTGCTTGGACTTGAGGGCTTCAACCATGTTCTGGTGCTGTTCGATAATATTGGAAAGGGCATTCTTTTCATAGAAGGAGAGGAGACGGATGCGGTGATGGTTGCCGCCCTGTGCTTTGATGATCGACCAGATCCGCTGCAATCCGATGGCAGAGAAGATGGTGGAATGGAATCGATCATCCTCTTCCAGGAAGGTGATGAAGTCATTGTTCTTCATCGCCTCAATCTGGCTCTCGATTGCCTTTTCCATTGCACTAAAATGCTCGCTCCTTCCCTGGTAGATGAACTTTTTCACGGCGCTTTCTTCCAAGCTCTTGCGTAAAAAGCGTTCCTCTTCCACCTGCTTGAGGTTGATCAGGGAGACCCTGGTTCCCTTCTGGGGGAAGATGTCGACCAGATTATCGCCGGAGAGGCGCATCAATGCATCACGAACGGGAGAGCGGCTGACTTGCAGCTGCGTTGAAAGCAGCTGCAGATTCAGTTCCTCGCCAGGTTTGAACCGAAGGGATAAGATTTCCGAACGGAGGGTCTGGTAGATCTCTTCCGATGCGGTAACTCGAACTATCGTCGTCATCTTACTTCCTCTGCTCGTTTTTCTGGATGGCTTCATACAAGCCGAGGATGTAGGAAGCTCCCAAAGCACGATCGTACAAGCCGTATCCGGGCATTGCCACCTCTCCCCAGATCATTCTTCCGTGATCGGGGCGGGCGGGTCCTTCGAAGCCGGTTTCGTGCAAGGCCTTTACGATTTCATACAGATCGAACGAACCGTCGCTGGACAGGTGGGCCGCTTCTTCGAATACGCCGCTCTCGAAGTGGTGGAGGTTGCGGATGTGTGCGAAGTGAATCCGGCCTGGAAGGGCGCGGATGATGCCCGGCAAATCGTTCTTCGGATTGGTGCCGAAGGAGCCTGCACAGAAGGTGAGTCCGTTGAACGGGGCATCCACAGCCTTCATGACCTTCAGGATCTTCTCCTTGCTGGTGATGATGCGCGGCAGTCCGAATACAGGCCATGCCGGATCGTCGGGGTGGATTGCCATCTTGATGCCCCACTTTTCACAGGTCGGCTGGATGGCCTTGAGGAAGTAGACCAGGTTGTCGAACAGCTTCTCCTCGGTGACATCCTTGTATGCCTCGAACAGATCCTTCACCTTTGCAAGGCGCTCGGGTTCCCAACCGGGCATCTTGAAGCCCTGCGCGCTTGAGTTGGTCTGGTTGAAGAAGACCTCGGGATCGATTGCATCGACTACTTTCTGGTCGTAGGCAAGGACGGTCGAGCCGTCTGCGCGCTTCTTGAACAGGTCGGTGCGGGTCCAGTCGAAGACCGGCATGAAGTTGTAGCAAACAGTGGTGATGCCCTCTTTGCCCAAATTTTCCAGCGTCTCGATGTAGTTTGCGATGTACTGTTCGCGGTCGGGACTGCCGATCTTGATGGAGTCGTGGATATTGACACTTTCGATGCCAAGCACCTTCAGGCCTGAGGCCTCGACTTCGGCTTTGAGCGCCTGGATGCGCTGAAGCGGCCAGAGCTGGCCGGCAGGAATATCGTACAGGGTGGTGATTACTCCCTCTACGCCGGGAATCTGTCTGATTTTTTCCAAAGAAACGGTATCGTGCTTTGAGCCGAACCAACGAAGTGACATGTGGATCATGGTGAGTGCCTCCAAATCAGGGTTATGCTAATACTCTAGCATACTAATATATTAGTTGCAAGAGGACAGGCATTTTCCCCTGCGATTTGCAGGGATGTCCTATCGCCGGTCTCCCATCACCAGCATGGAGGAGGTTTTATCCAGGAGCAGGGTGCACTCTTTTTTGGTTCGAAGCACCGTACAGGGGGCATAGACGGAGATTTGATCATACAGACACATCGCCACCGCCCGGGCCTTGCGCTGGTCGGGCACCGAGCAGATGAGGTTCTTGGCCTTGAGAATCTGGCGAACCGACATCGTAACGGCTTGCAGTGGGACGTCGTCGAGTTTGGGAAACCAACCCTCGCTGACTTGCTGGCGGCGGCATCGCTCCTCCAGATCGACGACGATGTAGGGATCGTTGGTTTCAAAGTTGGCAGGTGGGTCGTTGAAGCCTATGTGTCCGTTCTCACCGATGCCCAAAAAGGCAACATCGACATCCTGCTCCCTGATCAGGGTGTTGAGGCGTGCAATTTCTGCATCCAAGTCCTCTGCATCGCCGTTTACTGCATGGAACGCTCCAAGGTTCTGCACCTTTTTTACAAATCGAGTCTTCAGGTAGTAGCGAAAGCTTGATGGATGGGTGTCGGGCAGATTCACATACTCATTCATCCCGAATGCTTCAACCTTGCTCCAATCGACATCCGCCTCGCCCAGGTGTGCATACAGGGAGAATTGGCTGAGTCCTGTGGCGACCACGATAACCGCACGGCCTTTTTTCTCGATGGCTTCCTTGATAAGGGAAATGCCGAGCTTTGCAGCTTGATAGCCCATGTCGTGTTTGTCTTCACAGATGGTGATGCGCATAGTTGTAGTTCCTCCAGGATGCTTCAGTGTATCCTAAGAGGCCCATCATTTGTAATCCCTCAGAGAAAGGCTTCTTCGCTGCTGGGGTGGTTGTTGTTCCAATTGTTGGTCGAAAGAATCATCTGCTTGGAAGCAGTCTGGGCAAAGAAGGGTGCAAAGAGCCGTTCGAGGGAGACCGATGAGCCTGCAAGATTGACGATGATGGTCCGGTAATGAAAGCGTGCCATCTGCCGGCTGAACGAGTCGAACAGCAGCCTGAAGAGTCCCAAGCCGCGGCACTCCTGCTTTACGGCGAAGAAGGGTACTTCGACCAACGCATCGGTGAGGGGGATGTAGGCAAGCAGGGCGGCAAGGCTTCCGTCCTGGCTGCGGGCTAGCTGATAATGCTCGGGCATCTCATTCTCGAACCTGCGGCCAAGCAGCAGGCTCGCGATTGCATCCTGCTCCCTGCCGTTTTCCATCTCCTCGAGGATGAGCTGTACGAAGCTGTCCATCTCGCTGGTGGGATACCCTTCATGCGTCTCGAAGGTGAAGTCCTCAAGCAGAATTTCCTCGGTCAGGTCCTCAACCTCTTCCTTGAGATTGAGCAGTCCGAGTGCACCTTCCTGCTCCCGGTACCAGGTGATGACCACCCGCTTGAGTTGTTCGTCCTTGAAAGAGAACCACTTCCTCTCCAGAACCGGGAGTTCGGACAGGGCATCCTTGAATTTTCGGAAGACTCCTTTGCCGCTGTTCAAGCAGGAGAGCAGACGTTCACGGTACAGAGGATTGCGCACCCGGTTGGCGAACATCTCCATCAGGTGGAATCCGTCCGAGGGCTCCCAATCGGGAATGGGGATGAAGCGGTTCTCATCCAGCGGCTCTTCATGTTCCTCATCCTCGTCGAGATAACGCATCTCTTCCTCGCTGATCAGGTTTCCGTCCTTGAGGTCGAGGTAATAGTCGCTGACCTGGTCTTCCATGGCGAAAATGATCGAGCCAAGCAGGTCTTCGGTGAGATCGGGCATGTGGTAGACTGCAGATTCCATGGCTTGTATCATACCGTCAGTTTTCCCATCTGGCTAGAGGAGCTTCGAATAGTCACTTCTTGACCAGAAGAATCTGCAGAGTTCCATGACGCCGTCGAGTACACTATAAAAGAGTGCGAATTGCTTGCTAAATATTCTGTAATAGCGATGCTGCCTGACTTTGCAGGTATGGACCGGTTCATTCCCTTCAGGGTTTGAAGAGCGGCTTTCAATTGCTTTTTCAATGGAGTCGATCAAGGGCCGTACAGCAATTTTGTTGTCCAAGACATGCGAAATATATCGGACCGCCTGTGAAAAGCTTTGCTGGAACCGGCAATCCAGGAAAGTCGCTTACCTTGACATTAGCGCTAAAAGATACGAATATATTTTGTGTGATTTCAATTACGAAACTAGGAGTGTATTCATGAGCATTATTGAATTTATCGAAGCCAGGGAGATCCTTGACTCACGTGGTAACCCCACCGTAGAAGTAGATGTCATTCTTGAGGATGGTTCCATGGGCCGTGCAGCGGTTCCCTCCGGAGCATCCACCGGTGTTCACGAAGCAGTTGAGCTCCGTGATGGGGACAAGAGCCGCTATTTGGGTAAGGGCGTTCTGAAGGCTGTCGACAATGTCAACAACATCATCGCCCCCGAACTCGAAGGCATGGATGCTCTGGATCAGGTCGCCATCGACCGTGCCATGATTGCTCTTGACGGTACCCCCAACAAGGCAAAGCTTGGCGCCAACGCAATCCTGGGTGTTTCCATGGCTGTTGCACGTGCAGCCGCCGACTACCTCGGCCTGCCGTTGTACAAGTACCTTGGAGCCTACCACGCCTGCGTCCTTCCCGTTCCGATGGCCAACATCCTCAACGGCGGCGCACACAGCGACAACAAGGTTGACTTCCAGGAGTTCATGGTCATGCCGATCGGAGCTCCCTCCCTTCGCGAAGGCCTGAGATGGACCGCCGAGGTGTTCCACAATCTCAAGGCTGTCTTGAAGGCGAAGAAATACAACACCTCTGTAGGTGACGAGGGTGGTTTCGCTCCCGACCTGCAGTCCAACGAAGAGGCTCTCGAGGTCATCATGGAAGCCATCAAGAAGGCAGGGTACACCACCGGCCGCGATGGTGACTTCATGATCGCCCTGGACCCCGCCGCTTCCGAGCTCTATGACGAGAAGACCAAGACCTACACCCTCAAGTGGACTACCGGTGAGAAGCTGACCAGTGCCCAGATGGTTGACCTGTGGGAAGATTGGTGCAACCGCTACCCGATCATCTCTCTCGAGGACGGCATGGCCGAGGACGACTGGGAAGGCTGGAAGATGCTCACCGATCGCATCGGCGACCGCGTCCAGCTCGTCGGTGACGACTTGTTCGTAACCAACGTCGAGAGACTGAAGATGGGTCTGGAAAAGGGTGTAGCCAACTCCATCCTGATCAAGGTGAACCAGATCGGAACCCTCACCGAGACTTTCGAAGCCATCGACCTTGCAAAGCGCAACGGGTATACTTCTGTTGTATCCCACCGCTCCGGTGAGACCGAGGACAACTTCATTGCCGACCTCGTGGTCGCTCTTGAGACCGGTGAGATCAAGACTGGATCCATGAGCCGTTCCGACCGTCTTGCAAAGTACAATCAGCTGCTGCGCATCGAGGACTACCTCGGTGATACCGCCAAGTATGCTGGTCGTGACGCTTTCCGCGTTCTGTAAGAGTAGTATTGCATTGTATTCAGAGGCCATCGCACTGCGGTGGCCTTTGTTGCAAGAAGGGATGCCGGCAGCCATAAGGCTTCCAGAATCGTCGAAAGGGCTCTGTGCAGCATGCCCCTGAGGTGCTTGTTCAGTGAATACCCGGCCGGGGAGGTGGGAAGCAGGGTATAGGATTTGTTGAGGCATCAACCACCCCGAAGGTATCCACCGGCCAGGTTTCGAAGGAGAGAGATCCAAGGCTCTTTCTTGTTCCCTTGCCGTACGTCCAATCCTGTTCTGCAGAGAAATCGGAGGTGTCGGTGTGGGCATACAACTTGCCTGTCAGCTCGAGGTCTTCCAGGATTGCCTGCGAAAAGGGAGTCGCCCAGTATGAGGACGATGAAGAAACCTATGGTGGATTTGCTGCGCATAACCGACTCCTTTGGTATGATATCCATGGATTGTGCCGTACCACAGGAGACCTTGTTTGTCAGCTTTCTTTGTGATTTCGTGTCAGTAAAGCTACCAAGGCAAGGCTGATGCACAGCTGTCCGAGGTCGTATACCGTACCGATCGGCCTGCTCGTCTGCAGCAGCGGAAGGCTGGGCAGGGAGGAGGATGGGTGGTTGCAGACCAAGGCGATGAAGAGGTTGTTCGCCGCATGGATCGCCAGTGCGGTTTCAAACCCTTTGTGTTTCATGCACAAATAGGTGACCACAAAGCCGAAGAGTGCATAGTAGAGGATGACCACCAGGCGGTTTGAGGCGATTGCCACCTCACGGTTCCCGAGGTGGGGGAGTGCAAACACCAGTGCAGAAATCAGGCTGGTGACGATCTGCATGATCGACTTGGTGTCCAAACGGTTAGCGTTGATGGTTCTCACCGGGAGCATGCGGAATACCAATTCCTCGATGCTGGTCTGCAGGGGCGTGAAGAGGAGAACCAAGGGCAGCAGCAAGAGGTAGTTCGATATCGACGAGCCGGCCATCGGTTGGTAGAACTGGGGATTGCTCTGCAGGTCGACGATGAGAAAGAGGGTGGCAGAGGCAAAATAGATGAGAAATGACTTGGTAAACAGTGATGTCTGGAAAGCGTGGTGGTCGGTGACAAGACGCATCAGCGGCTGTTTGAGCAGGAGCTGTCGTGCTGCAAGAAAGCCTCCCGCCATTGCAATAAACGGGGCATTGGCCGTGAGGTAGGGGATGCGCAGCGGTTCGGTCAAGCGGGCAAGCGAAGGTCCCAGCAGCAGCCAGGCAAGTACGGAAAGTACCATCGATAGAGCAAACGCGAGAGGCCTTGGTTCATAGGTATGAGAAGTGTCGTCGCAATTTTGTTGATTTTTCACCGCTTTTTCCATCACACAGGCTCATCCTACACACAATCATGATATACTGCAATGCATGGTGAGCAGTAAACGTTCCTATGTGCAACAAGCATTTGATGAAGGGTTTGTGTGTGTATTTCCCACCGAAGTGGCAGCCCGCTCGTATCTGGTCGACTATGCCTTGCACAGTAAAAACCAGGCGATTCTTTCAGGCCGTGCCATCTCCTTCGATACATTTCGAGCAATGTTCCTTCAGCATGAAGCACACCTTGCGCCTTCGAATTCACTGGTCAGGAGCCTGTTCGTGCACCAGGTGCTTGAGCAGGGTCTGCCACTGACCAGCCTGATGAACCCCCGCTATCCAGAGGCACGCAATCGTTTTCTCAGCTATATTGCTTCGATTCTTCCCTCGTTGAAACAGGCCTGTGATGAAGAAGTGCTAAGCCTGCTCGAGCAGGGCATGCAGCGGGACCTGATTCTGCTCTACCAGCAGTACCGGCAGTTTCTGGCCGAGCACGCGCTGTTTGAGCCGCGGTATGCCGAGCCCTCCTTGCCGAATGATTGGGATGCCTCAAAGCGCTATTGCATCCTTTTCTCCGACACGATCAGCGGTTCGGAAGCCCTGTATGCTTCGCTGGGCGCTCCCTCGTGGCTGAGTATGCAGCCGACACCGGCGACAGACCTTGCCACCATGGAGGTTTTCGGCAATCATGTGATGGAGATACGAACGACCCTGCGTAGGATTCGCAGCCTGCTCGGTCGTCAGGTTCCTGCACACTCGATTGTCATCGGTTGTGCCGCCCCGCAAATCCTGCTGCCCGTGCTCGAAGAAGAAGCGGCCTTGTACGATATCCCGCTGGTCATCCGGGAAGGCAGGCAGGCTCTCCAGTATCCCAGCGGCAGGTTCTTGAGCGGTCTTCAAGAGGTGTACGACGACCAGTTCAGCCTGGAAAGCTTGAAATCCCTTTTGCTCGATCCCGACATTCCGTATAAGGACCGGGGCCTGCATCACCGCTTCCTCGCGCGTGCGGTGGACAAGTCAATCGTCCATGGTTCGCTTAAGGCGAAAGATCAGTTCACAGAGATGCTGAAAGACTCAGAGTTGTGCTTCTGGTATCGCTCCTTGAAACAAAGCATTGTTGATATTGTGACAGCAAGCGACATTGAAATGCTCCGGCGAAAACTCAATCACTTCCAGGACACCTATTTCAGAGCCGAGCAGTGGAGGGGGACCGAGGATGAGGACGTATACTCCTTCTGTCTCGATGCCATCGACCATATCAAGGTCGCAATGGAGAAGTGCTCCCTGTCCACGTATCCAAATCTCTTCTCCTATCTGCTCTCCTATCTTCAGACAAAGCCCTACGTCCCCCAACAGCACAAAGAGGGCATCGCCGTCTATGCCTGGCCCCAGGCAGCCCCCCTGATCGCCGACCACTTCTTTTTCTTGGGGCTTGACGGTGAGGCGGCGGCCACCGTCGAGCGGCCGCTGGCCTTCCTTCCCGCCCATATTCATGAAGCCTTGCGGCGGGAGGTCGATACCACCAAGGCAACCTTGCTCTGTGCCTGCATGGGGGATGGATCGGTGACGCTGAGTTGCCACAGCATGCGCTACGAAGGCCACTTGTTGCCGCCATCCATGTTTCTGGAGGAGGATGCGCTGCTTTATCACAGCCATAGCCCAAACCTCTGTGAAGATCCCTACCTGGAGGAACTGCAGCTGTACAAGGAGAGACGGGAGGGTACGGCAGCAGTCCTGCCGAGCCAGAGGAGGTTTTTCCTCCAGGCTCGGAGGACCTCCCTTCGCCTGCGCAAAGACGATTATACCCGCCATCCGATTCCCAGGAAGTTGGTGTCGCAGCTCAAAGAGGAGCGTAGTGGGAGAGCAATGCTTGAGTTGTCTCCCACGAAGATTGATCTCTTTGACAGGTGCCCCTATGCGTTTCTTGCCCATTACCTGTATAAGGTCACCAAAGAAGAGTACGACGTGGAGCGCGTGGACCACCTGATGATCGGCAACCTGCTGCATCTGGTCTATCAACGATTCTTCTCGGAGATCGTCGACTTCAATCCAGCCTTGCTTGGACACTATCGAGAGCGGCTATCCACCTTGTTCGATGACGTGCTCACCGAGCTGTACGGCAGCGAGGGGCCCACCCCCTCGATCCGCAGTTGGATCATTGCTTCGTACCGGGAGGCGGTCGCAGCCATACTCGGGCAGGAGGCAAAGCTGTTCAGCCACACCCGTTCGATACTCTTCGAGCAGGAACTGGCGTACGAGATGGGAGATTTGTATCTGCATGGCCGCATCGACCGCATCATCTGCCTCAATCCTCCAGATGGAAAGCGGTACGTCGTCATCGACTATAAGAAAGGAGAGGCTCCTATGACGAAGCTGAAGACGCCTCTGGAATCCTATCAGCTGCCGCTGTATCGCAACCTGGTCGAGCAGGTGCTGGATGCGCATACGTCGGTTGCAGCGTATTACAGCGTAAAAGAGGGCCGGTACCGATGCCTTTGGACCGACGAGAACAGTGAAGAGGCCCTTTTTGGCGATGAACTGCTGTCAGAGCGCCTGAGTTCACTTGCCGAATCGGTTGAAGCGGGCCATTTCATGGCCACTCCCTCCAAGAAACACTGCAGTGGTTGTGACTATCGCTCCCTCTGCCGAAGGAGGTTTGCAACCCGATGAGCAAGTTCGAAGACTTTTTGGTGCAGAACGAGGCAAGGCTGGATGAGCATCAACTTGAGGCCGTGTATTGTGATCAGAACTGCGTGGTGAGCGCCGGGGCCGGCTCAGGGAAAACCACCGTACTCAGTTACCGCTTTCTTCGCCTTGTCCTGCAAGGCAAGGCCGATGTCAATCAGATTCTTACGCTCACGTTCACCCGCAAGGCGGCCAGGGAGATGCAGCAGAGAATTCACCACCACTTGCTCTCCTTCAGGCACGATCGTGACATTGAGCGCCAGCTTGCGATGTTCAATGAAGCTTCGATTTCCACCCTCGACAGTTTTTGCAGCCAGATTGTGCGAAGCGACTCCATCAGGTACGGCATAGCCCAGGATTTTGTCATCGATGACGAGCAAACCCTGAAAAACACCAGACGGTGTGCCACAGAATTGCTTGATGCATGGCCTCAGTCGGAAGGAGCCAGGATCCTCAGCGGGTTGTACAACCCCGACATCCTGGTCGATGAGGTGCTGGTCACGCTTGCCGGCAATGCATACTGCCTTCCCAAACAGCTTGTTTCAGGTGCCAAAGAGCGTATTCTCTCTGCGGTGCAGTCGGTGTACGAGCAATGCCGGGCGCGGTTTACCGTCCTCTTGGACAGCTATGCGAACCTTACCGATAATTCCAAGACCGTGCAAACGGCCAAGGAATCTGCATTGCTGTTCACATCGGCCCTCCACTCTGCTGACAGCCTTGAGGAGACGCATCGCATCCTGTGCTCGAACCTGGGGTATTTCCGCAAGCCCGGCAATGGAAAGGCCGAGCAGCTGCTGTATATCAAGGAGACGATCGATGAGCTGAACCAGCTGAGGAAACAGCTTTGCATCGCCCTGTCCATTCAGCTGGGTTCCTCACAGCTTGAAGCGGTCCTTTGCTTCATAGAGGAGTTCATTGCGTCCGTTCAGCGGCAGAAACGCCAAAGCGGGGTGCTGACATTCGCCGATGTCGCTTCACTTGCGGTGGACATTCTTGCCAACAACAAGAGCCTGCGCCGATACTACAAGCAAGCCTACAAATATATTATGATCGACGAGTTCCAGGACAACAATGAGCAGCAGAAAGAGTTGCTCTACCTGCTTTCCGAACAGCTGGATCGGGAAGGGGACGGCATCCCCCTTGCTCGGGACCTCAAGACCGACAAGCTCTTTTTCGTCGGGGATGAGAAACAGTCGATCTACCGGTTCCGCGGTTCCGATGTGAGCGTGTTCAAGCGCTTGAGCAGTGAACTGACGGCCAATGGCGGCCGCTATATCCAACTTGCCACCAACTACCGCAGCGAACCGGCCTTGATCCAGTGGTTCAATACGCTCTTTCCTTTGGTGATGCAGAACAACGGGGAGGCGTATGAAGCTGATTTCTCCCCCTTGGGGTATCGCAGTGCATCGCCGGGGGTACAGAGCAGGTGCACCATACTGGTCAAGCCGTACGAGGAAAACTCCGATGAGGATGAGGAGGATGCCGGTGATGCGGATGCTGAAGCCTTTGCCGTCGCATCCTTGATCGATGAGATGCTCAATACCGACTCGTATCTCATTCCTTCACAGGAGGGGCTTCGCAGACCGATGAGCAGTGATATCGCCCTGCTGTTGCGAACCACCAGCAGCCAGCTGAGTTTTGAGAAAGCCCTGCGCAGGTTCTCCATCCCATACACCGTGCAGGCAGCCCGTTCGCTGATGCTCGAAGCCCCGGCCAACGACCTGTATTCGATGCTGCAGCTGCTGCTGTATCCCGATGACCGGCATGCCTATATGACCGTCCTGCGGTCCCCTTTCTGCAATCTCAGCGATTATGCAATGACACAGCTCTCCGATACTGAATTGTTTGAGGCCTCGGAAGCGATCGAAGCCGAGGACCGGGACCGCTTGGATGCTGTTCGTGATGTGTATCAGAACCTGAAACAGGCAAGTGCACATGCGAGCCTGAGCTCCTTGCTTTCCATACTTTGGTACGAAAGCGGGTACTACCTCAGTTTGGTGGCAAAACCCTCCTACCAAGTGTATACTGAACACTATATGTTCCTGCACCGGCTTGCCCAGCTACAGCAGCAGCAAGGAAAGAGCCTGAGCCAATTTGTTGACTTTTTGCGAAACAATCTTGCCCAGAACGAGAAGATCAACGACCTTGAAATACTGAAGGAACAGGAAGAGGGGGTGCAGATACTCTCCATCCACAAGTCCAAAGGCTTGGAATTCCCAATTGTGGTGGTGGCCAATACCGGTTCAAAGGGGAAGGCCGATGTGGATTTGATTTCGACCTACCAAGGAGTTTCCATACCTCACTACCTTGCAACTCCGTACCATGTCAGTGAAACGAAGGAGGCGACGGCCCGCCATGCAGGACAGTTGCTGGATAAGGGGACGGAAGCACAACTCAATCGTGCCGAACTGAAGCGGCTGTTGTATGTAGCCTTGACCAGGGCCCGGACGCATGTGGTATTCAGTGGATGTTTTACCAGGCAGAACCGTACACCGGCAGAGGATGGAGGGGCTTCTACCTTGCTCTTGATGCTCACCCAGGCATTGGGAGTCGATTGCGACGCCCCCTTCCTGCAGCAGGGCATTGTCACCGTACAGGCCATCCCCTCCATACCCGAGTCCTTGCTCTACGACCAGCTCGAGGAGCCGGAGCAGGCCTTTCGTGAACGCATTGAGTCTGCTTCCTCTTGGTATGATGTGAAGCAGAGACCCTATGAACTCAGACCGATTCGTTATGCGGTGACTGCCCTGCATGAGATGGTGTATGCAAAAGAGGCCAAGGCTCTGCCTTCCCTCGCTTGTGACTCCTTTCTCGAGGAATCATTGGCGGCAGATTTCGGTACGTTTGTCCACAGGTTGTGCGAACAACGGGTTCTGGGCCGGGAAGTCGACCCTGCAGCCCTGCTTCCTCCATCCTTGGAGGGAGCGGCGGCCAAGCAGGTGATCGCCGATGCCCTGTCTCTCTGTGATGGCTTTGTTGCAAGCCCGTGGTACAAGCGCGAAGTCGAACCCTATCCGGTTTCCTGCGAGGTGGGATTCTTCTCGCTGGTCGAGCATGAGGGAAGGGCGGTTGCAGCTGAAGGTTCGGTGGACCTGCTGGTCAAGCGGGAGGACCACTATCTGGTGGTCGACTTCAAGACGGATCGGTTCCGTGATGAAACGGTGTATCGCTTCCAGGTGGAGACGTATATGCAGGCGATGGCTAAAATTTACCAATGCCCTGTCAAAGGTTGTGTAGTCTACCTTCGGGATGTACGGGATATTGTTGTATGGGAGGGAGAAGTCCTATGTTGAGAGTTCCGTTTGAGACACTGGTGCATCAGTTCGAGCAGGTGTTACAGAGTCGCGGCATGCATGAAGAGGATGCGAAGCTCTGTTCGCATCTGGTCGCAGAGACTTCGGCGGAAGGCGTATACACCCATGGTGCCAATCGATTCGCGTTCATGGTCAGGATGATCGACGACGGCTTGATCGATGTAAGGGCAAAGCCTGAGTTGACGGCCTCCTTCGGCGCCCTCGAGCGGTGGGACGGCAAACAAGGGGTGGGCAACCTCAATGCCTACGCTTCGACCAAGCGTGCGATCGAGCTTGCAAAACAGTACACCATCGGCTGTGTCGCCTTGGCCCATACGAATCATTGGATGCGCCCCGGCACCTATGGCCTCATGGCCGCCGAGGCTGACTGCATCGGCATGCTCTGGACCAATACCCTGCCGCTGATGCCCGCCTGGGGCGGCGTTGATGCAAAGGTCGGCAACAATCCCTTGGTACTCTGCATCCCGTGCAAGGATGGTCCCGTCCTTGTAGACGCTGCGATGAGTCTGTTCAGCTACGGCAAGCTGGAGACCTATGCGCGTGAAGGCAGAAGCCTGCCGGTTCCTGGCGGATATGACAGCGAGGGGAACCTTACCACCGATGCCGGGAAGATCCTTGCTTCGAAGCGGCCGCTTCCCATCGGCTTCTGGAAAGGGACCAGCCTCGCCCTCGCCCTCGACCTCATTGTCAGCGTCCTCAGCGGAGGCAATACCACCCGGCAATTGGGCCTGATGGGCAAGGAGACTTCGGTAAGCCAGCTCTTCATGGCCATCTCTCTCTCCTCGCTTCCCGACCGGGATCGAATTGAGGCGGAGATTCATGCAAGCCTTGAGGATATTCAGAAATCCGAGGTAGCGGATGCGGGTGTTTCGGTTCGCTTTCCCGGCCAGATGCGCAGAAAAATCAAAGAGGAAAACCTCAGAGAGGGTATCCCCATCGATGAGCGCGTGTGGCAGGAAATCCTCAATCTTTAGAACATCAAGGGAAAAAGCAGGGTGACGCAGAGAAACCATGCGGCATAGATGGAAAGAAATGCCGCTTGGATTCTTGCTGTCGGCCGGCGCAGCAACAGCGCAAGCACCAGAGCCAAAAGATTGGCGAAGAGCAGGATGTTCTCCGCCAGTACGGCAAGACGGTTCGCACTCAAGCCGTAGGCAAGCAGGCGTGTCCCGATGGCAATGAGGGCGACACTGTCCAGAACCAGTGCAGTAGAAGATGCCATCAGCACCATGATCCGCCAGAAGCGGGAACGCTGCTGTGTTTCCAACAGGTCGGTTGCATAGAGAATCATCAACAGCAGCAAGGCCAAAAGAAGGTCGATGGCCAATAGGAGCGTGCGGTCTTGTTTGATTTCGATGCCTTCCAGGGCGAGAGCTGCGAGAAAAATGAGCATCATCACGGTGAAAACCGGTAAAAACAGGGATGCGAGCAGACGGGTCAGCTGGCCAAGCTTCGTTCCCTGCAAGGTGATGAGGTGCACGGCAAGCAACGGAAGCAGCGGCAGGATGGATGTGACCAGGAAGGTGGCAACTGTGTCCTCGATGCGGATGCCTACCGCCTCAAAGAGGGTGACGGCAAGCAGCATCACCACAAAACAGGCGCAGCAGAGCAGGAAGGTGAGCAGGCCGACCTCACCGACAAGGCGCAGGTGGCTGCCAAGCTTTTGGGTGTAGGTCTCCTGTTTTTGGAAGATTGCGAGGCTGAGGATGCCGAAAAGCGGCAGATGCAGGGTACTGAGGATGAAGGTTGTTTCCTCTACGACTGCCTTGTTCGCCTGCTGGGCATTCACGATGACACACAGCAGTGCAAGCATGCCTAGGTACCGGATAAGCTGTTTGTTCCAGCTGCCGGAGAGGTAGACTGCTATGAAGGGGAAGACCAGAAACGAGAGGTTCAAAAGGAAATAGGGAAAGAATGCATCGGAATTAAAAAGGCCGAAGAGGGCAGGAATGCGACTGATGGCAAATTGGATGATCAGCAGCAGAAAGACTTTGGCATGAAGGGCTGGACTCGTTCTTTGGCTTATCAACTCAAACCTGGCTCCCCTGCGATACAGGGAGACAAGTACAGCTTCGTCGCGCCCAAGGTGTGCTTCCAATTGCGAGGCGCTGGCCTGCTGTGCCTGCACTTCAGCGGCAATCTGTTGTTCGGTTTTTCCTTGACGCTTGAGGTCGTCTTCCCAGGCGGTACGTAGTGGTTCCATACAATTCTCCAGCTGTGTAGCATAACCCTGGTTTTCTCTCTTGTACAGCCGAAAGGGGTGCATTTTGATTGTTGCTCAAAAAACAGGGTTGGCAGTGATCGCCAACCCTGTATTCCAAAGCGTCGCTTCAATTAATATTTGCCGTACAAGGGGCCGAAGGTTGCGCAGGCGCGGAAGTCTGCTCCCTCCTTGTCCATGCCGAGCATCGACCAGGCGCTGGGGCGGAATATCTGGTCCTCGCTCACGTTGTGCATGCATACGGGAATGCGCAGCATCGAGCAGAGGGTGATCAGATCGGCTCCGAAGTGGCCGTAGCTGAGTGCGCCATGGTTGGCTCCCCAGTTCGCCATCACCGAATACACGTCCTTGAACGGACCTTCCTTGCCATCCGTCCTGGGTACGAACCAGGTGGTCGGCCAGGTTTGGTCGGTTCGCTTGTTGATGGTGTCGAACACATGCTCGGGAACATCGCAAGTCCAGCCTTCAGCAAGTTGCAGAACCGGGCCGACTCCCTTTACCAGATTGACACGAACCATGGTAAGGGGCATGCCGCCTTCGCTGAGGAAGGTGGAGCTGAAACCACCACCGCGGAAGTAGCCGCAGTTGGCAACACTGAAACGGGTATTTTCGAGGGTCTTTTTTACATCCTCCTCGGTGATGTCCCAGTAGTGCTTCATCTCGCTTTCGCCCTTCTGGTTCTTCATCTGTCCTGCAGCGTCCAAGGTGGTGGCCCCGCTGTTGATGAGGTGGATGAATCCATCCTTGGCCAAGCCTTCGGGCTTCCAGCCGGTCACCCGCTCTACGGCTTCGGGGCTCCAGTAGGTGCGCACATCACTGAAGATTGCCGCACGGTTGGTCAACAGCTTGCAGAAAAGCATGCTGATGCCGTTGAGGTGGTCGTTCTCGGTGGCCATGATGTACGGCTCGCGAATTCCGTTCCAGTCGAAGCTGGTGGTGAGCATGGTTTCCATGAAGTCGCCGTTCGGCCAGTGGTCGGTCCACTGTCGCTGGCCTTGGAAGCCTGCAAGCAGGGCGTTGTGGCCGAGAGCCTCTTCCTTGAATCCCAGCTTCTCGAGCTTCTTGTTGCCGATCATGAGGTCGCGACCGATCATGGTCATTTTGGTGCAGTACTCCCAATCCTTCTTCAGCTGCTCTTCGCTTCTGCGGAATTCAGGGGTATTGACGGTGTCCTCAGCCTGGATGCAGTTTTCACGAACCCATGCAATGGCTCTCGCATACTCTTCAGGATCATAAATCTCTTCGGCGATGCGTCTTTCAATTTCGCACATGTCGATGGCTTCGGTTCTCATTCCCAAGTAGTTCTGCAGCAGGTCGTGGTCGACGATGGAACCGGCGATGCCCATTGCCATGCCGCCGATGGACAAGTAGCTCTTGCCTCTCATGGTTGCCACTGCGAGCGCTGCACGGGCGAAGCGCAAAATTTTCTCCGAGACATCATCGGGGATCGATGTATCGCTGTTGTCCTGTACATTGCGACCGTAGATGCCGAAGGCGGGAAGGCCTTTCTGGGTATGGGCTGCAAGGACTGCAGCAAGGTATACGGCGCCAGGGCGCTCGGTGCCGTTGAAACCCCAGACAGCCTTGATCGTCATCGGGTCGATGTCGAACGTCTCGGTTCCATAGCACCAGCAGGGGGTGACGGTCAAGGTTATTGCAACTCCCTCCTTGGCAAACTTCTCCGCGCAATCGGCACTTTCCCGAACGCGGCCGATGGTGCTGTCGGCGATGACGCATTCGACGGGTTCTCCGGTTCCGTGGAATACGTTGTCGCTGATCAGCTTTGCAGCCGCCTTCGCCATGTTCATGGTCTGAACCTCAAGCGATTCGCGGACTCCTCTCTGTCTTCCGTCGATAACCGGTCTGATTCCGATTTTTGGAAGTGCGGAAGCGTACCGTCTTTCAGGTCCCACATTTTTCATTCCAGATATATTTGCCATATTGTCCCCCTTGGTATATGATAGGAATGTAATCGTTTACATCATGTGTAGTATCGCACACGATTGTGGCAATTGCAATCCAAATTGTACAGGAGCACCCAATGCTGAAAACTATTCCTTCCATCCTGAGCCCCGAGCTTTTGAAAATCCTCATGGAGATGGGCCATGGTGATGAGCTGGTCATCGGGGACGGCAATTTCCCGGCGGCTTCGATGAATTCCCGTGTTGTGCGGCTCGACGGTCATGGCGTTGAGGAGATTCTCAAGGCCATTCTTCAACTTTTTCCCTTGGACAGCTATGCCCCAAATGCATTTCTGATGGAAAAAGTCGCAGGTGACGCCGTGGAGACCCCGATCTGGGCTTCCTATGAAGCGATAGCCAAAGAAGGCGATCCTGGCTTCAAAGGCTTTGGGCACTTGGAGCGCTTTGCCTTCTATGAACGCAGCCGCAAGGCCTATGCGGTCGTGGCTACCGGTGAGTCGGCGCTGTACGCCAACATCATCCTCAAGAAAGGGGTGGTAGTCTGATCAGGGTCTTGGGGAGGTCCACAGCTGTTTGTACTGCCTCGGGCTCATCTGCATGTGGTTCCTGAACTGCCTGGCAAAGTAATTGGCATCGGAAAAGCCTGTTTTTTCACTGATGCGCTCAATGCTGAGGTTGGTGGTGAGCAGCAGTGTGGAAGCAAACGCGATGCGCCGGTGGATGTGAAAGTCTACCGGCGACCATCCGGTGGAGAGCTTGAATTGTCGGTTGAGCGTGCTTGCGCTCATGTTTGAATGGGCGACCAACTCCTCCAGTGAAAGACTTCTGTCGATGTTCTGTTCCATGAATGCGATGACCTGCTCCAAACGCTGGTCGGGCTGGAACACCCCTCCCTTGCGGGAGGTGTGGAAACGGCTGACCAGGATGAGCAGCTGCAACAGCTTTGAGTAGGCCATCGCAGAAGCACCGTTTCCGTAATCCTGCTTTTCAGACTCTTCTTTTATTGCACTGACAAGGGCGATGATTTCTGCCAGTTGGTGGCAGTTCATTCTTACCAGGGGAATTTCTCCGCTATTCTGGAGAAAGACTTCCTGGAAACCCGAGACCTCGCTGAGGTCGCTGAAGTGTCCACTCATGGCTTTGCGCCCGATCAGCACATTGTAGAGCACCAGATTGTTGATGTCCGCATAGCCATGGGCGGTTCCGGGCTTGATGAAGAACACCATGCCTTCCTGCAAATGGCGGCTGTCGTTGGCCAAAAGATGGGTGCCTTTGCCTGAAACCACTACGACAAGCTCATAGAAATCGTGACTGTGCAAGGAGAAAGGGATTTCCGGATCCCTTAGCAGCACCTTGATGGGCAGGCGGTTTTCCCGGAAGAACATGGATTCAGACAGGGTGAAACTCGACATGATAAAATCGTGCTAGAAATTGACTATTCTGTCAAGGTAAATCTTGAGAAAAATGTCACACTATACCTAGGTAGTGTACTGCGCTTGAGGAGGCCTGTCATGTCAGAGTATGAAGTAGCCAAAACCGTATACGCCGAGTATGGCGTGAATACTGATGAAGTATTGGATCAACTTGCCAAGATTCCCATCTCGATTCACTGCTGGCAGGGTGACGATGTAGGGGGCTTTGAGAAGCCTGACGCCGAGCTGGGCGGCGGAGGCATTCAAGCTACCGGAAAATATCCCGGCAAGGCGAAAACCATCGAACAGCTGCGTTCCGACTTGGAGAAGGTACTCTCCCTCGTACCGGGAACCCACCGCGTGAACCTGCATGCGAGCTATGGTGAATTCGGTTCGACCTTCATCGACCGGGATCAGATTGAGGAAGCCCATTTCCAGGGCTGGGTCGAGTGGGGCAGGAAGGTGGGGGTCGCCTTCGACTTCAATGGCACCTTCTTCAGCCATCCGATGGCCGACGACGGGTACACCCTTGCCAGCAAGGATGAGCGAATCCGCCGGTTCTGGATCGAACATGCAAAGCGTTGCAGAAGAATCGCCGCTTGGATCGGGGAGCAGATGGGATCTCCCTGCATTCTTGACACCTGGGTGCCCGACGGGGCGAAGAATCTTACCGTGGACAAGTTCGGGTACCGCTCGATTCTCAAGGAGAGCCTGGATGAGATTTTCCAGACCGAGTATCCGGCAGAGTATATGCGTGATGCCTTGGAGACCAAGCTTTTCGGCATCGGCAGTGAAGCTTTCGTGGTTGGATCGCACGAGTTCTACATGAACTATGCCGCCCGCAACAACAAGATGCTCTGCATCGACATGGGCCACTTCCATACCGAAGAGGATATTTCGGACAAGCTCTCCTCCATCCTGCTTTTCGATGACGAGGTGCTGCTGCATGTAAGCAGGCCGATGCATTGGGACAGCGACCACGTCGTGTTGTTCAATGACAAGGTGAAAATGGTCGCCGAGGAGCTGGTTCGCAGCGGCAAGCTCGAAACAGCACACATCGGCCTGGACTTTTTCGATGCTTCGATCAATCGCATCGGTGCATGGGTCACCGGCGTCCGAGCAATGCGCAAGGCCCTGCTCTTCGCCCTGCTTCAGCCGATCGACCAGCTGATCGAGTATGAGGAATCGGGCAACGGCTATGCTACCATGGCTCTGCTGGAGCTGCAGAATGTACTGCCTTTCGGAGCGGTTTGGAATGAGTTTTGCACCCGTTTCAATGCACCGCTGGAGAGCAAGCTGATCGGCATCATCAGCGACTACGAAGAGAGTGTGCTGAAGGAGCGCGCATGAGCCTTGCAACATTGATCGAACATTCGCGCCGGTATGGGTCGGATGCTTCGTTTGTCCTGCTCGGAGGCGGGAACACCTCCTATAAGGAGGGCGGCATCCTGTATGTAAAGGCAAGCGGCCACGCCTTGGGAACCATCGGTGAAGAGGGCTTTGTACGCATGGACCTCGCCAAGATGGAAGGCATCTGGAACAAGCAGTACAGTCAGGACGACGATACGCGGGAGGATGAAGTCCTCAGAGACATGATGGCCTGCCGGCTGGAAGGGGAGAGCGCACGCCCGTCGGTCGAGGCTCTGCTGCATGCCTTGCTGCCGTTTACCTACGTGGTGCATCTGCATCCAGCCATTGTCAATGGCTTGACGTGCGCCCAAGAGGGCAGGCAGACAGTGGCCAGGCTTTTTCCCGACGCTCTTTGGATCGATCTGGTGAAGCCCGGTTTCATTCTTGCCCAGACTGTACGACAGCGGATGACCGTCCATACAAAGCAGACAGGGGCGGTGTGCTCCCTGATTTTCTTGCAGAACCATGGCATCTTTGTCGGTGGTGCAAGTCTTGAGGAGATTTCCCTGCAGTATGAGCAGGTGATGAAACGCATCGAATCGGCTCTTATAAGGAAGCCTGATTTCACTGCTCTCAAAGCCGACGAGGCCAAGGTTGAGGCAGTCAGGTCGGTTTTGCAGCGCTATACCGACGAGGAGGTTCTCTTTGCCATGAACAAGGAGTATGCGCGCTTGCTTGTTGATGAGATTTCTTTTGCCGCAGTTGCATCCTCCTTCACCCCCGACCATATCGTCTATGCAGGCTTCAAGCCGCTGTGGGTCGGAAAGGACGAAGATGTAGCGAAGGCTTTCGAAGAATTCGAGGCGCAGCACTCAGGGCGGGCGAAGATTGTCTGCGTGCAGGATCTGGGAGTTTTCTCCCTTGGCCCGAAGCCGATGCCCCTCTTCAGGGACAGCGTAGCGATCAGCGTCTATACCGAGAGCTTCGGCGGGCCGCTTTTCATGGATGAGCCGATGATCGACTTCATTCGCAACTGGGAAGTCGAGAAGTATCGTTCCAAGGTATCTGCACCATAAATGAAGCTGAGCACCTTCAATGCGCTGAGTGACAAGGCGATGCCCGTCATCACACCAATCGGGGTGGTGGTGGGCTTGGCCTTGGGCTCCCGTATCGCCGCTTACAAGGGGTGGGGGACCTTTTTCTTTGCATGCATTACGTTCATCGGTGCCCTGCAGATCAGTTTCTCCCAGGTGGCGAAGGCTCTCAGGCGTGGACGGACAATCGGCATGGTGCTTGTGTGTGCGCATGTGCTTCTTCCCCTGATAGTCAAGGCTCTTGCCTCCCTGGCGTTTCCCTCTTCACCTTCCTATGTCACCGGCTTCATCCTGCTCTCCTCGATTCCTATAGCGGTCACCTCGTTCTTGTGGACGACCATCCATGCAGGCGACGGAGCCCTGGCTTTGGCGTTGATCCTGCTCGATACCCTGCTCTCACCGCTCTTGACCCCGCTTACGATCCGCCTGTTGGCCGACTCGTCGGTACAGCTGGATTTCCAAGGCATAATCATCTCTCTCTTGTACATGATAGTCATCCCTTCTCTTCTGGGCATGCTGGTCAAGCAAGCGGCTTCAGAGGCCTGCACCAATGCCCGCCCATACCTCAGTCCGGTCACGAAGGTGTGCATGATGCTGGTCATCGTCCTGCATGTTGCATCGCTGTCGGGAACACTCACCTTTTCAGCAGTCTATGTGCCTCTCATTCTGATGAACCTGGTGGTCATCGCCTTGGGTTTTGTGCTGATTTACTCACTTGGCAGGTATGTGCTGCATGAGGACCGCGCTTCTGTAGTCTCCATGACGTTCACCGGTGGGATGCGCAACATCAGTGCCGCCCTGGTTCTGGCCACCAGCTATTTCAGAGCGGAAACCGCCCTGCCGGTGGTAATCGGCATCCTGTTGCAGCAAACTTTTGTCGGCTTTCTGGGAGCCCGGCTCTTTAGCCGTGATACAGGGTGATGCTTCAATACTCCTTCGTTTGCCGACCTTGCCTTTTCGTATCACTTTCGTTTTGATTCCGTGAGAAAGCGCCGACAATCCAACCGCATGATAAAATAGTGCTAAAAAATGACTATTCAGTTATTGCGGATTTCAAAAAAGCTGTCACACTTATACATAAGGATATAGCATTATGCTATACACATTGTGCTGTTTGCCTTGGCATGCCCAGGTTCAAATAGATTCCGGCTCTGTCGGAATGATTTCGTAAAAGGAGAGTTTGTATGAAGAAAGCGTTGTTGTTTGTACTCATTGCCAGCTTGGTCGTCACTGGTCTTTTCGCCCAGGGAACCAAGGAACAGGCAGTAAAGTCAGAGAAGGAAATTGTCATACTCGTAAAGAGCATGGGCAATGGTTTCTTTGACGCAGTGTTCAAGGGCAGCCAGGAAGCGGCAGCCGAAATTGGTGGGATCAAGACCACCTACATGGGTCCTCCCCAGGCAACTGCTGAAGGCCAGATTGAAATCATCGAGACCCTCATTGCACAGAGAGTCGATGGGATTGCCATCAGCGCGAACGATGCCGATGCTTTGATTCCCGTCACCAAGAAGGCCATGGCAGCCGGCATCAAGGTCATCAGCTTTGACTCCGGCATCAACGTAGGCGGACGCATCGTCGACCTGCTTCCGAGCAATGCCGAGCTCATCGGCCGTCAGCAGATTCAGCTTGCAGCCGAACTTACCGGCTACAAGGGTGATGTTGCTGTTCTTTCCGCTTCCGCCCAGGCTACCAACCAGAATCTCTGGATCAACTGGATGAAGGAAGAGATCAAGGATGCAAAGTATGCCAACATGAAGCTCGTGGAAGTTGTCTATGGTGACGACGCCCCGGACAAGAGCTATCGTGAAGCTGTCTCCTTGATGCAGAAGTACCCCAACCTGAAGGCGATCATTTGCCCGACCACTGTTGGTTTGCTTGCTACTGCACAGGCTGTCAAGGATGCCGGTAAAGCCGGTATCGTGGAAGTCACCGGTCTTGGCCTGCCTTCGGAAATGAAGGGTTACATCCTCGACGGCACCTGCCGCCAGATGGCTCTGTGGAATCCGATCGACCTCGGCTATACTTCCACCTACATTTTGAACGGCCTCATTGACGGAACCGTCAAGGGCAGCGTCGGCGAGGCCATTCCCGCCGGCCGCATGGATTCCATGAAAGTTGAGAAAGATGGAATCATCTACATGGGTTATCCGTACGTATTCAACAAGGACAACATCGAGCAGTTCGCAGCAATTTTCTAGATCATTGTATTCGGCTCCTGCCTCCATCGGTGGGAGCCGTCTGTTTTTGCTTGTATAAGGAGGAACAATGCCAGACGCATTGTTGGAAGTTACCAACCTAACCAAGATATTTCCCGGCATCCGGGCCCTGGACAATGTCAAGCTGACACTGCGCTCGGGCGAAGTGCATGCCCTGATCGGGGAAAACGGGGCTGGAAAGTCAACCTTGGTGAAAATCCTGACTGGTGTGTACATCCCCACCCATGGGAGCATCGTACTTGAAGGCAAGGAGATTTCCTTCAAGAATGCCATCGAGGCCCAACAGGCCGGCATTGTTGCCATCCATCAGGAAGCCTCGATGTTTCCCGAGCTCAGTGTCACTGAAAATATTTTCATGGGGCACCATCTGCGTAATCCCAAGACCAAGAAGCTTGACTGGAAGGCAATGACCGAACAGACCAAGGCACTGCTGAGACGCATGCAGCTGGATATCGACCCCGACACCTTGGTCAAGAACCTCAGCGTTGCCAAGCGGCACATGGTTGAGATCACCAAGGCGCTCTCCCTCGATGCCAAGCTGGTCATCATGGACGAGCCGACCAGCGCCCTTACCGGACGGGAGGTCGAAGACTTGTTCAGGATTGTCCGCTCCCTCAAGGAGAGCGGCAAAGCCATTTTGTTCATCTCTCATAAGTTTGATGAGATTTTTACCATCTGTGATTATTTCACCGTCTATCGTGACGGACAGTATATAGGGGAAGGGAAGGTTGCTGAGAGCACCGAGGACCAAATCATCAATATGATGATCGGCCGCTCGATCGATCAGCTCTATCCCGAACATACCCCTGCCCTGGGCAAGGAGATTCTCAAGGTAGAGAAGCTGAGCCAGCTCGGTGCATTCAAGCACATCTCCTTTACGCTCCACGAGGGTGAGATCCTGGGGCTGTTTGGCTTGGTGGGTGCCGGCCGCAGCGAGGTTGTCCGTACCATATTCGGCATCGACAAGGCCAGTGAAGGCACCATGTATCTCGAAGGCAAGGCCTTTATGCCCAAGGGTGCCAAAGAAAGCATGCGCAAGGGCATCGCCTTGGTTCCCGAGGACCGTCAGAAGCAGGGTCTGGTGCTGAAAATGAGTCTGACCCACAATATCTCCCTGCCGGTGCTCAAGCTGCTGTCATTCAAAGGCATCATCACCCGCTCCAAGGAGGAGAGGGCCTATGTATTGGAACATGGGAACCAGATGGAGATCAAGTCGGCCGGCTACCATGTCGATGCAGAGACCCTCTCGGGGGGGAACCAGCAGAAGGTCGTTCTGGCCAAGTGGATCGGGACAAAACCCAAGATTCTCATTCTCGATGAACCGACGAAAGGAATCGATGTCGCCACCAAGGCCGCCGTCCATCAGTTCATCTGCGACATGGCCGCCCAAGGTGTGGCTGTCATTCTTATTTCCAGTGAACTGCCGGAGGTCATGGGAATGAGCGACCGGATTCTGGTCATGCATGAAGGCTATCAGACTGCCATGCTTGATGCTCGCAAGTGCACAGCCGAGACGGTCATGCGCTACGCCATTGCTACTGTTTCCCAGGAGGCCGCCCATGCCTGAACGTGCTCCATCATCACTGCTGAAAAAGGCGCTTGAGCGCAGGGAGTTGACCCTGATGCTCTTGCTGATGGTCCTTTTGGTTCCTATAACCATCCGCTCGCCCCAGTTCCTTTCAGGTGAGAACATCAACAGGATTCTCAACGACATGGCCATTCTCTCGATTGTTGCCATCGGTGAGTTTTTGGTCATTCTCTCAAACGGTATCGACCTTTCAGTCGGTTCCATCATCGCTTTCACCGGCATGGCCTGTGGAATGATCAACGAATCCTATGCATCGGTACCCCCTTTCGTTCTTTTGCTGGTAGGCATGGGTATCGGGCTGTTGATGGGCCTGTTCAATGGTGTATTGGTGGCGTATGGAAAAATCCCTCCCATCATCACCACCCTCGGGACGGTGAACATCTATCGCGGTCTTACCTTCGTGCTCAGCAAGGGCACCTGGGTAACCGCCCATGAGATGTCTCCTGCGTACATCGGATTTCCCCGTACGACATTCCTAGGCATCTCATACCTTCTCTGGATTGCCTTTGTTGTCATAGCAGTCTTCTATTATTTCAGCCGTTTCACCCGGACCGGACGCGAAGTATACGCCATCGGGGGCAACCCCACTGCAGCAAAGTTCGTAGGAGTGAATGAGAACCGTGTCAGAGTCGTCGTGTTTTTGATCAGTGGAACGCTCTGCGGCCTTGCCGGTGCCTTGTGGACCGCCCGGTATGCCTCGGCGGTCAACGAGATGGCCACCGGCTTTGAGATGCAGGCGGTTGCCGCCTGTGTGCTGGGGGGTGTGACCTTCTCCGGTGGAGCCGGAGGGATCATCGGCGTGGTTTTGGGGACCCTCTTCTTGGGTGTGGTTACCAATGCACTGCCGGTCGTGTATTTGTCGGTTTTCTGGCAGACCTTCGTCCAAGGCTTGATCATTTTGGTCGCCCTGGCTCTGAATACCCTGTCCGACCAACGCAAGAGTGCAAAACTGCTGGCACAGAGGAGGGGGTAGGCTATGGCTGAGAAAAAGGATTATATAGCAAAAAGCCGGCTCATCAACGAAATGTCGATCAAAAGCCGGCTCATCGAGTTCTTTACCAAGTGGGAAGTGATATTGGTAATCATTTTCACCTTGATGTTTGTATTCTTCACGAATCGGACTCCCTATTTTCTGGATTGGTTCAATCTGATGAACGCGACCTTCCAGTTCAGTGAGAAGGCAATCATGGCCCTGCCGATGATTTTCATCATCATGTGCGGCGATATAGACATTTCAATCGCCTCGATCATAGCCCTGTGCGCCTATGCAGTCGGCAACGCAGCCCAGGGGGGGGCATCCATTCCTTCGCTGCTCTTGATTTCCCTCTTGGTGGGCACTCTTGCAGGCCTGTTCAATGGTTTGATGATAACCGGTCTGAATATGCCGGCTATCGCCGTCACCCTGGCAACCCAGTCCATCTACCGGGGTATCTCGATCGGACTGCTGGGCGACCAGGCCCGCACCAGTTTCCCCGAGGGCTTCGGCGTCTTCGGCCAGGAGTTCATTCCCAATACCATCATTCCCTATGAGTTCGTACTCTATCTTGCCCTGATGCTCCTTTTTGCCTTCATCCTGCATAAAACAACGTACGGCCGAAGGCTGTATGCCATCGGCAACAGCGCCGAGGCCGCCCGGTTCAGCGGGGTGAACGTCAAACTCACCAGGATCATCAACTTTACCATCACTGGATTCTTCTGCGGCCTGACAGCCATGCTGCTTGCAAGCCGCATTCTTTCGGTCCGTTCCAACATTGCAACCGGCTGGGATTTGGAGATCATCACCCTGGTGGTTCTCGGAGGAGTTTCGATCACCGGAGGAAAGGGCACTGTTTTCGGGGTGTTCATCGGGTCTTTGCTCGTCGGCTATCTGAAATTCGGCATGGGGCTGCTCAAGTTCAGCGGAACGCTGATGACCATCGTCATTGGAAGCCTGCTGATCATCGCAGTCCTGCTTCCCAGATTGCTGGACCTGTACAAGGCAAACCGAAAGCTCAGATTGCAGGCACAACACTAGGAGGATTTCATGCGCAAAGCATTTGTCATGCAGTTGAAGAAGGGATGTGAGGCTGAATACCAGAAGCGTCACAATGAGATTTGGCCTCAGTTGAAGGCTTTGCTCAGCGAAAGCGGAGTGTATGACTACACGATTTTCCTTGAACGCGAGACGGGAAAACTCTTTGCCTTCCAGCGCGTGCAAGGCAACACAGGCTCCCAGGGCTTGGGTGCAAATCCCATTGTCCAGAAGTGGTGGGCTTATATGTCCGACTTGATGGAGACAAACCCTGACAAATCGCCGGTCTCCATACCATTGGAAGAAGTCTTTCACATGGATTGAGCATTTTCCTTTCATTTCTGCTTGATTTATTCGTCAAAGCATAATAGAATCGAAAGCGTTACGAAAGTAAATTGAAAGCAGGAGCGAACTGGATGTTAGGCCTTTCCCCCCGTGAGGAACAAATTCTCCAGCTGCTGAAAAGTGGAGAGGAGTACCCGGTCACCCGCCTCAGCCAAGAGTTGGGTGTTTCTGCCGTTACCATCCGAGGAGATTTGAGGGACCTCGACGCCAAAGGTCTGGTCGTCCGCTCCCATGGAAGGGTGGTCGCCGCCTCCTCGCCGCAGGCCGCCTTCCGCGATGGTTCGAACAACACCCAGAAAGAGTTGATTGCCAAAACTGCAGCCACCTTGGTCAAGGACAACGACTGCATCATGATCACCAATGGTTCCACCTGCTCCTTGATCCCCCGCTACCTCTTCGGCAAGCGCAATGTCAAGGTGGTTACCAATTCAACCCTCCTGTTGCCGTATGCCAGGGCGAATGCCCAATTGCTCATC
The DNA here is from genome assembly GCA_002432715.1 of Sphaerochaeta sp. UBA5849. Lineage (GTDB taxonomy): Bacteria > Spirochaetota > Spirochaetia > Sphaerochaetales > Sphaerochaetaceae > Sphaerochaeta. The sequence continues at coordinate 13,597 of DJGJ01000037.1, read as the reverse complement.
ACCCTTGTCGGTGGTGAATACCGAAGCCAGGCAGAAGCCCTCGTGGGTCCGGCTGCCATCAGCCAAATAGAAGATTACCATGTAACGACCACCTTTTTCGGCACCGACGGGTTCACCATGGAGCACGGGCTTACCACCAGCTTGGTGGAGAATGCCCAGGTCGTGCAGCGTATGTGCGCCCAAGCCACCCGCAGGGTGCTCTGCGTCGATTCGTCGAAGGTGGGCAATCGGGGATTCGTACGGATCATGCCGGTAACAGAGATTGATACCATTGTCACAGACAGTGGATTTCCGACCGACCTCATCGTCCAGCTCGAAGAGCAGGGTGTCGAGGTTATTATCGCACAGTAGAGGAGAAGCATAGATGGCACAACAGGTTGTGATGCCCAAGCAGGGAAACTCGGTCGAGTCCTGCATCATCGTGGAATGGAAGGTGAAGCTGGGGGACAAGGTAGCCGTCGGAGATGTGCTGTGTTCAGCCGAGACCGATAAATCCACCATCGACGTTGAATCGACCGCCGAAGGTGTGGTGCTTGCCCGCTTGTTTGAGGAAGGTGCCGATGTGCCGGTCATGGTTCCCATCGCCGTTATCGGCGAAGCTGGAGAGAAGGTCGAGACGGTTGCAGCAGAAGAGCCGAAGCAACAAGAAGCGAAGGCGTCAGAGGTCTCTGCATCGGTAGTAGAGCAGGCCCCTGTTGTTGCAGCAAGCCAAGCCATAGGTGCGAGCCCTCGTGCCAGACAGTTGTCAGCCTCCTTGGGAATACCCCTCTCTGCCGTCCAGCCTACCGGCCCGAAGGGAAGGATCATCGAGCGTGATGTGCTTTCCGCCAAGGGCCAGCCCCTTTCACCGGTTGCCAGGAAGCAGGCCCTTGAGCAGGGCATCGAGGCTCCTGCAAGCGGAAGCGGCATCGGAGGAAGGGTGCTCGCAAGCGACCTGGCGGCAAAGCCTGTTGAGCCGGCTGTCACTGCTCCCGTGTCCGAAGAGGTCACTGAGATTGCGGTGAAGGGAGTTCGCAAGGTAACGGCAAGAAGAATGATGGAGTCGATGCATTCGACCTGCCAGCTCTCCTTGCATGCCTTCGCCGATGCCCGGGCGCTGAAGCGCCTCAGGGCGGGATTCAAGGCATCCAAGCCGGAACTCGGCTTGCAAGGGATCACCATCAACGACTTGGTGTTGTTTACCGTCTCCCGCACCCTTGTGCAGTTCCCTGCCTTCAACGCCCACTTTTTGGGTGACAAGATCCTACGCTTTGCTCATGTCCATCTTGGAGTGGCCACCGATACGGCCAAGGGCCTGTTGGTGCCGGTACTGCGCAACAGCGAACTTCTGAGTCTGAAACAACTCAGTGAAGGAACCAAGGCTCTTATCGGCAAGTGTAAAGCCGGTACCGCCCAGCCTGATGAACTGACAGGTTCGACGTTCACCGTCAGCAACGTCGGCTCCTTCGGCATCGAGGCGTTCACCCCGGTCCTGAATGTGCCCGAGGTTGCCATTTTGGGAGTTGGAACCATCGTCCTCAAGCCTATCGAGGATGAGGACGGCGATGTGGCCTTCGTTGAGCACATCGGCTTGTCGCTGACCATGGACCATCAAGCTGTCGATGGCGCCGATGCGGCACGCTTCCTCAAGGCCTTGATGGACAATATCGCCTCGATCGACCTCTTGTTGGCCTTGTAGGAGCATTGTATGGATAGCTTTGATTTGATTGTAGTGGGCAGCGGCCCCGGCGGATATGTCGCAGCAGAGCGGGCAGGGGCGCTGGAGAAAAAGGTTCTCCTCATTGAGAAGGAACATTTGGGGGGAGTATGCACCAACCGCGGCTGCATTCCCACCAAGAGCCTGCTCAACAGCGCCAAGCTCTATTCCCACGCCCAGGACGGCAAGCAGTTCGGAGTGCAGGCACAGGAAGTCTCCTTCAACCTCTTGGATGCCATGGCCTGGAAGGAAGAGACGATCAAGACGCTGAGGGGCGGCATTGAATTTCTGATGAAATCGAACAAGGTGCAGACTGTATTCGGCGAAGCGCAGTTTCTCGATGCCCATCACGTACAGGTAGGCGATACCGTCTATGAGGGTTCGTACCTGATCATTGCAACCGGAAGTTCGCCCTTTGTTCCTCCCATCCCCGGCTCCACACTGGGCCATGTATTGACCAGCGACGGGATTCTCGAGATCAAGGAGATCCCGTCTTCGCTGGTGGTGATCGGCGGCGGAGTGATCGGCATCGAATTCGCCTCCTTCTTCTCCATGATCGGGACCAAGGTCACCGTCATCGAGATGATGAGTGAAATCCTTCCGATGATGGACGGCGAGTTCGCCAAGCTGATGCGCCGCGAGCTCAAGGAAGTGGACTTCCACCTTGGCTGCAAGGTCGAGGAGATTACACCCGATTCCGTACTTTACACCGATGCAAAGGGAGAGAAGAAATCCATTGCAGCCTCCATGGTCCTGATGAGTGTGGGTCGCAGGCCCAACATCCAGGGCCTCGAGAAGCTGGGGCTGGACATCGGCAGGCAGGGCGTGGTGGTCAATGACCGGATGCAGACAAACCTCGCCACGGTCTACGCCATCGGCGATGTCAACGGCCGTTCGCTGTTGGCTCACAGCGCTTCACGCATGGCTGAGGTGGCCGTCTCCAATATCTTCGGTTCAAAGACGATGCGCATGCGCTATCAGGCAATACCGTGGGCTGTCTACGGCAACCCTGAGTCCGCCGGATGCGGCATTACCGAAGCCGAAGCTGCGAAGCTCGGCATCCCCATAAGGAGCCGGACGGTGCAGATGCGTGCCAATGGCAGATTCTTGGCCGAACACGGCAAAAAAGGTGCAGGGTTGGTGAAGGTCATCTGCCACGCGCAGACCGGGGCCATCGTCGGAGTCCACCTGCTCGGACCCTACAGCAGTGAGATTATCTGGGGCGCTTCGGCACTTATTGAGGCTGAGCTGCGTGTCCAGGATGTCAAAGAGATCGTATTTCCCCATCCCAGTGTGTCCGAGTTGATCAAGGATGCTTGCTTTCAGCTCGACCATACCCTGTAGGGATGCAATGATAAGGAGTTATTATGTCCAAAACACTACCGTTTGATCCCGCAACGCTGAGGGAAAAACAAATCATCAAGACACCTTCCATTCCGGTAAACCAGTACCAGAGTGATTTCAAGAAGGAACTTAAGCTATATGGGAAGGACCGTTTGGTCCGTGCCTACTATGACATGCTCCTCATCCGCAAGTTTGAGACGATGCTCGACACCATCAAGAAGGAAGGGGTGTATCAGGGGATCAGCTATACCCACAAGGGTCCCGCCCACCTCTCTGCAGGACAGGAGAGTGCAGCGGTCGGCCAGGCTATGGTGCTGGAGCCCGAGGACCAGATTTTCGGTTCGCACCGCAGCCATGGCGAGATTCTGGCCAAGAGCATGTCCGCCATCTACAAGATGGAAGACAAGGACCTGCTTTCCATCATGGAAGGCTTCATGAACGGACAGACCTACCAGGTAATCGCCGATCACTTCCCCGGCAAGGACGTCCGCGACACCGCAGAGAACTTTGTGCTCTATGGCGCCTTGGCGGAGATCTATGCCAAGAAGACGGGCTTCAACGCAGGCTTGGGCGGCTCGATGCACACCTTCTTCAAGCCCTTCGGCAGCATGCCCAACAACGCCATCGTCGGTGGCTCCTGCACCATCGCCGTAGGTGCCGCCCTGTATAAGAAAATCAACCGCAAAAAGGGGATTGTCATCGCCAACATCGGCGACGGCTCGCTCGCCCGCGGTCCTGTCTACGAAGGCTTGGTTCTCTCCTCCATGGACCAGTACAAGACCTTGTGGGAGGAGAATCCCGGCTATCCCCCGTTCATGCTCAACTGCTTTGACAACCTCTACGCAATGGGTGGGCAGCCGATCGGGGAGACCATGGGCTACAAGGTGGCCGCACGGGTGGGGGCGGCCATCAACGAGTACTCCATGCACACCGAACGTGTCGATGGTTTCAACCCGCTGGCTGTAGCCGATGCTACGGCCCGCAAAAAGGAGCTGTTGCTCAAGGGGGAAGGTCCCGCCTTCCTGGATACGCTGACCTACCGCTACAGCGGCCACAGCCCCAGCGATGCAATGACCTACCGGACCAAGGAGGAGCTCGAGGCGTTCCGCAACCAGGACCCGATCGTGGCCTACGGCAATTACCTGATCGAAAACGGTGTAGTGCAACAAGCCGACCTTGATCGGATGGACACGCTCCTTGAAGAGAAGATGAGAATGACGCTGCAGATCACCGCCGATCCCAAGATCAGCCCGATGGTGGATGAAGCCTTTATTGAGTCGGTGATGTTCTCAAACGGCAGTGTCGAGAAGTTTGATGATGCAAAGCCGGTGCTGCTGCAGAGCCTTGAGGAGAATCCGAGGGTGCAGCAGATCGCCAAGCGAAACCGCTACGCGTATGACGAGAACGGAAAGGAGTATCCTGCCGCCCGCCAGTATCAGTATCGTGATGCGGTATTCGAAGCCATGGTCCATCGTTTCTCCATCGATCCGACCATGATCGCCTACGGCGAGGACCACCGTGACTGGGGAGGGGCGTTTGCATGCTACCGCGGCCTTACCGAACTGCTTCCTCCGTCGAGGTTCTTCAACTCCCCGATTGCCGAGTCGGCTATTGTCGGTAGCGGAGTCGGCTATGCAATGGCCGGCGGACGGGCCGTCGTTGAGTTGATGTACTGCGACTTCCTCGGCTGTGCAGGAGATGAGGTCTTCAACCAGATGCCCAAATGGCAGGCCATGAGTGCCGGCGTGCTGAAGATGCCGTTGGTGCTGCGCGTGTCGGTTGGCAACAAGTATGGTGCCCAGCACTCCCAGGAGTGGACAAGCATGGTCGCTTCCGTTCCCGGTTTGAAGGCAATGTATCCGGCAACCCCCTATGATGTGAAGGGCATGCTCAACTACGCACTGCGCGGAACCGACCCGGTGGTATTCTTTGAGAGCCAGAAGCTTTACGGAATCGGAGAGATGTTCGTCGCCGAAGGCGTTCCCGAGGGGTACTATGAGATTCCCGAAGGGGAGCCCGCCATCAGGCGCGAAGGGAAGGATGTCACCTTGGTGGCTCTTGGACCCGCCTTGTACACTGCCATTGCTGCGGCCGACAAGCTTGCCGAGCTTGGTCTTTCGGCCGAGGTCATCGACCTGAGGTGGATTAACCCGCTCAAGTACGAGATGCTCATCGAGTCGGTCAAGAAGACCGGTCGATGCGTCATGGTAACCGACAGCGCCGAGCGCGGCAGTTATCTGCACACGGTTGCCAGCAACCTTTCAAGGCTCGCTTTCGACTACCTCGACGCCCCGGTAGTAGTTGTAGGTTCAAAGAACTGGATCACCCCGCCTGCTGAGATGGAAGAGTACTATTTTGCCCAGCCTTCCAGCATCCTGGATGCCATCCACGAGCAGATTCTTCCGCTTCCCGGCTATACGCCCAAGCACAACTTCACCGACGGTGAGTTCTTTAGGACGAGCCGGAAGGGAGTATAAGGAAGAACCATGGATATACAGAAGCTTGAACGCGATATCAACAATCGTGATACCGCCGTCCGCATGGCTGCCACCGAGAAGCTCGGCTCTTTGATACGGCGCGGGGCTCTTGGCCGCACGGTCACCGAAGAGGTGAACAACCACGTGCATACCACCTACTCCTTCAGCCCCTATGAGCCGGCGGCGGCCGCATATGCGGCCTGGAAGGCCGGCCTGGGAATTGTGGGGAGCATCGACCACGACAGCATCGGTGCCGCCGCCGAGATGCTCGCTGCTGGAAGAACCCTAGGTATTGCGACAACCGTGGGTTTTGAACTGAGGGTTAGCTTTCTCGATACACCGCTTGCAAATCGGAAAATCAATAACCCCGACAGCGAGGGTATCGTCTATCTGTGCATCCATGGAGTTGCAAAACAACACCTTCCTGCCGTTGCTTCCTTCCTGAAGCCGCTGCAGGAAGTCCGCAACAAGCGCAACAAGGCACAGGTTGAGGCGCTCCAGGCCCTGGTGGGCCGCTACGGCTTCGACCTGGACTTCGAGCGCGATGTACTGCCTCTCTCCCGTTACAGCGAGGGAGGATCGGTAACCGAGCGGCACATTCTGTATGCCATGGCCGTCCAGAGCATACAGATGTTCGGCAAAGGGGAGAAGCTGGTCCGGTTTCTGACTTCCTCGCTTGGCCTCGGTCTTCCTTCCAAGCTGCAGTCGCTGCTGCTCGATGAGGGCAATCCCCACTATGCGTATGATCTGCTCGGAATCTACAAGAGCAACTTCCTTCCCCGTTTCTTCATCCAACCGGGCAGGGATGAGTGCATGGATGTACGCAAGGTGGTCGATTTTTCCAACAGCATCGGAGCCATTGCCGCCTATGCTTACCTTGGGGATATCGCCGAGAGCGTGACCGGCGACAAGAAGGCCGAGCAGTTTGAGGACTCCTTTCTTGTCGAGCTGATGGATTTGCTGGTGGATATCGGCTTTCCTGCCGTCACCTATATGCCGCCGCGCAATACGACGGAGCAGATGCTGCGCCTGCAGGCCCTTGCCAAAGAGCGGGGCTTGATGGAGATCAGCGGTGTGGACATCAACTCCAGCCGGCAGAGCATGAATTGCCCCGAGCTGCTTGAGCCCAATGCACGCCACCTGATCGACTCTGCCTGGGCTCTGGTCGCCCATGAGAAACTTTGCAGCGTCGATGCAAAGCTGGGGTTGTTTCATCCGGACAACCCCCTTGCCGGGAAAAGCCTGCAAACCAGGCTTGAGCACTACGCCCGGTTGGGACGGTCGATGGATTGTTCCAACCCCTACTCGATCATCGAGAAATTCCAGGAGAAGGCATGACGACGTTTACATCCAATCCGGCCAATGAAATTGCACCACTGCTCAGGGGATTGACCTTTGATGGTCAGAAAGGCCTGTTTGTGCACCAAACAACCGGCAGGCAGCCTTCGTTGCTTCTTCCTTCGCTGAAGGAAGGCTCTTCGGTTGAAGAGACTGCTTCTCTTTGGAAGCGCTTGCTTTCAGCCTATACAGAAGAACGCCGACTCTATCCCGCGGTTGTCGCCATCGAGGGCCTGGATCTGCAATACGGACTGGGCACCAACTATGACGAAGCCGCCCGTGCAGAGGGTGTGAGCGCCCTTCCCACCCTTGCACCTTCCCAAAGCCGCGCTGATGTGGTGCGGGACAAGATCGCCCTGGTGACCGGTGGTGCCCAAGGATTCGGCGAGGGCATGGTGCGCTCACTCGTAGAGATGGGAGCCTTTGTATATATCGCCGACATGAACGGAGAAGGGGCGAAGAAGCTCGCCGATGAGCTCAACTATGAAGCCTGCATCACGGTAGCCAAGCCGATTACGGTGAATGTGACCGATGAGGCATCGGTTGCACAGATGATGGACGAGGTAGCCAGGCAGACCGGAGGACTGGACCTGTTCATCTCCAATGCCGGGGTGCTTCGGGCAGGATCGGTCAAGTCGATGCCGCTGAAGGACTTTCAGTTCGTCACCAACGTAGATTATACAGGCTTTTTCATTTGCACCAAGTTTGCTTCACAGCAGATGGCTCTGCAGAACCTTCCTTCCAAAGCCTACTACACCGATATCATCGCCATCTCCAGCAAATCGGGCCTCCAAGGGTCGAACAAGAACGGAGCGTATGCAGGGGCGAAATTCGGCACCATCGGCCTGACACAGAGCTTTGCCCTGGAATTGGTCGAGGACAACATCAAGGTGAATGCCGTATGCCCGGGCAATTTCCTTGACGGTCCGCTTTGGTCGGACCCCGAGAAGGGCTTGTTTGTACAATACCTCAATGCCGGCAAGGTCCCCGGGGCCAAGACGGTTATGGATGTAAGACGGTTCTATGAATCGAAGGTCCCGATGAATCGCGGTTGCAGGACCGACGATGTCATGAAGGCGATCCTCTACATAGTCGAACAGACCTACGAGACAGGCCAGGCGGTCCCGGTGACCGGCGGCCAGGTCATGCTGAATTAGGAGACAGACATGAAAACACGTGCCATCCGACTCTATGGAGTCAATGATCTCAGGCTCGAAGAGTTCGAACTTCCTCCGATTGCAGAGGATGAGATACTTGCAAAAGTCATTACGAACAGTATCTGCATGAGCGACCACAAGGCCGCCGAGCAGGGACCCAACCATAAGAGAATTCCCAAGGATATTGATAAGAATCCAATCATGCTCGGCCATGAGTTCTGCGGCGAGATCGTAGAAGTAGGAAAAAAGTGGCAGGCCAAGTTCAAGGTTGGCTCCCGATTCTCCATCCAGCCGGCTCTCAATTACAAGGGGACCCTCGATGCCCCGGGCTACTCCTTCCGCTACATCGGAGGTGATGCAACCTATGTGATCATCCCTCAGCAGGTGATGGAGCTCGACTGCCTGCTTCCCTATGACGGGGATGCCTTCTTTTTGGGAAGCCTTGCCGAGCCGGTCAGTTGTGTCGTGGGCACCTTCCATGCAATGTATCACACCACCGGCGGCAGCTATGTCCACCAGATGGGGATCGTGGAAGGCGGCAACCTTGCCATCCTGGCCGGCGTCGGTCCCATGGGACTTTCGGCCATCGACTATGCCCTGCACAACACATACCGCAAGCCCGGACGTCTGGTGGTCACCGATATCGATGATGCCAGGCTCAAGCGGGCGGCAAGCCTGTACAGCGTCGAGGATGCCAAGGCCAATGGAGTTGAGCTGATCTATCTCAATACCAAGGAATACAGCGATCCGGTTGCCAAGTTGATGGAGCTTACCGATAAAAAGGGCTATGACGATGTGTTGGTGATGGCACCGGTAAGGGCCCTGGTCGAGCAGGCTGACGCCATCCTTGGCAAGGATGGATGCCTGAACTTCTTTGCAGGTCCGAACAAGACCGATTTCACAGCCAGCCTGAATTTTTACAATGTCCACTATGCCTCCACCCACATCGTGGGAACCAGCGGCGGCAATACCGATGATATGCGCGAATCGTTGATGCTGATGGAGAAGGGCTTGATCAATCCCTCGGCCATGGTCACCCATATCGGAGGCCTTTCTGCAGTACCCGAGGCGGTGATCAACCTGCCCAACATCCCCGGCGGCAAGAAAATGATGTACACCCATCTGGACTTCCCCTTGGTGGCGCTCTCAGAACTTGCCGAGCTTGGCAGGACCAACCCGGTCTTCGCCGAACTTGCCAAGTTGGTCGATAAGCACAACGGGCTGTGGTCGGCTGAGGCCGAGGCCTATCTGCTTGAGCATTACACCAAACGCATCAAGGAGTGAGGATGAACAAGCATATTGCCATCGACTTGGGAGCTTCAAATGGTCGGGTTCTGGTTGGGGACCTGAAAGAGTTTGAGGTGGTACACCGGTTTGAGACCCACAATGACCAGATTCTTGGGTCGTTCTATTGGAACCTCCAAAGTCTGTTCAGTGAGATCAAGACGGGGTTGAAGAAAGCCTTCGCACAGTACCCGAACCAGATCACCTCCATAGGCATCGACACCTGGGGCGTCGACTATGTCCTCACCGATGAGACCGGTGGTCTGGTTTCGTTGTGCTATCACTATCGTGACAGCCGCACCGACGGCATGATCGAGAAGGTTTCCTCCCGCCTCGGCGGCAGGATGCGCATCTACGAACGGACAGGCATCGCCTTCCAGCCGTTCAACACCTTGTATCAGCTTGCCGCCATGCAGCAGGACAGGCCTGATGCACTGAAAGCCGCCCGCCACTATCTGTCGGTGCCCGACCTGCTGGCGTATTGGTTATGCTCTGTCATGAAGAACGAACGGACCCATGCTTCGACGACCCAGCTCTATGATCCGAGGACCGGCGATTGGGCCTGGGACATCATCGATGACATGCAGTTCGACCGATCGCTGTTTGGCCGGATAGTGGACAGCGGCACCATTCTCGGTCCCTTGACCGAGGATGTAGCTCACGAAGTCGGTGCCTCCAAGGGCGTGGTGGTCATCGCCAGCGCCGCCCACGACACGGCAAGTGCGGTGGCTGCGGTTCCGGCTGCCAAGGGCGAGACACCGCTTTACATCTCCAGCGGGACGTGGTCGCTTCTGGGAGTGGAGCTTGCCGCCCCGCGTACCGACCGAACCGCCTTGGAAAGCGGCTTCACCAATGAGATTGCAGCCAGCGGGAATGTTCGGTTTTTGAAGAACATCATGGGTATGTGGATTCAGCAGGAGTGTGTCAGGCACTGGGAGCGTGAGGAAGGAAAGCCGATCAGCTGGAAGGACCTTGATGAGCAGACGTTGCTCTGCCAGGGCTACCAGGGGTATATCGACCCGGCGGACGGGCGCTTTCTCAAGCCGAACACCTACGACAACCTGATGATCGAACGGATCAATGGTTGGTGTGATGAACACAACCTGGCCCGTCCCTCATCAAAAGGCGAGTACATGGTGGCGATCTACCGCGGTCTTGCCCGTGCCTACCAGAAGGCGATCAAGGATTTGGAGGAGGTCATCAAGACCAAGTTCACCTCCTTGTACATCATCGGGGGAGGGTGCAAGAACGAGATTCTCGACCAGTGGACCGCTACGTTGACCGGCCTTACGGTGTACGCCGGGCCGGTGGAAGCCACCGCCTTGGGCAACTTGGTTGTCCAGGCATGGGCTACCGGAGAACTGTCCGACTTGCAGGAAGGTCGTGACAGGATTCGGTCGGAGCAGAAGGTGAAGGTCTTCCTTCCCTGAGTCCTCTTTTTGTACGTGTATGCCGGCTTCTTCAGGGGAGCCGGCTTATATCTGTACGTGGTCTTCGCGCAATGTGATAAGCGACTTCAATTCAGATGGCGATAGTTCGGTCACCCATGTCTCTCCCTTTGCCACCACATCTTCCACCAAGGCTGCCTTATCCTGAAGCATCTCATTGATTTTCTCCTCAAAGGTACCTTCGGTGATCAAACGGTGGACGGTCACCTGCTTGTCCTGTCCAATACGGAATGCACGGTCGGTTGCTTGGTTCTCCACTGCAGGATTCCACCACAAGTCGTAATGAATTACATGGCTTGCTGCCGTCAGGTTGAGCCCGGTGCCACCGGCACGGATGGAAAGGATCATCAGAACGGTATTCGGGTCGTTTTGGAATGAATCCACCATTGCTTTACGTTGTGCGAGAGAGGATCCTCCGTGGAGGAAAGGGCTTTCGATGTTCAATTCGGTCTTCAGGATTTCCTGAAGCAGAAAGCCCATCCGGGCATATTGGGTGAAAATCAATACCTTCTCCGAGCGACAGAGAATGGACCTGAGCAGACCTAGCAGGATTTGTGTCTTGCCTGAAGCTTCGCTTTCATGGCTGCTTTCTTCAACATACAGGGCTGGATGGCAGCAGACCTGCTTGAGTGCGGTCAACAGAGCGAATATCGCTCCCTTTTGGGCTATGCCGTCCTTCTGTTCGAGCCGTTGCTGGGTCTGTTCTACAATTTGTTGGTACAGGATTTTCTGCTCGAGTGTCAAATTGGCATAACAGTCGGTTACGAGTTTTTCCGGCAGGTCGTTGATGATTGATTTGTCGGTTTTCATCCGTCTAAGCATCAAGGGGGATGTGATGGCTCTGAAGGTCTGTAGTGCGGTGGTGTCATGGTATCGTTCAATCGGGATGGAAAACTGCTGTCTGAAGCTTGATTGGCTGCCGAGGTAGCCCTTCATAACCACATCAAGAATGCTGTAGAAATCATCCAGACGGTTTTCTACCGGCGTGCCCGTAAGCGCCAGGGACCAGTCGCTATTGATTGCGCTGACAGCTTGGGTTTGGCTTGTCTGGCGGTTTTTGATATTCTGAGCCTCATCCAGAACCAGGACTGAAAACCTGCGTTTGGAGAAGGTTTCTACATCCCTGCGCAGTGTTGCATACGTAGTGATGTGGATGAGTGCCTGTCCCGGCTCGCTGCGGCCCTCCCCATGATGGACATACGATGTCAGAATGGGGGCAAAGTGAGAGATTTCATGCAACCAGTTGGAGATGAGCGATGCGGGGACGATGATTAGGGCCGGTTTTTTCACAGTGATGATACCCGCTTGTGCCAAGTAGACAAGGAGACTTATCACCTGAATTGTTTTCCCAAGACCCATATCATCAGCCAGGATGGATCCCAATCCGAGACGATGGTTGTGCACCAACCACTGATACCCCCTCATCTGATAGGGTCTGAGCTCAGCATTGAGGCCTTGCGGGACTGTTGCATGCTCGACTTGGAGCAACGATGCGAACATGGTTCGGACAGACTCATCGGTGATGACAGGCTGCCCTGCATATTCTCCCGCCAGGTGGGCCTTGAGCAGGTCGATGGCCGAGAGGTTCGGCTGTTTTGCCATGGACTTGCTGATCCTGTTCATCTCCTTTTCATCAAGTTGGATATATTGGTCCCTGAAGCGGACATATCTTCGTCCTGCTTCCATCATCTGCTTGAGGGTTTCTGTGTCACAGCTCTCCTCGCCGGCACAAACCGTCCAAGAGAGATTGAGCAATTGTTTTAGGGAGAGCAGACTCTTCACTTGTTCAATCGATGAACTGCTTATACGAATCGAAAGAGTGGGAGTGAGTACTTTTTTCAATGTCTTGGGGATGACGAGTATCACTCCCAAGGTTTTAAGGACCGGGAGAACGGAAAACCAGGTTTGGAGAAAGGAATCTCCCTGCACGAGAGTGGAACCGGAACCTTGGAGTGCTTCATCTACTGCCGGTAGGTACGTTCCAAGCAGACTTATATCTCTGAGAAGCGCTGAAGGCTCCTCCGAAGAAGCCAGGAAAGAGCTTAACGACACGGGAAGGGCTCTCTCATGCTGTACTTGTATCTCGCACAAATACTGCTCATGATTCTGCTCGGTAAGGCATATCACCGGATGGTATGAGCCCGATCCAAGGAACAGTCTCCCCAACCAATTGCTGATGGCTGAAGGGTTGCCTCGTTGGGAAAATTTCATGGGTTGGTAGGGTGTGTTGGAGAAAAAGCTTGCATGTTCTGCGCTATAGGATGTGTCTGCTTCCGGCAGCAACAATCGCATGTAGGTTGTTGCAAAGAGCGAGACCAACTGCAGTATCTGTTCTGTTCTTGCAAGTGCGGTTTTTTCTAGGAAAATCATGGGCTGCCCACCCAGCACTTTCGCTATGCTGTCCGTAATCGAGCGAATCTCAGGATTGAAAATCGTTGGTATCCATCGGATGCAATACGTGTCGGCTTTGATGGACAAAATCTGGGGAACGAGGGCTCGTTTCTCCAAGAGGGCAAGGGTGAAGTTGTGGGTAAGCAACAGCACCTGCAACGCCGGGGGAAATTGCTCCACCGTGCTCAAGGGCAGTGATTGCAGATACGTAAGCAGGCCATCCATATCTTCGATACTGAAACATAGTTTGTTCCGGCCTTCCGAAAGGCATCCGCTGTACTGATGCTGCTTGTAGGTGATCGTGCAATGTGAATAGAGATACTGGGGAGGTTGTTCGGGGAAGGTGAGATTTGTAACGAAGGTTGTTGCAGCTTTTGCAATAGCTTTGATGAAACTCAAAAAATCATGGCGGAAATCGCGGTCGGGGCAGAACAGGGGATTGGGTGGCAGTGCTTGCTCGAA
>DJGJ01000012.1 GCA_002432715.1 Sphaerochaeta sp. UBA5849 | reverse complement strand
GCAGGCCTCCCAAAATCAAGCACGTATAGTCTCACTCGTTGGGAAAGTTGTATTTAAAGCTTTGTACCAATGCCCGTGATTTGAACACCTTGGTAAACCATTGGAGACTGAATCCTTGCAACGGAAGAGAGATGGTATTCGCACTGTTGAAGGAGGTGACAATGATCAGTACAAGAGGAAGAAAAATGAAGAGCAGTGTCAGTATGGCTATGAGGGTGACGAATCGGTGTTTATACATCCTTTTCTCCTCGTCGGTCTACTTTGCCTGCCAGCAGGTTGAAGAGTTTCATCACACCCATACTGACCACAATCATGATGAAAGCTATTACCGCCGAAGTCGACCAATTGGAGAGAGTATTCGATTGTTGGTAGAGAAGGGATGCGAGCATCATGTTCTGGTTTCCACCGAGCAGTGTCGGGGTGGTATATGCACTGATGGTTCCTGAGAACACCAAGACGGATGCTATGAGGAGACCGGAAAACGAGAGGGGAATGATGATCTTGAAGAAGGTTTTTGAGGGGGAGCACCCAAGGCTGTAGGAGGCCTCAAGTACTTCTTCCCCGATTCCCACCATAACGGAAGTAAGGGTGGAAATCATAACGGGGAGAAAGAGGTACACGCTGCCGATGACAATGGCAAAGTCGGTATAGAGAAGCTTGAGTGGCTCGTCTATGATGCCAAGGCTGAGGAAGAACTGGTTTATGATTCCATTGCGTCCAAGGATGCTGATCCAAGCAAAGCCGCGTACCACTGCATTGGTCAGCAGGGGAAACATGATCAGGGAGAGCAAGAGGCGTCGGGTCTTTTCTTTTCGGAGGCTGATATAATACGAGGTAGGCAGGCCGATGATGATGGTGATGAGCGTGGTGAGCAAGGAGAGCCTGAGTGAACGGTAGAAGATGGTTCTGAAAAAGGAGTCTGAAAAGAAGTCTATGTATGACGACAGGCTGAAGGACGGGGTGAAGAATGTCGGGATGATGGTTGCAAGCAAGGGGATGAGAAGACAAACCCCAGCAAGCAATAGGGATGGGCCTACCGCAAGGACGTAGTGTTGTAGTTTCATTCGCAAGTATCCCTTGTTGCACCATTGCTGCAACACGTCATATGCTGATAGCTAACTGTACCAATTACATATATAGCCCGCTTTGGAAACGCCTGTCAATATTGCCCACATACCTACATGTTGCTGTATTTGTTGCAGCTCTTGTGTATGTTGCTGTCTGGTAAGTAAAACAGCGAGAGACGTTGCAATGCATGGAACGAGGAAAAAATGTGATGGTTGCCATGAAATGTTCTAGTTCTTGGTTTATATAATACGTGTATCAGCAATCTTGTGTACCTTTGAGCTGCTCTCACCTGCACGATATACCTTGGTCAATGATTTCCGGTTACTTTTCCCCTGCAATGGAAGGAAAAACTTCAGAATCTTCCAGTCTTGGGGCAGTATGTACTCTGGAAAAGGAGACAACAATAAAAAGCTTGCAAACCATTACTGTAAGCCATATATTATCTGTTGACAGTGGACATTCTTTACATAAGCATACTTCATACTTGTTAACATCTTTGATTATGTATAAACCGTACGGCAACGAATATGCACCTTTACAATGCATATTTCCTTGACTTTCTTCATAAAGTTAATATATATATTAACAAGGAATCCAGATGCAAAAAGCGATTCCACCCAAAGGCTATACTTCATTGCATGAAGGAAAAGTGCATGGAGTTAGCGTGTTGCTTTGGGGTGATGAAGCTAACAAAACAGCTGTATACAGGTTCTTTGATGGGTTGGAAGGCCCAGAAGCAGAGAATAGCCTTGAAGACTTAATGGCAAGTTTTGATTTTATTGACCGATTTTTTCCTGATAATATCCATAAAAAGAAGTTCAAGCCGATGGGTGAAGAGGACTTTTGGGAAGTTAAGGGAGGAGATCAATTAAGATTTGCAAGCATCTGGGACAGAAATCGGACATTGATACTGATATACGGTCTTTGGAAGAAAGACCAGCAATGGAGGAAGGAGGACCTCCGAAAAGCTAGAGCTCAATATAAGTTATATAAAAAAGAGAGAAAGAGTTAACAAGGAGAAAAGAAGATGGGAGGCATCCAGAGGTTTACAGAAATTGCAAAGAATTACATGGATAACCCAAGAATTCGGAAAAGAATGTTCCGAAATGAGGTTTCCAAGAGAATTCTTGATGCAATGAATTTGAAGGAGTTTAACAAGGCTGATCTTGCAAGAGCTCTTGAAACATCTCCTTCCAATATTTCCCAGATACTCAATGGAGACAGAAACCTTACATTGGATAAACTCTGTGAGATTTCCATGGTATTGGATATGGTTCCTTCGTTTGAATTCAAAGACAAGAATGAAGTATATACTTGTAGTTTTGCGGTATCTGATGTTGTATCCGGCGTAATCGACAGCTATGCAGACATTCCTCATTTTGAGGGATGTTTGTTTAGGTGTTGAGGTTACTGACTAACCAAAAAGTCAAGGAGTGTAAAATGGGTATACCCATAAAGAACATTTTTATTACAGAGCTCAGCTTCCAAAGAGCGCCGGAAGTATCGACTCCGCTTAAATATTCCTTCAAGGTCCAAATCGGATCATCAGTTGATGAAGATAAGAAAACAGCCCAGGTTAACTTGAAACTTGAGTTATCGGAAACAACAAAGAAAGAGGTTACTTTAACCTGTTGCATGATAGGATTGTTTGATATTACTGAAAAAGATGAAATGCCCATTTCACTGGATGAGTTCCTGAGTATTAATGCGCCAGCGCTTGTATTTCCTTATCTCCGTGAGACTGTGACCAATATCACACTTCATTCAGGGATCAATCCAATATTTATTCCAACAATAAATTTCAAGGAGATCAGGGATAGAAAACAAGAAGAAGCCCCCGATAAATCGAAAGAGTAACTTGCCCGGTATCCATCCTACCGAATCACCCAATATGCCCCTTGACGTTTGTCCCCCCTCCCCTTTTTCTTTCTACTAGTGCTCTCGTGCTCAGCTTCTTCCCGGCTTGAGAAAAGAAGAGCGCTGGGAAACGACTGGATGGACCATCGGCCTCATCATGGCGGCCGTCACCGGCTTGGTACTCTATTTCCAAACATCCGCATCAGGATATTCCTTCAAGCTTTGGCCCAACCTCATCATGGTTTTGCCTATGGCAGCCGTAAATGCATTCACCGAGGAGGTGGTCTTTCGCCTATCATACGTTACATCAACAGAAAACGCCGGGCTCTCACCCACTTGGGCAATGGCCCTGGGTTCCCTTGTCTTCGGCTTTGTCCATTATTGGGGCATTGCTCCGAAATGGACGCTTGGTGCTGTCCTGGTAGCATACATCGGATTTTTTCTCACAAAATCAAGCCTGGAAACCAAGGGATTCCTCTTCGCATGGGCGGTCCATGCCATTTTGGATGTTGTGATACTCACCTTCCTGTTCAATGCACACCCCTGATCATCGGTACCGACACAACCCAGAATTTCTCCAGGAACTGATATTCATAAGAAAATCAGAGATTTCTTTGGCTGAAAACCTTTCTAACTGCAAGCACCACCTTGTAGACCTCTTACTGAAGCCAAGGTGGGCCATCCCATGCATACAAGCCGGAAAATCAGTCAACTTGTTGAGTGATTTTCCTTCCAGAGGCCACCGAGGCATTACACCCCCAGGAAGCCAAGCAAACCCAGCCCTTTCTTTTACCCCCCCTGCACCTATTTTACGATTTGTACGATGTCTTTGCTGATATCGTAAGAAAACGTACCTTTTTCATAAGATAACAAACATTTTTCTTCCTTTCTTGGAATTTGGTTTTTACAAGGAAAATATCATACCAAACTCAAGAGAATAGCTCATGTACTTCTGACATAGCAGGCCTTAGGCTTTTCATGGAAGATGCGGCGTTGCCGCAAAACAACTATCCAAATTTTTATGATTCCCTAAAAAGGAGGAGAACATGAAAAAAGCTCTAGGTATTTTGATGATTCTATTACTGTTGGGTTCAGGCGTGCTGTTCGCCCAAGGTCAGAAAGAGTCCGGCCTCATCAAGGTGGGTATTGTGAACCTGCCGCCGGAAGAATCCGGATATCGGCAGGCTAACGTTGAAGACATGAACACAGTGTTTTCAAAAGCCAACGGCTATGACGCAAAGCAGACCAACACCATGGACAACAGCGAGCAGATTGCTGCAGCGAAAGGCTACATCCGTGACGGAGTGGACTACCTCTTGATCTCAGCAGCAAACGCTTCAGGATGGGACGACACCCTCAAATCCGCAAAAGATGCCGGCATAAAAGTAATTCTCTTTGACCGCGCAATCGACACGGACAAATCCAATTACCAGGCTGCCCTGCTCTCCGACATGGCCTATGAAGGCAAGAAAGCAGTGGAATGGGTGTTGAGCCTTGGTCTTCCCGAGATCAACCTGATTCTCATCCGCGGACAGATGGGTTCTGCAGCTGAAATCGGCCGAAGTGCAGCCGTACTCGAAGCCGCAAAAGCAGGCAAGCTCAACATCGTTGCCGATGGAACAGGTGGAGACAGCTGGAGTCTTGAAGAAGCCCGCAAGGTTGTTGAAGCAGCAATTGCTGCAGGCAAGGATTTCAACGTCATCTACGCACAGAATGATGGTATGGCACAAGGTGCCGTCCAGGCTCTCGAAGCAGCCGGCATCACCCACGGAAAGGGCGGCAAGGTCAAGGTCATCGGATTTGACTTCAACCGATTTGCTCTTCGGAACGTGCAGGCCGGTTACTGGGATGCCGACATGCAGTGCAATCCTCGCCAGGCAGCCGAGATCTCCAAGTGGATCAAGAGCGGCAGTATGCCTAGTGGAATTGTCTATCAGGAAGAATTGCTCTTGACTACCGAAACCATCACCGATGAACTCATCGACAAATGGGGGATCAACGCAGATCCAGGCAAGGGTGTAATCACCAGGTAGGTTTTCAGTCACAACAACGAAATGTGTGCAGTGTGGTGTGCGGATTTGGTTCTGCATACCACACCGCACTTCGCTTGTTCCGTATGCGTATTAAGGAGACCTTTGATTGTTGTCAGAAACCATACTCGAAATGACGGATATCAGCAAATCATTTCCTGGCGTCAAAGCTCTGGATGGCGTGGACTTCAAGCTCCGAAAGGGTGAGATTCATGCTCTCATGGGCGAAAACGGGGCGGGCAAATCCACACTGATAAAAGTCATTACCGGAGTCTACGAAAAAGACGCCGGCATCATCACCTTGCAGGGCGAGCCCATCCACTTCAAGGCGCCGGAAGAAGCGCAAAACAAGGGGATAGGTACCGTCTATCAGGAAATAATGCTCTGCCCCAATTTGACTGTGGCTGAGAACATGTATATCGGACGCAGATGCGGAGCGCTGGTG
Source organism: Sphaerochaeta sp. UBA5849 (assembly GCA_002432715.1). GTDB lineage: Bacteria > Spirochaetota > Spirochaetia > Sphaerochaetales > Sphaerochaetaceae > Sphaerochaeta. The sequence continues at coordinate 15,379 of DJGJ01000012.1, read as the reverse complement.
AACTGGAAGCAGATGAACGCGGATGCGGTACAGCTGCTTGGGTCGCTGGGTATTCCAGCAAGCCCGACCCAGGAGCTTTCAAGCTGCTCGCTTGCAGTACAGCAGATGATTGCGATTGCCCGTGCCGTCGATATGGACTGCAAGATCCTCATACTCGACGAGCCAACGTCTTCTCTTGATGAGGACGAAGTACAGAAACTCTTCGCCCTCATGCGTGAGCTGAAAGAGCGTGGCGTGGGAATCATCTTCATAACCCACTTTCTCGAACAGGTATACGAAATCAGCGACAGGATTACCGTGCTACGCAACGGGAAGCTGGTCGGTGAATATGAAACATCCTCGCTCTCCCAATTCGACCTCATCGCAAAGATGCTGGGCAATGAGCTGGAGGACATCACCAAATTAAAGAAACATGAGCCGGTTGCAACCGACTCCACCGTCCCTGTCTTTGAATGTATTGGCCTTTCAAGTGCCAAAGGAGTAAGACCCTTCAACTTCTCCATACAAAAAGGTGAAGTGAACGGATTTGCCGGGCTGCTCGGCTCCGGACGCAGTGAAAGCGCCCGCGCCATTTTCGCAGCAGACAAGGTAACCGGCGGTGAAGTAAAAATGAAAGGCAAACAAGTAAGGATCAAAACACCCCTGCATGCCATACAACATGGAATAGGATATCTGCCTGAAGACCGCAAAGACGATGGGATCATCGCAGACCTGTCGGTACGGGACAACATCGTTTTGACCCTGCAGGTCCTGAAAGGATTTTTCAAACCCTTCTCAATGAAACAGGCACAGGCATTTGCAGAAGAGTATATCGAGAAATTGAACATCAAGACTCCGACTCCCAACACGCCGATCAGATCGCTCTCCGGTGGGAACCAGCAGAAAGTCATCCTTGCCCGGTGGCTGCTCACCCACCCGGAGTACCTGATCCTGGATGAACCCACCCGTGGAATCGATGTCGGCACCAAGGTCGAGATTCAGAAACTCGTGATCAAGCTCGCTGCTGAAGGAATGAGCTTGACCTTCATCTCTTCAGAAATTGATGAGATGCTGAGAACCTGTTCCCGCTTGATAGTCATGAAAGACCGCGAGATCATAGGAGAACTCAAGGGATCGGAGTTGACGGAGAACGAAGTGATGAGGGTGATAGCACAGGGAGGAAAGACCGTATGCGCAAATTGATCAAGAACTTTTCCCACCTGTTTCTTCCCCTTTCGGTTATGACGCTGCTGATCATCATCAACCTGATAAAGGGCGCCGATTATTTCCGAATCACCATGGTGAACGGAGCTTTCTACGGGAATATCCCGAATATCCTGTTCGGGGCCTCCGAGCTGGTCATCCTGTCCATAGGCATGACATTGGTGACTGCAGCCTCACGGGGACAGGACATCAGCATCGGGGAAAGCGCCACCATCACATCGGCTGTATTCGTCATGTATGTCCTGCAAGCCGGCGAAGTCACGCTACTTACCATTGTGGTCGGCTTCCTCCTCAGCTGTGTAGCAGGCTTGGCCCTCGGCGCATTCAACGGCACCCTGGTTTCGATATTCAAGGTGCAACCGATGGTTGCATCGCTCATACTCTTTACCGGAGGCCGGTCCATAGCCTTCATGATCGACGGGAAACTGTCCCCCATCCTGGCCAACGACATATCGAATAAAATCGGTACGGTAATACCGGGCTTCCCGATACAGACTCCGATCATCCTGACGGCTGTCTTCATCGCACTTGTTGCCGTAGTATTCAAGACTACAACGCTCAGGCTCTATGTAGAGAGTGTGGGGATCAACCCGAATGCGGCACGCCTGAATGGCATCAATCCGAAAAAAGTCATCTTTGTGACATTCCTGATCATGGGATTCTGCAGCGCGGTTGCAGGATTCATCGCAGTGAACAAGGCGGGGCGCCACGACAGCGTCAACTTGCTCAAGCTGATCATGATGGATGCCATCCTTGCCGTGGCAATAGGCGGAAACTCGCTGGGTGGTGGAAAGTTCAGCATTACCGGTTCGATAATCGGAGCGTACACGATTGAGATGCTCAACAGGACCCTGCTCAGGCTGGAGATAGAACCCGCGATGATCAAGGTCTTCAAGGCAATCTTCATAATCATTCTCATGGTGGTTGCATCACCGGTTGTCAGGGTGCATATCAAAAAAACCATGGACAAGGTACGGGCTTGGAGAACTCCTGCAAGCCAAGCCAAGGGCGGGGCGCCGCTGTATGCAACCAATGAGCCCGCCGGCAGAGCCGGGAAGAAGGAGGAATAGGATGGCATCGGTAAACGCAATCAAACCAAAAACAAGGTTATCGAATTCGAATATCCTCTTTCTCATCGCTGCAGTCATATTTGTACTGATGTACATCTTTGCAATCATCAGGTATCCGGCCAGTTTCCTGCAGTTCCAGACGTTTTTTGACTTGTTCAACCTCAATGCTCCGCTCATCATCATGACACTCGGGCTTTGCATCGTCATGATCGGCGGCGGCATCGACATCTCCATCGGTTCGGTTTGCGGCTTGATAACCATGGCCTGTGCAGTCTATCTCCAGTCCGAATCCGGGAGTATTGCAGGCGCCATCCTCATCTCGTTGGGCATAGGCATTGCGTTCGGAATCCTGCATGGATATCTCATAGCCTATCTTGAAATCCAACCATTCATCATCACCTTGTCCGGGTTGTTCCTGGCACAGGGACTGTTGACAACACTTCACAAGGATCCCATCAATGTGACCATGCCTGCATTCGTGAGGTTGAGGGATTTTGACATTGTAATCACCTGGCTTGGGACGAGAAACAGGCTGGGAGTCTTCATCCCGTGTGAGATAAAACCCGGCACCATACTTGTGGTGATCCTTCTTGTCATCCTTGCTTCCTTGATGAAGTGGTCGCGGTTTGGGCGCAACGTCTACGCCGTCGGTGGCAATAGTCATAGCGCCATGATGCTCGGCATCAACGTAAAGCGAACAATATTCATCACCTATGTAATCAGTGGTTTGACAGCCGGCATCGCGGGGTTCGTGTACATCATGACAACAGGGGCGGGCAATGTCGGAAATGCGGCAGGAGCCGAAATGAAGGCGATAGCCTCGGCCATCATAGGAGGCACGCTGCTCAACGGCGGCGTAGGCAACCTGCTTGGAGCCCCGATCGGTACGTTGACGCTGCTGATCATCAACGAGCTGATCCGTGCTGCGGGCGTTCAATCAAACTTCCAAGCGATGGTAAGCGGACTGCTCTTGTATTTCTTCATCGTGCTTCAGAGCATCATCATGGCCCTGCGTGACAGGAAAAAGATCGGCCTTACCCTGCCGCCTTGGCTGCGACTACCGGACAAGAAACAATCCCAAGACCAAACGTAGGCGCTCAGAGACGCTTCTTCAATTCAGGCATTTGCTTCCGGTTCTGAACTCCCGGGGGGAAATGCCTGTATGCTTCTTGAAAATGTAACTGAAATAGTGGGGATCTCCAAATCCTACATCGTAGGCGATGTCTGCGCTTCTGAGCGCTGTCGTCTGCAAGAGTTCCTTCGACTTATTGATACGGACCCGGGTAAGGTATTCTATAAAGGTTTCACCGGTTTCCTGGGAAAAGATGGTACTGAAATGGTTTGGACTCACAGAGACGATCGACGCCACTGAGTGCAGGGAAATATCCTGGTCGGCAAAATGGAGGTTTATGTACTGCTTTGCCTTCTGAATCATTTCATAGTACTTCCCCGCCGACTTCAATTCCCTGAAATCAATGAACGTATCCAAAATTAGTTTCACCCCGTCACAGAAGGTCTCTTTCGAGGCGGCTATCTCGGTCAGCTGTGTCTTATTGGACGACCATGGGATGACTTCCTGCACAACACCACCCAACTCATCGATGATCCTTGATATAGCCACCATAAGATCATACAAAAGGTAATAGCTTATGAGCGTGGTCTGAAAAGGATCATCGCCTATCATGGTCATATACTGGGCGATGATCTCATGAATGCCCGACTTCTTCACATATTTGAGCCGTTCCGCGATAGGGCTTCCGTCCAGTTTCAAGAAATCTATTTCGGAGGATGCGTTCAGGTCATGTATTCCGATTATCAGGTTCTGGCCCGATTTAACGGTAAATTTTATCGCTTTTTCCGCATCGGCATATGATTGGGACAGGCTTCCGATTCGCTCGACCAACGAACCAATACCGATAGCCACCATACAGCCGGTATTACGTTCAACCTCATACTTGATCGCCTGGCCCAAGGTATACGCGGTCTCTTCGAGCGATTCGCCTTCAAGCTGCATCATCAACAGGATGATGGAGTCCCTGCTTTGCGAGAAGCACAACACCTCTTCCTGGTTGTCGATCAGGCTGTTGATGTGGAGCTTGGCGGTAATCATTTCAGCATAGTTCTCGGTGGAGATGGACAGCTTGATGATTGCAACAAGATACCCATGGGCGATGAGATCGAGCCCCATATCCCCGGCTTTCTCAAGCGCATCCTCCGTCCTGACAATACCGGTCACCAGGTCGCACAGCCAGCGTTCCCTGATCAGGTCCGAATTGGACCGGGCCTGTTGTTTCAGGTTCTCTATGCTTGAAAGATGCATTTTCTCCTGTTCAATCCTATCCACCAGCTTGTTGAGGATCGCCAGCATGCCAGAGGCGGAAACAGGCTTGAGAATGTATTCGTCAACACCGATCGATATGGCCTCTTGAGCGTACTGAAATTCATCATGGCCTGAGATGATGATAATTTTTATCCAGGGAAGAATTTTCTTGATAATCCGGGAGAGGCTGAGCCCATCGACAAACGGCATCCTGATATCGGTGATCAGGATGTCGGGTTTCACATCCTTCATGATCGACAAGGCCATCTCGCCGTCCGAAGCTTCGCCAACCAGGACAAACGGCCCTGATCCCGACTGTATGCTGTTGCGCAGCCCTTCCCGTACTACTATCTCATCTTCTGCAATGAACACCTTATACATTGGATAAAACCTCTGGTACGCTGAAATATACCGTAGTACCCGCTTTATACTGACTTGTGATCACCAGCTTCGTGCTGGTATCATAATACAGCTCCAGCCTTTTGTTGACATTATACAGTCCATAGACATTGTTCAAATCCTCGGGATCGGCCGAACCGTTGATTTGTTTCATGATGTTCGCAAGCTTTTCTTCCGTCATTCCAATTCCGTTGTCTTGCACGGAGAAATGCAGGCGATTGTTCTCACGCCATCCCTTCACCTGCAGTAATCCGCGACCCCGTTTATTCTTGATCCCGTGGTACAATGCGTTTTCAACAAGAGGCTGGAGCACCAGTTTCAATATTTGGCAGTCCGCCATCTCGCTCTGGTACTCAATCTCATAATCCAGGATGTCGCGGTATCTGATTTTCTGAATGGTCAGATAGCTTTTCACATGTTCAAACTCCTCGCTGACAGTCAAGAAATCCTTGCCCTTGTTCAGGGATATTCTAAAGAAGCTTGAAAATGCACGGGTGATGTCGATGACCTGATCATTCTTCTTCTCTTCGGCAAGCCAGACGATTGTATCGAATGTGTTGTAGAGAAAATGCGGGGTGATCTGGGCTTGAAGGGCTTTCATCTCCGATTTCTGAAGGTTTTGCTGCTCTTTGACATTCTCTGCGATTAATTCTTGGATTTTGACCGCCATGATGTTCAGGTTTTCAGTAAGGCCGTCAAGCTCGCTTACCTGAGGAAGTTTCACCCTGACAGAGAAATCTCCCTCTGCAATCCTTTTTGAAAGGTTCTCGAGCCTTTTGATGGGATTGTTGATGCTGGCTGTCACCGAACGCTGGGTAAAGATGGCGAAGATGGTGACAAACAGTACGGTAAAAATCTGGATGACGGTAAGGACGAACGTAATTTGCCTGTGGTGCTCGTTTGTTATCGTCGCCGACTCAATAACCCGTACGATGAAGTCCTGAAGGATGTCGGAGATGAGGGCCGATACCCCCCGGATTTCATCAAGGCTTTCCTCATTTTCACTCACCGGAGCATGGTTCGCCATCTGAGTTCCCAACCGGTCTACGTTGCGCTTCAGCGTATCGACCGCACGACCGGCAACCTCAAGCATCTGCCGGTTCTCCCGCTCCTCGGTCGTCCTCATGATGTCATTCAGGCTTTCGTTGATCCCGTCAATAATGTCGTACTGCCTGCCTTCATCGAACTTCTTGTTTCCAGCGACGATATCCCAGATCTCGTTGGAGATATCCATCTTTACCGTCTGATTCAGACGGTTTGCCTTGCTGACATTGGTTATGATGAGGTCGTAGCGACCCATTTGGACAACAAACGAAACAATCGTGATAACAGGAGGTGTTATCATCAGTAGGATGATGATCACATACGAAATCTTTATCCTTTCTTTTATGCTTCTGCTTTTAAACACAGAGAAAATTTTATCAATGACCGAGGTCTGATGCTTCATACTAATACCCGCGCGGCTCTATGAGCGATAGGTCATCGGTTTCATAAAACACTTCTTCATGTACATATTGCAGTCGCGGAATTGGCTCCCCGGCTGCCAATTTCTGAGCAAGCTTGATGATTTCGGGACCGGTTTTGGGGTTGCACTCGATGACGCAGTTCACCTTGCCTTCGCGAAGCGCATCGATTGCTGCCTGCTGTGCATCGATGGTGATGATGACAATATCCTTGCCGGGACGAAGCCCTCGCTCTTCCATCGCCTCGATGACCCCGAGGGTCATCCCGTCGTTGTGGGAGTAGATGACATCGATGTCATCATACATATCAAGAAATTCAACAGCCAATTCGTATCCCTTCGAGCGAAGGAAATCACCTGACTTGCTGTAGATGATCCGGTACTGTGGATGAGACTTAAGAACTTCCCTGAAGCCTTCAGCCCTTCCAATGGCTACCGAAGAGCCTTCCGTCCCGAACAGCTCCACGATATTGATATACTCTTTGGTTTCGTTGAGCAGTTCGCTTTTGTTTTTGAACTTGTTCAAGACAAACAATCCGGCATTCCTGCCCTCCCTCAGGCTGTCTGTGCCGATGAATCCTGCATAGAGCGATTGGTCGTCAACATGTATCTTCCGATCGGTGACCAGGACTGGAATCCCGGCATCGCGGGCTTCCTGCAGGACATTGTCCCAGCCATCGGTGACAATCGGGACAAATACGATCACATCAACCTGATAGGCGATAAAGGAGCGCAATGCTTTTATCTGATTTTCTTGTTTCTGTTCAGCATTGTCATACACCAGCTGCACCCCTTGTGCAGCTGCAGCATCCTGCACAGAGCGGGTGTTGCACGTTCTCCAGGCGCTCTCCGCACCGATCTGCGAAAAACCTACAATAATCCCGTCATCTTCTTCTATGTGGGAGAGATTCTTTTTTTGGCCGCCGCATCCAACAAGACAACAGGTGGCTAGAACAAGAAAGACAATACAGATTTTCTTTATAGTATGAAACATCGAAAGGATCCTTTTACGCTCATGTACATTGATTATACATTCACTGCACAAGAATTAACAGGAAAAGTTGGGAACAACCACCCCCGTTTTCTTGTGCCAATTGATACTGCTGTTCCCATGGGAGAAGGAGGTGAGCTCTGGCCGAAGCCCGGGTCCCTTTTTCAACTAACCGCGCTTATACTATTCAATGATTTCGTTGGTTGAAAAACCTGAAGACAAAGCTTCAGGTCAAAAAAGATGGACGTCTCTTTTGGCAATACTTCCTACAACCAAGATGCGGAACGTACAAACTTTTCCCAACTCAGATGGCACTGTATGTTGGTCCAAAAACCCGCATTAAATCAATCGTTGCTGATCTTACCAGCAGTAAGCAGGGCGCATACACTATAGCTGTTGGCTTGGCCATACAGAAAAGTCATGTAAACAATAAATGGGAGGCTGTTTTCCCATGCTTTTCACCTCACACAAAGAACAGGCAGAATAGGTGGAGTACTCAATGGTGTTCAAGAGTCATCAATTATTGAACGAAGCCATAACGGCTACTCAGATATTCCTTATCCCAGATTTTGTAGTAGGAAAGCTCAAATAGTGTTATCTCATTTTCATATGAACAGCACACATCCTTGATCCTTATATGAGGACCAGAAAAGAGTTCCTCTACAACTCTCTCAATGTACTCTTTCTTATCCAGTCCAAGATCAGCGTCAAATGAACTGCCCTGCAGAAGAATACGTATTTCCAAGTTGTATACATCAGTGGGCGGTATTTCTGAAAAAGGATCGAGTTTGAAGAAAAAGCGTTTGATCGAAGGGAAAGATTTATTAAGTTCCGCAAGCTTGTTGTCGAGTTTTTTATTCTTTGAAAGATAGGTATTAAAGAGATCCGGAAAGGCAGGTCGGCTGTACCGTTTGGACAACCAAGAAACCAGCGTTGACAAAGATTCCTTGGTAAGCTCCTTATCAGTAACTGGAAAGCTTTCGTCAATCAGATCCCGAAGGATACGTATTCGATGGGCCATTTGTACATGAAAACAAGTGCCATCTCTGTCTTCCACATGCAATCTACGAGGATTTTTCCCATACCTAAAATTAATATCGCAAGCTTCAATAGATTGTGCGCAAAGAAATTCAACAAACGGTTCATTCTCAAGAGAATGATGTTGCAAATCACAATCTTGGCTGAACAGAATACATGCGTCTGCTTCTTTTACCCAAGAGAACTGCTCAGTAGCATGGCTTACCAGCACATCTTTTAGTGCACCATCAAATACTTGTCCTTGCTTCCAACCCAGTTTTTGTATCCGTTGTTGTATTGTCTCTACCACACCCATTATCCCTTCTCTTCTAGGAAAAAAGCTGATCAAGATTATAGGCGAATGTTTCTTCCGAAGCCTTCTTTGTTGCAGCCAGCCTGTCTAGTTCTTCCTTTTTCCTGCGAGATCGATCCAGCAACTCTTCCAAGACCCGGATAATGGAACTACGTTGTTCAACAAAAGCATCTGGAGAGGAAATCACTTCAAACAAAGAGGCATTCAGCTTTTCGATGTGATGATGTAAATACAACTGGACAGTATCCTCAGAAGATATATCAGAAATTTCGCATACTAGTTGGAACAATTGCTCAATCCGCTTTTTATTCGCACCTGTTGGCTCCATCGTCCTATTCAACCACCCGTAGATGGTAACACGGCTGACTCCGAATATTTGAGCCCATTCAGTCTTTCTGAACTGGAAGAACCGATGGAGATGCTTGAATTGTTCATATATATCAGTAACAACTGACTTCTGTTTGGCTCTAGGTACCCTGACAGCATCCGTAGAAGTATTTTGAGAAAAAATCCAGTACGTATTTGGAATCATCTTATATGCAGTACCGGCCATAAAGGTTTGTTGTATAAAATCTTCATCTACCAGCTTATTTGAATCTCCAGAAAAATAAATAACTTGAACATTCAAGCTGCTACAATTACTTACATTTCTATAGGACCATAAAGGTGCAAATCCTATACAGGTAGTCTGTGTTGCATCGACGGTTGTCATGACCATAATTGCTTAGCCTCCTCTGTAATAAGAGAAGCGAAAAAAACATTCTCAATCACTGTGTGCAAAGCAATAAAAACCTCTTTGCTCTTTGGCATAATCGCTTCCTTATTACCATTTTGAAACACTATGAAATGGTCTAAATCGACATAGGTAACCAAAGACCCTGAAGAGACATTATCTATTACTCCGCGAGGATCGCGAATAATATCTTCTGGATACTTTCTCCCAGCAGCATTCTGGTATATTCGTACAAGTAAGTTGCTTGTCATTTTCACTTCAGGAAGCCTTACCCTCCTTTGGAGAGCCCAGGTCAACAATCCATTATCCGCCCAATGTACATCATCCGGGAATGGACATCCTTGGAATTCCGGCTTGATCGCAGCTCGCCAGGTCAACTCAGGCTTCTCGTCAATGGTATTAATGAATCGAAGACCCAATCTATTGATCAAGGAAAAATCGACAAGTTCATCAATCTTGTTCATGAGCTGCATGAAGGTAGCAAGCAATTCCTCGAATGAATAATCGGCCAAATCAAACACTTGAAAGGTAAGTTTCTCTGTATCAATAAACAGTGTTCTTTGATAATCAGCCGAAGCGAACACCCATTGCACTACAATAGTTTTCTCAACCTCTCCGTTTTGGCCAATTTTCAGCATATCACCCCGCATTTTTGTAATCTGCGGGAAACCGGCTTTTCGACAATAATCTTGTATTGCAGGAATGTAGCTTTCAATATTCAGTATTGGCGCATACTGCATCTGGAAGAGAACCACTGACAAAGGTCCGTTCGGAAGTTCTTGTTTAATTGTAGCCATGACGTACTCCCTACCCTTACTTTACGCTAAACTTTACACAATTACAAGGGAAATGCATATCTTCTCGCCAAACCGCACCTATGACCTGCGGGCAATAGTGTCTTGATTAATGCACCACCGACAACGCCATCATAGGCACCAAGATGGACTGTCCCTTTTAATAGTGTTCCGGCAGAAATCAAATCTATAGCGATATACATTTTTTTCCTTCCAGCTTCCCATCCGGTTACAATTGCTCCATGGATTACCAGACAACCAAAGAACTCTGCATTGCCTTCGATAAAAACTATCAGGAAGTTGAACCCTTTGCTATCGAGTGAGGTCTTGCTGCTACGCATGTACAAAGTGTAATCGATGAAATTTTTGCGTTGGCAACCGATGTCAAAGGCCTTCACTCATTGGCCGGCTCCGGCTCGTGGTTGATCCCGAGCGGTTTGAGGAAGATGAGAAGAAACCGATGGCAGCTGTCAGGATTGGTGTCATCTATACGGCAACTTCATAGAAAACATTCCTCCGTGCCAAACTGGATGAGAGTAAGAGAGCCGAGCTCTTGGATACATATTATCGGCCTCATCACCGACGATTTTCTGAAGTTGTTGCTGAATTGCTGAACAAAGCTGGACAAGTCCTGATCATCGACCGCCATAGTTTTCCAAGCAGGCCATGGCCCTATGAACTCAACCAGGATAAGGACAGGCTGGACATCTGCATCGGCACAGATTCTTTTCATACTCAGCAGTGGTTGCTTGATACACTAAAAGAGACTTTTCAAAAGCTGGGGTATTCAGTAGCTGTCAACCATCCATTTACAGGAGCAATCGTACCGCTGCCCTACTATTCTCAAGAGGCTCGAGTGCTATCAATTATGATTGAGATCAACAGAAAGCTCTATATGGATGGGAAAACCGGGGAAAAAGGCCTTCTCTTCGCCATTGTCAAAGAAAATATTGCCACTGTTCTCAGCCACGTATTACACGCATAAGAGGTACATATGACTATTGCTACGTATGTAGATGAGGACATGGCACTTCCTGCTTACCGGGGAGTGGTCTCAGTCACCGCATCACCAAGGCAAGGTAGAGTTCCATTATCGGAATACAAACAACCTGAGGGATTGGGCAATCCTCTCCATCGGATTTCCCAAACGGATTGCAGTGGTTGCAACCTTTGACCAACCTACAGAGATTGAAGAGGCCTGCAGCATCATGCTGAAGGTCCTTAAAATAAGAAGAAGAGAATTCCTTGACTGCATCGATGAGACAGGTGATTTTGATTATGAAAGGTTTGAGGAGGCCGTTTGAGAGGAGTTGAGAAATATACGCAGTGTGCGACCTCAAGATATCTTTTGCACAGCCTTGCAACGTAGCATAGGAAAGTAAGTAGAACTCAAAATCCATGCTCATTTTTCCAATAAAAACCTGAAGGCAAAACTTCAGGTTCAACAAGAAGTACATTTCTTTCGGCAACCACCACCTTTCGGGATCACTTCCTGCAACCAAGGTGCAGTACATACAAATTCTTCACTGCTCTGTTGACACTATCATCTGTACTTTTTCAACACAAGCTTATACGCGGTTGTCACTTCAATGATCATTAGGCCGGATAGAAGCCCTGTACATTTGAAAATTCAATTTGATGCAGCAAGAACAGCACGCGGAGGCAAATCAACGCATATGAGATTATTGCATGCGTTCCTTATTTCGAGAAAGAGGCCCACTTCACAACTCAAGCGAAGCGGGCCAAAAATAGATAGGGGAGAGTATTAGATCGAGTTCATTGTACCATTCATCCGCTGGTCATTGATCTCAACATTGTCGAGTACCAGATTCTTTACATTCTCAAGCATGAAAACTGGGTTGCTGGCGTTCTTGATTGTGACATTCCTCAGCATCACATCCTGCAGGGGGTATCCCTTCGGGGCATGAGCTTCAAAAACATTTTTGGTACTTTCCATGGTGATATCTTCGAATACCAGATCCTTGTAGATGGTCGGGAAATTTCCACCCAACTCACCAGGATAATTCAATTGGAACCAAATAAAATTCTCAAAGTTTGCAATTCTCATATTTCTGACTCGTACATGTTCGCAGGTTGCTCCACGGTCAAGGTTTGCCTTGAAGCGGACTGCTGAAACGCCATCCTGCATTACGTTGTCATCAAAGAAAACGTAGGCAATACCACCGGACATTTCAGAACCAAGGGCAATACCGTCCTCTCCACCCATGTCGTTCTTTCGGACGACGATGTACTTTGAGGGCTTGCCTACACTGCGGCCATCATAATCACGACCGCTCTTTACTACGACAGAGTCGTCGCCGGTACGGAAGTAGTTTTCTTCCACGATGACATAGGTCGAGGATTCAACATCAACACCGTCGTTGTTGGCATTGTGGGACTCAACAGTCAGCCCACGTACCTGAACATGGTTGGAACAGTTCACATGGTTAATCCAGAATGGGGAGTTGTTTACCGTATAGTCTTCCAACAAAACCCTATCACAGTAGTTTATCTGGATACAGGCAGGTCTCAAGAACGTCCCCTCTGCAAACACGCGTTGTTCAACCGGTGTTCCCTCAGCACCATAAGCCCTAAGCTGCAACTGATCATTCTTCTGCAATTTATTCCATGTATGGAACACGCTCTCAGCATTCCCGTCAATCACACCTTTACCGGTAAGTGCAATATCATGCTGCCCGTATGCATAGACCATAGGAGAATAGCCCATCAACTCAGTACCTTCCCAACGGGTTTTCACAGCAGGGAGAAAATCCGACGGTTCGGGACTAAACAATAATTTGGAACCCTCAGCCAGATTGAGCTCAACATTGCTCTTTAGCTCTACAGAACCTTTGCAGAAATAGGTGCCTGCAGGAACAACGACCTTACCACCGCCGGCAGCAGTTGCAGTATCGATTGCCTTCTGGATTGCAGGAAGAGCATCGCTTACTCCATCGGCAACGGCTCCAAAATCGGTAACCGTGAACACAACATCGGTGGGAATTCTGGGTCTTTGTACTGCTTGTACAATCGCTGAGGCCATATTCCAGTCTGCCTGGGTTGATTCATCAAAGAACACCTCTTGAATAGTCAACTTTCCATCTCCGAATCCAGGAAATGCAAACGACGGATCAGTGCCAGACTCAACGCTCCCCTGAGCCATCACCGGATACAACAACAGCGCAGCGAGGCCCAATACGCACATAGCTTTTCTCATAATCTTCTCCTTGGCAAGATGAGCATCCTGCCTAATTTCAAGCTATGTTAAGTGTAGAGGAGCAACTCTTTCGTCCAAAAGCGGCAAGGTTTTTTATATCTATCTGTAACGTTTCATCCTTAGGGAGCAGAACCCTATTCTTGTATACCTGAAATATCCAATAAATCATCATTTCTCGTCCCTACTGCATGGTTTTCTCTTGCTGTATTGAGATTCTTGTGGTATGATTTTAGCACCCTAATATAGGGTGCTGGAGAAGCCATGAACATCAAGCATGAGAGACCCGATTTTGTCAGGAATTTCGTCAAGCCGAAAAACACCGAGATCAAGCATATCAGCGGGCATTGGTACCTCTACGAGCGTGCCACCAAATACAACCCCGAGACCGGAAAGTCAACCAAGGTCTCCGGCAAGATGCTGGGAAAAATCACCGAACAGGGTCTTGTCGGAAAGAGGATTGACTTTTCCCATATCCGTGAGATTGAGGTTGTCGAGCTTGGAGCCTCCCAGTATTTCTATGAGAAGGGGGCCCTGATCCGCGAGAGGCTCAAGGAGTTCTTCCCTGATGTCTGGCGCGAGATATTTACGGTCGCCGTCATGAGGCTTGCCTATGACAGGACGCTGCGGAGGTGCCACACCCACTATGAGACGAGCATCCTGTCTTCCATTTTCCCCGGCCTTCCCATATCCCCCGCAAGCCTTACGAGACTGCTCGACCGCCTCGGCCAGGACCGCGGCAACATCAGGAAGTTCCTGCTTTCCATGCCCAGGGATGCGAACCGGTTCATGACGGTCGACGGGCATCGCCTGCTGTCGGCCTCCCGAACTCTCGAGAATGCCGAGGTCGGCTATGACTCGAAGCTCAGGTACAAGGACCAGGTCAACCTTCTGTACATCTTCTCCCTTGGCGATGGAGTGGGCCGTCCCGAGTACTATATGCAGTTTGCGGGGAACATCCCCGATGTCACCGCCTTCTCAGCCTTGCTGAGGGAGGCCGGCATCGATGAGAAGGACTGTATCTTCATTGCTGACAAGGGGTTCGGCAGCGAAGACAACTTCGACCTTGTTGACGGCAGCCTCCTGCATTACATGACGCCCCTCAAGAGGGGCAGCCTGGAGGTGAGGGGGAAGGTGCCCAACTCCCAGTTCGATTACGAGTATGGGTTCATCTATCACAAGAGGCCGATCCTTGCCAAGAGAATCGACTGTGAAGGGTACGCAGTTCACCTGTTCCTCGATCCATCTCTCCTTGCCGAAGAGACTGCGGGCATGCTCGCCGGGCTGGGAAAGAAGAATGCAACATTGGAAGCGAGGAAGGGAAAGGAGCTTGGCCGCAGGGAAAAAGGCAAGGGACGGCTCACCGACGAGGAGCTTGCAGCCATGGCGCCCTGCATGCTTTCCGAAGAGATTTCAGGCAAGACGGAGATGGGGACCATCTCGATAAGGACAAACCAGCTGGAGCTGTCACCCGAGCAGGTGTATTGCATCTACAAGCAGAGGCAGGCTGTCGAGCAGTTCTTCAAGACCTTCGACTGCACCCTGGAATTCAATGCCAGCTATATGCGGGGCATCTACTCCATGGAAGCCTGGCTGTTCCTGAACCACCTGAGCATGACCATGGGTGTGGAAGCTATGGATTCGATAGCCAACCTGGGCAGGACGCAGGACATCTCCCTTGATGACTTCATCCAGGGGATGCGCAAGATAAAGGCCATCAAGGTCGACGGGAAATGGTACCCTGCAAAGGTCATCAAGAAAGTGGATACAATGTGCAAACAGTTGGGGATAGAGCTCGAATCGATAGATGATATTATCCAGTCGGAGAGACGTTCAGCACCCTAACGATGAAATGTTACAGAT
>DJGJ01000040.1 GCA_002432715.1 Sphaerochaeta sp. UBA5849 | reverse complement strand
ACCATTTTGAAATTGCCTCTATCAGAAAGAGAATTGATTCCTCACATTGCTAAGGGTTAATTTTTCATTCATACGTGAACCGCACCGTTCTGGTATCTTCCTCCTTCCCTGTCTTTTCTGAGAGGAGGGTATAGAGCTCGGGCCTGCGTGCTTTCATCCATCGTCTGCCATTGCTTGAGGGAAGCAGTGAAGCATCCAACTCAGCAATGACCATATCCTGCTCGATAGCTTTGGACTCTGCAAGGATTTCCCCATAGGGGTCGAGGATCATGGCATTGCCAGTGCGTACCTCATCGTCATCCCTGCCAACCCCGTTGCTGAAGATCAGGAACATACCGTTGTCATGGGCACGGGAGGGTAACCAGCGCATCAGCCACTGTCGTCCTTTCGGACCTTGGAACTCACCGAGGAGCTCTGCTTCTTTTGTGGAACGTTCTTCCCAAAGTTTTACATCGATTCGTTTCATCCCCTTCGGACTTGCCGAGTTGCACCCGCCTGTCTGATGGGGGGCGAGCAACACCTCAGCCCCCAGAAGGGCCGTGATGCGGGCATTCTCTACGATGTTGTTGTCGTAGCAGGTAAGTACTCCCAACCTGATTCCCTCTGGAGTATCGAAGACGGTATAGGAGGACCCGCTCTTCATATGGGCGCTGATGAAGGTGTGAAGCTTCCTGTGCGTATGGACAGTGCCGTCGCTGAGCGTTACGACATAGGAGTTGTAGAGCTCGCCTTCTTCGGAAAGCTCGATCAAACCCGCACCGATGGTCATGCCGTATCGGAGTGAAAGGCTCTTCAGATATTGAATTGATGAACCCGATGGAACTGGTTCTGCAAGGTTGATGATCTTATCTTTGCTGAGATTGCGCACATGCCAGTAGCCGGTGATGCACATCTCAGGAAAGACAATGAGTTTGACCTGCTCTTTTGCTGCTTGCTCTACAAAATATGTGATGGTCTTCAGGTTTGCCGGTTTGTCCCCCGCCTTATGCTGAAACTGAACGCTCGCTACCTTGATATTCTGCATGGAACCCTCCAGAAAAACTATACCACAGATTTGTTGATACTCTTCGTTGCAAAATCCAAGGAAGGTGGTAGGCTGAAGGGCGGAGGTGAAAACACCATGCTTGGCAATACTAATCTTCATTCCTTGGATGCTCGAATCAAGGTTCCCTCATATGATCGAACAGCTCTACAGCCGCACATTGTACACTTGGGCCTCGGGCACTTTCATCGCTCACACTTTTGTTACTACTTGCACCAGCTTTTGGAGCAGGGAGTGACAAACTGGGGGATCGAGGAAATCGACCTTGTTCCATCCCATACCGCCGAGGTCGCTGAAAAGCAGGACTACCTGTACACCCTCTGCAGCAAGGATCCCGAGGGAAACCGGGAAATGACGGTCATCGGCTGCATCCTTGGCTACACCAAGGGGTGGGAGGACAAGCGAAAAGCAATCGATTTGATGAAACGGCCGCAGACACAGCTCATCACCCTCACCATTACGGAAAAAGGGTATTGCTATGACAATCAAACGCAGTCGCTTGACTGGCAGCATCCCCATCTGCAGCACGACCTGCTTGATCCTCGAGATCCCCAATCGGCGGTGGGATATCTTGCACTTGCCCTCTCTGAACGGTGTCTGCAAACCAAGGAGAAACTCACCATCGCATCGTGCGACAACATACCTTCCAACGGACAGGTGTTGAAACGGTGTATTCTCCAATACTGTGACCGTGTCTTCCCCTCGGTAGTGCCTTGGATAGAGCAGTATGTTGCATTTCCCTTGTCCATGGTGGATAGGATTACCCCGAACACCAAGGCTGAGGACATTCAGTTTGTAGAACGGGAGTATGGTCTTCGGGATGATTGGCTGGTGGTCAGCGAGCACTTTCTGCAGTGGGTGATCGAGCCGGAAGGGTTGGAAGGACTCCCTCCGTTTGAGAAGGCGGGTGCCTTGGTGACCAAGGATGTCGAGGCATTTGAGACGATGAAAATCAGGCTGCTCAACGGCAGCCACTCTGCCTTGGCATATCCGGCACTCCTGTTGGGCTACACCTTTGTGGACGAAGCCCTTTCTGATCCACTGCTGCACTCGTTCATCCGGGATTGCTACATGCGTGAAGTGGGAGAAACCCTGCTTCCCATCCCAGGCTACGACTTTGAGGTATACAAGGATCGGTTGATTGAACGCTTCTCCAATCCCTACTGCAGCGACACGCTGCTGCGTCTTGCCCAGGACGGATCCAAGAAATTTGCCAATGCGCTGGTTCCGGCACTCAAGATTGCTTTGGAAAGAGGCCTGCCTTACAAGGCAATGGTCTGTGCGCTCGCTTTCTGGGCCCATTTCTTACACCAAAAAGAATCGTTGGTGGATGACCAAGCTTCTAAGGCGCTTATTGATGCCGTTTCCCTGCTGGACGTTGATGTGAAACCATTCTTCGACATCATCGGGCTTGCCGGTAAGGCGCATGAATCTCTTAAGCCGTTATTTCAGTCGTATCTCACGTTGATTGAAACTGAAGGGGTGAAGCATGTATTGATTCACTCTCAAAGATAGCCTTGATACTTCTGGAAGGTGTTGCGGAGAAGCCCAAGCTATGGGACAATCTAGGGAGTTTGGGGGGATTCGTCATGCATTTGACCATTGCGGGAACCGGCTATGTAGGATTGGTGGCAGGCGTGTGCTTTGCCAAGGTGGGGCACCACGTAACCTGTGTGGATATCGATGAGAAGAAGGTGGCGATGCTGAACAAGGGCATCAGTCCCATCTATGAGTCTGATTTGGAAGAGTATCTGCAGGAAGGCTTGGCGAAAGGTCTTCTGCGGTTTACCACCAATTACCAAGAGGCGTATAAAAGCCCCGATGTGATCTTCATCGGAGTAGGGACGCCCGAACTTCCCGATGGCTCGGCGAACCTCAGCTATGTAGCTTCGGTTGCCCGCCAGATTGCCGAGAATATCGAGCGCGACTGCCTGGTCGTCGTAAAGTCCACCGTTCCGGTGGGAACCAACGACAAGGTCGAGCAGTTCATCAAGGACTCGTTGGTCCATCCGGTCCGTATCGAAGTTGCCTCAAACCCTGAGTTCCTTGCCCAAGGATCCGCAGTACATGACATGATGCACGCTCAGCGCATCGTCATCGGGGTGGAGGACAAGCATGCAGAAGGAATACTCCGAGAGCTGTATGCACCGTTCAAATTGCCTGTGGTTGCCGTCAGTCGACGCAGTGCAGAAATGACCAAGTATGCAGCCAATGACTTTCTTGCGCTGAAAATCTCCTATATGAACGATTTGGCGAACCTGTGTGAACTCGTTGGTGCAAACATCGAGGATGTGGCGCTGGGCATGTCCTATGACGAGCGTATCGGCTCTCGTTTCTTGAAGGCCGGCATCGGCTATGGCGGCAGTTGCTTTCCCAAGGACACCAAGGCCCTGCAGTATCTGGCAACCCAGTACGGCTATAATCTCAGGACGGTTGGGGCGGCTGTGGAAGTCAACAACGAGCAGCGCTACAAGCTCTACCGCAAGGCCTGCAACCGCATGATCACCTTCAACGGCATCAAGGTGGCCGTCCTGGGTCTTGCCTTCAAGGCAGGCACCGATGACCTCAGGGAGTCTCCCTCCATCTACAATATCCCCTTGTTGTTGAATCAGGGTGCTTTGATCACGGCCTTCGATCCCGTGGCAGAGGAGAACTGCAAGCGCCAATACCAATTTGATATGCAGTATGCATCAACGGTTGAGCAAGCGCTAACCGGAGCCCAGGTCTGCTTCATCTTCACCGATTGGCCTGAGATACGCAGTCTCTCTCCATCGGTGTTCAAACAGCTCATGCGTACTGCTCTCGTCTATGACGGGAGGAACCTCTTCAACCCAAGGGCCATGCTCGAAGCCGGGGTGGAGTACTACAGCATAGGGAGGTAGCAAGCATGAAAAAGGGTCTCTCGCCTGAGCGAAAGACCCAACTTGAACATCTTGCAGCTCTTATCGCAGGGCAAACTCCACCATGTGCTGTTTTGCACCGGCGATATTACCCTTGTCCATCGCCTTCTTCACCTTCAGCAGGATTCTTCTTCCCTCTGCTTCGGTGAGGGTGTTTCCCTCAAGCGTCAGTGCCAGATGTATGCTTAGATCCAGCACGCCGTAAGCGGCTTCAATATTGCCCCGCTGGATGTTCTCGATCAAAGCTGAATCGAGCATATCAAGCAGGAACGGGGTGGTGACTACGGTGGGCTCCTCTCTGAGCAGCGTCGTACCATGTGGTGTATATCGTATCATAGGCTACTATCCTTTATGCGGGGTTTGTTGTCCCTCTAAGGGTAATATCGCCATAAACGCTTATCTTTTCAAGTAGTAACAATGGGTGTTGCTCTCCTGTCCGACCAAGGTGACCATTTCACTGTTTCCATCGCGGCTTTGTGAGTAGCTGATGGTAATCGGCAACACATCCCCCTCATAGTACATTGCAAAGCCTCCATCCTCGTTAAAAACAAGTCTTCCGAATAGAACGGCTCGATTGGTTGCCGTCAGGGTCATCTCAAGCTCACTGGCCTGTACAACGGCACTACCGAACGAGATTTCCTTCAGACAGAGGCCGAACAACTCCGGTAGAGCCGGAATTCCCTCGGTATCGTCGATCTCCCATCGATTACCTGCAAGACGGGAGACTACATCGATTGCCTCTTCGATCGTAGGCTCCTCAAAGACAGGTTGGTAGCTGCAGCCGTAGCACCCGAAGGTGAAGATGAAGAGCAACACCAAGGCAAACGTGGCCAGGATTGCAATCTTGGGTTTTGAGAGCTTCTCGTTCTGGTTCTTTTCCATAGAGTCCTCCTATCTGACTAAGGATCAGTATTTCTTCATTGCATAGGGTTCTCCAGTTGCAAAGGGAATCTACAAAAGACAGTTGCCCCACTTGGCTGGAGCATGATAGGGTAGAGTCATCGGGAGATGCGTGCCATGTATGAATTCGACGTCTCAACGCTGCTTGTTGCCTTTGGGTTGACGGTGTTTGCAGGCCTTGGCACCGGCGTAGGCTCGGTGATGGGTTTCTTCTCCAAGAAATTCAATCCGAGGTTCCTTGCTGCCGCTCTTGGATTCTCCGCAGGCGTCATGATATATGTCGCTATGATTGAGATTTTTGTGAAAGCGAGAGAATCGCTGGAAGGCGCCCTGGGAGCAAAACCCGGTTATGCCTTGACCACCGTCGCCTTTTTCGCCGGCATTGCCATTATTGCCATCATCGACAAGATCATCCCCGACTACGAAAACCCCCATGAAATCCAGGATCATGGTTCACAAGCCAAGCCCTATGTCGACAACAATGACCAAAAACTCATGCGGATGGGCTTCTTCAGTGCCTTGGCCATCGCCATCCACAACTTTCCTGAAGGCTTGGCCACCTTCATGGCAGCCCTCAGTGAGCCACAGCTGGGTATCAGTATTGCAGTGGCCATCGCCATCCACAATATCCCCGAAGGCGTAGCCGTCTCCGTTCCCATCTACTACGCCACCAAGAGCCGCAAGAAAGCCTTCTGGCTCAGCTTGCTCTCAGGGCTTGCCGAACCGGTGGGAGCCTTCATCGGCTACTTCTTGCTCAGACGCTGGTTCAACGACGTTACTTTCGGTTTTGTCTTTGCCGCAGTTGCCGGCATTATGGTCTACATCTCCCTCGATGAACTCTTGCCCACCGCCGAAGAGTATGGCGAACACCACGTTGCCATCACCGGTGTCATCGCCGGCATGGTGGTAATGGCCGTGAGTCTGGTCATGCTGTCGTGAAATGTGTAATCGAGACATCCAGGTTGTTTCTTAGGGAACTGAATCAGGATGACTATCCCTCTCTTGCAGCAATATTGCAGGACCCCAAAGTCATGTACGCGTATGAGGAGCCCTTCAGTGATGCAGAGACACAAGCATGGCTGGACAAGAACCTTCTTCGGTACAAACAGGACGGATTCGGCCTGTGGGCTGTCATCTTACGTGAAACAGGAGTTATGATTGGGATGACGGGTTTGACTTGGCAGACAATCGGGGAGACCGATGTGCTTGAAATAGGGTACCAGTTCAACAGGCAGTACTGGGGAATGGGGTTTGCAACAGAGGCGGCCAAGGCCTGCAAAGAGTACGCCTTTAGCGTGCTGGATGTAGAACAAGTCTATTCGATCATCCGTGACACGAACATTGCTTCCATGAATGTGGCCATCCGCAACGGCATGCTTGTGAGCGGCAGATTCGTCAAGAAGTATCGCGGCATCGCGATGCCGCATCTGGTGTTCAGAACCAAGCGATAGGTCTGACATCCCAACGATATTGTGGTGTGATGAACCGACAACCGTTACCGGTTCTTTGGAATCCCATTTTTTTGTTGACGGATATCTCGTCTCGATATACGATATAGACACTGATTAAATGATTAATCAAACAATTAAGGAGGAATGTATGAACTTGAAACACACCAAGGGAGTAGTCCGTGCCCTCGCCCTGTTGCTCGTTCTTGTGATCAGTATGCCGATGGCATTTTCACAGGGAGCCGCCGAGACTAAAGCACCTGCAGGGCCCGTAGCGATGACCATCGCAACCTGGACGAGCAACCCCGACCAGATTGCACTGCTTGATTCTTTTGTTCAGGGCTTTGCCAAGGAGAAGGGCATCGAGATCAAGGCAACCTTTGAATCGATTCCGTTTGCAGAATACAACACCAAGCTCTCCCTCGAGCTGCAAGGCTCCAGCGGGCCTGACCTGTTTTGGGTTCTGGAAACCGCAGCCCCGGCTTTCATTCAGAGCGGTCTGCTTGCCAAGCTCAACGACGGCATGAAAGCCTACGACCCACAGGACATCTCAGCCGATGCGCTTGAGCTGTGGAGCAAGGGCGGCGATGTCTACGCCATTCCCTTTTCGACTTCCCCGTTCTTCATCCTGTACAACAAGGATCTTTTTGCCAAGGCCGGCTTGAAGACTCCCGAACAATATGCCGCCGAGGGTACCTGGAACTGGGATACCTTCAGAACCGCGAGCAAGACGATCAAGGACAAGACAGGTGTTTGGGGATTTCAGACCGTTGACGGCCAGGGTTATGATGCCCGCATTCTGCACAACCTCGCCCCGATGGTCCGCTCCTACGGCGGCGACTTCTGGACCGATGACGGCAAGGTGTTGATCAACAGCGCAGAGTCGGTGGCAGCGGTAACCCTTTTCCACACAATGGTATACAAGGATGCCTCGGTAGTACCTCCGGGAAACCAGAGCGATTTCTTTGCAGGCAATGCTGCGATGACTGTCGGTCAAATCTCCCGCGTATCGAAGCTCAATGAGGCCTCCTTTGCTTGGGGGCTTGCTCCGATGCCCGCAGGACCCAAGGGAGAATCTCCGGTGATCGGACAAGCTGCCATTGGTGCAAACTCCAAAGGCAAAAACGTAGCTTTGGCATGTGAGCTGGTCGGCTATATGACCAACAAGAGCTCGGTTGCAGCCATGGCCGGCATCTGGCCTCCTGCCCGCAAATCCGTGCTCGAGTCTGAAGCCTTCCTCACCTCCAACAAGAGTGTGACCAAAGAGCAGATGCAGAGAGCAGTCGCCGACTCGATCAAGAGCGGTCGTGTCCTTCCCAGCCATGTGAAGTACCCTCAGATCGAGGTTGAGTCGAAGATGGTCTTTGACAAGCTGTGGAATGCGAATGCAAACGTCAAGGCCATCCTTGATGAAGTTGCTGTCATCTACGCAAAGTACACGAAATAACTGTCTCGAAAGGAGAGGGGACGAATGAGGATAGAAACCCTGAAAGCGAGCCATCGAAGAGAAGCGATCATCGGCTGGGCGTTCATCGCCCCGCAGATGGCAGGCTTTATCATCTTCGTCCTGTTTCCGTTGGTCTCGGTCTTTCTGTACAGCATGCAGGAGAAGAACCTCTTGTTCGGCACCAGTCTGTTCATCGGACTTGAGAATTTTCGCCTGCTTGCTCAAGATCCACTGTTCACCAAGTCATTGGTCAACACCCTGATCTTCAGCGCCGGGGTCGTCCCCCTCAATTTGGTATTCAGCCTCCTGCTTGCCCTCTACCTCGGTGGGGGCAGGACCGGGACGCGCTTTGTCAGGGGAATCATCTTCCTTCCGGTGGTGACTTCAGGCGTTGCCTGGGCGATTGTATGGAAGTACCTGTTGCAGGGCGGGGACGCAGGCCCTGTCAACGCCTTTCTCTCCCTCTTCGGTATTACCGGACCGAACTGGTTGTTCGAAAAGGGGTGGGCCATGGGAAGTGTCATTGTCACCCGGGTGATGAAAAACCTAGGCATGAACGTGCTGATCTTCATGGGAGCGGTACTGAACATGCCAGGCGATGTCATCGAAGCCGCCCGCATCGACGGGGCAAAGCGCTTCACCCTGTTCTTCAAGATCAAGCTGCCATTGTTGATGCCCACCGTCATGATGGTCACCATTGTCACCATCATCGGCTCGATGCGCGTCTTCGACACCATCAAACTCATGACCGATGGAGGACCTGAAGGGTCGACCATGGTCATGGTGTACTATATCTATCACCAAGCCTTTCGGATGTTCGACACCGGCTTTGCCTCAGCTTTGGCTGTAGTCCTCTTCTTGATCGTACTGCTCTTGACCGCCATCCAATGGTTCACCCGCAAGAGGATCTCCTACTATGAAAACTAGCACATACCTGAAACAGGTCCCTTACTGGCTCTTGCTGGTCCTTCTGACCGTCCTCTTTGTCTATCCATTCTGGTGGATGGTGGTGAATTCGCTCAATGTGAGTGCCGAGATTTTCGGAGCTCCCAAACTACTGCCCACCTCATGGGCGTTTTCCAACTATCGGGACATATTCACCGTCCAGCCCTTTGCCCGGCACTATGCCAATACGCTGGTTGTGGCTCTGCTGGGAACCTTCGGCAATGTGCTGCTGTCTGCCTTGGCAGGCTATGCCTTTGCCCGCATGCACTTTCCCTTCCGAAATGCAGCGTTTCTGTTGTTGCTCACAGCCTTGATGATGCCTATCGAGGTCACCATCATTCCCCTGTTCTTTCAAATGCGCAGCTGGGGGGCGCACGACACCCTGACACCCTTGATTCTGCTGGCGATCTTCGGCAGTCAGGGAGCTTTCTCCACCTTCATGCTCCGTCAGTTTTATGTGACCGTACCGAATGAGCTTGAGGAAGCCGCCCGCATCGACGGACTCAATCCTCTGGGGATTTTCATCCGCATCATGCTGCCGGTCGCGGTTCCCGTGCTCAGCTCGGTGGCCATCCTGGCATTCATCGCTGTCTGGAACACATACCTGGAACCACTGGTATTTCTCAGCTCGCTGGAGAAATTCACCCTCCCGCTGTCGCTGACGAATTTCAACGATACCTACGGTCTCCCCCAATGGCATCTGCAACTGGCGGCGACCACTCTTTCCATCCTGCCGATCATGGTTGTCTATCTGGTTTTCCAGCAGAAGGTTTCCGATGCCATGGTCAACTCTGGACTGAAATAGAAGGAGTCAACTATGCAAAGCATTACCCATACCCAGTACGATTTGGTTGTTGTCGGAGGCGGAATCGCCGGCTCCATGGCGGCCATTGCCGCCGGCCGTGAAGGCCTATGCGTCCTGCTCATCGAGGAGGAGGGCTACCTTGGAGGAAGCCTGACCGCCTGCGGGACCGGACCTATGATGACCTTCCATGCCGGAAAGATACAGGTCGTGCGCGGCCTGGTCGATGAGATGATCCAGCGATTGGTAAAAAAAGGCTTGTCGGTCGGACACATTGCAGACTCAACCGGCTATACCTATACAGTCACCCCTTTTGACACCGAGGGCATGAAACGGGAACTTGAGTTGATGTGCCTTGAGGCCGGGGTGCAATTGCTCTATCACACAACCTTGGTGGAAGCAAAGGTGGAAAGAGACCTTCTTCGCTCGATCACCTGCTTGTGTGCAGGCAATCTCTTTGCGGTACAGGGTACCTACTTCATCGATGCATCAGGTGATGCAGACCTGATTGCCATGGCAGGTATTCCCTTCGAGCTAGGAAGGGAGACCGATGGAAAAGACCAGCCGCTTACCATGAACTTCAAGCTGGTGGATGTGGATCTTCAGGTCATTCGCAATCTTATGGACAGCAATGTAGAGCTTTTCCCCTTCCTGAAGCCCAAAGCAGGCTTGCAACATCAAGCAAGCCGGCTCTCTTTCTCCGGCTTCCAGCAAATCATGCTCGAAGGCATCGAGAAGGGTGAGATTACCTTCGACCGTGACATCGTGCTCTGTTTTGAGACCAATGCCTCCAACGAGGTGATCGTGAATATGACCCGGGTGCTGGGCAAGAACCCGGTCAAACCGCTTGAGCTTACCGAAGCCGAGCTGGAAGGAAGGCGTCAGGTCTGGGAGCTGTATGGCTTTTTGAAGACCCATATTCCCGGCTTTGAGCAGGCACGGATGATCTCTAGCGGCCCCAGGATAGGGGTGCGAAGTTCGCGTCGTCTCAAGGGTGCTTATCGGATTACAGCCCAGGATTTGCTGAATGAGACCATCTTTGAGGATGCAATCTCGGCCTGCGGGTATCCGATCGACATACACTCCCCAGTCGGGGCCGACACCGATTCGACTTTCCTTCGCGAAGGCGGCTACTATACCATACCGCTCAGATGCCTGCTCAATGAGCAAATTCCCAATGTTCTGGCAGCCGGCAGGAACATCAGTTGTGAATTCGCCGCCCATGCGAGCCTGCGCGTCAGCCCGTCGGCCGGGGCCATCGGACAAGGCGCGGGAACCGCAGCAGCGGTGGCAATCAAAACCAAAACCGATCTTTTTCACCTTGATATCGAGGCTCTCCATGCTACACTTCGTAAGGCAGGAGCATATATAGGATGAAAGAGTTCAAGCGGGTAACCTTGCAGGATGTGGCAAGGGAGGCGAAAGTCTCCTATGCTTCGGTATCTGCAGTACTCAACGGCAAGGACGGCAAGAGCATCCGGGTGGCACAGAAGACAAAGGAGAAAATCCTGGAGTGTGCTGCAAGCCTTGGGTATGTCCCCAACATGGCCGCCCGCAAGCTGAAGAACGGTACCAACTCCCTGATCGCCGTATTCACCTACGAACAGATTTTCCCGGTTGAGTCTGAGAATGAGTACTACCGCTTTTTCGTCGGCATCCAGGAAACCGCAGAGAAGCTGGGCTACGACATCCTGATTCTCAACAACCGACCCACCGAGGAGAACTCAAGCCGGATCGTGTTGGCCGACGGGGCTGTCATGATGGGTGTGAACCGTGACGACAAGGGCATCGAGCGGTTGGTGAAAGCCAACTATCCCTTGGTATTCGTCGGGCGGCGAGAGGTCGCCGATGTTTCGACCCACTGGGTCACCTTCGATTATCAGAAGGTGATTTGCCAGATGGTCGATCATCTGAGCGGTGTATGCCCGAACCATTGCTTTGTCTATGTGGAGTCGCAGGAGCAGGAGCGAGAACCCCGCAAGGACAAGCGTCGATTCTTGATGGAAGCTGCCCAAGCCCATGGTCTGGAAGTGTTGATTGTACAAGCCGATGAGCGAAATAAAATTTCTGAAAAGGATTTCGAAGTCATCGAACAGAACAAGGTCGTCGTTTTCGACCGCCTGTTCCTGCTTGAGCCTTTCGAACGGCTTATGGAGCGTAAAAGCCTCAAGGTGGGAAGCGACTTGTGGGGAGCGGTGCTGGAAGACGATTGGATGGGAGGCCATGAGCATTGGACGCGATGGTCAAACCAACGGTTGGAGCTTGGTTCGCTTGCTGTTGAGTACCTGTCACATCTTCTGCAGAAGGATTCGTTGGAGCAGCTTGATACGCTTACTCCTTTGCATCTGGTCATCGCAGAGAGCTCAGCGTTCACCGAATAAGTCGGGATCCTTTGCAAGCAACTCATTCAGTGCCTGCGTTAAGGGCTTGGTCTGGTGATAGAGCACCCTTGCGTCGCCCAGTCGGCCTTCCTTGAGGATGCCTTGCTCCCTCAGGTACTCTTCCACCCGGGGAAAGTTTTCCGCTCCATGGCCAAGGTGTCCGCTGTTCGGACGGGGAACGAGCGTCCCGTCACTGAGGCGGATGAAGAGCATGCGCTTCTTCTCATTGATCCGGTTGGGTATGTCCAGCCACTCTTCCACCCCGTGGATGAAGGTGTCCCGGTTCAAGCCGACCCCCACCAGCAATATGGTGGCATTGCGGTCCAGCAACCTGCCCCATGCTCCTTCACGAGGGCAGGGAGTGGTATACAAGTGGTCTCCCTCTGTGGAGATTTTTGCATCCTTGCCGAAGGCGACCACCGAATGGGTCGGGTGTGCCGAGCGTATACCATTCGGGGTCTTTCGGGCCAGCTCGGGAATGATTCCGATGCAGACCTCGGTCTCATTCACACTGTAGTAGGGTTGGTCCTCGGTCACATTCGCCCACGTATGGGTGGGGAACACCATCAAACCGTCATGCATATACTCGACCATCGCATCGACTACGGTTTGCGCTCCGCCCTCCACCTCTCCTAAACTCTTGTAGGAAAAATGTGCAAGGGTGGTTCCTTCAGGGTCGAGTCCGAGGGCTTTCAAATCAACGAGCAAGCTTTGTTTCGTGTGCATGCAAAGCATCATGCCATACGAGAGTGGGGGAATCAAGGGTGGAAAATCGGTGACGCACCAGCGTAATTGGAGTAAGATGGCTCGTATGTGAGGGTATGCAATGAAACAAACATCTGACCTGTTGTACCAGGAATACCGGCATATGCTGGTGGACAACATTCTTCCATTCTGGCTTCGCTATGGCTTGGATCGGGTGCATGGCGGCATGTATACAGCTCTGGACCGCGACGGTTCAATTCTCGATACCGACAAATCGGTCTGGTTTCAGGGAAGGGCCTTGTGGACCTATGCCACAGCGTATCGGCAGGTGGAGAAGAACAGCGAGTATAAGAGTGCCTGCGACTCGTTGGTCTCTTTCATCGAAGCCAACTGTTTCGATCCGTCGGACGGACGGATGTACTTTCGTGTCAGCAAGGAAGGCAGGCCGGTGATCAAGCGTATCCGCTATGTCTTCAGCGAGACCTTCGCCATCCTTGGCTTTGCAGCCTACAGCAGGGCTTTCAACCGTCCCGACTATGCCCAAAAGGCGTATGACCTGCTTTTGAAGGTGGAAGGGTATCTAGCCACTCCCGGCATCCTGGTTCCCAAGTTCGAGACCGCTTCCCTGGGATTCGGGCTCCCCATGATCCTGCTCAATACCGTACAGGAACTCAGGGCCGCACTTCCTGACCAAGCTGCAGCTTTCAACGCTCGCATCGACGGCTATCTTGAGCAGATCAAGACGTACTTCGTCCGTCCTGAACTGCAGATAGTGGTGGAACAGTGCAATCCTGACGGTTCGCTGCAGCTCGACCACTTCGAGGGACGCCAGCTCAACCCCGGCCACGCCATTGAGGGTGCATGGTTCATCCTCAATGAGGCGCGCTACCGCAGCAATGATCCTGAACTGATGAGCCTGGGAACCACGATGCTCGATTGGATGTGGGCCAAGGGTTGGGACAGCGAGATGGGAGGAATCATCTACTTCCGCGATGCCTTGGGCCGAAGTGCTACAGAGTACTGGCACGACATGAAGTTCTGGTGGCCGCAGTGTGAGGCGGCGATTGCCAACCTCATGGCTTACAGCATGACAGGC
Source organism: Sphaerochaeta sp. UBA5849 (assembly GCA_002432715.1). Lineage (GTDB taxonomy): Bacteria > Spirochaetota > Spirochaetia > Sphaerochaetales > Sphaerochaetaceae > Sphaerochaeta. The sequence goes on along the minus strand of DJGJ01000040.1, from coordinate 22,281 downwards.
AAGGATGCCTACCTTGCCCAATTCGATACGGTGCATCAGTACATCAAAGATCACTTCCTCGACCGAGAATTCGGTGAGTGGTACGGCTACCTCCATCGCGACGGAACCCTTTCCACTCCCTTGAAGGGCAACATGTATAAAGGGCCGTTCCATATCCCGAGAATGTATCTGGTCTGCTGTCAGTTGCTTGATGAGCTGAGGCGCTGACGCTCTTCGGGGACTTTCCCTTGGAAGGTTCCCAATACATTCTGCCATCTGCTTTCATCATCTGAATCAATTTTATACATACCATTTTTCCATATATTGGTAACATTTCTACATTGTTTTCATGGAAATCCATCCTACGATAATATATGTCCAAACAATTACTTATGCGTTCTTACTCTTTGGACAACAAAAGAAGTGTAGAGGTCTTTATGCCTCTACCAGATAAAAATCAGGAGGATTTGTATGAAAAAGAGGATTCTTTCCCTGCTGCTCGTTGCGCTTTTTGTAAGTGCCCTGCTGTTTGCAAGCGGAGATGCTGAAAAAGCAAAAGCCGCCAGTGCTTCCAAGCCCTTGTCCGTTATGATTTGGGACTCCAATCAGGAACCGGGCATTCGGAAGATCATCGATGATTTCACAGCCAAGACAGGCATCACAGCCGAGATTCAGGTTGTGGATTGGAACAACTATTGGACGTTGCTCAGTGCAGGTGCCCAGGGCGGATCGCTTCCCGACGTATTCTGGATGCACTCCAATGAGTCTCAGCGGTATATGTCCAACGATTTGCTGCTTGATGTGACCGACCGTATCGCCAAGAGCGCACTCATTGATCCAGAGAACTATCCCGAGGATATTTGGAGCCTGTATACCTACAACAAGAAGTACTATGCAGTTCCCAAGGATGTGGATACCATCGCCCTGTGGTATAACCGTGCCTTGTTCGACCAGGCCGGTGTCGCATATCCAACTGACGACTGGACTTGGGAAGACCTCTATGCTGCTGCAAAGAAGATTACCAGGGCTGACGGCAGCGTGTATGGCTTTGCCAACGTGAATTCAAACAACCAGGCCGGTTGGTACAACCTGATTTATGGAAACAACGGGTATGTGCTGTCAGAGGACAAGAAAAAATCCGGTATGGATCTGCCTGCAACAATTGAGGCCATGCAGTGGATGGAGAAGATGATCAATGAGAATCTGATGCCTCCGCAGGCAGTCATGACTGAGAGCAGTGAGGATGTCCTGTTGCAGTCGGGCAAGATTGCCATGACCATGCAGGGCTCTTGGATGCTTCCTGCCTTCCGTGACAATGAATACACCCTGAAGAATTGTGATATCGCCATGCTGCCGAAGAACAGCAAGACCGGCCGCCGTCCCTCCATTTACAACGGCCTTGGCTGGGCGATTGCCAAGAATTCTCCACGCACCGACGATGCTTGGAAGTTGGTTGAGTACTTCGGTTCCGAAGAAGGCCAGCTCAAGCAGGCTCAATTGGGTATCACGATGTCTGCATACAAGAACACCAGCGAGCAGTGGAAGAACAGTGTGCCGCAGTTCAACCTGCAAGCGTATTTGAATATGCAGGACGATATGGTGATCCGCCCGTTCTCCAGAAATACGGTAAAGTGGGAAAATGCAGTACTTGATGTTATGCTGAAGGTCTGGAACAAAGAGATGACCATGGAAGCAGGATGCAAGGAAGCAGCCCGCCAGATGAACGCGATTCTTGCCGAAGAGTAGGAGTCAACCTTTCGAACCCGGGTGGCGCTTGGTCCGCCCGGGACTGTCCAAGGATTGGTTTTGCATGAAAAAACGCTCGCTACGTTCTGCAACCGCAACACAAACGTTTCTTTGGGGATGGGCTCTGATCCTCCCTACCATTGTCGGTTTGACGGTTCTCAATATTATTCCCTTGATCACCACAATAAGCCAGAGCTTTCACAAGACCGGGGATTTCGGCAGGGGTAATATTTTCATCGGATTGAAGAATTACCAAAAGCTGTTCTCCGACCAAGCTGTTTTGCAGTCGATCATCAATACGCTCAAATACACGATCGTCCAGGTGCCGTTCTCGGTTTTCATCGCCTTGGTTCTTGCCGTTATGCTCAATAGGGAGATCAAAGGCAGGGGAGCGTATCGAACCATTTTCTTTTTGCCCATGGTGGTTGCCCCGGCAGCTATCGCCATGGTATGGCGATGGCTCTACAATACAGAATTTGGATTGATAAACAATCTCTTCAATCTCAAGATCAGTTGGATTTCCGATCCTGCAATCGCAGTGTATTCAATTGCCATCATCGGCATCTGGTCGGATATCGGGTACAACATGATCCTATTCCTTGCAGGACTGCAGGAGGTCCCCAGGGACTATTATGAGGCAGCCGACCTCGACGGCGCGAGCATCTTCCAAAGCTTTCGGCATATAACCGTTCCGATGATCTCCCCGATTCTCTTCTTTGTCATCGTTACCCGAATGATTGCTGCCATGCAGGTCTTCGATACCATTTTCATGGTCATGGAGCAACGGTCGAATCCAGCTATGTATAAAACGCAGTCATTGGTATATCTCTTCTACCAATCGTCATTTGTGGAACGGGATTTTGGGTATGGTTCGACGATTGTCGTAGTTTTGCTGGTTCTCATCATGGCCATCACAGCAATACAAATAATCGCCCAAAAGAAATGGGTCCACTACAATTAGGAGATGCGCATGAGAAAGAGAAGCCTGATACATTCCCTGCTGCTGCATGCAATCCTGATCGGTGTATCACTGACCATGCTTATTCCGTTTGTGTGGATGGTTCTTACTTCGTTCAAGACGCCAGGGCAGGCCATCCAGCTCGATCCGTATGTGTTCTTCCCCACACAGTTCCAGTTCAACTCTTTTATCCGTGTCTTTACCACGAATAATTTTCTCAATCTGTATAAGAATACCTTGTTGTTGATTTTCTTCAGGATTCTCTGTGCGGTGGTGACCGCCAGCATGGCCGGATTTGCATTCGGCAGGCTGAAATTCAAGGGCTCTGAATTGGCCTTCTCCCTGGTGTTGGTCCAGATGATGATTCCTTCCCAGATTTTCATCATTCCCCAGTATCAGATGATCAGCAAACTCGGAATGACCAATACGACCTTTGCCTTGGTATTTCCCGGATTGGTCTCAGCCTTCGGTACGTTCTTGATGCGCCAAGCGTACAAGATCCTGCCCAAGGATTTGGAGGATGCAGCCAAGATCGACGGCTTGAATATCGGCAAGACCTTCCTGTATGTGCTTGCACCCCTGACCAAATCGAGCTTGGTCGCCCTTAGTGTCTTTACGGCTGTGTTTGCCTACAAGGAGCTGATGTGGCCGATGATTGTCAATACCAGCAAGGACTCCTTGGTCCTGGCTTCGGCATTGGCAAAAATGAAAGGCCAGTATGTTGCAAACTATCCCGAGCTCATGGCGGCATCCTTGATTGCGTGTGTGCCGATGATCCTACTCTACTTCATTTTCCAAAAGCAGTTCATTGAAGGAATTGCCACCTCGGGAGGAAAGTTGTAGAGCTTGTGTTTATGTAGTGTCTCTGCTGATGTGGTCAGGCTCTCCGGCCGGGGATGCCGTGATTGGTACATCTCTTTACGATAAGATTCCTCATGTGAGGACCATAATAGGAGAAGGGAAGCGATGAAAATTACCTTTTTGGGAGCTGGAAGCACAGTGTTTGCACGCAATGTGCTGGGTGATTGCATGGGAACCGAAGCTCTGCAGGATGCAGAGATGGCGCTCTACGATATCAATGCAAAGAGGCTGGAGGAGTCGAAGATGATTCTTCAAGCCATCAACGATACCATCAATGAAGGGCGAGCCAGAATAGTGGTCTATCACGGGCTTGGACAGCTTGAGGCCGCCCTGCGGGGTGCCGCCTTCGTGGTTAATGCCATTCAGGTTGGCGGCTACGACCCGGCGACCATCATTGACTTTGAGATTCCCAAGAAGTACGGTCTGCGACAGACTATTGCCGATACCATCGGAATCGGGGGGGTGATGAGGGCGCTGAGAACAATCCCGGTGATGGAGGAGTTTGCCAGGGTGATGGAGCGGGTGTGCCCGAATGCGCTGTTGCTGAACTACTCCAATCCCATGGCGATGCTTACCGCCTACATGCTGCGGCACACCGCTGTAAAGACTGTCGGTCTCTGCCACAGTGTGCAGATATGTTCGGAAACCTTGCTCAAGGGATTGGGTATGGAGGATAAACTGGAAGGCAGGGTTGAACAGATTGCAGGCATAAACCACATGGCATGGCTGTTGAGCCTGCATGACAGGGACGGCAACGACTTGTACCCGGAGATCAGAAAGCGGGCCGCGCATAAGAATGCCACCGAGAAACACGATGACATGGTGCGCTATGAGTACATCAAGCATTTGGGCTATTACTGCACCGAGTCCAGCGAACATAATGCAGAGTACAATCCGTTCTTCATCAAGAAGGGGTATCCCTCTCTGATCGACCGATTCAACATTCCCCTCGACGAGTATCCCCGAAGGTGCATCCGCCAGATAGCCGAGTGGGAGGATGAGTGGAAGAAGATTCACAACCAGGGTACGGTCAGCCATGAGCGGTCGCTCGAGTATGCTTCGCACATCATGGAAGCGGTGGCGACCAATACGGTGTACAAGATCAACGGCAATGTGCTCAATACCGGCTTGATCGACAATATCGATAGTGATGCGTGTGTCGAGGTTCCTTGTCTGGTTGACGGTAATGGTGTCACTGCGTGCAAGGTGGGCAGGCTTCCCTCGCATCTGGCGGCGATGAACATGACCAATGTGAATGTGCAACTGCTCACCGTCGAGGCGGCAATCAGCCGGAAGAAGGAGGATATCTATCATGCAGTGATGCTCGATCCCCATACTGCCGCCGAGCTTTCAATTGATGACATTGTGGCCATGTGCGACGAGATGATCGAGGCCCATGGGCCGATGATGGAAATGTATCAGTAAAAGAGAGGCGGTATGCTCCCCGGACCTGTCCGGGGTGTTGTAGTATGACGGGCATGTCATCATTCTTGGGTGGAAATCCCAAGGGACGTAGTTGCCGACGAACCCGATAGCGATTTGCAAGTTTCACGCCGCGAGGTGTGGGAGGGAAGAAGCAATAGCGAAATCGTGGCCCGACGAACAGAAACCTGATAGTAGGCAGATGAGGCGGACAAGCTGGCTACAAGCAGTGAATCCTAAAGGCAATGTGACCTTCATCTGTAAATCAGGCGGGTAAACGAGGAAAGAATGATGACTTATCCCGTGAGGTCTCCACAGCGTACGAGGCTGCAACATCGCTTATGACGACGTAGTAACAACGAATGTGGAGAAGTCAGCAGAGGCCGTAGTAGCGACCGGGGAAACGGACGCAAAGGGCCAAACAATCAAACGCCTTTCGAAAGGGAAAGGTCCATCCGCAAATCCGAACGGCGAGAGCCTGCCAGTGATGGTGCGGTTGAGAAAGGAACGAATGAGAGAGGAAGACAAGTCAAGACCGAACACGAGACTGTGTGAACAACTGATTTCCCTTGCGAACATCCAGCAGGCGGTGAGGAAGGTGATGCAGAACAAGGGTTCTGCAGGAATCGACGGGATGGAAGTGACAGAACTCCCATCCTACCTTGAAGCCAACTGGGCCTTGATTCGCGAGCAGATTGTCACTCGGACGTATAAACCCAAACCGTTGCTCCGACGGGAAATACCCAAGGACAACGGAGGGGTGCGTCTGCTTGGGATACCTACGGCAGTGGACCGGGTAATCCAGCAGGCCCTTGTGCAGGTACTGACTCCGGTGTTCGAACCGACATTCAGCGACTTCAGCTACGGGTTCCGACCCGGCAGGAGCGCCGAGGATGCGGTCCGACTCGCCCAGACCTACATGTCCGAGGGATACAGGCACGTGGTTGACCTGGACCTGTCCAAGTTCTTCGACACGGTTGACCATGACATCCTCATGGGGCTGATCGACAAGCACATGGACGACAAGGACGTGAGGAGGCTCATCTACGTATTTCTGAAAAGCGGAGTGATGACCAACGGGAGCATGATGGCGACGGCGCTGGGAACCCCGCAGGGGGGCCCGTTGTCGCCACTGCTGTCGAACGTCTATCTCACCCCCTACGACAGGGAACTGGAGAAGCGGGGACTGCGGTTCGTGAGGTACGCCGATGACTGCAACATATTCACCAAGAGCAAGATGTCATCCTACCGGGTGAGGGACAGCGCGAAAAGCTATCTGGAGCGGAAGCTGAAGCTGAAAGTGAACATGGAGAAGACGGAGGCAAGGAGGGCCGTAGGCTCGACCTTCCTCGGATTCACATTCCGGACATACGGCGAGAGAGGAAAACTTGGGAGGACCGTTCCCCACGAGAAGAAGCTGAAGAAACTTGAGGACAGGATACGGATGGTCACGAAGCGCAATCGCGGAGTGAGCATTGGAACGGTCATCAGGGAGTTGAACAGCATTTTGAGGGGATGGGTCGGGTACTTTGCAAGAAGTGCCATCAAGGAATACCTCAAGGGCTTGATGGAGTGGATTCGGAGGCGCATACGCCAGTACCTATGGAAACAGTGGAGGTCCGGGAAAAACCGGAAACACCGTATCAGGCAACTGGGAGCGGAAGAGTGGAAGCTGAAGAAATGGACACTTGCCAGCAGGTCGTACTGGAAGATGGCAAAATCCATGAACTATCTCATCAGCAATGAGAGCCTTCATGGGCATTACGGACTGGTGGATATACTGGGTTACTACAACAAGCTCCATGCTGTGCGCACGGAGCAAGATGGGATTGTACTGGATTTCCGGTACAATAGTCTGTTTGGTTGAACCGCCGTATGCCGAACGGCACGTACGGTGGTGGTGTGATGCGCTAACTGTAGCGAAGATGAGGGAGGGCCCCTCGACAGGAACGACAGAACGGGTCTGTCAAACAAACCTGTGCTGCTGAGGTCCAATGACCTTGGTGGTGAACGACAGGAAAAAAGGCTGGAAGAACCAGTCATGTAGGTTGCATGAAGGCGAACGAAAGTGAACCCTTGATGAAGTGTCGTCAACGTAAAGCGGTGTCAGAACCAGACATTCACCACGCGTCTGGGAGATAGGTCAGAAGCAGTTCTGGAGTGGTCTGACCGGCACCCGGCATTAAGAGGGCGCGAGCATGCAGCAGGCTTTGCTATGGGACGCATGAACCTATGGAATGATGGGAATCGAAAAGGTACAAGCCTCAGAAAGGCAAGGCTGAAAGTAGAGATGAATTTCATAGGGGCGGAGACAATCGTAGTAGCGAAGAAACTTCTGTAATGGGGGTGGAGCGAAGGGTTGTCATCGACAAGGCTCAGCCATGAGTCAACTGGAAACAGGAGGAGCAAATGGAAAGGAGCAAACAGTATGTCATCAGCAAAATGCTGTTTGTCGAAGCCTATAAAAAGGTGAAAGCGAACGGTGGGAGTGCTGGTGTCGATGGAATCTCCATGGCCATGTATGAGAAGAACCTGAAAGGGAACCTCTACAAGGTATGGAACAGAATGAGCTCGGGAAGTTATTTCCCAAAGCCTGTGAAGGCGGTGGAAATACCCAAGAAGAGTGGAGGAACAAGGAAACTGGGGATACCTACCGTAGAAGACCGTATCGCACAGATGGTGGTCAAGCTAATGGTGGAACCCATCCTGGACCCACTCTTTCATGAAGACTCCTATGGATACAGACCGAACAAGTCGGCACTTGATGCGGTTGGGAAGGCAAGGGAAAGATGCTGGCGGTATGACTATGTCATTGATCTGGACATCAAGGGGCTCTTTGACAACATAGATCACGCGCTTCTCATGAAGGCAGTGGAGTGGCACATCAAAGAGTCTTGGATTGTCCTGTACATAGACAGATGGCTGAAGACACCATTCAAGGATGTTGACGGAACCTTGATTCCAAGGATTTCCGGGACACCACAGGGTGGGGTTGTAAGTCCAATACTGTCCAACCTCTTCATGCACTATGCGTTTGACATGTGGATGGAAAGGGAACATCCGTACTGTCCTTTTGAGCGATATGCTGATGATACGGTTGTACACTGCAAGTCTGAAAAGCAAGCAAGGTTCATTCTCAAGGCGATTGGGGAGAGACTGACCGCATGCAAGTTGGAGCTCCATCCAGTGAAGACCAAGCTAGTCTACTGTAAGGACAAAGACCGCAAAGGCGGCTTTGGAAACACGGAATTTGACTTTCTTGGTTATACTTACAGGGGTAGAGTTCTGAAGGACAGGATTGGCAGAGTGCAGGTCAACTTCCTACCGGCAGTGAGCAAGGCATCCTGCCAGAGCCTCAAGGACAAGATAAAGGCTCTTGAGATTCACAAACGGACAGGAAGCAAGATTGAGATGATAGCAGAAACAATCAATCCCATTGTTGCAGGGTGGATGAACTACTTCGGCCGCTACAACAACTCAGCCTTGAAAAATACGCTGAGGGTGATTCAGAGGAGACTTGTGAGATGGGCAATATGCAAGTTCAAAAGATTCCATGGCCGTCCTATGCGTGCAAGAATATGGTTGGAAGAAGTCCAAAGAAGGACTCCTAATCTCTTTGCACATTGGAGGCATTGTGGTTTGTCGATAAGAGCCGTATGAATCGAGAGATTCACGTACGGTTCTGTGAGAGCCTTGGGGTGAAACTCCCCTTGGCTACTCGACTGAGAGGTTGGGGCCTAGCGGCCCCCGCCTACTCGATTACTGGAGGGCAGGAGTTGTGCCATGGCTGAAGAAGAGTTGTTGATCAAGGCAGCCCGATTTGTAGGATTGGACGGGGTCAGGAAATCTGCAATTGATCTTGCCCTCTCGTATTGCGGCATCCAACAGTGTTCGCCGCTGCACAACAATGGGCCTGAGATTCGTGATACCAGCTTCATCCATATCATCCGCTCTGGAAAAGGCGTGCTGAAAATGGAAGGAAGGGAGTATCATCTCCAGAGTAATCAAGCCTTCCTGATTCCTGCCGGAGTCAAGGCGCAGTATACTGCCGACAAGGACGATCCCTGGCACTACATGTGGGTGGGTTTTTCCGGGCTCATGAGCGAGGAAAGCATGGCCATGGCAGGCTTTTCCAGGGAGCATCCTGTGCGTTCGGTACTCAATGAGCAGCAGTTGTTGCAGGACATTGAGGGCATGATCGAGACGTATCACCTCACATTTACCAATGAACTGCGTCGAAACGGCTGTTTTTTCCACTTCATCTCCCATCTGATCGAAGACTATCAGGCACAGGGCACGCTTGAGGGTCTGAGCAATCTGCAATGCGCCCAATATGCCCGCAAAGCCTATCACTTCATCATGGAACACTTCAGTGAACAGATTAAGATCCAAGAGCTTGCCGAGCAGTTCGGGGTGAGCCGCAATTACCTGTATGCCTGTTTCAAGGAGGTGTACAAGGTGTCTCCGAAGCAGTTCCTCAATGCCCTGCGCATGGAGCATGCATCAAGCTTGCTTCTCTCAAAGTACCTGTATGTATCGCAGGTGGCCCATCAGGTGGGATTCGAGGATGAACTGGCGTTCTCCAAAGCGTTCAAGGAGTTCCATCACCTCTCTCCAACCGAATTCCGCAAGCAATTGCACTCTCTTGCCGCATCCCCTACGAAAGAGAACCCGTAATGCTTTCCCACTTGCGGTCCATGTCCTGCATCAGGGCGATCTGGGTCCTTGCCCGGTCGAGGTTGTGGCTCGGCCGCTCGATGTGGTAATAGACATCGCCGTTCAAATAGTCGGTGAGGAAGCGTACCCCCATGATCTGGGTGGTTGCTCTTCCTGATTCTGCGATGAGCTGTCGTTCGGTGTCCGTCAGGAAGTTGTCGGCTACAGATCGGTAGCCCTTGACCATCTGGATGAAGAGGTTCTCATCGCATCCTACCTTGCTCAGGTCCTGCTCGTCCTCACCGGCAGTGATGCTTCCGGTTCTGAGCATGTCGCCGGTATCGAAGAGGATGGTTCCGCTCATCACGGTATCGAGGTCGATCACACACACTCCTTCACCGGTTGTCCGGTCGAAGAGGATGTTGCTGATTTTCGTATCATTGTGGGTCACCCGAAGCGGCACCCGCCCCTCTTCCAGGGCAGTGGTAAGAGTCATGCCGCGCTCTTCATTCTCGAGGAAGAACTGCAGTTCAGCCTGCACCGACTGAAGTCTTTTCGCTTTGTCATTCTCGATGGCCTGCCTGAGCTGGTTGTAGCGACTTCCCATGTGGTGGAACTTTGCAATCGTTGTATGCAGCTTGTCGGCGGGAAAATCACAGAGGTGGTGCTGGAAGGTTCCTACAGCCTCTCCGAAACGGTAGGCAAGGTGCTGGTCGTCGAGGAAGGGGTAGGTGTTCACCTCGTCGATGAAGCGGTAGGTTCTCCAGAGGTTGCCCTCATAGTCATACGCATACCACTGATGCTGCTTGGTTTGTACGAGCTTCAGGCACCGTTTGTCCTTGTCGGTAAGGTGTGCAATCTTGCCCTGGATGTGGCTGGTCACCTTCTGGATGTTGTCCATAACCTCCTCGGGCCGGGTGAATACACTATCGTTGAGCTTCTGATGGGTATACTTGTATTGTTTTCCCTCGTGTACAAATGTGGAGATGAAGGTGCTGTTGATATGCCCTTCCTTGTTTGCTTTTATTTTCTGCAGTTCGCCTTCAATGGCGAACAGGCCTATGATGTCTGCGATGTCCTGCATGGGTGCTCTGCCTCCAACAATTTTCCTTGACAGAATAGCATACCTGGTCTAATCTAGCAATGTACACAGGTGTGTATATCGGTGGAATCAGACATGGAACAGAAAAAAATCCTTCGAACCATTACGCGCAAGGACATTGCAATCGAGGCCGGAGTTACGGAGACAATCGTCTCCTATGTCATCAACGGCAATCGATATGTCAAGGAAGAGAAGCGCAAGAAGGTGGAGGAGGCGATCGCCCGGCTCAACTACCGCCCCAATTCCATGGCCCGTGCCCTCAAGGGGAAAAAATCGAACCATATACTCTTTGTTGCTGATGATATAAAGGGTGAGTACTTCGGCAAGCTTATCAGTGAAATAGACAGTCTCGCCTACAAAGAGGACTACTTCATCACCTTGTGTGCCGATCATCAGGATGAGGATTTCGTCAATCGCATCTATTCCAAGTTCTTTGACGGCATCGTCATCGGTTCTGCATCATTTCCCCTGCACAATATTCAGCGTCTCATCGATGCCGATATTCCCATCGTACTCTTGGAGATTCGAGATTACAGCTCCATAACCGGTGTGTACGGCCTGATCAACACGGGCCTGTATGAGGGGGCCCGTCGTGTTGTACGGACATTGTATGAGAGAGGCAGGCGCAGGTTGTTGTTTCTTGACCGTGTCAGCACTTCCGGCAATTGGTCAAGCATGGATGACTGGCGCTTGAAGGGCTTCACCGACCAATGCAATGTCTATCAACTGGAACCTGTGGTTCTCAGCGGCTGTAGCACCGAGGATGAGTTGAGTGCCAAAATCATTGATCTGCTTGCCTCGGGCTTTCGGCCTGACGGAATCTTCGGGCGGAATGACCCGATTGCCTTGGTGGGAATGCAGGCATGCCAGAGGATGGGGTTCAACGTTCCACAGGACATCTCCGTCATCGGCTTTGACAATACCCGGCTCTGTCGATTTTCTTCTCCGACGCTTACTTCGGTGGAGATTGACCAGCAGGAAATTGCCCGGTGTGTGATGCAAATGATGATGAGTCTCATCGACAACCGCTCTTCTTTTGAAAAACGGTTGGAGGTCTATTTGGATACGAAAGTGGTTATGCGCGAGAGCGTATAAATGGCTGAAAAAAGGAGTTTGGGAAGATGAAAAAAATTGTAGTGGTTCTGTTGGTGCTTGCTATGGTGTCTGCATCGGTATTCGCTGCAGGAAAGACCGAGGCCGCCCCGTCCGGTCCGGTGACCCTCAAGGTGGCAAACTATGCTTTGCTGGAAAGTGGGTATGAACCGTTTTGGAAGCAGGTGAAAGTGGATTTTGAGGCTGCAAATCCCGATATCACCATAGAATGGGTGACCGCCCCCTATGGGGAGATTGTCAACCAGGTGGTGAATATGGCCGGCGGCGGCAACAAGGTTGATGTCATCTTCGGTGAGATTGACTGGGTTCCAGGTCTTGTCGATGCCGGCTTGGCCGCCCCCGTGAGGGACATTCTCTCCCCGGCATTCGTCGATGACTTCTATCCTGATGTATTGAAGTCCTTCGAGGTGGAAGGCAAGCCGTACGGTATTCCGCTCTATGTCTCCCCGTATGTGCTGTATTACAACAAGAACCTGTTCACCCAGGCTGGTCTTGACCCGAACAAGCCGCCCAAGACGTATGATGAGATGCTCGCCTATGCCCAGAAGCTCTCCCAACTGAAGGATGCCAAGGGAAACAAGGTCTATGCATTCGGCCAGACGACAGCTTCGGTGCCGGTATCGGGGGCTTCCCTTACGGCCATGATCTTCAATTTCGGTGGTCGGGTGCTTGATGCACAGGGAGCCCTTGCTGTGGACAACCAAGGCTTCAAGGATGCCTTTGCCATGGTGCAGAAGCTCGACCAGCTGGGTTACAATCCACAGAATGCAAAACTGAAGGATCTCAGAAATCTCTTCGCCCTCGGCCAGCTTGCCATGTATTACGATCAGAGCTGGGGTTTCAACGGGGTGAAGTCGATTAATCCTGATGCGATCAACTTCACTGCCTCTGCCGAGCCTTTGAAGGGTGGAAGCGGATCAGGTGCCAGTCTGCTGCAGGCCCACTGCTTCATCCTTGTTGACAACGGTGATGCCAGAAAAGCTGCTCTTTCGAAATTTGTCGAGTTTGTGATCAGTGAACAGACCCTCAGCTCCTACCTGCGCGATCTCACCCCTGCATACCCTGCCAAGAAGTCGATGGCGAATATGGAGAGCGTGGTGAACAACGGTATTCTCAAGGGTGCTTCCGCTGCCGCCGGCAGGGTGCAGGTGCAGTCCTTCATCCCTAGGATCAGCGACCTCAACCTTGAGTTGTGCTCCCTCGCCCAAGCGGTAACGGTAGGAAAGCAGGATGTAGCTTCGGCTATAGAAAAGTTCAAAAACACGGCAAGTGTAAAGATTTCCCAATAAGAAACATGGTTCAAGGGAGTCGGAAAACCGACTCCCTTGATAGGAGTGGTATGAAAAGCAGAACCTTGAAACGAACGAGATCTGATCTTCTTTTCTCGTTCATCCTCGATGCCCCGGCCCTGCTGATGACGGTGTTGTTCATTATTGTTCCCATTGTGGATTCCGTGATCAAAAGTTTCCAGGACTATGGGGTGCGCAACATCATCAGCGGGAAACCCGGCGTTTGGAATAACTTTGCAAACTATCTGTACCTTGCGAAGACTGATGCCTTTCCCATGGCGAGCATTCATACCTTCAGCTTTGTGCTGGGGGTGGTGGTGCTGCAGTTTCTGCTTTCGCTCCTGCTGTCCTTGATTCTGAATACAGAAATCAAGGGTGCCCGATTGCTCAGGAGCATCATGATGACTCCCTGGGTGGTGCCCACCGTCATCTCAGCCCTCATCTGGATGTGGCTTTTTCAACCTCAGTATGGGTTTGTCAAATACTTGGTGAATCTTGTCTCCCTTGGCAAGGTGCAGGACTTTGCCATGCTCAATAATCCTCGGACCGCTCTTGCCGGGGTGGGGATTGCAGCACTATGGAAGCAGATTCCGCTCATGTCCCTGCTTTTGTTGGCAGGTCTTCAGAATGTGCCGCAGGAGATTAACGAAGCGGCCATGATCGATGGGGCGGGCAAGTTCAGGCGCTTCCTTTCAGTTACGTTGCCCTATCTCAGCCCGGTGATCAAGGTGAGCATCTCCATGGCGATCATCGAGAACTTCAAGCAGTTCCCGCTCTTTTGGACCATGACCGGAGGAGGTCCGAACAACGCCACCACCACCCTCGCGGTGCTCAGCTACCGAGAGGCGTTTGTATCGATGAATCTTGGGTCAGGGGCAGCCGTGACGACTTTGTGGATGCTCATGATGATCTTGGTGGTTTTCTTCTACAACCGGGTGTTCCGGGTGCAGGATTTGGGGTGAGCCATGAGTAAAACAAGAACCTTGAAGCACGATGGCCCCTGGTATACTGCAGGCAAGTACCTGATTCTCATCGTGATTTTGCTCTTTTTGCTCTTTCCAATCTACTGGGTGTTGGTTACCTCCTTCAAGACGAACATGGAAGCCTATCAGTATCCACCGACGTTTTTTCCGCACAGTCCCGTGCTTGATAGTTTCATCAAGCTTTTCACCCAGCACAACCAGTTCTTTGTCTACTATCAGAACAACCTGATCGTCTCGGCATCTGTGGCTCTTCTGGGTTGCATCCTGGCCATCTTTGCAGGCTACTCGCTTGCACGGTTCAAGAATCGGTGGAACCAGGCATTCTTCGCCCTCCTGTTGGCAAGCCAGATGTTTCCGGTCATCAGCCGAATGATCAGCTTGTACGCAATTATGGGCAAGCTGGGAATCATCAATACCCTTGGGGGGTTGATATTCGCCCTCCTTGCAGCCCAAGTTCCGTTCTGCATCATCCTCATGGCTAGTTTCTTTGCCAACATCCCCACCGAGATTGAGGAAGCCGCGTTCGTCGATGGGGCGGGGAGGTGGAGAATTCTCTTTACCATCGTCACCCCTCTGGTGAAGTCGGGGCTGCTTGCCGTCGGTATTTATGCCTTCTTGATGACATGGGATGATTACCTGCATGCAGCAACCCTCATTCAGGACGATAGCCTGCGTACCCTTTCAGTGGGGATTGCCCTAAGGTATTTGGGAGAACTCTCCTATGATTGGTCGCTGGTCAACGCGATTTCCATCATCGGGACCATTCCGGTAGTGTTGCTGTTCTTTTTCTTCCAAAAATATATGATCAAAGGCCTCGTCGCCGGTGCGGTGAAGGGCTGAGCTGGAGTATTCAATGCCAAGACAAGTCGTGTTCATTATGACCGATACCACCCGCAAGGACATGCTGGGCTGCTATGGCGACAGCCGTATGCAGACTCCCAACCTCGACAAGCTTGCCAGAGAGGGTTTGCGTTACGAGCAGGCTTACTGCTGTCAGCCGGTATGTGGTCCCGCACGCTCTGCTTTGTTTACCGGGACCTTCCCCCACTCCAACGGGGTGGTTTCCAACAATCTTCCTTTGGGGGCCAATGTGAAGACATTGGGCCAGAGGCTCTCGGACAACGGCATCCAGGCCGCTTATACAGGGAAGTGGCACCTTGACGGCGGGGACTACTTCGGACTGGGGCGGTGTCCGGATGGTTGGGATCGTGCATATTGGTACGACATGCACAACTACCTGGAAGAGCTCTCGTCGGAAGAAAGGCTTCGTTCCCGCAAGTCTGAGACAGCCTTCGATGAGGATTGGGGTGCTGAAATGACCTATGCCCACCGAGTTTCGAACAAGGCAATCGGGTATGTGAAGGAGCATGAGGGAGAGGATTTCTTCCTTGTCGTCTCCTACGACGAGCCGCATGGCCCATTCATCTGTCCCCCTCCGTTCAATACCATGTATGATGGGTTCTGTTTTGAGGATAATCCTACGTTCCATGACAGCCTTCAGTCCAAGCCGATGCTCCAGCGACTCTGGGCGGGTGATGACCTTCATAAGCGTCCCGAGGAGCTGCATGCCCCCTCAAAGCTGCTGTCGCTCTACTTGGGGTGCAACAGCTTCGTCGATTATGAAATCGGCAGGGTGTTGGACCAGGTGTACCTTCTTGCCCCGGATGCCCTGGTCATCTTTACCTCCGACCATGGCGATATGCTGGGTTCTCATCGCCTTCAGGCCAAGAATGCGGCTTTCTACAAGGAAATTACCAATATTCCGTTCATTGTGAAACCGGCCAAAAGTCATGAGGGCAACCGCAATGTAGTGGTTTCCCATCCGGCCAGCCACATCGATGTGACTCCCACGGTATTGGATTACTTTGGCATTCCGCTTCCCAAGCTGCTAGAGGGCAGGAGCATGCTCGCCCAGTTTGAGGACCCAAAAACACAGATTAATGAGCATGTCTACTGTGAATTCACCCGGTACGAGGTCGATCACGATGGATTCGGAGGCTTGCAGATGATGCGATCGGTCACCGACGGCCGCTTCAAGTTGACGATCAACTTGATGGATCGTGATGAGCTGTATGACTTGCAGGTCGATCCGCATGAGGTGGTGAACCTTATCGACGACCCGAGCTGTAAAGAGATCCGGAACAAGCTTCATGACTTGCTGATTGAGCATATGGACCAGACACGTGACGTTTACCGCGGCTATCAGTGGGTGGCAAGGCCTTGGCGGGACGACCGCGGACCTAGTTGGCAGAACAGCGGTATGACCCGCCAACGGGAGAACGAGGAGTACGAGAGCCGGCAGTGGGACTATGATACCGGCCTACCTATGGAGAACGCGGTACGGGGCAAGAAGCTCTACGATGTGAAGAAGTAACAAACAGGACCGGCTGCAAGGCTGGTCCTGATTCAAGTCTATACCTAGACAAGTTGCCCTCTATTATCCACAGACCATACAACTTTCAATCAAATCGCCAAAAATCTGCATTGCTTAATTGCGATGCAATGGTACGCTTTGCGTATATTGTACAAACAACTTGGAGGAAATTATGAAAAAAGCTGTAGTATTGCTGCTGATTGTTCTTTGCATGCTTGGTACCTTAAGTGCCGCAGGCAAGACTGAAACCAATCTTGATTCCTGGCCGGCTGAACCGGTTACTGTTATCTGCCCATGGGCGGTTGGCGGTGTTGCCGATATCGTCAACAGAAAGGCTGCCACCTATGGGATGGAAGTGCTTGGTCAGCCCATACTGGCAACCAACGAACTTGGTGCAGGCGGCAACGTTGCCCTGACCAACTATCTGAAGAACCAGCCGAACTCCTACAACCTGATATTCGGCGGTGAGGGTGCGTTCTCAATCGCTCCCAATGTAGATGGAGCCGATGCCATCCAATTTACCTATGCCGATTACGAACCTGTCATCAACTTGTATTCTTCCATCTTTGTGCTAACCAGCGATGCAAAATTGAATATCAAGGATCTGGATGCCTTGAAGGCCTATGCACAAGGCAAGAAGCTGAAGGTTGCCGTCAACGGTGTTGCAGGCTCTGAAGCATTCCTGGCAAAAGCTCTGGCCAAGGATCTGGGCATCACTTTGGAGCTGGTAAGCTACAATGGAGCCAACCTTGCCCTCGATGCAGCATCCAAAGGTGAGACCGCCTTTGCAATTTCACACCAATCCCAGGCAAGGGGAAGTGTAGAGGCCGGAATTCTTAATCCTGTGGTGGTCTTCGACGAGAAGGGTGTAAACAACGAAGTATTCAAGAACGTGAAGGGTGTCGGCGAATACGGCTACACCGCCTACTTCCGCAACCGCTGTTTCATTCTCGCCCGCAAGGGAACCGACCAGAAGGTCATCGACAAGGTCCGTAATGCCTATCTGACCATTCTTGAAAAACCGGAAATGAGAGAGTTCTACAAATCAATGATGATCGAAGTCGATCCGATGGATAAGGCCGCCATTGATGGACACATTGCCTCAGTTGCTTCAATCGTAAAAGCAAATATCTAGGTTTCATACCTCGAGTAGATGGGCTTTCAATCAAGGGAAGCCCATCTCGTTCAAGGGAAGGGCATATATGAATCATCTTTTTACACAACTGAATGCTGCCATCGATCGTTTCAGTATGAAATGGGAAGGCAGGCAAATACGTTTTTATCCATCTTTGGTGGGACCTGTACTCTTTCTTCTGGCTTCGATAGCAGGCTACGCTTTGATGCCGTCCCAGGTAAAAATCCAGGAAGGCACCGCTACAACGGCTCGAACGTTTCCTTCCTTGATGCTCACGCTCATTCTTGTTTGTTCCGTGGTCTTGATACTGCAGGAAGTGACCAAGATTATTCGCAAACAACCCATTGAGGTAGTCATGCTGGATGTGATGACCGAAATTCGGGCGATTATCATCTTGGCTCTCCTGGTCCTCTACGCACTACTTATTCCCGTACTGGGTTTCATAGTAACATCTATCCTTTTCGGCCTTGCCATGTTGGGCTTCTTTAGGGTGAAGAAGTGGTGGTACTACCTGATCATTGCGCTTTCAGCACTGATGATCGGGCTTCTGTTTCAGGTTGTCCTGAACGTACGTCTGCCGTAGGAGGCCTCCATGGATCTGTTTATGCAGGGCTTTTCAGCCTTTTTCTCGCTATCGAGTTTTCTCTTTATGAATATCGGGCTCTTGCTGGGACTCATCTTCGGGGCCATCCCCGGTCTTACGGTGATACTCTGCATTGTATTGTTTCTACCCTTCACCTATACCATGGGGCCGATTGATTCATTCATGTTCCTGCTGGGTATCTATTGTGCCGGTGGGTACGGTGGTTCCATATCTGCCATCCTGATCAACACCCCCGGTACTCCCCATGCAACTGCCACGATGGCTGATGGGTATGCATTGACCAAGCAGGGAAAGAGCAAGAAAGCGTTGAACATTGCGTTGCAGGCTTCCACATTCGGTGGTATGGCAAGCGCACTCACGCTTCTCTTCTTCGCTCCCCAAGTGGCCAAGTTTGCCCAGAAGATGGGAACCCCCGAGTACTTTTTGGTCTGCCTGTTCGGTCTTACTGTCATTGCAGGGGTTTCAGGGAAATCCCTGACCAAGGGTATCATTTCCGGCGCGGTTGGCTTGTTCATTTCAACCATTGGCCTCGATCCAATGACCGGGAGCACCCGCTATATCTTCAAGAATATCAACCTCTACTCGGGATTTGACTTGGTCATCTGCCTGATCGGCTTGTTTGCACTTAGTGAAGTACTTTCCAAGAGTAAGAAGAGCAACCAAGTCACGCTTTCCAGTTTGGAGGAAATCAAGGGGGAATCCGGACATATTACTGCAAAAGAGTATAAACGGATGAGCCTGCCGGCTCTCTTCTCTGCAGTCGTAGGAATCATCATCGGCATTATTCCAGGAACCGGTGCATCCATGGCAAGCTTTGTAAGCTACGACCGGGTTAAAGCCATGAGCAAGCACAAGGAAGAGTTTGGCAATGGCTCCATCGAGGGCATTGCGGCAGCTGAGACTGCCAACAATGCGGTTACCGGTGCCACCTTGATTCCTCTGCTTACCATGGGTATTCCCGGTGACGGGGTGGCTGCCATCATGCTCGGGGCGTTGATGATCAACGGTCTTACACCGGGCCCTAACCTCTTTGTCAAGCACGGTGTTACGATGTATGCCATTATGATAGGTCTGGTTTTCGTCAACCTGTTCATGTATGTACAGGGCAAGACCCTTACCAAGTACTTTGCCAGAGTGGTCAGCATTCCCGTCTCCATTCTTACCCCCATTATCGTCATCTTCTGCTTTGCCGGAGCTTTTTCGGTGAACACCTCCCTTTTTGATGTACGGGTAACTCTTGCTTTTGCAGTCATCGCCTATGTGTTTTCCAAACTGGGTTTCTCTACTATTCCCATCCTTTTGGGATTGGTGCTCGGTGATATCACCGAGGAAAATTTTCGCCGTTCACTGATATTATCCGACGGTAGTTGGTCAATCTTTGCCCAATCACCCATTTCCATAGCCTTCCTGGTCGTCATCGCCCTTACCGTGGTCTTGATCGTCCGTGGAAAGATCAATGAATCAAGACAGTAGGAGACTCTGATGAACAGGCCGAACATTCTTTTCTATTTCTCAGACCAGCAACGTTTTGATACCTGTGGTTGCTATGGGCAGCAATTGCCCATTACTCCTCATTTGGATGCCATGGCGGAGGAAGGGGTGCGCTTTGACCTTGCTTTCTCACCCCAGCCGGTCTGCGGTCCTTGCCGGGCAATCTTTCAGACCGGGCTCTATGCAACCGATACCGGATGTTTCAGGAATAACAAGGCATTGCCCTCTGGTGTGAAGACTGTTGCCGACTACATGGAAGAGAGCGGATATGAGACAGCCTACATCGGCAAGTGGCATCTGGCCAGTGAAGGGGGGCTGGAGGAAAAACCCTCCCAGGATTATCAGAGGAGTGCAATTCCACCACAGCTCAGGGGTGGCTATACAGGGTTTTGGCGAGCCAGCGATGTTCTTGAGTTCACCAGCGACGGCTATGGCGGCTATGTGTTTGATGAGCATATGAGGCGTTGTGACTTTTCTGGGTATCGTGCAGACTGCATTGCCGACTTCGCCTTGGAGTTTCTCGATTCCTACAAGGCTGAAAAACCCTTCTTCATGACGGTCTCACAAATCGAACCTCATCATCAGAACGATGCCCATCACTATCAGGGGCCGGAGGGTTCAAAAGAGAAGTATGCTGATTTCCAACTCCCGGAGGATTTGAGGGCTCTTGGAGGTGGAGATGCTGTAGAGGAGTATCCGGACTATCTTGGAGCCTGTGAACGGGTGGATGCCAACCTTGGGCGCTTGATTGCAAAGCTGAAGGAGAAGGGCTTGTATGAGAATACCGTTATCATCTTTACCAGTGATCATGGTTCCCACTTCAGGACCCGCAATTGCGATGCGCACCTGAATGGGTATGACGACTACAAGCGCAGCGCACATGATGCGGCTTTGCGGGTTCCGTTGGTCATCCGCGGCGGTGCTTTCCGTGCCGGAAGGGTGGTTGAGCAACTAGTCAGCACCGAGAGCCTGCCCAAGACCATTCTTGGTCTTGCCGGCATTGATGTTGGAGATCGAATGATCGGAGAGGATTTGGCGGCACTCATCGATGGATCGGTCAAGGGGAGGACCAATGAGATTTTTGCCCAAATCTCGGAAAGCAGGGTGGGAAGGGCCATCCGTACCGTCCGTTACAAGTATGCCGTATATGCCCCGGGCCTGAATGGTGGTGCTGTTGCTTCGAGTGACTGCTACGTGGATGATTTTCTGTATGATCTCGACTCCGATCCCCATGAATTGCATAATGTGGTTTGTGAAAGGGCCTACACTCATGTTAAGCTGGAACTGCGCAGTCGTCTGAAGGCTTGGATTGCCAAAGCAGAGCGAAAGGAAGTGAGTATTGAGGATGGGTGTGAAGAAACCTGATCAGCTGAAGAAGTATGAGTTGGTTCAGCGTTATATCCTGACCTTCATAGACCAGAAAAAGTTCACCGAGGATGTACGGCTTCCCTCCGAGCATTTCTTGTGCAAGAAGCTGGGGGTAAGCCGGGAGACGGTGCGAAACGCCCTGTCCCGCCTTGCTGATGAGCAGATTATCTATACCCGCAAGGGTAGTGGCACCTATGTCAACAAGAAGGAATTTCTTGCCCAGCAAAATCCGATGGTGAGCGGTAAGACCAAGATTGCTGTGATCGTTCAGGGTCAGGATTACAACGCCAATAAGAATCTGCTCAGGGGGATCAAGCATGCGTTGGCCAATGAGTCGGTTGAGCTGAAGATTTTCTATACGGACAACAAGCTGGCCAATGAACGCAACTGCTTGCTCTCCTGCCTGTCCAACTTCCATGGCCTGATTGTCGACGGGGTGAAGGCAAGCATCCTCAATCCCAACCTCGACTGCTATTCCAAGTTGTACGACCGGGATGTCCGGGTCATCTTCTACAACAACTACTATGCGGGCTCTCCCTTTCCCAAGGTGACCATTGCCGACGGTCAGTGTGCCGATGCCTTGGTGCATCGGCTCACCGCCTGCGGCCATCAGCATATAGCCGGTATTTTTGTGTATGACAATTATCAAGGTATAGAGAAGTACAAGGGCTATGTGCATGCCCTGCAGAACTATGGTGCAACATATGATGACCGGTACGTGAAGTGGTTTATCTCGGACGATATGCTTGACCCAAAGGAGTTCTCAAAGAACTTATGGAGGTTTCTCAAGGGTCTGCCTGAGTGCACAGCCATTGTCTGTTGCAACTTCATGATTCTTAAAACGGTGTTGCATCTGCTCTCCAATCATGGCAAGGAGGTTCCAAAGGACTATTCGGTGGTTGCCTTCGACTATTCCGATACCGACTGGACCGACAGCGGCATTACTGCTTCCATCCATCCCGGTTTTGAAATGGGACTTGAAGTGGGAAAGCGTATTTTTCGGATGATTGAAGACAACGAGTACAAAATTCACGATTACTCGTATACGTTCAAGCCCACGATTTATGATGGGTGGTCGATTCGGGACCTTGCACAGGAGCAAGGAAATGCAAAGCAAGTTGGGAAAAGCACCTAGTAGCCTGTAACACTTAAACCTATTCCTTGATTATGGGGTACAACCTCTTGAGTTTGACCCGTGCA
>DJGJ01000025.1:11370-40072 GCA_002432715.1 Sphaerochaeta sp. UBA5849 | reverse complement strand
AAAAAAAGAGCAGGGGGAGCATCCTCTTCTGCTCATACAAGCTTGCCTGCCTGCTGCAGAGAGCCTGAAACGAGGCAAGCGTGTAGTAGCTGCTCTGATGCGTTACCGAAAAGGGTTTGCATGCTTGTATGTTGCCTCTCTCATAGGCAAGCAGCGGCTTCGCAAATTCCACCCTGCTCACATAGGCCCGCAGCCGTTCGGTTTCAAAGAGTGGTTGCATCCGGGATGAACTCCATCCGTTTCTCCTTGCCGATCATCCGGCCGAAGGTTCCTTTGATCAGCATGCCTTCCCTGGCAAAGACCGGGGGAGAAAGCACAGCGACATCCAGATAATTTCCACTCAGACCATACCAGCGACCGCCTTTGCGGTTCTGCAGTATTACTTCAGCAGCAGACCCCACCTGTCTTTGCCGATAGCTGTGGTGAAGCTGTTCACTGAGCGTTCTCAAATCGAGTGCACGCTCATCGCGCACAGACTCGGGTACCCGGTCCTGTGCCCGATACAATGGGGTGTCAGGACGTGGTGAGAAGGGAAACACATGCAAAAATGAGAATTGTTGGTCGAGAATGAACTGACGGGTGGCAGCAAAGTCCTCATCCCGTTCTCCGGGAAGACCGGTTATGATGTCGGCTGCAAGAAAGGGATCGCTCTTCGCCTTGCGCAGACGATCAAGGATGTTCGCCAGTTCGGCTATGGTATAATGGCGGTCGACTTTCTTGAGCAACCGGTCGCTGCCGGTCTGCACCGGAATATGGAAATGCGGCTGCATCCGCTTGTCAGTCAGGACATCAAGCAACCTGTCATCAATGTGATCGGGTTCCATCGAGGAGAGACGGATGCGCACAGAGTCGGAGAGACTTGCCAGCAACTTCTCCAACAACCCGCCCAAGCCCTCCCCCTGATGGTCGTACATGGTGAGGTTCACCCCGGTAAGCATTATCTCCTGGAAGCCGGATTGCTGCAGTGCAAGCGCACGTTCGATGACCTGTCCGGATTCCAAGCTTACTGCCTTCCCTCGGGCGATATGGACCCGGCAATATGCGCAGCTGTTGTCGCATCCATCCTGGATTTTCAAATACGCACGACTGTGATACGAGAAGGAGTCGGCGGCGTAATCGAAGACACTTGCCTTTCCATCACTGAACGACAGGCACCCTGTCCTCATGTCCATCCCACTGACAAGACTTGCCTTCAGGTGCTTTGCCAGTTTGAGCAGGTGGGCTTTCTTCTCCAAGGGCACGACAATGACATTGTCACTGAGCTTCCTAAGCTCATCCTCGTTCACCTGGGCGTAACAACCGGTGGCAAGCGTAGGTGCCAGCAGGGCGAACTTGCGGATCATCCTTCGGGCTTTCTGTTCAGCCTTGCTGGTTACAGTACAGGTATTGACGACATAGAGGTCGGCTGGAACCTGTTCCTCAACGATGGTGAAACCTTCCTGCGAAAAGCTGTCGGCTATCGCCTCGCTCTCACACTGATTCAGTCTGCACCCCAACGTATAGACACAAACGTTCAACGTACTTCCTCCTGCTTCTGGAGTGCGTCCATGACGGTATCAAGCGCCTCCTTGAGACTCATGCGCATCTGTCTGGCATATGGGTTGTACCGCTGCAAATCATAAAACAACTGCAGCGGGTCATTGCAGGTCTGTTGCATTACGGTCAAGAGCGTTTTATACCCCGTGGTTGCAAGCTCGGTTTCCCCGAGAGTCAGCTCGGAGAGCGTCCGACCGATGAAGTGGGTGATGCCCTGGGACCAGGCCGCCTCGCGGTCGTGCTGGTCGCAGCTCATCTGCAGCACCTTCAAATCCCAACGCTTGAACTCCTCGACCCAACGTTGCAAGGTCTCGTCGTCGCAACGGACACCGCTGATGACCAAAGGAAGCCCCGCTATCCCGTTCTTGCCTGAATCGGGCCCGAACATGGGATGGGTTGCAATGCATTGCACCTGTTTGGGAAGCTTCTCGCGCATCAGCTTGGCTGGATAAAGCTTGACCGAACAGGTATCCATCACCACCGTGTGATCGGCAATCCGGGAGCCGGTTCGGTCCAAGACTTCGCTGAAAGAGCTGATGGATACACAGTAAAACAGCACCGAACAAGAGAGCACCTCGTCCTCACTGCCTAGAAGCACCCCTTCGGGGGCGGTTTTTGCGCTTCGTCCATACCCGATGACAGAAAATCCATGTTTGGCTAATTCCTTTGCCCAAAAGGAACCGAAACGACCCAATCCATACACGCCGACGCTTATCTTAGCTTCCATGGCCGGCATTGTACTCAATAAGTACGCATCCTAGCAAGAAGTCGGCTTGGCTTTGGATGCCAGCAGGAACAAGGCTGCCATGCCCATGCTTACCGCCAGCAGCAGAAATGAAGCGGATACAGAGAAGAAGCTGATCACAACTCCTACAGCCAGCGGCATTCCGATACGCCCGAGGGTCGACCCCATTGACCGGATATTGGCAAGTTGCAGCAAGTCCGAGGGCCAGCAGGAGATTTCCAGCACCTGGCTCACCGGATTCACCCCGCCCATGCCAAGCCCCATCAAAGCAAGACTCACGTATGCCTGGTGTAGATTGGAAGAGAGAAAGAATCCTATCAGGCCGAGCATGCTCACCAGGCACAAGGAAACAAGAATCCGATGAGCGGGAAGCCCTTTCTTCAGCAAGGGAATGGCTGCCAAGCGGGAAATGGTGCTTCCAAAGTGGATGATGATGATCGCCAAGCCAACCTCGCGGGCTCCTGCTGCGTGCAGCTGGGTGATGGCCAGCAAGGGGTAGACGGCATTGCAGTACTCCACCGCGTTTGCCAGAATGAGAAAGAGCAGGTACTTCATGAACGCCTTGTTCTTCAACAATGAGAACGAATCGGAAAGTTTTTGGTCCTTTCTTTGCTCCCATTGGCCAATTCCTGCAGGCCGAAACAGGATGAACAGAACCCCCATGACCAGATAGATGAGCGCCATCTGCACATATCCGTGGTACCACGTGTGCTGCTTGAGAAACGTAATGTAATACCCGCTGAAAATGCTGGCGATGCTGAACGTAAGATGCATCAAGGGGATATTGGTTTTCATTCGAGGTCGGTCGACATTGATCAGAACCATGATGTTGCTGGTTCCGTACAAATAGCCTCCCAATGCATTGAGCAGGAAGAAAAGACCGAAGACTGATGCACTGCGGCACAGGCCCATGCCCAACAAAGTCACAGAAGAGGAGAGAATGCCGATGACCAACAGTGAGTAGGAGCTCAGCTTCCTGGCAAGCAATGGCAGCGTGAGAAATGAAACAAAAGATCCGACCTGGCTGAGGCTCATCAACAGTCCCATCTGAGCCAGCGAAAGTGAGCATGCAATCTGGATCTCCTCGCCCAGGCCGCCGAACAGGCTGCCGGCGAACGCCAAGGCCATCACCATGACAAAGAGGAGGTTGCGTGTACCCATGAGCGGACAATAGCATAAGCGTACAAGAAAATACAGAGCCTTTTGCGTACTTTTCGAAGCCATCTGAACGTGGTAGACTAGCAGGTGCAATTAAAATTTTCCCTGTCAAGGAGCAGAACCATGACGTTTGCAGAAAAAATGAAGGCCCAGGCCATCCGGGCAAAAAAACATCTTGTCCTCGCAGAAGGAACCGAGCTGAGAACCATTCAGGCGGCACGCAAGATCGTCGATGAGAAGATTGCCGAAAAAGTCATCCTCGTAGGAAATGCCGAAGCTGTTGCCAAAGCGGCCGCTTCCGTCTCCACATCCCTTGAGGGCATCACCGTCATCGACCCCGTCACCAGTGATGACCGCAAGGCATTCGCCCAGGAGTATTATGAGCTGCGCAAGCACAAGGGCATGAGCGAGGAAGAGGCGTTCGAGGGAATCGTCGACCCTCTTCGCTGGGGGGCTATGATGGTCCGGCTGGGCAAGGCCGATGCAATGGTTGCGGGAGCAGAGAACACCACCGGCAATGTATTGCTTGCCGCTTTCAACATCATTAAGACCAAACCCGGCATCAAGTTTGCTTCCTCCTGCTTCGTAATGGCCACCGACAAGACCGAGTACGGTGCAAACGGATCGTTCATTTTTGCCGACTGTGCAACCATTCCCAACCCAACAGCCGAGCAGCTTGCTGAAATTGCAGAAGCATCCGCACTCTCCTGCAGGACATTCCTCAATGCCGAGCCGAAGGTGGCCATGCTCTCCTACTCGACCAAGGGCTCTGCAAAGGGAGAGCTGGTGGACAAGGTGATCACCGCAACCCGCCTTCTCAAGGAGAAGCTTCCTACCTTGGCCGTTGACGGGGAGCTGCAGCTTGATGCAGCCATCGTCGGCAGCGTCGCCAAGAGCAAGGCTCCCGGCTCGGAAGTTGCAGGAAGCGCCAACACCCTGATTTTCCCCGACCTGCAGGCGGGAAATATCGGATACAAGCTTGTCCAGAGGCTTGCCGGTGCGGATGCATACGGCCCGATTCTCCAAGGCTTTGCCAAACCGATCAGCGACCTCAGCCGCGGCTGCTCGGTGGAGGATATCGTGGTGACCAGCGCCATCACCCTCGCCCAGGCTGCAGCCAACTAACCAACACCATCGAAGGGCGGGAGCAGTTGCTTTCCGCCCTTGCTCCAAATCCTGCTTTCAGCTACGATGGACGCGCCTCACAAGGAGAGGCATTGCATGAGGCGTGTACGAAATCCCATCAATCTTCTTGACCGCTCAATTCCTCCCGGCATCATCATCTGGTCTCTCGCCTGGCCCACCATCCTTGAGCAGGTCCTCCAAGTCACCGTCACCTATGTGGACTCGGCGATGGTCGGCTCCTTGGGGGCTCATGCAACCGCCGCAATCGCCGTACCTACATCCACCATCTGGTTGGTCAATGGGTGGATGAACGCCTTTGCCATCGGATTCTCCGTATTGATGGCCCGCTTCTTGGGATCAGGCAACTCCCAACGAGCCAAGCAGGTCACCAAGCAGGCTCTGTACACCTCAGTATTCTTCGGGTTGGCTCTTACCTGGCTGTTTGTCGTAATCGCCCGCCATCTTCCAGCTTGGATTGGGGCCGAGGCAGAGGTCCAGCTGCTTGCAAGGCAGTACTATCACTTTATAGCCTTGGGGTATCTGCCCAACCTGGTGATGATTCTCATCAGCACCCTTCTTCGCTGCAGCGGGGATGCAAAGAAAGCCCTCTACTTGAACGGTCTGAACAATATATTGAACATCGCTTTCAATTTTTTCTTCATCTTTGATTTTGTTTCGTTCGGTCCATTTGGATTGCGGGGCTTGGGTTTGGGGGTCAAGGGGGCGGCCATGGCCACCACGCTCTCCTGCACCATCACCAGCATCCTGCTGCTGGTCATCCTGCTGGCCACGGACAACCCCATCCGAATCACCCTCTTCGGTCCATTCTCGTACGACAAAACCATTCAAAAAAGTGCGCTCAGGTTGGGAATCCCGGTTGCCCTTGAGCGGTCGACCCTCTCGTTCGGCCAGATTGTCTTTACCAAGATGGTAGGGACTTTGGGAACCACCGCCCTGGCTGCCCACTTTTTGGCAAACACAGCCGAGTCCATCACCTATCTGCCTCCGTCGGGTTTTGCAACGGCCGCCACCACGTTGGTAGCCCAATCACTGGGCGCCAATGACAAGCAGCTGGCAAAAAAGTTTGCCGACCTGTGCACGTTGTGGGGCACGCTGTTGATGAGTTTCATGGGCTTGATGCTCTATCTGTTTGCACCGGCTTTGATGCGCTTTTTCACATCCGATGCTTCTGTCATCGCCCTCGGAACCACCATATTGCGCATAGAAGCTTTCGCTGAGCCTGCATTCGGGCTTTCCATGCTTGCCTTCGGGGTCTTCAGAGGAGCCGGCGATACGAGAAGACCGTTTTTCATCTCGATTGCAGGAATGTGGCTGCTCCGACTTCCTTTGGCCTACCTATTGCTGAAAACAACATCCCTGGGATTGCTGGGCATCTGGATAGCGATGGCCAGCGACCTGACTCTCAGGGGAATCATCTGTTTGGTGCAGTACCGACGATATACCTGGCTTGATAGTTGGCAAGAGACTCACTGAGAGCAATAAAGTCAGCCCAGGCAAGAGCCTCGGCCCTCAGAGAGGGGTCGATTTGGGAATGGGAGAGCAAAGCTTCAACCCCGTTCCTGCCGACGGCCGCCCTGATCTTTCCAGAGAGCAGATTGTTCTTCACTGTCTTGCGGCGTTGGGCGAACAGGTCGCGGATGACGAGTAAAAAGGTCTGCCTGAGCTGTAGCGGTACCAGGCTTTGGGCCCGGAGGGTGAACACCACCGTACTGCTGGTCACCTTCGGTGGAGGATAAAAAGAGCCGCTGTTGATGCTGAAAGCCGGTTTCACCTCATAATCCATCTGGGCGAGCAGGGAAAATGACGACCAATCCTTTGATTGCGGCTGTGCACACAGCCGGTCAACCACTTCCTTCTGCAGCGTGAACACCATGACAGGGGGCCGATGGTCGCTCTCCAGCACCTTGGCGATGACCACCGAGCCTACATTGTAGGGAAGATTGCCGCACAGGCGGTCAGGACTCCCTTCCAAGGCAAGTTGGGAAGGCAGCGTCTTGAGTGCATCACCGCTTATGAGCCGAAAAGAGGGCTCATCGGCAAACGCCTGCTCTGAGAGAATACGGCAGAACCCATGATCGATCTCAAAAGCCGTCACCTTCGCCCCCTGCTCGAGCAGCAGGCTGGTGACCGCCCCGATCCCCGGCCCGATCTCCCATACACGGTGAGACGGCTGTACATCCAGAAGTGCTACAATCTTCTCCCTCACCGAGCGGGAGATGAGGAAGTTCTGACCAAATTTCTTGGTCATCGACAGCTCCTCTTGTTTGAGCAGAGCAGTGATTGCAATCGGGGAGTCGTATGCGAATGTCCAGCTCATAGCGTAATCTCCTTCGCTTTTGTACAGCCATGGTAGCATAGCCAATTGAGACAAGACAGGTCAACAACACCAATACATAGACCACATATCCTGTAAAGCCGACTTGCAGCGTATAGCCTTGGTTGTTTTCCAGGATGAAGAAGAGAAGTGCCTGTATCGAGGACAAGATCCGGCCAAAGAAGGATCCGAAAACCAGGCTCAGGAAACTTGCCGCCATGGCCAGGTTTATCAGGGGGGTGAGTATCGGGGAGAAGAGCAAACCACTCAGGTTGCACGAGCCTCCCAGCAACAGGGAAGCCGGGGACGAGCCTGCTACGATTACCGCAGTTTTCTGCAGGAAAAATGTGGGCAGCATCGATGAAAGCAGCAGCATCCCGTAGGCAGCCCAGCTATAGAGGCATGCCATGCTCGAGAGCGAGAAGGGAAAGAGCAGCAGCTGCAGAAAGAAGGTAGCCTGGAAAGCAGTTTGGCGTGAGATGGGAAACAGCGAACAAAGATGCATGCCCAAAGCCCTGATCAAAGAGGGTTTGGGACCGACAAGCACAACATAGAACAAGGCCGGGACTGAACCCAGCCACCTCCCCCAAAAACGTCCGACGATGAGGCTGCCCAAAGAGGTGCTGAGAGAGAGGAAAAAGTGCAGGTGCATGCCTGAGAGGGCCAAGAGGTGTGCACATCCACAGGCGAGGCTCAAATCCTTGAGCTGAAAATCGGAGCTGCCTGTCTGTCCCAGCAACAGCATGGCGGCAAGCCCTTGGGAAGCCTTGTCTGGTATGACTTGCTGCAATCTGATCTGGAGCATCCTCAATACATGACGGCGTTGTCGTGCAAGCAACGAGAGAGGAAGAACCTGTACGCTCTCAGCAAGGAATAATCCCGACTCCGGGTCCAAGATGCCGGTAAGAACCAGATTGGAAGAGGAGACCAGCACCTCATCGACTTCAATCAATGCAGACACCGCCCCCCTGCATGTTGCCTGAAAGCCATCCTTTGACCGGCACGAGGCAAGGGCGATCCGGGCAAGTTGCTTGTTTGAACGGGTGAGCAAGGAGTCTTCCACCAGGTGTCCTTCTATCTGTACAACACGCTGCCGGGGCAACCCAAAGCTTGCTTGATTGAAGCCCGCCGCCCAGCCAAGGAGGACGTACAAGCAGTAAAACCATGCAAAGAGAGCAAGCAGGCTTCGCCTCGAGCGTGTGCAAACATGCAGCAGGACAAGGGTAAGCACCCCACCCAGAATGCCTGCCAGCAAGGGATAGGAGAGCAGCGATGCAGCAAAGCCGGCCACATACAGACCGGCTATGCAAAACAATAACAGTGCGGCGTGATAGGCTTGCATGCCTATACTGGCATCTTAGCTATGCAGTTGCTTCATCCAAGACAATCAAGAGGGAGAGCAATGCAAGATCGATCCGCTTTCGCATATGCTCATGGTAGAGTTTTGCAGCGAGACGGCTGTCCGCCTTGCCCCGCCGCCTCAAGCGCAAGACGGTATGGGATGTCTGCAACAACGCCTTGTCATTGAGACGCACATGCAGAAACAACAGCTTGAATATGTCTTTCAGCTCATCCAGCCGGCCTTCAAAGGAGAACGGCAACAACGGCTCCGAGCTGACCAGACACAAAGAGTTGCACAGCGACAAGGCATCGACTTTTGCAGCTTCATCCAAATACTCTTCCAAGGCGAAGAGTTGTTCATCGATAACCTCTTGCCGCTCGGATGCTCGGACTTTCAACTCATAGCGCCTTCGCTGGGCGACCGAGGAACGGGTGTCGCGTTTTGCCAGGGCATTCCAGCCAAGCAACGTCAACCCCACACTGATGGCAATCTCATCAATCATGGGAATCGGATCGCGAATGGCCAATGAGAGCAGGAAATACGAAGCTGTGAAAATGAGGGCGCAGATGAGAAGACGAGGCACATATTGCTTGTTCTGAATCCAGCGATCAACACTGAAGTCTATCGCAGCATACAGGGCATACGTAACCTCATCCTTCTGGTTCTTGGTCAACATTCCACTGCTTTTCAGCACCACCTCCTCATCTTCCTTCCAATCATCCATCCGTTCTGCATCCAGATAGGGGGAGAGACAGAGACTGCTTTTCTGATGCCGGGCAAGTACATAACAGGTAATCAACTGAGGGCCGCCTTATAGTTTTGGATGCGCAAGGCGAGTTGTTGCTCCCTCTCCTCACGCGTCCCCTCCTCCAAAGTGAAGAAGAGGTAGTATTTGATTTTGGGCTCCGTCCCGCTGGGGCGGACGACCAATTTATCACCACAGGCAAAACGGATGATCAGGACATCGGAGGGTGGAAAGGCTGTCTGCTTTCCATCAAGCAAATCCTGGATGGATGCAATGGTGGATGAGCCAAGCTCATCACCGACAGACAGCTTTCTCAGATTGGCCATGATTGCCGCCATTTTCTCCTTTCCACTGGCACCTTCATACTCTTTGGAGAAAACAACTTCGGTGCTGTACCCCCACCTGTGGTAAATCTGCTGGAGCCGTTCTTGCAAGGTCAATCCCTGCGAGGCCCAATAGCACAGCAACTCGACACTGGAAAGGGCA
Source organism: Sphaerochaeta sp. UBA5849 (assembly GCA_002432715.1). GTDB lineage: Bacteria > Spirochaetota > Spirochaetia > Sphaerochaetales > Sphaerochaetaceae > Sphaerochaeta. The sequence goes on along the minus strand of DJGJ01000025.1, from coordinate 30,600 downwards.
CTGCTTACCGCATCCTTGTCCCTGACCTGCGAAAGTGTCAAAAAGCCATAGCTCTCCTCGCAGCCGAAGAGGAAATACTCAGCCTCCCCTTTCGGACCTTCCAATTCAGCAATCTGTTCGGCGATATACTTGAACCCGGTCAGCACGTCCTTGCAACGCCCGCCTTGGCTCTCCACGATACGAGCCACCAGGTCGGTGGTGACCAGGCTCTTGACCACCAAAGGTTTCTTGGCAAGGTTCTTGTGGCTGTCAGCCTCGGTCAGGTAGTCGACCAGCAAGGTCGCTATCTGATTGCCCGTAAGCAGCTGATACTCCGTCTTTTCTGCATCAAGAGGTATGGCAATGCCCAGCCTGTCCGCATCGGGGTCGGTCCCAAGGACAATGTCGGCCTTCTCTTTCTTTGCAAGGGCGATTGCCATTTCCATTGCTTCCGGATGCTCGGGATTGGGAAGCGGAACGGTAGGGAAATTCCCGTCGGGCTCCTGCTGCTCGGGGACCACGATGCATGTGATCCCGACTTTGTTCAACAAGTGCTGGACAGGAATGTTGCCAGATCCATGCAAGGGAGTATAGACCACCTTCACAGGACTGTCCTGCACCAAGGAAGGGCGTCTCAAACCAAGCAGTGCTGTATGATAGTACGCTTCATCCACCTTTTCCGGAACGGGAACCAGAAGGCCTTTCGAACGTGCCGTCTGCTCGCTCATTTCCTTGATGTCCTCTGCTTTCACTGCATTTGCACGCTCTGCAATGCTGAAATCGTGCGGAGGCGTCACCTGTCCACCGTCGCGCCAATAGACCTTGTACCCATTGTACTGGGAAGGATTGTGACTGGCTGTGATTACAATTCCAGCGGTTGTCTGCAGGTATCGCACGGCAAAACTGAGCATCGGAACCGGATGCAAATCAGGATAGAGGTACACGGAGATACCATTGGCGGCAAGCACGAGGGCGGCCTCGTTTGCAAAGAGATCACTGTAACGGCGACTGTCGTAGGCGATGACGACTGAAGGGTTCTTGGAAGTGTGATTCAAATAATCGCTCAAACCTTGGGTGACCTTGCGAACCATGAAGCTGTTCATGCGGTTGGTCCCCCCGCCGATGACACCCCGCATGCCTGCTGTTCCGAAGGCGAGACTGGTATAGAAACGATCATACAGGGACTCCCAGTTTCCTTGGGTCAGTTCGGCTTCCACCTCCTTGGAAAACACTTCCTGTCGTTCAGCTTTCAGATAAGCCTCAGCTTTATTTCTCAAATCCTTCTCGTTGTATGCCATAGATTGCATCCTCCAATTCATGTATCGTATCGACAACTACAGCGCCTTGAAGAGCCAGCAGTTCTTCCTTTGGACGAAACCCCCACGAAACAAGTATATGAGGACAGCCGGCATTGAGGGCGGTCTGCCAATCAACTTCGCTGTCTCCAATATACAGGACATTCTGCACGACAAGGCCTGTCTTCCTGCAAAAATAATCAATACCCGAGCGGTCGGGCTTTCCGGGAAATCCTTCCAGCATCCCCCTGACCCACGAAAACCGGATTCCAGGGAACAAGGAGGCTGCAATACGTTTGGTAAGCCCGTCTTCCTTGTTGAAATACACACCCAATGCATACCCGCTCTCAAGCAAATGCTGGAGCAACTGCTCAACACCCTCATACGGATGACTATACACTGCATAATGCTCGCGATAATAGAGAAGCATCTCTTGGTACAGTTGGTTGAACCGGTCCTCCCCAACAGTGCGATCGAACCACGAAAGAGCACCTTTGAGTGCGTTGTGAAGCCCCCTGCCCACCACTTGCCGGGTCAGATTTGCGGAAGGAGGAGGGAGGCCCTCGCCGGCAAGTGCATGCGCCAAGGAACGGCGGATGTCCTCAATGGTATCGACCAGCGTCCCGTCCAGATCGAAAAGGATAGCTTTGACAACCGGTTTCTGCATAGGGTCATTATCCGGTATGCAGTACGAGCAAGTCAACAAACGTTTTGACAAAACAAAGGGCTTCGGCTACTGTGTAGCCATGCAAATCATTACAATCAAGGATGGTAAGGAGAAACAGCTCCTACGCCATCATCCCTGGGTATTTTCTGGAGCTCTTCATACGCCAACCTCGGCATTGGAAACCGGTCTGGGCAGGGTGGAAACCCACGATGGTGCGTTCATCGCCTACGGATGGTACGATCAGGACAGCCACATTCCGCTTCGGCTGCTCAGTTGGAACGAGGCAAGAATCCCCGATGAGTCCTGGTGGGCCCAGGCCATCGCCGAAAGCGTGCGAAGACGAAGTTCCTTCTTTCAGGACAAAGCCGGCGGCACCACCACCTTCCGCATCATTTTCTCTGAAGCCGACATGCTGCCTGGTGTGGTGGTCGACGTATATGGAACCATGCTGAGAATCATCATCAGCGCCCGTGTTGCCTGGGATCATCGCGACATAATCGTCTCCACCTTGGACAGCCTGCTGAAGCCCTCGTTGATGCTGATTACCATAGACAGCGCCTTTGCCGGTGCCGAAAAGCTCAGTGAGACCACCCTGTATTATCAGGATGGCCAATACTTCACTCCTGCCAAGCGGCTCGATCCCATCCGTTTCCGTGAAGACGGACTGTATTATGAAGTGATTCCCGGGAAGGGGCAGAAAAGTGGATTCTACTGCGACCAGCGGGAGAACCGCAAGGCGATAGAGCCGTATGCCAAGGATGCGGTGGTCTTGGATGGCTGCTCCTATACCGGAGCCTTCAGTCTCCATGCACTGCGTGCAGGCTCGAAGAGCGTCGACCTGTTCGACTCCAGCGACCCGGCCCTCCGCCAAGCCCTTGTCCATGTCCACATCAATCAGGATCTGAAAACGATTGCCGAGGACAGCCGAAGCAAGGTCACCACCACCGTCTGTGACATTTTCGAGCAGATGCGCGTCATACCAAGTGATCATTATGATTTAATGATCCTCGATCCTCCCAAGCTTGCCCAGACGAAGGCCCAGGCCGAAGGCGCCCAGAAAGCATACAAGGATTTGAATCGGCTTGCCATGCAGAAAATCAAGAACGGGGGCATCATCGCCACTTTCAGCTGCAGTGCATCGATCAGAAGCGAACAACTGCGCATGATCCTCGCCTGGAGCGCCAAGGATGCCAATGTAGAAATCCAAATCCTGAAAACCCTCGGCCAAGCAGAGGACCATCCGATCCGCCTCTCGTTTCCAGAATCGGAATACTTGTGCGGCTATATTATGAGGGTCCTGCGCTAACTGGCCATCGGATTCGGAGTATCGTCCGGATTGGTATCGTCCATATCAAGCATGACTGCCAGAAATTGAAGCTGGTCGAGCATGCTTGCTACTTTTTCAGGCAGAAAGCCCACTTCCCCTTCCTGGTCGTCCAGCGACCGCAAGAGATAGGAGTAGTCCTGCATAACCGGCACCTCGCTGTGAAAGTCGATGTGCTCGGGCATGGTTTTCTCCTCATTGTACTTGCAGCGCCTGAACACCGCAAAGCCATTCTTGCCCTGATAGGCACAGGCTCCGAACAGGCGGCATATCAGCGGCCGGGCTGGATAGACAGAACAATGAAAGGGTGAATCGAACCGATACAGCGGGCATGGGCCCTCCTGATTGCCGATACTCTGGCGCACTTTCTCAATCAAGGAAAAATCCTTCTTGATGAAGAGCAGATATGCGCCAACCAAACGGGCTTCGCTCGCAGTGATATCAGGCATGAAGTGCTCGCAGCACGTTCCACATCCTTGAGCGCAGGCAATGCTGTATGTAGTGCAAAAAGTGCTGGTTTTTTGCTCGATTTCTGAATATAAGGCTGCCAAGTCGCTCATGGACCGACCGGCATATGTTCCGCTGAAAGCAGAACAGAGTTGCATAATGCTGTCCATCTTTGAAGAACTCTCCCGAGAACTTGGAGATGGTAGCATTACAAAATTGTGCGAATCAATCGGGTAAGGACCGTTTTTTATGTTTTTTTCTCCGTTTCTCCCGCACCGTCTCCCTTGTCCCGAGCAAGGAGCGCTGGACCAGCCTCTCATTGCGTCGGTCCGAGAGCATCCAACCACCGATCAAGGCACTCACAGCGCAAAAGGAGAGGATGCCGATCCAGGCAAAGGGATTGTTCATAAAGGGCAGATTGACATTCATTCCATAAAATCCGGTTACAAAGGTCGGGAACATCAAGCTGATGGAGATGATGGTCAACCGCTTCATGATGACATTCATGTTATTGCTGATCACCGATGCAAATGCATCCATCGTCCCGGTAAGGATTGAAGAGTAGATGTTCGCCATCTCGATGGCCTGCTTGTTGTCGGTTATCACGTCATCGAGGAAGTCGCGCTCCTCCTCCCCTGCCAGCTTGAAGTACGGGGTTCTCTGCAGGCGCTCAAGAAGAGCCTCATTGGTGGTGAGGCTGGTTGAGAAGTAGACCAGGGACTTCTGGATCTGCAGCAGCTGGATCAGCTCATAGTTCATGATGCTCTTGTGCAACTGCTCCTCAACCTGGCTCTTCTGGCGGTTGATGTACTTGAGCAGACGGATGTACACCATCACTGCACGACCGAGAATGCTGATGACAAAACCTTCCATTGTCTGAACCGGATACTGGCGGTACCGGTTCTTTGCAAAATCCTCAAGAACGATGCTGTCACTTTGGCAGATGGTGATGACAGTATCGCGGACCAAGACGATACCAAGAGGAACAGCATACTGATTGATTCCCTTGCAATCATCGGCCATGGCGGGCAGACGTACGATAAGAGCAATGTAATCATCCTCCTTCTCGATACGCGCCTGTTCGTCCTGGTCCATGATATCTGCGAGCAACTCACTGGAAATCGAATACTGCTCCTCAAGCTGGGAGATATCGTCGCGGTTGATGTCGCGTGCATCAACCCAAGTGTAGGGAGCCTCCTGGATGGGATCTCCTGGATTCTGGCTCATCAGATTTTTTCTGATTGTAATCATACTTCCTCCGTGGATGGTTGGGGCGTACTCCCGAATCCACAGGGGATGGACCTGGCAGGTCTAGCAGCTGTACCAGGAGGACGCCATGAGCGGGGTTCTAGGCAGGGGTGTTATACTACCACCGTCGTCTAACGTAGACATTGGCTCCTCCTTGCATGTGATGGCTTGCCAGCCTGGCAAGCAACATCCATAGTCTACCATAGACCAAGAAGAAGAATAAAGGGGGCATGAAAGAAAATTCTCTCTTTTCCAAATGAATCAAACCACCTATACTCGGCTGTAGGAGGAAGGATATGGTTACGAGAGAAGAAGCAGAGAGTCTGCTTCGCAAGTACAATCCCAATGAGGCATTGGTGTACCACGCATTTTGCGTTGAAGAGACCATGGCTCGATTTGCGACCGAGTATGGGTACGATGTCGAATATTGGTCCCTGGTGGGCTTGTTGCATGATATCGACTGGGGGATGTTTCCTGAAGAACATTGCAAGAAAGCACCGGAGCTTTTGAAGGAAATCGACGTCGACGATGCATTCATTCATGCCGTCTGCAGCCACGGATGGGGGCTGTGCAGTGATGTCGAACCCGTGCACTTCATGGAAAAAGTCCTCTACACCATCGATGAACTGACCGGCCTTGTCTACGCAACGGCGCTCATGCGTCCTGAACGCATGCAGGGCATGAGTGTTAAATCGGTCAAGAAGAAATGGTCCTCCAAAGGATTTGCCGCAGGGGTGAATCGTGAACTGATCACCCAAGGAGCACAGATGCTCGACATACCCCTGGATCACATCATCACCCTCACCATTGAGGCAATTCAAAGGGCAAGTTCGAAGATCGGCCTTTAGGCCAGCGGCATTTGCTCGATGCGGACTATCCCGCTCTTATTGAGCACCACCATGTAATGACTGTAGTTGTCCAGGTCCTCTTTCTTGGAGTACTCGCGGATGATCAGATGCAGATGATAGACGCGCTCACTGCTGAGCTGATCAAGCTCATCTGCATTGGGGTCCATCCGAAATACAACATCATTGGGGTCGTCCATCTCCTTGAGAAAGTCGTCAAGCCTGATGCGGGTGACGAGGGTGAAGTTGTTTTCCCTGGGGAAACTCTCCCGCTCCAGTGCATGCTTGGTCAAAGGATGCATGGCCAGGTCACGGATATAATGGATTACATCCTCTTTGGGGAGCATGTCCCTGAAGGGGTTGTTTTTGTCTTTGCGAATTTCCTTGACATAGGCAGGCAGGGAGTCGACATCCTCAAAAGTCAGGCGGATGCGGCTGGAACAGATTTTCTTGTTCGTCTTGGGCGAAAGAAACGCAGAAATCTCATCGGCCATCATGCGCGGCAGCACTGCCTTGAAAAAGAGTCGCAGCCACTCCTTGATCCTGTCCTTGAATACATAACCGATGATGACGATGAGCGCCCATTGGTAGCTGTTGCGTATGAAGGTAGTCTCGGCAAAAATCGTCGTCAAGGTGGCAAAGGCCATTGCAACGCCCGCTGCCGTACCGGCTAGAATCTCAGAAACCCGCTTGGGCCACCGCGAAACTTCAGGAACCAGATACAGTGAGGACTGCGCCCACTTCTTCAGTATCGCCTTTCGATACTGTACGGTTTCGGAATTCGAGCTCCCGCTTGGATAATCATGCTCAATGCGGTACTCCATCTCCTCGCGGGAAAAACTCAGCAGGCTTGTCAAAGTCGCCTGCATATGCTGCTGCAAGGAGCTGGAAGCCATATAGAGGTCGATGGCATATTTCTCGCACAACAGACTTACAGCCTCGTCAGCCCAGAGAAAAGCAAGCAACAAGCGGTTGTCCGGACTGAATTTTGCTTGGATGGCTTCCATCATGTCACGGATGGTCGAACAAAGTGCAGCTGCATTGGTGTGCCAGGCATCCAAGGTTGACGTAAGGTCATTGATCATACCCAGCTTCACCATGTCCTTGCAGTCCTGAAGGCAGGCTTTGTTCTCATGCCGGGCTGAATTGACCACAGTTTGCAGCTCATGGATCACATTTCGTTCGGGAACACTGGTTACATCCTTGACCAAGTCGTCGGTGTAACGCTTGAGAATGGTCAGCGGGCTGAGCTTGTTGTTCATATCCAGCAGCTCTTCCAGCGTAATTTCCGGAGATGAATACCTTCCATGACTCTGGAATTTATGCAGCAACCGCTCCTCGGCGTAGGTGTTTTTGTTCACATACAACTGAGGAGGTGAGAACAGGTAGTAGTGGATTTCCCGTTCATATCGCTTTGTCTCAGGAATCGGCAGAATGAGTTTAGTTTCCAGATGTCTGCTCGAGTGTTTACGAAGATCTATCAAGTGGCCCTCCCGACTGCAGTAGTATACAGGAGGGTTGGTGCTAACGCAATCGCAACGTGGAAAAGCTGTCGTACGGATACGCACGTGCGGCAGCAAGAGAGAGGTCGGAGAGCTGATCGTAGGCGGGGATGCTGATTTCCCGTTCAGGCAGGCCTGCAATCTGCAAAACCCTCGAACCCAGCAGCCGGGTGAGCAGCGAATGTTCGGCCCCCTGTTCAATCAACTGTTTTACCAGCAGAAGCAAGCCGCTGAAGCCGGGAATCCCGCTTGCTCCGCCTTCCTTGTCCCTAAGGGTATGCGGTGCATGATCGGTCTCGATCCAGTCCACCCTTCCCTCGAGAAGAGCGGCGAACAACGAGCTCCGCTCGGTTTCACTGCGCAGCGGAGGATTCATCTTTGCATACAGGCTATGATCCTTGGCATCCTTGCTGCAGAGCAATGCATGGTGGGCAGTGACAGCCAAGCTGATGCGCCTGCCTTCACGCTTGGCCTCTTCGATGATGCCCAGCGCCTCGATGCTGCTGAGGTGGCAGATGTGCAGATGCCCTTTGAATCCAACCTCGGATGAGAGCCGGATCTGGTCACGTACGGAGGCCGCCTCAGCCTCGACAGGCCTGGCCAGGCTATGGCTGGAAAAATCCCGCTCATCCTCCAAGGCGGGTTTGAGCAGGGCCTCCTTCTCGCAATGCAAAGCCACCATTCCCTCGTACCCCGCATCCGTCAGAGTTTGATAGACCTCTCGTTGCATCTGCTCGTCGACAAGCCCCATATGGCCTGTCGAATGTCCTGCAAACATTTTCAACCCGATTACGGAGGGGAAAAGCGCTTTGGCAAGCTTGGCGATGCTTTCCACCTGCTTTGGGTCCGAGGTCACCCCGGCCCAGAGGTGGTAGCGCACACCCGTCCTGCATCGATCGGCATCCTCAAGGCGTTTCAGAATTGCAGCCTCGGTTGTAAGCGGGGGGCTGGTATTGGGCATGTCGAACACCTCGTCGATTCCGCATTGGAGGGCGACCTCCATCCCATGCTGCAAGGTTTCCTTGTCTGCCTGATTCCAGTCCCTGAGGTGCACATGAGGATCAATCATAGGCCAGCAACTCACTCGCTTCCTGCTTCAGGTAGTCATATCGCATGAACGTACCCCAGCGACAGGTAAGCCGATCGCCGCAGGCACACTCTCCGCACATGCCGATACCACACAAGGTCATTCGTTCCATCGAAAGATAGAGGTTCTCTTCAGCGATGTTCCTCCCCAACAGCTTTCGGCTTGCTATGGCCATGAAGATCTCCGGACCAACAAGGTAACACGATGTTTGAGGGTCAAGTTCGATGGTATCGAGCAGATCGAGCACCCTGCCCGGCCGCCCTGCATCGGCAATGCAGGTAAACGAGCCGAAAGCAGCAAGCTCGTCCTCAAGCAGGGCCTTTCCCGTCACCTCCTCGCTGGTTCCGATGAGAATGGTCATGTGCGTTCCCTGCTCCTTCAGTTGTTGGGCAAGCGATGGCAATACAGCCACCCCGGTACCGCCGGCTATCAGGAGCGCTTGCCTGGAAGGCCTGTTCTCCAATCGTGCCCCGTACAAGCCTCTCACATACAGCTCTGATCCTACACGAAGGTTGCAAAGGGCTTCCGAGAACGGGCCCCGCTTCTTGATGATGAAGGTCAACGGCTCATTGTGTGCCACCGAGAAAGGTTTCTCTCCTACCATGGGCAACCACAGGAACGCGAACTGACCAGCCTTGCAGTCGAGCCTGCCATCCAGCTCAATGATCACCGTATCCTTGCCATACTGCTTAAAGTCGGTCACCACATGTTTCGCATAGGCCATCTGACGTTCACCGATGAGAAAGGAGCCCGAAGAGGGGCTGACCATCTCTCCACTGGACTGCAACAGGGCTTTTGCCTCCGCTTTGACTGAAGCCAGATAGGCAGGCCAATCTCTTTGGTCCACCGTACCCAAGGCCGACCCTATGCCTACGGCATCGGCCCCCGCCTCTATCAGAAGCGCAGCCTCCCGGCCTTCACTGACTCCGCCCATTCCGATGACCGGAATCTCATCACCGCAAGCACTCCGGATAGCCTTGATCGCATCCAGGGCGGTTGCAAATACCTGTCTGCCGCTGCAGCCGCCCTTGCCCCCCAGCTTGTTTTGGAGAATGGGCCGGCCGCTTACCGGATCGATGTGCACAATGGGCCCGACGGTGTTTATAGCCACCAAACCGTCGGCACCGCTTTCCATCACTGCTTTGGCGATTGAACCGATGTCCTGGACATTGGGAGTCAACTTGATGAACAAGGGAGCCTTGCAGAAGGAAGTGGCTTGTTTGATCGAACGCACATATTCGGCGGCAATCGATTGGTCGCAGCCGATGGAAGCGCCATACCCGGCCGAGGCATGCGGACAGGAAAAATTCAATTCAACCATATCGGCAACCTCGTCGAAGGCCTTCACCAAGGTGATGAAATCCTCGATGCTGTCAGCCGATAGCGAAACATTCAAGAATGCATTGAACACATGCTCGCCTCTGAGCTTTCTCAGCTCGTACAACGCCTGCTCCATCCCTGGATTGCGCAGCCCGACGGAGTTTCCAAAGTTGCCCCGCTCGGTCTCACAGATGACCGGTTCGCGGTTGCCGGGGTTCACTTCGACCTGAAAACTCTTGGTCGTAATGATGCCGATACTCGGCACCTTGGTATCGAAATAGGTTATCAAGGCAGGTTTTGTAGAAGCTACGCCACTGACGGTAGTCAATAGTACTTCCTTGTTGCGTTCAAGATGTCGACGACTCAAAGCTTGGAGAACATCCTTCATAGGGCGGTCTCCCTGACCAGCTGACGCAGGTTTGCTTCACAGATTTCCAACCAATCATCAGGAACCGGGTTGTTCTTCCAAGGATGGGTGAGGGCGCTTGAACTGTTGATCCTGGCCAAGACCAGCGGATAGCCGGTACTGCGAAGCACATGCATGACCTGTACTGCCGAGCCGCCTTGGCTGCCCACGCCCGGGATCAACAAGGGTACCCTTTCAGCCTGATAGAAAACGGCGATATCGGCCAACTCTTCAAGGTTGGTTGCTCCCACTACCGCTCCGGTGCAGCCGCGCTTTTCATTGTATGCTGCGATTTGGGCCGCCACTTCGAGATACAACGGCCTTTGGTCGGCAAGCAGCAGGTTCTGCAAGTCCTTTCCTCCCGGGTTGCTGGTGCGGTTGAGGATGTACACTCCTTTGTCCTCAAAATCAAGGAAAGGCTTGAGTGAATCACTGCCCATGTACGGAGCAACAGTCACCGCATCGGCTCCCCATGCATCGAAGGCCTCCTTTGCATAATTGAGGCTGCTTCGGGCGATATCCCCGCGCTTGCTGTCCAGAATCACCGGGATGCCGGGAAAAAAATTCTCTACCAAGTCCAGGACATCGGCGAGGGCCAGGCTTCCCGAAAAGTCCTCCTCCCGGGGTTTGTCCAGACTCTGGTAGTACCCGATATTTGGTTTGAACGCTGCAGGAATCAGGCCGGAGAGAGCCATTCTTCTGAACAGCTGCTGGAAAAATGCATTCAAATCCGTTCGGATGTCACCGCTGTCGAACGGCAACGACTCTCTTTGGGGATCCAAACCCATGCAGGCGATATTGCCCACCTGCTTTGCACTCGCTTCAAGTAATGCTCCGTACTCCATGCTGTCTCCCTATTTCACGACCTGACTGAACCCGTGTTTCTCCCCCCAACCAAAGGGGTCCTCTCTCCACTGTGACAAAAGCCTGGCTTCATCACTGTCCACATACCCTGTTCGCAAGGCGCTGTCCACCATCACATCGTAGTCAAGAATGGTATGGAACGCGGCTTGAGGCTCCAACGCTTCAAATGCCTTGACCGCTGCATCGAAACCATAAGTGAAGATTGCCAAGGTGTATGGACAGACACCCCCGGCCTTCACAATGGCTTCGACCGCCTTTATTGAGGAGCCGCCGGTGGAGATCAGATCTTCAATCAGAAGGACCTTCGCCCCCTCATAGGAGCCGCTCTGGCCCAACCCCTCAATCTGCTGAGCCAACCCATGATCCTTGCCCGAGCTGCGTACATAGCTCAAAGGCTTGCCAAGCCGATCGGCCAAAGTGGTGGCGTGAGGTATGCCGGCAGTAGCCGTTCCGGCTATGTTTTCTACATCGAAATCGAGGCAATCAAGCATTGCACAAAAGGCATCGCAAACCAAGCTCCGCGCCTTTGGTGATGCAAGCAGTCTCCGGTTGTCGTTGTAAATCGGCATGCGATATCCACTCGCCCAGGTGAACGGCTGTTGGACCTGCAGCTTGATGGCTCCCAAGTCCAAAGCCATAGTTGCCAACTGTGGCCCGTAATGATTTGTTATTTCAGCAATACTTTTCATGGTCTTTCCAGTCTACCCTATTTGTTCCTGCTCTTCCAGATTTCCTTGAAGGTGTGGTTTTTCCCGCAGTAGGCGCATGCAAACCGATTGTCTGACGTGCGGTAAAACCGTGCCGGAACCCCTTCGCTCTGGTCCGGGTGAGAAATGCATGCCTCGTTGGTACATCCAAGGTCTTCAAAATTATAGATACGCGGAGGCAGGTGCAAACGGTATTTATTCACCACCTTCCCACCTTTGATGAGATTGAGCGTACTTCCCGGGGCGACGGCGCTGAGGCGCTTGAGGTGCTTGCGGCTCAGTTCGTAGGAGCCTGGGCGGAAAATGATTCCCTTGAAAAGCGCTCCGTCCTTGTGTCCGGTACTGACCCACTCCCCGCCTTTGGCCTCATCAAGTCCCAAAACACTGCTGATCAAGCGCATATGGTCGCGGATTTCGCTGGGCTTGTCCCCTCTGCAGATGTGGTCGATGACCAATCCGTCATGAATGGGCTGCACTCCTTCACTGACAACTTTCTCCTTGACCGGAAGCGCTGTCAAGTCCACTTCCTGGATGTAATCCTCCTCCTCTTGCACCTCTTTGTGCCGGATGGGCTTGAACTCGCCACCGATTTTGCCCGCTATCATGGAGAGCAGTACGATGCGGACGTACATACCGTTGATCGACTGGCGCTCCCAGCCGTTCAACTCGGAATCATCGAGGAAGGTGGGGATGGTGGGAGTGACTTTGTGCCGGGGAAGCGGGTGATAGAACTTGGTTCCCGGCTTGATGTATTCCAAGAACTCCTTTCGGAAGGTGATGGCGCGTCTGAGTTCGGCTTGTCGCTGCAGTATCCGATCGCCCATGCGTTCCAGCTGGGGTCTGGTAAAGTACCACTTGTCTGCCACCTCATCCTGTTCAAGATACTGATCGATGGACTCGAACACTCTCACCTCATACCCATTTTCGCGCATTCTCTGCACATAGGTTTCCGGCATGGCCAGCTCGATTGGGGCTATCAAGTCTACCTTGACGTGCTTGAATATCGTCAGGCCGTCGGCCTTGGAGTGCACAGTCCTGCCATGGAAGAGGTCTCCGACCAGGGCAAGGTGCAAAGAATCGCTGCTCCAGTTGTTGTCCTCAAGGAAGGTGAACTCATCCAACAACTCCTGCGTAGGATGCTCATGCTTTCCGTCCCCTGCATTGATGAAGGCGGGTTTGCGATAGAGCTTGTTCCGCTTGGCATAGGCTGAGCAGGTGTCCTCCAGCCAGCGGCATACCCCTTCAAGCTTGCTGCGGACGATGAAGATGGTATTCGCATAGCCGCTGAGCGTATAGAAGGTATCGGCATAGCTCTCTCCCTTGTTGAACGAGGAGGAATCACTGTTCAGTTCGCTGACTTTTGCATGATGGAAATTAGCCGCATTGCGGAAGGACTCCTTTGTTCGTGTGCTATCCTCGAGGAAGACTTCATAGATTCCGAAATCCTTGTCATTGATCCGATAGCGATCGAGCGTTTGAGCATCGTGATTTTCCATTGCCGTCTTGAGAATCTTAACCTGCTCAAAAAGGTACAGTCTCTCCTCGATCGAGAAGTCCTCTATGACACACAACGACCTTGAGGCAAACACATTTTGTTGTTCCATCTTCGCTCCTCCAAAAAAAAAGCCGGCCCTACGACCGACTTCTCAATGCAATATTGTATGGGATGCCCCCTGTGAGGGATTGGCACACTGCTCTGTATCGTTTCCTACCCATTGGCTCCCTCCGAATTTTCTTCTCAGAACCTTAGCAGAGAGAGACAATCCTGTCCAGTATCACAGCTCTATTTTTTTTCCGACAGCATCAGGATCTCTCTCAATGACCCCAAGCCCGTCATGTTTTACAGCATCTTGAACAGGCTGCACCACAGGCTTTTCTTCCACCTTGGCAGCAGGAGAATCGGTAAACCCGCTGGTTCGGGCCTCAGGAAAAACGGTGCTGTGCATAGTTGCATGCTCTCCAGCCCATGCCTCCAGCGTCCTGTACTCGGCATGCTCGCCGAACGCAAGAATCGGCTCAAACTGTTCACTATTAATTTTACCGCGGTCCTTAAGGTCCAGCTTGTACTGCTTGCGATACCAGGAAGTGGAACGTCTTCGGATATTAGCCTTCTTCTTTTTTGCCGTGCCTTGGCCTTGGGCATATCCATACCGGTACGCAGAGTAGCCATACCCATAGTTTCTGCCGTAGCCATACCCGTAGCTTGAGGTAGCCCCGGGGATCACTCCGTTGAACACGAAGCCGATCAGCGGAGCATTGGCGGTTCTCAGGTTCGAAACCAAGTCATACAACGAACCTTTGCTGGTGATACCAGCGCGAACGGTGATGATAAGGCCGTCGACATGCTTGCTGATGGAGAGCAACTCGCTTGCAGAATCCAACGGCGGAGCATCGATGATGATGAAATCGTACAGTTTTTCCAAATATTGTAGACCTTGGATGTAACGGGGGTTGGAAAAGATTGCAGCAGGAACCAAGGGTGCGTTGCCCGGAGGCAGCAGATGCAAAGTGGGGGTATTCTCAAACGGCTGTATCAGGCACTCCTCAAGCTTTGTCTTCTTGGTGACGAAGTCAACCAATCCAACTTCCCTGTGCTTGAGGCGGAAATACCGCTCCATACTGGGAAGCCGCAGGTCACCGTCGATGACCAGCACCTTGCTACCCATCTGGGCGAGGGCGAGGGCGATATTGCCGATGATGGTGCTCTTGCCTTCAGCCATTGCACAGGAGGTGATGGAGAAGACTTTCTTATCGGTCTTGTTGTACAGCATGTTGGCGACCAGCTTGAATCGTTCGGATTCAAAGGAGAGCGGATCGTTGTACACCGACAGGGTGGGATACTTGTCTTTCTCGGAGACTTTCATCATCGGTATCCAACCCAGAATAGGCACATCCTTGCCGACAATTTTTTGAATTTGCTGCTCGCTTTGCAGCGAGACGTCGAGAGCTTCGATTCCCAATGTCAACAGCAGGCCGATAGCTGCACCAAGCAACAATGCAACAGCAAGAATCAGCAACTTGTTGGGGCTTACGGGATTGAGCGGAAGGTTGGCGGCATCGACCACGGTTACATTGCCGGTGACAGCAGCCTCGGTGAGCTTCACCTCTTCAAGCATCTCCCTGAGCTTGAGGCCGATGGCCTCGTAAATCTGGACATCGCGCTGCAGTTCGCTGAGTCGGCGTTCCAACACGGGCAATTGTGAAAGCTCTTCTACAAAGACGGCACCACGTTGCTGGAGTACCTGGATGCCCACCTCGGTGGTCAATGCCTGTACGATAGCCTGGGTATTCGCCTCGTTCGCATAGCTTCTGGTCAAGTCGGCGACCCTGTTGAGCAACTCCTTGGTAACCTGATTGATGGCACTGTTGATCACATAGATACGCGACGAGGAGTCCAAGGTGGTTGAGGGAGCCGCCGTTGAAGCATTCCCTGCCAGATTTGAAAGAGATTCATACATCGTAAGTTCGGTCTTCCAGGCGCTCAAATCTGATAGCTTGGCCATCACCACGCTGTCTCTTTTTATCTGGTCGAGAGTCAGCACACCTTCAACGCCGGCTTGCTTGAGTGAAGCGTTATAGGTATCGATGAAAACTTCCGACTCCCTGAGTTGCAGCTTCAAGGGTTCAAGTCGGAGCGTGTAATAGGAAATTTGCTCCACCAACAAGGAACTCTTGTCCGTGAGCTGGATGATATCACTATTCTCCCGAAAATCCCCCAATGCATCACTGGCTCTGGACAGCTCGCGGTCATTGATAGGAATCTGTGATTCAATGAACTCGCGCTGGGCGGTTTTGGAGTTCTTTGCGATGCCGGTCAGCAGGGAGTCATAACTTGTCGCCAGGGCATTGGCAAAATCACGGGCGAAGGCAGGATTTGCATCCGTTACTGCAATACGGACGATATTGGTATCCTTGACTGTGGAAACCACGATCCGTTCCTTGACGTCGCCAAGGACATCCTTGCTGCGATAGTCCATCCCATCTGCATTGCGGTAGGAGGACAAGTCCAGGGTCCCGAGTGCATACTCAATGTTTTTGCGGCTGGTGATCAGTTCTACTTCTGTTGCAATCTTGGTGGTTGACGCAGAAACATTCAGCAACGATTCAAACGAAGAGGACCTCTGGATCGGCTCCACCAACACAGAGACCTGGCTTTCAAACTGAGGGACAGCGATCTGCAAATATCCCACTGCAAGGCCGACAACGAGGACCAGGCCTATGACAAACCAGCGGAACCGCTTACGGAATATATGCAGCAACTCAGCTATCGAGATGCCTTCCTCCCCTGAATCATAGGGTGCAAGCGTGTTCAGCATCTCTTCTTGTTGACTCATCTGTGCTCCTCCTACAGGGACTTGGCATTGAGAATGATATCGACGATCGTGGCTACAATGCCAAGAATCGAACTGACCAAACCGATGATCGCCACAGTCGGGGCGATGTCTCGGACAAAGGTGTTCTTTGCAACCGCTATGGTCGACTCCGGCTCAATCGGCAAAGAGGAATCAAGCTTCTTGCCGTCAGGCCCATACACACTGATGGAAGTTGGATAGGTAGCATCGTCGCTCAAGCCGCCGGCAAGGGCTATGTAGTAATTGATGCCTTTGTCAGGAACATAGGCGAACACACCCGAACGCACCACCGCTCCACTGACGGTGACAAACCTCTGATTGAAGGGGATGATGAACGTGTCGCCGCTTTGCAGGCGCATTGAAGCCTGCTCACTCGTTCCATAGAGAATCTGCTGGGCCTTGATCGGAATTTTCTCAGTGTTTCTCAACAGGTACGCCCCATCGAGATCGCTGACGGTCATTAACCGGGGAGCAATGGAAGACAACATCTGCTTGAGGGTCTCCCCGGGATAAAATTGATAGAATATCCTGCCCGAAGTATAGCCCACCAAGGCGGTGGAACTGAGCGTGTCGAAAGCCTCGCTGGTGGCAATGGCTCCTTCGATAGTAACACTTTGCATGCTGGGTGGCAGCGTATCGACAATGACCTGGTCCTGATGCTGCAATGCAAAGCCGGGATTCTTTACAAGATCAACGTAGTGTACGTCCCAGATTCCGGTTGCACTGTTGTACCGCTGCAAACGGATGTTCTGGACATCGGAACCGCCAAGCACTCCCCCACCGTACGATGTAATAAGCGTGGAAAGGTTGTCTTGGGCAAGCAGCTGGTATGTTCCGCCTTGGTAGACATTGCCCCCGAGGCTTACCAATTTGTCGGCCCGCTTGAGACGAACGACATCACCGCTTTTCAAGAGGGGGTCTTGGGCCAGATCACCCTTTTTCAGGGCTCGGTACAAGTCATAGGTTTTGGTCTGTCCATCAACGGAGGTGATTTCCACTTCTCGGGTGGATGCATAGGGACTGGCGCTCTGAACCACCTCCGACAGCCTGGAAAGCCCCCATGCAGGTATTATCCTGGTTCCCACCACCTCGCCTACCACCGAGACGGTGAAAGAACCGGTACCGGTGAATACAACCTGCGGATTTGAAAAACTATGATAGGTCTGCACCATCGAGAGCATACGTTTCCTGAGTTCCTGGAAGGTGAGCCCCTTGCCATCGATGACACCCAAACCGGGAATGGCAACCGATGTCTGGTCATCCGCCTGCAAATCCAGCGTGACCGTCTTCATTCCATCCAGATACACCAGTCGGAAGGTGTCACCGGGGGTTACCGGGTAGGCGGGATTGCTGATAGCACTGAGAACCCGCTGATTCGCGTCCAGCTCCACCTGTACTTGGGCAAGTCCAAGCTGTGCTGCGTAGCTTTGTATTTCGAGGGTTTCTTGGCCGGTTGTTTCTTTTGGGACACTGCCGAAAAGCGGGGAGCGTACAACCAACCCGGCATCTTGTGCCTGCAGGCTGGTAACGCACACGAATAGCAACAGTACAAGAATTGAAAACGTCGTTCTACTTTTCTTCATGCTATGAAATCCTTCACTTCTGAAGTATCTGTGGATTCAGTATAATGCGATGCATACCATCGTACCATTTGTCAAAAGGTGAAACAAGCATCTATACGATATATATACAAGAAAACACAAATGGGTAAAAACTATTACAAAAGAACATGACTGTTGCAGGGAACTTCATAATTGTATCATATGCCTGCTTATAAATCAGCTCTCCTGGATATGGTAAGCAACAACAATACTGAACTGCAACATATTTTTCTGTATTCCCCATCATTTTGCACACAATTTTTTCACTTTGTTGCATTTTGCGGTAAATAGTACATTTCTTAAGCACTTTTTCAATTTTCCGCTTTTTTTTAAGAAAACTCTGAGTTTTACCACTTTTGATGTTTCAAAAGAATGTTTTGACAGCAGGAAAAACGTCACGTATAATTTGAAACAGTTGAGGTTCTTCTAGTACCATCAACGCCATCACGCAATCTTTTTTAAGGAGAGAATCATGAAAAAAGGTATTGTTCTTCTGTTGATCCTGCTGTTGGTTTCTTCCTTCGCCTTTGCGCAAGGAACAAAAGAAACTGCCGGTTCGGCAGATGCCCCGCTGAAAGTGGGTGTCATCTACATCAGTCCTCCTGGTGACATGGGCTATTCCTACATGCACGACCAAGGCACCATCGCCATGGAAAAGCATTTTGGGGACAAAATTCAGGTCATCCGCATGGAAGGGATTCCCGAGAACGAGAGTAGCGAACGGGTTATGGAGAACCTTATCGACGAAGGCTGTAAAGTTATCTTCGCCAACTCCTATAACTATCAGCAGTACATGCTCAATGTTGCCAAGAGATACCCCAATGTGTACTTCGAACACTGCTCCGGCTACCTGACCAATGACAACATGTCAAACTACTTCGGCCGAATGTATCAGATGCGCTACCTCTCCGGAATGATTGCTGCCAAGATGTCCCCCACCGGCAAGCTCGGGTATGTCGGCGCTTACAACACTCCTGAAGTAGTCCGCGGTATCAACGCTTTCACTCTCGGCGCCCGCGCCATCAATCCGAAAGCCACCGTTACCGTTGTTTGGACCAACACTTGGTTCGATCCTTCCTTGGAAAGACAGGGAGCCATCGCCCTGCTCGACCAGGGTTGTGATGTCATCGCACAGCACCAGGATACCACCGAGCCTGCAAAGGCAGCCATCGAGAGAGGCAAATACGCCATTGGCTACAATGCCGATTTCCGCGGTATGATCGGCGACGACCGCATTCTCGTCTCCCCGATGTGGAACTGGGGCAACTACATGATTCCGGCTGTCCAGAGTGTATTGGATGGGACCTGGAAGAGCCAGAGCTACTGGGGTGGTCTTGAGGACGAGATGATCCATCTCTCCCCGATTTCCCCGCTCGTACCTGCAGACTTCGTCAAGCAGGTTGAAGCCAAGCAGGCCGAGATTCACGACGGCAAGTGGGACGTTTTCTGGGGTGCCTTGAAGGACAACACCGGCAAAGTCCGCCAGAATGCCGGAGAGAAGATGAGCGATGAGGCCATGCTGACCATGGATTGGTTCGTGGAAGGCGTCATCGGCAGAGTCAACTAACCATCAATCCTCGATTCAG
>DJGJ01000025.1:0-11338 GCA_002432715.1 Sphaerochaeta sp. UBA5849 | reverse complement strand
CCCGCCTCTCCTTGATTAGCCCAATACCGCCCATTTTCGGGCATTGTAAACGGACAAAACATGAGTGAAATAAACACCGACGAAACGCCCGTCGTGCGTATGGTCAACATAACAAAACACTTTCCCGGGGTTCTTGCCAACGACCAGGTTAGTCTGACCTTGCATAAGGGCGAAGTTCTTGCCTTGCTTGGTGAGAACGGGGCCGGTAAAAGTACCCTGATGAACATGCTGGTCGGCTTGTACCGACCAGACAGCGGAGAGATTTACGTCAAGGGGAACCTTGTCGAAATCAACTCCCCCCAAGACTCCATGGCTTTGGGCATCGGCATGATCCACCAAGAGTTCATGCTGGTGGGCAATATGAGTGTTGCCGAAAACATCATCCTTGGCATGAAGGACCTGCCCTTCATCCCTCCGATGGCAGAAATAAAAGCGAAAATCACCGAATTGAGCAAACGCTACGGTTTACAGGTGTATCCCGATAAAATCATCCAGGATCTCTCAGTGGGAGAACAGCAGCGCGTCGAGATTCTCAAGCTGTTGTACCGTGGTGCAGACATCCTCATTCTTGATGAGCCGACTGCAGTGCTTACTCCCGGCGAATCCCGGGATTTGAATGAGATCCTGAAGAAAATGCTGGCTGAGGGAAAGAGTGCCATCTTCATCACCCACAAGATGGATGAGGTCATGGAATTCAGCCACACGGTGCAAGTCCTCAGAAGGGGCAAAAGCGTATCAACCTGCAGCACAAAATCAATCAAGCGGGTACAGGATCTTGCCAATATGATGGTAGGACGCGACATCCTCTTCTCCTTGGATAGAGGGCCCTTCAAGCCCGGCGATGTCATGGTGGAGGCAAAGGATGTGGTGGTCCTTCCCATCGGTGGAGGCAAGCCGGTGCTCGACCATGTGAGCTTCTCCATCCGCGGTGGAGAAATCCTTGGAATCGCAGGGGTTGCAGGCAATGGACAGCAACAGTTGACTGAAGCAATCACCGGATTGCTCAAGGTCGATGAAGGTTCGATTTATCTCAACGGAAAGGATATGACCAACAAGACCCCGCTGCAGATCATCAAGAGCGGGGTAAGCCACATCCCGGCCGACCGCGGGCGCATGGGTGTTGTTGGAGACATGAGTGTCGGCGACAACCTCTCCATGAAGAAGTATCGCACCAAGGAGTTGTCCAGTCACAGCGTGATCAAACGCAATTGGGTGCGCAAGTTTGCCGATCACCTCATCGAAGTATTTACCATCAAGACACCCAACCAGGACACATCGGTCAAGTTCCTCAGTGGAGGAAATATACAAAAGACCATCCTGGCCCGGGAAATCGATTCATGCGGGGGCATCCTGATCGCAGTCTACCCCTCGAGGGGACTCGATGTCGGGGCCACTGAAGCGGTAAGGCAGAACATCATCAAACAGCGGGACAAGGGCAATGCCGTACTGCTGGTCAGTGAAGAGCTGGAGGAACTGTTGATGGTGGCGGACAGAATCGCCGTCATGTTTGAAGGAAGAATTATGGATATTGTGAATGCAGCGGATGCAACCACCGAGGAGCTGGGGATGTTGATGGCTGGCGTAGAGAGGAGGAATATATGAGATTCAGCCTTGAAAAGCGTGACTATCGCTCAAAAAAAATGACCATCCTCGTCCCTATCGTCAGTCTCCTGGTCTCATTCATCCTTGGTGCCATTGTGCTTTCAATCTCCAATGCAAACCCGGTGAGAACCTATGCCGCCATGCTCAAGGGTGCATTCGGCAGCCAGACAAAAATCCAGTATACGATAGTAAAGGCCATACCGCTGCTGCTCTGCGGGCTTGCTGTCGGTATTGCGTTCCGTCTCAAGTTCTGGAACATCGGGGCCGAAGGCCAGTATGTCAGCGGTGTGATCGGCATCACCTGGGTCATGCAGTTCTGGACCTTCCTTCCCACGTACCTGCTGCTTCCTGTCGGCATTGTGGTTGGAATTTTGTTCGGGGCTATGTGGGGAGGCATTCCCGGCCTCTTGAAGGCGCAATGGAGTGTCGATGAGACGCTTACCACACTGATGATGAACTATATCATCATAGGCTATGCGGAATACTTGTACATCAATGCATGGAAGGCTCCCCGTGGAAACATGGGAACGATTCTGTACCCTGAGGCTGCATGGCTGCCGAGGATTTGGGGAAGAGTACATGCCGGCCTCTACATCGCCTTGATCCTCGTTGTCATTCTCTGGTTTGTGCTTTATAAGACCCGCTGGGGATTTGAACTCAATATGATCGGCAAGAACCAACAGGCCGCCCGTTGTCAGGGTGTTTCAATCAAGCGGAACATCATTCTGGCCATGCTCGTCAGTGGAGGCATTGCAGGCCTTGCAGGAGTCATCGACAGTGCTGCCGTCACGCACCAGCTTACCAAGGGAGTAAACTCCGGGTATGGCTTTACCGGCATCATCATCGCATGGATGAGCGGGCTCAACCCCTTTGTCTCCATCCTGGTAGCCATTATCATGGCGGCATTGGAAACGGGATCGGATGCCCTGCAGATTATGAAACTACCCTCTGCGATGGGTGAAGTGATGCAGGGCTTGATCCTCATCCCCTTGCTTGCCGGAAGCATTTTTACTGAATATCGATTGGTGCTCCATGCAAAGCACAAGGAGGCTGGCGTATGAACTTTCTTGATTTCTTCACCCGGCTGCTGGCAGCAACGCTTGCAATGGGAACATCGCTGACGTATGCGACCTTGGGAGAGGTGTACACCGAGAAAACCGGCATCCTCAATCTTGGGATGGAAGGCACGATGCTCATGGGGGCGTTGGCCGGTTTTGCTACAGCCTACAATACGGGCAACCTCCTGGTCGCATTGCTTGCAGCGATGCTTGTAGGGGCTGCTCTCTCCCTGATTCACGCATTCCTGTGCATCACCATGCGGGCAAACCAAGTCGTATCCGGCTTGGCCATCACCATGTTCGGTACCGGCCTGGCAAACTTTTTAGGCCAGAGATTGGGACCGGCAACCAATAATTACAACCTTACAGGCATGAATCTTGCTTCCAAATTTGACAATATCGCTATTCCAGGTTTGAGCCGGATTCCCGTCATCGGCGCCCTCTTCGACGTATCCGTTCTCACCTATGCTTTGTACTTCCTTCTGCCGTTCGCCTGGTTCTTCCTCTATAAGACAAAGCACGGCATGGTCGTCCGCGCTGTTGGAGAGAATCCAAGAACAGCTGCTGCCATGGGCATCTCCGTATCTAAGATCCGATACCTGTACACCATCATCGGCGGCATGTTTGCCGGCTTGGGCGGTGCATGCCTCTCATTGAGCTTCATCCCCAGCTGGAATGAGGGTATGACCGGTGGCAAAGGCTGGATCGTCATTGCGTTGGTGATTTTCTCGGCATGGAACCCCGGCCGTGTGGTCATCGGCACCTTGGTTTTCGGCGGTATCACCAGTCTGCAGTTCAGCCTTCAGGCTGCTGGTTTCAAAATGGTCATCCCAGCCCAGTTCCTTGGATTCTCCCCCTATTTGATCACCCTGTTGGTGCTCACTGCCATGACGATCATCAATCAGAAGAAACGAGGCTCCTTCGCCTCCCCTGCGGCGTTGGGTACGTCGTTTGCCATCGATGACAAATAGTGTTAGCTAATGTTTATGTTTCGAGGACCTGTGGGTCCTCGTTTCTTTTGCCCTTGCCCTCTTTGTTTCGATTGCATAGGATACAGGCATGAAGAAAACCAATGCAATGAGAATTTTGGAGAGCATGGGTATCGAGTATGAGGTACTCTCCTATGATTGGGATGAGGAGCACTTGGATGCTGTGCATGCAAGCCAGACTGCCGGACTGCTTCCCCAACAGGTTTTCAAGACCATAGTCATGCAGGACGACTCCAAGAATGTCTACGTTTTTTGCCTGCCGGCCGATTTCAGTGTCAGCTTGAAGAAAGCCCGCACCCTCACCGGGAGCAAGGATATTGACTTGATCAAGCTCACCCAGCTGCAGGACCTGACCGGGTATGTCAGGGGAGGCTGTTCTCCTCTTGGGATGAAAAAGCACTACCCTACGTTTGTAGAGGAGCTGGCACAGCTGGAGGAGTACATTTTTGTCAGCGCGGGGCAAAGGGGTCTCCAGCTCAAACTGAGGCCTGAAGATCTAGTGCGCGCGGCAAACGCAACTTTTGCCGACTTCACTTGACTTACGTATGACGATTGTGGCTGGTAAAGTAACGCCTTACCCGCCTGGAGACTGAAACACTGACCAAGAAGACCAGTATGACAAAGCTTGCACCCAAGAGGCCCCTCGACCACCGCAGGGTGAATACACCCAGTTGATACCCAGAAAGAAAGAAATCAAGCGAGGTAATTGTTCCAAACAATACAACCAGCGTAGCCAGCACGACATCGGCAAGGGGGACGCGCTTGTTCTTTCGTTTGGAGAACCAGAGACCAAACAAGCCAAGCAAAACCAGCAAGGTGGCGATTACGGGAAGCGTGACAGGGATGAACCAGGTCAGGCTATGTTCCAGCACGAGATTGATCAACGCAAGATATGCAAGCGAGCCTGCCAGACATACCCCTGCAGCCGTTTTCGGTTTTTGGGCAGCCCTGCGGGAGAAGGGATAGACGAAATACAACCAGCCTACTCCGACGGCGGGGCTGGCGATCAAGGACCAACTTATTTTCAAGTCTGCAGCGTCCAAGCCGAAGAGATAGACGGCGACAAGCAGGCATTGTATCGATGCCTGCACGGTATAGGCCGGCTTCACACTGAAGGCAAGAATCAGGGAGAGGGAGGCCATGGCGATACTGAAAAGCGGGATGAAGCTCTGGCTTCCGTTGCCGCTGAGCCACATGGAAAGGAACACGGTCAACTCGCTGATGACCAGCAGGGAGACGATCAACTCAATAACACCCTTGCGTGTCTTATTGACCCCGCCCATACCCTTGGAAGGAAGATTCTGTGCAAACAGCGGTTGCTGCTTCTGCTCTTCCATACCTTCGGGGAGGTGTACCGGTGTTTTACAGAGGGGACAAGCTTTGCTCCCCTCTTCAAGTTTCACGCCGCATCGAATGCAATAGGCCATAGTTGCTCCTACCTGTCAGTTTCTCTATTGGTCGACAGGGTGACTTCAATTCCATCCTCAACCATGAAGGTGCAAAACAACCGTTCCAACTCGGTATCGGTGTTGAGGAAGCTGGTGAAGTTAACCACAATGGTATCGAGATATCCGATCACCGCCAAGGCCACCCTGTTCAGCAGCCCTGGACTCAGATGGAAATCCGCTCTGCGAATCACCCCCTCCAAAGCCGGTGGGAGCTCGAGTTGCCCTAGATTGGAGATGACTCCCGAGTACTGGTCATCCCCCAAGTAATCGGAGAGCAGCTTGAACAAGGGGTTTTTCAGCATGTTGGGAGCGAACCGAATCAACGGCGTACGCTCACCACCTACATTCCTTCGGATCTGGCTGAGCAGGCGTTTGCGGTCCTGGCTCATAGCCATCTGCATATGCACTTCCTTGGCAATTTCATCAAACGTATAGTACCCAAGAGCCGGCTCTATGCCTATGACTGCAAACAGGGTGAAATTGCGCATCGTCTCATAGCCGAATATCTTGCGCAGGTTCATAGGAACCGACAGTCGGATGGGTTTTCGTCGCCTTCGTACCGGCACTTCCTGCTGTTGCAACTGCTGTAATGCATACAAGTATGTGGATGACAAGTATTCACCGATGGTAATGCCCCTGGCTTTCGCCCGCGCCTTGATCTGCTTGGTCGATATGCTCGCACTGATCACTTTCACGCGATCGTCGATGCTGCCATTTCCTTTTCGGTGATAGGCTTTGCTGATTTTTGGATACGAAGGCAGGGTCTTGTCATACAGATGCTGAAAGGGGTCGCTAAACTCCTGGATGGAAGGTCGTGCCTTGAAAATCAAGCCACCGGGAAACTGGAAATCAGCAATATCTGCATGGTGGCAGTACCGCTCCACCAATAACTTCAAATAAGCGATAGCCCCCGAGCCGTCGGTCAGTGCATGGAAACACTCCAGTGCTATACGATGTTCACTATACAATACCTTGAACAGATATCCGTTGTTCTCCTTGAAGGAGAAGCGCCCGCTTGGGTATGAGCCTTCAGGATGCACAATCGGCTGTTTGGGGTTCGGACTGAGGAAATACCAGAAGAAGCCTGCATGCAGACTCACCTTTGCATAGGAACACCGCTCGAGCATATCGTGAACCGCTTGCTCAAGAATCTCCTTCTTGATCGTAAAACTCAAATCCAAGGAGACTCTGAATGTATTTGCATTATATACAGCCTCAGTCGGAGGGTATATCAGAGCGGAATTATCCAGCGCAATAAACCCCTCAGGGGCGTAGTTTTGTACTCGTATCTTCAAGATTGCTCGTTCTTTTTTCCTCGTTTGTAAAACGGGGTCCGAACCAACTTCGCCCGTTTGTGCTGCCCATGAATCTCAACTTCCACAACATCCCCGAATGAGAGGCTGGTAGAGCGGTCGATGAGCACATAGGCACAGAATATGCCCAAGGTCGGACTCTTGTTTCCGCTGGTGACATATCCGATATCCCGCTGATCGAGCAGTACCCGGTAGCCGCTGCGGGGGACTGCCTTATCAAGCATCTCAATGCCCCGAAGAGTTCGGGGGATTCCCGTTTCCTGCTGCTTCACCAATGCTTCTTTCCCACAGAAATCAGGTTTCTCAAGCTTTACAAAAACTCCGAGATTGGCTTCAAGGGGGGTGATGCTGTCACTGATCTCATGCCCGTACAAGGGGAGCTTCGCTTCCATGCGCAAGGTATCCCGGCTGCCCAAGCCACAGGGGATGAGGCCATAGTCCTTGCCTGCCTCAAGCAGGGTGTCCCAAAGCAGAGGACCATCATCGGCTGCGCAGTAGAGTTCAAAGCCGTCCTCCCCTGTATACCCGGTCCGGCTGATGAGAGCCATCACTTCACCGACTTCACACTGGCTTCTGAAGGTAAAGCTCTTGATCTGGGCGCAATCAGGAACAAGCGTACGTAAGATCTGCTCGGCAAGCGGCCCTTGCAGAGCCAGCTGTACGGTGGAAACGGAGAGATCGACTACTTGCGGACAAAGATGGGCGTGAGGATTGTCCGATTGTATCCATGCCAAGTCCTTATCTGTGTTGGAGGCGTTCATCACTACTAAAAAGGAGGTGGTGGTGCGGCGGTAGATGAGCAGGTCGTCCACCACCGTCCCATTGGGATAACACATCAGGGTATAGCGGCACTGCCCGACGGCCATATCGCTGATCGAGTTGGTGCACAGGTAGTCAAGGTATGCGTCGGCGCTCTCTCCACTGACCATGCACTCCCCCATGTGCGAAACATCGAAAAGTCCGGCTTTCGTACGAACAGCTTCGTGCTCGCTGAGAATGCCGCTTGCAAATTGGACAGGCAGTTCCCATCCGCCGAAATCAATCAGCTTTACACCCGGGTAGGTGCTGTACCGCTCATACAATGGAGTCCGTTTCATGACAATTCCTCATTCTTCAGGCTAAGGCTATCATCTCGATTTCAACTGCTACGTCCTTGGGCAGTTTTGCCACTTGGACGGCAGACCGAGCGGGAAGGATCCCTTCACCAAAATACGAAGCATATACTTGGTTTACCGCTGCAAAATCATTCATGTCCTTGAGAAACACAGTTGCTTTCACTGCTTTCGACAGGTCTGTTCCCGCCTCGGCGAGGACTGCCTTGAGGTTCTCAAAAACCTGCTTGGCCTGGATGGCGGCATCACCGCCTACGAGCTCATTGGTCTTGGGGTCTACGGGCAGCTGTCCGCTGGTAAAAACGAATGGACCTGCAATGACAGCCTGGCTGTAGGGACCGATTGCTGCAGGAGCCTTATCAGTATTGACTTGGGTCTTTTTCAGTTGAAACATCATTGTGCATCTCCTCTTGGTACATAAGCAGGATACCCTTTGCAAGACACTCTTGCAAGGCGAAAGCATGCATTGTATGGTAGTGGCATGCAAATGATGATGATCTACTCCAGTCCCAGGAAACGGGGAAACAGTACGACGCTGGCGAAAACTTTTGCCCAAGCAGCCAAACAAACCTACACCCTGAAAGAGGTATTCCTGCAGGATGAACATCTTGAGCCCTGCCGTGATTGCAGATGGTGCAAGACTCATTTTCGCTGTGTAATCGAAGATGAAATGAATGACCTGTGCCAGGCATTCAGGGAAAGTGACGCAATCTGTTTTGCCACCCCGGTGTATTGGTGGGGCTTCTCGGCACAACTGAAGCTGTTCATCGATAGGCTGTACCAGCTCAAACTTGATGATTTCAAGGGCAAGAGACTCTATGTGATTGCAACAGGGGAAGACACACTCGATGGAGTGCAATATCGCTTGATCAGGGAACAGTTCGAGGCGATATGCGAGTATACCGCCATGCAATTTGCCGGCTATTTACCGGTTTGCGCCGGTGATGACAATCCTGCCAAAGAGAATGAAGAGGCTCTCGAGCAAGCGAGGAATCTTCTTACAAAAGCGTAAGCAGATCCTCAACTTCGCGAGCCATTGCATACATGGACGGCTCTTTCTCCATCCCCTTGGGAAATCCAAATCCCCAGTCAACTGCGATGAAGGCTACACCGGCTTCCTCTGCACCTTTCTGGTCGTGTGTCGTGTCTCCGATGAGAACAGCATCCTGCCTTTGAACGCCGAGGTCATCCAGGACCTTCCGGACAATGTCAGCTTTGGACAGTGAAGATGATTCATTGGCTCCTCGAATGGAATCAAAATAGGGGGCAAGGCCAAAATGCTCCATCATTTGTCGTGCAAGCGGCTCGTACTTCAGGGTGCCCACTGCAAGCAAATACCCGCTCTTCTTCAACGCATCCAGCGTATCTTCTATCTTTTCATAGGGAGTCGCATTGAATCTTCCATGCTCGTCATACTCCTTGCGGTAGATAACCACAGCCTGATCGATCAAGGAGGGATCAAGATCATAAACTTTCACAAAACATTGGGTTATGGGAGGTCCGATGAACTTGCTCAACTGTTTCAGATCGTGTTCAGGTTCCAAACCCAACCGTTCAACAGTAGCATTTGCCGATGCAAAGATGCCTGGTGAAGTGTTCATCAAGGTCCCGTCGAGGTCAAATATTGCGAGTTTGAAATTCATGGGTGAACCATATGCAATATTTGCTGGTGAATCAAGCCATTTGAAGCGATCAAATCGCATCGGATATCAGTAAACGGCATCTCGGGATTGGCGTTTGCCACCTCTCCTCCGGCTTCACGGACCAGCAGCATGCCGGCGGCCATATCATAATAGCCGAGGCAAAGCTCATAGTACCCATCCAGCCTCCCTGCTGCGATATAAGCCAGTTCCAATGCACAGGAGCCGAACGAGCGAAAGTCGCTTACAGCCAAAAACAGTCTCTGTGCAGTATTAAAGTACCCTTCGACTAGATCATGTTGTCGATGGGGAGGAGCACAGACCAACAGGGCTTTTGAGAAATCCGTTACACAAGATACAGCAATCCTCTGTCCATTCAGATAGGCCCCTCCACCTTCGCTGCCCCAAAAGAGTTCCTCCTGCCTTGGATTGAACACCACACCCACAAGCGGATGAAATGGTTCGAGTTCCCAAGCGATGCTGATCGTGTAATTGGGAAGCGACCGGAAAAAATTGGTAGTACCATCGATGGGATCCAGAATCCAGCGACCATGGCTTGCATTCCCGTTCGTACCTGTCTCTTCACCAAAAATCGTATCATCGGGAAACGTCTGCCTGATGGTCGAAATGATGAGTTGCTCACAGGCAAGGTCTGCATCAGTAACAAAGTCATTCTGATGCTTGTTGTGTACTTCGATATGGGGATTCTTTCCCGCCTCAAGTACCAAGGAACCAGCCAATCTTGCTGCCTGCAAGGCTACCTCCAGATGGCGGGAAATGAGATCTGTTTTATTCATCGTATTCTTTTCTTCTCCAGGATTCGTTCACCCAAGTTGACTACATATTTCCAGTCCGACTGCGAGAAGTCCTCGAACTTGATCGTCTTCTCCTCGGCATGATAGAGCGTCCCGGCATGGGTGTATCCCAAATACAGGACATTCCAAACTGTCTTGCCTTGAGTATACATTATGGCCCCGACATTGTTTCTCCGATCCCAAGCCCTCAGCATGTCCCCTTTTCCAGCCATCAGCACCACGGTAAGATCGATGCCGGGAATGGTGAACATCTTATCTTTATTGTCTGTATTCTGTGCCTGGCGAGCCTGCTCGATCAAAGACGATGTCCCCATGAGCAGCTGAGGCTCTGCGTTCTTGCAGAATTCAAAAAATAAAGTAGGGGAATTCTCTTTCAATTTCCCCAATATTTCCCTGATTGTGAATGGAAGATCTCCATCGAAGGAACTCTCGACTTCCTCCAATTGTACCATGGCAGCAGGCATGCTTTTCTCTGCATCAGCAGGAACTGCTTCCTTGCCTCCGGTTTTTGCAATCCTGTCTGCAAGAATAAAGCGAGGGATTGCAGGAGGCGTGAGCCCAAGCTTTTCCTCTTCCTTGCCTTCCTTGACAGTTTCCTGCTTGTTCTGACTTCTGAAGTCAGGCGGCATTGCGAGGCGATAATCCGGATGAAACGGTTGCCCCTCTGTTTTTTCCGAAGGCTCGTCCTTATCTCGAGCAAGCTTTTCCCCAATGGGAACCACAGGCTCCTGCTCTACCACAGGCTCCTGTTCTTGGTCAATTAGTTCGGATAGTGGCGTATCTTCATCAAATGCAAGCCCGGATTCAGTTTGGATAGCGTTTTGGAGGACTGGCTCTGGTTTCTTCTCTACAGGACTGGAACCACCTTTTGCAATATCGGAGAGATGGGAAAAGAAGGAGAATGGCGAGGAAGGCTTGCTGACAACCGGCTCTGGTTCTTCCTTATCTGTCTGGAGCATGGACACCAGATCGTCTTCGTCGTCTTCATCAGCGTCACCGGTGTGGAACAATTCGGAGAATTCTTCAGTTCCATCCTCCGCGTCCTCGTCAGCAAAGTTCAAGTAATCCTCTTGGACATCATCGTCCTCATCATCATGTTCAATGGCAGGTTCGAGGATGCAATAGGCTTCCAGCTCATATTCATCCCCTTCCCCATCTTGGTCCTCATAATGATCAAGATCGTCATCATCAAAATCAAACAAGCTCGGCTGTTCATCAAGAGCAGCGAGTTCATCAGCTGTCTCAAGCTCATCCTGCTCGTTCTCATCGTGAAGCTCATCGTTGTCAGAATCATCAGAAGCAGTAAAATATGAGGAGCCGATACATGGTGATGTATCTAGAATCTCATCCTCTGCTGGAAT
>DJGJ01000035.1 GCA_002432715.1 Sphaerochaeta sp. UBA5849 | reverse complement strand
ATCGAAGACCTTCATCCGATCGTCCCTCGTATGGGGAGAGAAGACCCTTCGGAGACAGAAGCGAGCGCCCCCCGGTGCGCAGGGGTGAAGACCGACCTGCAATCTCATCCCCACGTGATGAGGCTGGATCGGAAGGCAGGGTGAAGCGTGAACGCAAATCTTCCCCCAAGCCTTACGGTTTTGACAAATTCCGTGAGACCAGAACCAGGGGAGAGAACGAGAACGACTCCTTCTTCTGGCTTGATGATGAAGGAAAAAACAAGGATAAATAATGCTATCCTGTTCTGCGAAACCCCAGGATTCCCTGGGGTTTCCTCGTGGATGTCCGGTTTTACCAGTATCTTGTTGACACTGTGCTAGGCCTGGACTATTATAACTATTGAGATTCGATATCATTTAGGAAATTCAATGAAAGAGAAGCGGCAGACAATACAGAAAGGATTGGTTTGGGAAGCTGTCACCACTGCTACAAACCATCCGAATGCTGAACAAATTTACGAGAACATTGTGCTGAAGCATCCTTCCATCAGTCGGGCAACGGTGTACCGAAATTTAAACATGCTCGTGGATGAGGGAATGGTGAAGCGTATTCGCGTGCTTGGCGGCCCTGATCATTTCGACCGTACCCTGGGTAATCATTACCATATCCAATGCACGAGTTGCAAACAGGTGAGCGACATCGAAGTGTTCGGTGATATCGATTTTAGTACCAAGAATGTGGAAACTTTCGGATACGTCCTCGAATCGTACGAAATAGTGTTCAACGGGATTTGTCCCGATTGCCAAAAAAAGCATGCTGCCCAAAGGCAGTGAAGGAGTAAGGTATGGAATTGAAAGGATCTAAGACCGAAGCCAATTTGAACGCCGCATTTGCAGGGGAGTCCATGGCTCGTAACAAGTACACGTATTATGCCTCCCAGGCCAAGAAAGAAGGCTATGTACAGATTGCCAATCTGTTTGAGGAAACTGCTTTCAACGAGAAAGAACACGCCAAGATTTGGTTCAAGCTTCTACAGGAAGGCGGGGAGATCCATGATACCGCCACCAACCTCAAGGATGCTGCCGCCGGCGAGCATTACGAGTGGACCGAGATGTATATTGGTTTCGCCAAAGAAGCCCGTGAGGAAGGTTTCAACAAGATTGCCACCCTCTTTGAAATGGTTGCTGCCATTGAGAAGCACCATGAGCAGCGCTATCTTGACCTTTTGAAGAATGTTGAAGGTGGCTTGGTATTCAGCAGAGAGGGCGACCAGATTTGGAAGTGCTCCAACTGCGGGCATATCGTTATCGGCAAGAAGGCTCCAGGCATGTGCCCTGTATGTGCCCATCCCCAGGCATATTTCGAGATTGTTGCNNTACTAAGCGTATTTGGTGTACAGCGACAGAGGCAGGCTCAAGGCCTGCCTTTATTCTTGCCCGATATGCATGAAACGAAGCGGATTGACCGATACCATTGCATGAACTTCGTCATCGGAAAGCGGGGATTGCTCGAACATCCGATAATAGGAAGTATAGCTTTCAACCTTCATCAGGTTGACTGAGAAATCAGTCCCGAACAGCGAACGACTCAGGATGACCCGTCGCTTCTCTTCCTCCAAGGAATTAAGATAATTGACCAATTGTAGATAGAAGTCCGGATTGGCCCCGCTGAAGGATATATCGGCATAGATGTTGGGATAGAGCTGCATCAACTCGGTGATCTCGTAGAACCAAGTGGAGTCGGGAACTTTGCTGGTCAGGCTGGAGATGACTGTGATGGGATTCTTCTGCAATGGCGTATATTGCCAGCCATAATGTGCAAAGTCGATACGAAGCAGCGGAAAGCGTGCGAGTACCGGTTTGTAGGCTGAAGGGGCTGTGTACTTCCATGCCTCCTTGGCCGGGATTCCACGAAAACCCTGGTCGTCGCAGTGCGTCATGATGGGGATGTTGTTCTGGCTGCAAAACTCATAGATGTAGAGGACCTTTTGGCGCTCGATCTCATCGGAAGGCCATGGGTCGTATCCAAGCGGCGGATAGAACTTGATGCCGTAAAACTGCTTGTTCCCGGTTGCGATATAGGTGGACAAAAGCTCCTTGATGAAATCCAGGGAGTGGACGGGTGGATTGATTCCCAAAAATGGAAAGAACTCGAACAGTCCATCGGGCCGCTGGCTGTGGTAATAGGAAAATCCCTCAAGCGAATCTTTCACGTAATCGAGGATTTTCTGTTCACTGGGAGTGGGGTAGTACAGAGTTTCCTTGCGTACCAGGATGCTGGAAAAATCCATAAGCAAGGGACACATCGCCATTTTGTCGTAGGTACGTCCCCGC
The DNA here is from genome assembly GCA_002432715.1 of Sphaerochaeta sp. UBA5849. Classification (GTDB taxonomy): domain Bacteria; phylum Spirochaetota; class Spirochaetia; order Sphaerochaetales; family Sphaerochaetaceae; genus Sphaerochaeta. The sequence continues at coordinate 108,353 of DJGJ01000035.1, read as the reverse complement.
ATATGCATTTTCCCTTCCCTGATATACGGAAGTTCAGGCCTGGGAGCTCCTTCCTCATGGGAGGTGAACACCCCGCGTAGGTCATCTTCCATCATCACCAATGTCTGCCCGATGGACTGTTCGAAGGTGGTCAACGTATTGGTCAGTCGGTTGAGGAGCACCGGACCTTTTCGGTTCTTGGCCGTGAGGATGTAGCCGGGGGAAAGTGCTCCGCTGGTGATGAGTTCGGGAATACCCGTATCCAGCGAAGCGAGGAAACTGATGAGGTTAGGATGGGAAATATGCATCACATGGAAGTGCTGGTCAAAGAAGTAATCCATAATTCTCTCTCTGCAGTACGTGTCTTACACACCCATTTTCTGTTTGAGCTTCGCCCAGGAATCCTTCAGGGTCACGGTCCGATTGAAGACCAAACCTTCGCTGCGGTTGTCTTTGCAGAAGTATCCGTTTCTGATGAACTGCAGGTAATCGCCAACCTTGGCGTTGAGAATCTCGGGTTCGGCTTTTGCATCGGTAACAATTCTCAAGGAATCGGGATTCAAATCATCCAGATAGTTGCCGGTAGCCGCTCCAGGATACTCGGACAAGAAGAGTTTGTCATACAGGCGAGCCTCTATGGTAATGCCCTCTGAAGCGCTTACCCAATGGCTGGTGCCTTTCACCTTGCGGTTGTCCGGGGTTGTTCCTCCCCGTGACTCGGGGTCGTAGGTGCAGTGTACTTCAACCACGTTGCCGTCCTCATCCTTTACAACCGAGTTTGCGGTGATGTAATAGGCGTATTTCAGGCGGATTTCTCCTCCGATGAAGAGGCGGTGATACCCCTTGGGGGGTACTTCCATGAAGTCTTCCTTTTCAATATACAGCTCTCGGGAGAAGGGTATCTGATGAGTGCCGCTATTGGGATCTTCGGGGTTTTTCACAGCCTCAAAGTACTCAACCTTTCCCTCGGGATAGTTGTCGATGACCAGCTTCAAGGGATCGAGAACGACCATCAACCGCTCAGCGCGTTTGTTGAGGTCTTCGCGGACACAGAATTCCATCAGCGAGTAATCGACTACGCTCTCGACCTTCGCGACACCGATACGGCTGACAAAGTCCTTCATCGATTCAGGGGAATATCCTCGTCGACGGATTCCGCTGATGGTGGGCATGCGCGGGTCGTCCCATCCATCTACGATCCCCAGCTTCACCAGATTGAGCAGGCGCCGCTTGCTCATCACCAGATAGTTGATGTTCAGACGGGCGAACTCATACTGATGCGGGGTGTGGTCGATGCCGTCGATTGACGTGGCCCAATCGTAGGCCGGGCGATGATCCTCGAACTCAAGGGTGCAGATCGAGTGGGTGATGCCTTCAATGGCGTCGCTGATGGGATGGGTGAAGTCATACATCGGGTAGATGCACCATGTATCGCCTGTTCGGGGATGGGTGGCAAACTTGATCCGATAGAGCACCGGGTCGCGCATGTTGATGTTCGGGCTGGACATGTCGATCTTCGCTCTGAGGACATAGGAGCCTTCAGGATGTTTTCCTTGGCGCATCTCCTCAAAAAGCCTGAGATTCTCTTCAACGCTCCTGTCTCGGGAAGGGCTGTTTTTCCCGCCCTCGGTCAACGTTCCCCGATACTCTTTCATCTCTTCGAAGGTCAGGTTGTCGACATAGGCTTTGCCTTCCTTGATCAAGCGCACGGCAATCTCATACAACTGCTGATAATAATCCGAGGCATGGTACTCATATTTGCCCCAATCAAAACCGAGCCAGCGGATATCGCGCATGATGGACTGGATATACTCGATGTCCTCTTTTTCAGGATTGGTGTCATCGAGTCTGAGATGGCAGCGGCCTTTATATTTTTCTGCAAGACCGAAATTCAGGCAGATCGATTTGATATGTCCGATGTGCAGATACCCGTTCGGCTCGGGAGGGAACCGGGTGACTATGGTGTTGTCGGGGACCCGGCCGTTGGCTAGGTCATCCTCGATGATGCGCTCAAGAAAATTGAGGGGAGTCTTCTCTTCAGTTCGTTCGTCCATATAAAATTCTTCCTTATGCCCTTCCAAAGGGGCTCGTTTGGAGATAGCTCATAGTAGCATAAGCACACTGCTTGGACCAGTACAGTTCAAGCCTCTTTGGTGTACCGTATCGAGTGCATCCAGCCTTGCATGCTCTGCTCGGTAGCGTTGGTAAAGTACGGGCCGAAGCTGATCGATTGTTCAACCCCTGGAAGCTGAAAGTTTCCGATCCAGATCTCTTGCTCCTCACTTCGATACCCTATGGTCAAAAGGGCTGAGCTTCGTCGCAAGAGCCACGTAGCCTCGTCCTGCCCGAAGGGTCGGGCGATGACGGCCCTGCTGTGAAAGCCCGCGATTGACATATGGATCTCAATTTCTTGCCGACTCATGCCTACTGCAGCAAACGTCGTGTCCAAATGGTAGACACAAAGGCCTGTAAACCCGCCTTCACAAGGGACATTCAGTTTTGCCTCAAACATGAATGATTCATCGCTTACAGCCAACAGCAAGGGTCCGTTCGGCAGACTCATGTGGGCTTCTACTTCAAGTTTTACCTGTCGATAGTCCTTTTCCCACACCGATGGTCTGCCCATCCAGCGAAAGTCGCGCATTGTGATTCGTCTCATGCTTGCAGTATAGGCAGTTTGTCTCATTTTATCCACAGACTCTTTCCGTTGTTCCGAAGTTGTTGTAGTCTTAGGGTATGAAGTCACCAAAAGAACTCCATCTGGAACGACAATTGCTTTCCCTGCTTCAAGAGGGAACCGACAGCCATTCCCTGGCTCAGCAGCTGACAAGCGACTCTGAGATCGAGGCTATTCAAGACTATGCGAACAGTGTTTCGATCAAACGGTTGAACTACAACGATCACGGCCCTGTGCATATGCGCCAGGTTGCGGTGAATGTGGTGAAAATGCTGTCGGTGCTCAAACAGGCCGGGGTGAAGACGTCTCTTGAGCAAGAGGATGCCGGAAGCTATGAAGACAGCTTGTGCGCCTTGTTGCTTGCCGCCTTTCTGCATGACTTGGGGATGAGTGTCGGAAGGACCGACCATGAGTTGACAGGGCTTGTCATTGCCAGGCCGATCATGGACCGGCTGCTGCAGGTCCTGCTGCCAAACGCTTTGGAACGTCGCATAGCCATCATGTCGATAGCCAGCGAAGGTGTCCTTGGGCATATGGCGAACCGAAAGATCTACTCCTTGGAAGCGGGTCTCTTGCTGGTTGGCGATGGATGCGACATGGAAAAGGGAAGGGCGCGTATCCCGATGAGCATCAGCACAAGCCCGAAGACCGGGGATATTCACAAGTATTCAGCTAATTCCATTGAGAAGGTAACCATCAGCAAGGGTGAAGGGGCTCCCATTCTCATCGATGTGCAAATGTCCAGCGATGTGGGGTTCTTCCAGATCGAGGAGGTCTTGCTGCCCAAGATTTCCATGAGCCCTGCCAAGCAGTATGTGCAGCTTCTTGCCGGAGTCATCGGGCAGGAGAAGAAACGCTATTTATAGGAGAGAGCAGTATGATAGGTGTCATCGGTGAAGCCTTGATCGATTTCATTTCCAAGCCTTCAAATCTTTCAACGGTCAGCTTCGATTCACATGTAGGCGGGTGCGGTCTCAATGCTGCCACAGCGGCATCGCTGCAGGGTTCTGCTGTCGGGTTCATTGGAAAGCTTTCAAAGGATATGTTCGGCATGAGGGTGTTGGACCATTTGGTGGAGAACCGGGTGATGTTCGATCCCGCCCTGTGTGCTGCAGAACAACCTTCCTTGCTGGCCTTTGCTTCCTTGGATGAGCACGGGAAGGCGACCTATGCGTTCTATTGGAAAGGCTCGGCTCCAGTCACCCTGAACAAGGAGGAGCTGCTCTCTGTGATGGGAGTGCATACCGACCTCAGGGTGGTTCACATCGGCTCCCTCGTCCTGGCTTTGGAACCCGGTTGCCATGCGATTCTGGCAGCCCTCAAGGAGTACGAACCCCGTCCCATCATCTTTCTCGATCCCAACGTACGGCCGGCTGTAATCGACAACAGGCAATCGTATCTGAAGCGCATGGAGCAGGCGTTCGGCCTGGCCTCGCTGATCAAGCTCAGCGACGAAGACCTTCTCTACCTGTATCCCGGCGCGGATGTCAAGAAACAAGCCAAAAAGCTTGCCTTCGATTACTCGGCACATACCATATTGACCCTGGGAAGGGACGGCAGTATTTGGTTCACCCCCGAGGGACTGGAAGTCAGCATGCCGATCATCGATCTGCCTGTCATCGACACGGTGGGAGCCGGTGATACATTCAGTGGAGCCCTGCTCTCCTACCTGCACGAACGGGATTGCTTCGGCTCCGACGGCCAGCTGCCCTGTCTTGGTGTGCTTGATGAGCACCTGATCATGGATGCCCTCAGATGGGCGAGTGCTGCAAGTGCAATAAACTGCTCACGAAGGGGTTGCGACCCTCCGACAAAAGAGGAAGTTCTGACGCTCCTGTCCAGCCTATAGTTGCCTAGCTCCCCCTTTGGAAGTACACTAGGGACATGCTTCGAACTACACGCACCACAGTAATCCGGATAGTGCTAGCCATCCTTATCGGTACGGCCAGTATTGTTTTTGCCTACATCCTGATTCGTTGGACCAACTCCATCAATGAGGACAAGCGCAAAAAAGATCTTGCCCAGGTACTCAAGGGCGTGGTTGAGGCACAGGGCGTGGAAGGGTTGCTTTCCTTATCCGGTGTTCCGGTGTCAAATATATTCCATGGTGAGGATGGTCTGATCCTTTTCGAGGGTGATGAGCGTTCCTGGATGTATAGTGCCGATGAGAAGCAAACCATCAGTGTCTATGAGCAAGCAAACAAGAGTGTGGTGCATATCACCACGATTGCCGAATCCCAGGTGAATGCATTCATGGACGTGCTTCCCGCCCAGGGTACCGGAAGCGGAATAATTCTCTCATCCGATGGATACATCCTTACCAATGCCCATGTGGTTGAGAAGGCCGCCAGTTTGAAGGTGGGACTGTACAACAACCGGACCTATCCTGCCACGCTGGTGGGTATCGACAGCGAGGATGACCTGGCTGTGATAAAAATCAATGTCGAGAAAGAAGTGGTGCTCAAGCCGATCACCTTGGGCACCAGCGAGGAACTCAAGATTGGACAGAAAGTCATCGCCATCGGCAATCCTTTCGGATATGATCGCACGCTGACGGTCGGGGTGGTGAGCGGTTTGAACAGGCCTGTCCGAACCGGTGACGGGAAAATCATCATGAACGCCATCCAGACCGATGCCTCGATCAACCCGGGAAACAGCGGCGGGCCATTGCTCAACGGACGGGGGGAGGTGATAGGGATCAACAGCACCATCTACTCAACCACCGGCAGCTCTCAAGGATTGAACTTTGCCATTCCCATCGATACTGCCATTGCCGTCATTCCCGACCTCATCAAGCTGGGCAAGGTCAGCCGAGGCTGGCTCGACTTGGCGGCAGTGCAGCTCTCCCCCCAATTGGTAGCCTATGCGAAGCTCCCGGTTGACAAGGGTGTACTCATCAGCCAAGTGGTAAGCGGCGGTTTTGCCGACAAGGCGGGCTTGAAGGGTGGAAATCAGATGGTCCAATACGGTTCAAGTGTGATATACCTGGGCGGAGACATCATCACGGCAGTCAATGGTGAAGTGGTGGAAGATCTCAACGATTTGTATCTTGCCCTGCTGCCGCTGAAAAGCGGTCAAAAGGTGAGTGTGACGGTGAACCGCAAGGGTGAGATCAAGCAGATGAATGTACAGCTTATTGAACGAACGGCGCAACACGTAAGCGCATTGGTGCGATAATATGGAAGAACTCAAAGTAGACGAGCGATGGGGAGGGGAGTCGGTAACAAATGTGCATGGCGACGTCTCCTATCAGAATAAACGCTTCAAGGTGGTTTCAGCATACGACCCTTCGGGAGATCAGGCACAGGCCATCGAGGCCTTGAGCAAGGGTCTTGAACAGGGTGACTTCCATCAGACCCTCAAAGGGGTTACCGGTAGTGGTAAAACCTATACGATGGCCAAGATTATCGAACAGGTGCAGCGCCCTACCTTGGTGCTTTCCCACAACAAAACATTGGCAGCCCAGCTCTACCGGGAGTTTAAGTCTTTCTTCCCTGAAAATGCCGTCGAATACTTCGTCTCAACCTACGACTATTACCAACCGGAGGCGTATGTTCCCGGCAAGGACCTCTATATTGAAAAGGATGCCGATATCAACCAGGAAATCGACAGGCTCAGGCTTTCTGCCTCCTTTTCCTTGATGGAGCGACGCGATGTCATTGTGGTGGCCACCGTTTCCTGCATATTCGGTTTGGCCAACCCTGTCTCGGTTCGTGACATGGTACATACGTTTGCCAAGGGTGACCAGTTCAACCATCACGAGGTGCTCGAGAAGCTGGTGAGGATGCAATATGAACGCAACGATGCCATTCTCAAGCGGGGTGCTTTCCGCGTGAAGGGTGATATTATTGAAATTTGTCCCTCCTATTTGGAGAATGCCGTACGAATCAGCGTGGATTGGGATGAGATTGCCTCCATCCAATGGTTCGATCCCGTGTCTGGAGAAAAGCAGGAGATGGTGGATAGCTACACCCTCTATCCCGCAAAGCAGTTTGTCATGCCTCCTGAGCAGGTCAAAGCAGCAATTGGACGAATTCGCAGTGAGATGGAGGACCAGGTCGAGCTCTTCAACAGCATGGGAAAACCGCTCGAGGCTGAACGGATCAAGACCAGGGTTGAGTATGACTTGGAGATGCTTGAGGAGATAGGCTACTGTTCAGGAATTGAGAACTATTCACGTCCTCTCTCAGATCGAAAGGCGGGCGAGCGTCCTGCAGTGCTGCTGGATTATTTCCCTCCTGACTTTATTACGTTCATAGATGAATCGCATGTCACCCTCCCGCAGGTCGGTGCGATGTACGAGGGGGACAGGTCTCGGAAACTCAACCTGGTCAATTACGGCTTCAGGCTCCCCTCAGCCTTGGACAACAGGCCATTGAAGGCGGCAGAGTTTGAACAGGTCGTGCAGCAGCGCATCTATGTGTCTGCGACACCCGGCAAGACTGAAGTTGCCAAAAGTGCAAGAGTGGTTGAGCAGATTATCAGGCCGACCGGGTTGCTGGATCCCGAGATTGATGTCCGCCCTTCTGAAGGCCAGATGGAGAACCTGTATGGAGAAATCCGAAAAGTAGTTGCCAAGAAGCAACGAGTCCTGGTTACAACCCTGACAAAAAAGATGAGCGAGGATTTGACGGATTACTTCGCTTCGCTGGGCTTGAAGGTGCGGTACTTGCATTCGGAAATCGATACCATCGAACGGGTGGAGATTCTCAGGGACCTTCGGCTTGGAGTGTTTGATATCCTGGTGGGTATCAACCTGCTTAGGGAAGGATTGGACCTTCCAGAGGTTTCTCTTATTGCCATTCTCGACGCAGACAAGATTGGGTTCTTGCGGTCGACCACCTCCTTGATTCAGATCATCGGCCGGGCTGCTCGAAATTCCGAGGGGAGGGTCATCATGTATGCCGACCGGATGAGTCCTGCGATGGAAGAAGCCATCGGCGAGACGAATCGAAGACGGGAAATACAGACAGCCTACAACGAAGCGCACGGCATTACACCTACTACTATTGTAAAGGCGGTTCAGGACATCCTCGAACGGGAGCGTGAGGAGACGAAGGAAATCCAGAAGCAGGATCTATCCATTCTCAAGGGTGGATACAACCTCTTCAATGCCAACGACCGCAAAAAGTACATCAAGGCCTTGGAGAAGGAGATGCTGGAAGCTGCCAAGAACCTGGAGTTCGAGCGCGCCGCCGTCATCCGTGATGAGATTGTCGCCATTCGTGAGGGTCAGTTCTCGTCCTGACAGAGTACGAGATCCAGCGGCCCGCCGACGATGGTTGGGTGCTGGTAAAACGCTTGATAGGTTCCTGAGAGCTTGATGCGTTGATTCTCCATGATGTAGCTGTAGAGCCCGTCCAAACTCAATGAGGATGGCTTGTTCAAAAGACTTTGGGACTCTTCATCCCATCCAAGTCCTCCGAGCAGAGCCTCGGTGAAGTAGCCGTGAATGTGACTGCCTCCGATGGGCTCCTTGCTAGTGTTGTCTGCTGTCGTTGCAGCCATGACAAACACCTTCTTCTCATAAGAGCCCTTGCTGAAATAGGCCTCATATGCATCAGAGAAGATGGGCCGTGGATCGATGAGCGAGACTGATGTTCCATTTTCCAAGACAAAATTACCTGCATAGCAACTGTCGATGATCAACAGTGTGGTTCCTTTCGATGGTGCGAGCAGGGCAAACAGCTCATCTACGGAGAGCAGCAGTGATGGATCTACTGTGGTTGCATCGAGGAAGATTGTGCCCGATGCATCATCCGGTGCCAATACCCATGAGCCATCCTCCATGCCGTGACCACTGTAGGTGATCAAGAGCAGGTCTTGTTCCTGTTGGTTTTCAACGAGCGCAGAGAGCAACGTGGTTACTCGTTCCTTTGTCGGGAGAGACGGTGAGCTTGGATTGTCGTACGAATCATCGCTGCTTCCTTCCTGCAGCATCAGATAAGCAGAAGAATCTCGATTGGAGAAGAGGGAAGCGAATGCAGCTTCCTGCTCCCTGGCGTCGTTGATCGTGCCTGAGAGCACGTTTGCATTGGTCCCCCGGTAATTCAGCCCGATGGCTACATGGGTGAATGTTCCAGGCTCTGGATGTTGGTGGACAAGCTCACAACCAAGCAGAAGCAGAATGAGGGGAAATAGCAGAAGATGTTTCATGTGTATATAGGTATGAGAGTATGGCTTCTGCTTCAGAATCTGAACAGGACCATGTCCATGGCACCACCTGAGACGAGAGGGTGTTGGATATAATCGGAGAGGCTGAACAGGTTCCAATGGAGAGAGATGTCCGGGAGTCCTTCAATATAGTTTTTACTATATGCATAGAGAGCATCGACTGTGAGGGTGGAGCCTCGAGCGGCAGGGGGCATGGGTAGGTCCTCCACATCAGGATGAGGATACCCCCAGCCCAGAGCTTCAAGGATGGCGGCGGTGAAGGCGCCATGCATATGCTCTACAGACTTGCTTGAGTCCAAATCTACTTCATAGGATTCTGTATCAGCGCTTGCTGTGAGTACATATATGTCTGGCAATTCATATGAGGAATTCTCCCAATACTTTGCATACCAATCATCAATTGAAGAACCAAGTACCGTGTTTGTGCTCCCCGGGTTAACAGGCAGGGAAAGGCCGCTGTAGCAGGTGTCGAAGATGATGAGCTTGCGGCCATTTACCTTCTTGAAGTGATCCAATAGATTCTGGACATCATAGAAGTATTCTCCATCGGATGATGATGTCTTTGCCAGTGCTATACTTCCGTCCTCTCCGCCATGTCCCGAATAGGCAAAAAGAATGAGATCGTTTTCGTCTGTTACATATGCTAAAGCCTCTATAGCTTTTTCGATATTTGTAATTGAGGGATATGCATTCACTGTTGTTGTTCCAATGAGATAATTTACTTCTGATGTATACGATAACCCTTCTTGTCTGAACCTGTACCCAAAATAGTCGGAATCCGTTTGTTCTGCCAGGCTATCAAGCACGATATGGAGTTCATCGGCATCATTGAGCGTCCCTTGGAGATTATCTTGGCTTGTATTGTTCTGATAATCCAATCCCACCAAAATAGCATACACATCCCCCGCCACCGGCTCATCATAGAACAGCTCACAGGAACTGAGAATGAGTACTATGCTGAATAGGAGGGGGATGATTCTTCTCATTGGCTTCCCCCTTGATGATACGGGAACAGGTGGTATCGCAATCCTACTCCCACTTGGATGGCGGTAATCTCCTTTCTCAGGTGAATGGAGAGCGGGAAAGCTAGAAAGAGTTGATAGGTGGGGTTTTCCAGAATGAGCAACTGTCCTCCTACCTGGAGTGAGAAGGATGCAAATGCCTCTTTGATCTGGCTGTAGAAGTTTACCTCTGTGCCCAGCTGGCCATACAGGGAGAAAGAATCGTTTAGCATGCAACTGGACCTTAGGCCGAATCCAATGGAAGTAAACCCTCTGCTGCGGTAGAGCCCGTAGGGAAGCGAGCGGCTCACCGATTGAATTTGTAGCTCCAACGAACCGTCCCATCGGTTTCCCTGGTACCCGAATAAGCCAAGTGAGGTACTACCGGCAAAAGAGGAACGGGCTGGGATCTCATCCGCAAAATGGGAGATTCCCAGATACTCAAAAGCTGTGGCGGTGGCCGAATGATAGTACCCTGTGGTCTGAGCTGACAAGGGGAAGACTGCTGCAACAAGGAGGAGAATCAAAAGGTAGCGTCTTCTCATATGCCCAGTATACAAAAAAATAACTTTGTTTCTATTCCCCGACCGGGGGAAGCAACGGCTTTGTTACCGATTGTCCATCAACATACTCACGAATATGCTTGACTCTTACTCCCAAGGTAACATTTCTTGACTGAGGTCGATGAGAACAGTGACTGATGATGGGATATCCTTCCCAACTGCAGACAAGTCGGTAGTGATCTCCTTGGAACTCACAGCTCAACACTTCAGCCTGTTTGAACTGGAGATGTACCAAGTACTCTGCAAGAGGCAGGTTCTTGTTGTCTTGGACCAAGACCTCTTCGGGGCGGAAGAAGATGGTGTGCTTGCCCTCCTTGGGCTTGAAGACAAAGGGTTCGGTTCCCCCGGGATTCACCAGCGTTTTGGGAATAATGCTGTAAGGGAGGGCGTTCCCCTCACCCATGAACGTCGCAACAAAAAGATTCGCCGGTTCGTTGTAAATCTGTTCACCTGTCCCTTCCTGCATAACCCTTCCCTCATGCATGACAATAATGCGGTCGGCAAGCGATAGTGCTTCTTCTTGGTCATGGGTGACATACAGAGTGGTGATTCCTGTCTCGTCATGGATCCTCCGGATTTCTTCCCGTAGGTGTTTTCTCAGTTTTGCATCCAATGCCGAAAGAGGTTCATCCAACAGCAGCAGTTTGGGATCTGAAGCAAGAGCCCTGGCCAAGGCAACACGTTGGCGCTCACCGCCGCTGAGCTGCTGGCTCTTGCGCTTCTGATACCCTTCCAAGGCGACCATGGAGAGCAACCGGGCAATTCTCTCCTTGCGTTTTTCCCGACCGACCTTTCTGATTTTCAGCGGATAGGCGATATTCTGCTCCACGCTCATATGGGGAAACAAGGCATAGTCTTGGAATACCATGGCTATCTGCCGTTCATGTACGCTGGTATGTGAGATATCCCTGCCATTGAGAACCAGTTTCCCTTCGTTCAACGGTAGCAAGCCTGCTATCAACTGCAATGTGGTGGACTTTCCACACCCCGACGGACCGATGATGCACGCCAACTCTCCGATTTTGACGGAGAAAGAGACATCCAGGTTGAAATCCTGATAGGAAGCTTTGAGGGAACAGGAAAGACCGTCATCGGTCATATTTGCCTCCTTTTGCCAATTCACTGACGATGAACACAAGAGTACAGACGGCGATTAAAATGGTTCCCAAGGCGCAAGCCCCTTGGAAGTTGTAGGACCCAATGAGACGATACATGACGATGGGAAGCGTCACGATTGAACTGTTGGCCAAGGTCAACGTTGCATTGAACTCACCCATGCTCAAGGCAAAGGCAAAAATGGCTCCAGTGAGCATGGCACCCCTGAGCAGGGGCAGCTCGATTTGCAGGAATGTCCTCAAGGGTCCGGCACCCAACGTCAATGAGCTATGAATGTAGGAATTGGGAATCTTTCGATACTCTGGAAGAATGGTTCTGAGTACAAAGGGTATGGCTATAACCATGTGTGCAAGGACCACCAAACTATAACTAGTCAATAATCCGCCGCGGACTCTTGCACTGATCAGGTAATACCCCAGGCCAATGATCACCGAGCTGACGGTCATCGGCATCATGCCCAAGAGCTCCAACAGCGATCCCTTCTCCTTTTTTCGGATGGCGACACAGAGTGTGAGGGCAAGCGGAACGGTACAAAGGGCTACCAGGGCGGCAATGACCAAGCTGTTTGATAACGCTTGGAGAGCAGAATTCATATGTCCTGTCGCGCGCTCGAGTGAAAGCAGCTGCCGATACCATTTCAGGCTGAATGCCTCGGCACCCGAGCGGGAGGATGAAGCCATGAATGAACGGACAACCACCGATGCAATGGGCCCGAGGATGAACAGGGAAGAAACGATAGTATAGAATAATGCAAGCAGTTTTCCTGGCAGCGTTGCCGGTTTCTTCTCGATCAAGCGATTGCTGTTTCTATACGTCTCACTGAGTGCAAGCCTCTTTTGCGTCCTGTTGTACCATAAGAGGAGGATGCTGGTGACAAGAATGGAGAAGAGCGACAAGGCAGCTGCAGAGCCGGTTTGTCCCAGCATACGGGCCTGCCGGTAGATTTCCACCTCCATGGTGGTATACCGGGGACCGCCTCCGAGGACCAGGATGATTGCAAAACTGTTGAAACAAAAAAGAAATACCAAGGAAGCTGCACTGATGATGGCGGGAAGCAGACGAGGCAGGGTGATGGAAAAGAACGTCTTGGCCTTGGTGGCGCCCAGGGTATAGGATGCCGTTTCGCAGTTGCCATCCATATGCTCCCAGTACGAGGAGACCAAGCTCATGATGATGGGAAAGTTGTAGAACGTATGGGCAAGGATAATGGCGGGAAATGAGTAGAGAATCGAAAGCGGAGGCTCTTCAAGTTTGAAGAGTGTCATCAGGATTCGATTGAGAAACCCATTGTTGCCAAAGAAAATGACAAATCCAAGCACCACCAAGATGGATGGGATCACGAACGGAATGGCGCTGAGTGCAAGGATGAGACGTTTACCCCTGAAGGAGTAGGTGGCGATCAAATAGGCTCCTGGGAGGGCGACGAGCAGGGATGCAAGTGTCGACAAGGTTGCCTGCAACAAGGTGAACAGCATGATTCTCTGCGTATAGGGGTCGGTAAAGACCCCTGCAATACGCGAGAATGTGAATCCTTGCTCGGTGACGAATGCCGAAGAGAGGGTGAAAAAGAGGGGGACGAAGAACAACAGCAGCAAAACCATTGTCGAGGGCAACGGCATCACGCGATAGAATCGCTTGTACTGCATATTCTTGTCATCTCTCATCTACTCATTACCTGTGTCCATTCAGTAAGCCATCTATCGAGGTTTTTTGCAAGTATTTCAGTCTCCATCGAGAGGCTCTTTTTGGGTTTTGGAGCATAGTCGAAGGCAGCGGGAAGCTCGGTCTTGCTGTTTACCGGATACATGGAGTTGGCCAAGGCTATGGTAAGCTGAGCTTCGGTAAGCAGATAATCAACAAACTTTTGTGCATTCGCCTTCTGGTTGCTCGATGCCAGGATCCCTACACCTTCGATGGTGGTACTATGACCCTCACAAAAGATTGCCGTCTGATACCGTGTGGTTTCTTCGTACGTTACATGGTAGACCGGGCTGGTGGAGTAGCTGAGCACCAATGGAGCCTCTCCCTCAGTGAAGAGCCCGTATGCACTGGACCAACCGTCGGTGATGGTCAGGGCATTCTCCTTCATAGCCTCCCACCATGACAGATATCCGTCCTCTCCAAATACCTCGATGGTCCACAGCAGCAAGCCAAGCCCGACCGACGAGGTTCGGGGGTCGATGAGAATCACCTTGTTCTTGTACTTGGGATCGACCAGCGAAGCAAGAGAGGTCGGGATGTCCTGTGCCTTCATCCGTTCGGTATCGACGACGAAGGCAAAATTGCCGTAATCGAACGGCAGGAGCCGATACAAGGGATCGAAGTGCAGAAATGAGGGGATGTCCGAGAGGACCGGACTCTCATATCGCTGAAGCAGGTTTGCATCATACATCTTCTGGGCCATGTCGTCGGTTATGCCGATTACAACGTCGGCCCAAGGGTTGCCCGCTTCGCTGATGACTTTGGTCATCATTTCCACAGCGTCTCCCGCACTTACCAGGTTTACCTTGACGCCGTACTGCTTCTCAAACTCCTCGACGATTGCAGGACCGGGGCCCCAGTCTCCGCAGAACGCATCATAGGCATACACAACCAGCTCTTTCGATTCCTTGGCCGGTTGTGCAAATACTGAGAACGAGAGTGTAAGGATGGCAACCAAAACACATACGTACCGATGCTTGTTCATAAGCACCTCCATATTGAATAGTCTGCCATGGGGATAGGTGTGATTGAGAAGTGACTGTCTCCCTCCGCTGGTATTATCCAGATCAGGTTAACGGGTGTAATCTCAGGCTGTTACGCCACCCCAGGACATGTCCAGCCTAACGGGATGCCCCAAACGTGTCAAGATAGGAAATGTTGACCGCATCTTGCCCCTCATGTACAGTATGGATATGAAACCTCTTGCACTTGCCTCCGATATTGCAACACTGGATGAGAATGCCCAAGATGTGGCTCATCTCCCACCTCTCTGTCTCATGGAGAGCGCAGGTCTGCAGATCTATCAACTATGGAAACCCAGTCTTTCCAAGGATGACCGTCTGGTATTCTTGTGCGGCGGCGGCAATAATGGCGGAGATGCATTGGTTGTCAGCCGGTATGCATTGCAGGATGGGTTTGCCAACCAGGTTCTAATATATACGGGTACGCGGATTTCCGAGTCCTGTGCACGGCACCGTCTTGTTGCCCAAGCATACGCTCTTGTCTCTTTGCAGGCCGAAAATACTGAATTCACCCGCCTATTTTCTGAGTTGCAGCACGCCGACTGGATTGTCGACGGCTTGATGGGCACTGGCTTGAAGGGTCCCCTCAACGGCATTGCCGCTTCCTTGGTTGATGCTGCCAATCAGAGCAAAGCACGAATTCTGGCTGTCGACGTTCCCTCGGGCCTGGGCGATGAGGTCCCTTCTGATGCGATTTGCATCCAAGCCGACATGACTGTTACGATGGGGTTGCTCAAGCGCAGCATGTTTCATCCTTCCACCCGCTCTCGATGCGGGAGCTTGTTCTGCGTCAATCCATCCTTCCCCCCGTTTTTGCTTCAGCAGGTGCCAAGTGCGGCACTGCTCTGTGAGAGGAAGGCACATCTGCCCAAGCTCGCAATCGATGAGTACAAGAACAGCCGTTCCCATGTTGCAATATTCGGCGGAAGCGTTGCCTATAGCGGAGCGGCAAGACTTTCGGCCAAGGCGTGTTTTGCAGCCCGTGCCGGGCTGGTAAGCCTGTATTGCGACGCGCAAGTCTATACCCTGGCCGCCTCTGAAGCCCCTTCGGTGATGGTAAAAGTCTATGAAGGACAGCCGATTCCCCCGTATGGGGCTTTGCTGGTGGGGCCGGGGTGGGGGTCAGGGAGGGAACCGCTGCTCGAAAAGCTCTTTGCAACCGGACAGAGCATGGTCCTCGATGCTGATGGGATTCGGGCCTACGCTTCCTTGCTCGCCCGCGGACGGAGGCCGGAACACGGACCGCTTGTTCTCACCCCTCATCTCGGAGAGCTCGCTTGCTTGCTCGCAAGCCTTTTTGGCGATGACTACGACAGAAAGACCCCTAACGCTTTCTTTGCATCCATTCAGAAGGCAGCTGCCGAACTCAAGGCGACGCTCGTTGTGAAGAGCTCCTTGGTGCATATTGTCGATGAAGCAGGAAACGTGGTGGTCATCGAGGGCAACAATCCATCGCTCGGCGTTGCCGGCAGCGGTGATGTCCTGTCGGGAATCATTGCCTCGCTTTTTGCAAAATATCAGGATGGGTGGCTTGCAGCTTTGGAGGGAGCGTTGATTCACCAGCAGACGGGCCGTCTTGCAAAGCGTGCGTATGGATACTACGATAGTGAAACATTGCTTGCCTTCCTTGGCAGGGCAGTCCAGGAGGCCGAGCTTTGATTCAGCTGTATCTGCTTTCCATCGCCTATCTCTTGCTGGGCTCGGCTTTCCTGCTTTCGGACTCGTATGGTCTGTCATTTCCTCTTTTGCTCTCCTTGCGATACGCCTTCCGCACCCACAGGGTGGTACGAAGGATACTTGTTCTCAGCGGGCTTCTGCTGACGATTGCATTAGCCCTGTTCCCGATGGATCCAGGTCCGATGCTGCTTGGTGACCTGGTTCCGATGCTCAATGTGTTCTCTCTCACGCTCTGGTATCTCTATCAAGCGCTGCGGGGCATCGGGGTGAAGCAGGAAGAGCAGCAGACGGTACTGGATGCAACAGGGCTCTATATGGAACGAAACAAGCGCAATGTCGGCTTTTTAACCATGGCTGTTGCAATCATCCACTTCATTGCACCCCAATTGGTTTTGCTGTAGGAGACAGAGATGCAGGAACGAATTACCACCGCAGGAATACTGATGCGAAACGATGCCTATTTCATCGCCAAACGCGAGGATACAGGCTCCATCGGAGGACTTTGGGAATTTCCCGGAGGAAAGAATCGCTATGGGGAAAGCGAACAAGAGACACTCAAGCGTGAGTTTGCTGAAGAGCTTGGCCTTGAAGTGGAAGTTGGTCAGCTGGTCCACAGCCACGACTTCACCAACAAGGAGACGTTGTATCACCTGAAGGCGTATCGTGTGTATGCCGATGCTGTTGAAAACCTGCCTTTCAAGGTACACACCGAGTATCGCTGGGTGACACTTGAGGAACTGGGCAAGTATGAGTTTGCACCCAGCGATCAGCAAATCGTCAGAAAACTTCAAGAACTTGGCGGGATGAAGCGTTGACCGACGGCACTTGCTGTTGGGGTTACAGGGTCGGACACCAGCCTTTCTCGTCGATGAGATTCTCGGGCAGGATGATATCGATGGGAACACAGATGGTCTCTTCCGGATCCTGGTCAAGCAGTCCCTTTCGATACAACTGATAGATTGCCGTGTACCCTTGAAACTCCGGCCTCTGACTGATCAGGCAGTCGACCGACCCTGCAATCATCGCCCTGCGGTTGTGTTCGATCAAGTCATACCCGATCATGGTTGTCTGGCTCTTGCGACCCAGAAGCAGGACGCTTTGTGCTATCCTATGAATGGCGTCATTGACCACGAATATGCCGCACACATCACCGTGTTTCCGATAGAATGCATCAAGCTCCTTGTCCATGTTCTGTGTCAGGGGAGCCTCCATCTCAAAAACAGGGAACTCTGGTTTGTTTGCAAAGTATTCAGTAAAGCCACGTGCGCGCTCGATTGAGTTGTATGCAGCGCGGTGGGTCTGAATGGTCAGCAGCGTACCGCTTTTCTGTGTGAGCAGATGCATCATCCTTCCTGCGAGAAAACCTCCCCGGAAGGGATTCTGCACAACACAGGAGACCGGGTTTGTATTGGGTAGAGGAGAGTCGATGAACGCATAGAAAGGGATGTCCTTTGCACTGAGTAGCTTTTGCGCATCGGCAGGAACGACAGGGGCAAGCAAGAGAGCGTCGACCTTGTGTGTGAGCAGAGCCTTCCCCTTTTCAAGCAGGGAACCGGGGACCATGCGGTCGAACTCCATCATGTCGATGCGTACAGCCAGGGTGTGCAACTCCTTGGCTGCTTTCAGAATTCCTTCATAGATGAGACTCCAATATCCGAATTCGGAGTGGAGCAGGGGAAGGAGCACCCCGATGGTAAAATCCTTGCTCAGCTTGAGATTGCGTGCGTAGGTATTCGGCTGGTAACCATAGTCTTGCACAATACTCATGACTTTCTTCACCGTTTCGGGCGCAACCCGGCCCCGCTTGTGCAGCACCCGGTCTACTGTCCCGATTGAAACATGCGCCAGCTTTGCAATCTCCGATATTGTCATTCGTTTGTTTTATCCTTTCCGGTTGCCCGAATGTGTTTGTTTATCGATAACGCAAGTATACCATAGAAAGTATTTTTGTCTATGCGATGAAAACATGGCTTGACGCAATGCATAGCAATATTTTTATTCAACTCTTGACAGAAAGTCCAGTACGAGTGAAGATATTAGTATGGTTGCGTTAACGTAAACGCAGTCAATTTTCAAGAGGTTTACCCTCATCGATGGTGGAGGATATCATGCAAAGACAGCCGTTGGCAGCGTACGATTTTTGGTTTGTGGTAGGATCGCAATTTCTCTATGGAAAGGAAACTCTCGATCAGGTGGCAGACCATGCCAAACTGATGGTCCAGCGCATGAACGCAAGTGGATTGCTTCCCTGCAAGCTGGTATACAAGGCAACGGTAAAAACTTCTGAGGAAATCGAGCAGTGTGTTAAGGATGCCAACTATGATGACACATGCGCCGGCTTGATTACCTGGATGCATACGTTCTCTCCCTCGAAAATGTGGATTCGCGGCCTTGATTTGCTGCAGAAACCGTATTGTCACCTCCATACCCAGTTCAACCGTACCATTGTCGATACCGAGATCGATATGGATTTCATGAACCTGAACCAATCCGCCCACGGTGATCGTGAGCATGCTTTCATTGCTGCCAGGATGCATACCAAGCGCAAAATCATCACCGGATTCTGGGAGGACGAACCTGTTTTGGCCAAGCTGGGTTCTTGGATGCGCTCCGCTGTCGGTGCCGTTGAAAGCCGAAAGCTCAAGGTGGTCCGTTTCGGTGACAATATGCGCAATGTCGCAGTAACCGAGGGAGACAAGGTCGGGGTGCAGATGCAGCTCGGCTGGCAGGTAAATTCCTGGGGTGTCGGCGATTTGGTCAGGGAGCTCGAACAGGTCAGCGAGGCCGAAGTTGATGAGCAGATGGAAGTGTATCGCAGCCGCTATGAGTTTGCCACCAAGGACTTGGAGACCGTGCGGTATCAGGCACGGGAGGAAGTGGCGATGCGAAAATTCCTCCAGCGCGAAGGTGCCTATGCCTATACCAATACCTTTGAGGACCTGCAACAAATGCGCCAGCTTCCCGGTCTTGCAAGCCAGAACCTGATGGCTGAAGGATATGGCTACGGTGGGGAAGGAGACTGGAAGGTCTCGGCCATGACCAGCCTGATCAAGCGGATGACCGAAGGTCTGGGTGGCGGCACCACCTTCATGGAGGACTATACCTATCATCTTGAGAAAGGCAATGAACTTTCCCTTGGAGCCCACATGCTTGAGATTTGTCCTTCGATCACGACCGACAAGGCCCGCATCGAAGTGCACGAATTGGGAATCGGGGGGAAGGAGCCCCCTGCACGGTTGGTGTTTGAAGGACATCCCGGCAATGCCATCCTTGCTTCATTGGTGGACATGGGCGGCCGCGTCCGCCTGATCGTCAATGAAATAGAGGTGGTCAAACCAATCTATCGCATGCCCAACCTTCCGGTTGCAAGGGTCATGTGGAAACCCCAACCGGACTTGAACCAGGCAAGCCATCTTTGGATGCTTGCCGGCGGAGCCCACCATGCCGTGCTCAGCTACGACGCAACTGCAGAGATGTTGGAGGATTGGTGCGAGATCATGGGGATCGAGTTTGTGCACATCAACAACCAGACCACCGTCTCATCACTGAAGCAGCAGCTCTTCTTATCAGATTTGGCTTGGAAGCTGCAATGATCGAGTGAGAAGGCGCACAGGAAAAAGGAGGTTCATTGAACCTCCTTTTTTAGGGAACGGCACTTACTTCAGATTCTGTACTGCGGCCTTCTCAACAGCAAGTCCCCGCTTGTAGCGTTCCAGGAAAATATTGAAGCCTTCAATATCCTCCCTGCTTGCCTCGACAGTGGAGATTTCAGCAGTAGCAAATGCTTCTTTTGCAAGGAATTCAGCAAGACTTCTGTTTTGCTTGTGCACCATGTACGAAGCAAGCAGTGCAATCCCCCAGGCCCCTCCTTCTCCTGCTGTCTTGAGCACCGAGATGGGGGTGTGGAGGGCGCTTGCCATCATGCTCTGGCCGACCTCGGCAGTCTTGAAGAATCCTCCATGTCCGGTGATGGAGTCGATGGCCACCTTCTCCTGCTCAAACAGGATGTCCATGCCGATTCGCAGCACCCCAAGGGCGGTGAAAAGTTGAGAACGCATGAAATTGGCGAGATTGAAGGTGTTTGTCGTCTCCCGCGCGAAGAGGGGACGACCTTCATTCATATCGGTCATGGTCTCTCCGGAAAGATAGTTGTACGGCAGCAGACCACCGCAATCCTTGTCTCCTTCCAAAGCCTTGTAGAGCAGCTTGTCGTAGAGCTCTCCCTTGCTGAGTGAGAAGCCCGCTGTGGTGAGCACTTCCGAGAACAATCTCATCCAGTTGTCATACTCACCGGTGCAGTTGTTCCCGTGGCTCATCGCCACAAGCGAACCGTCGGGGGTGGTGACCAGATCGATGAACTTGTTGTAGCTCTTGGAAAGTTCCTTTTCCAGGACGATCATGGCGAAAACCGAGGTACCCGCTGAAACATTGCCGGTACGCTTGGCGATGCTGTTGGTGGCAACCATGCCGGTTCCTGCATCACCTTCAGGGGGGCAAAGCGGAATCCCTGCCTCAAGCGTTCCACTGGGATCGATCAGAAGTGCTCCTGTTTCGGTGAGATTTCCTGCATGGTCGCCGGCTGTAAGGATGGACGGGAGAACTGTCTCCAGCTGCCATGGGAATTTGTAGGCCCGGGTCAAATCAGCAAAGGCTTTGAGCATGCGTGTGTCGTAGCGACCGGTTTTCGTGTCTACAGGAAACATGCCCGAGGCATCGCCGATGCCCAATACCTTCTCTCCGGTCAATTGCCAATGTACATAGCCCGCCAAGGTGGTAAGGAAGCCAAGATCCTTGACATGCTCTTCCTTGTTCAGGATGGCCTGATAGAGGTGGGAGATGGACCATCGTTCAGGAACGGGATAATCAAAGAGTGTGCCCAGCTCTTCAGCAGCCTGGCTTGTCATGGTATTTCTCCATGTCCTGAAGGCAGCAAGCTGCCTGCCCTCGGAATCGAATGGCAGATAGCCATGCATCATGGCACTGACCCCTAGCGCCTTGGTGCGGCGAAGTTTAAGCGCGTAGGTGTGCTGAATGTTGGCTTGCAAGGATGCAAAACAGGATTGTATTCCCTTCCAAACATCATCGAGCGCATACGTCCACACTCCATCAAGCAAGGTATTTTCCCAATCATGGGCTCCCTGTGCTATCGGCTGGTTCTCGGAATTGATCAAGACCGCCTTGATCCGGGTGGAACCGAGCTCGATTCCCAAAACAGTCTTCCCGTGAAGTATCTCTTCTTTGATTTGGTTGGTTTGCATTCTATTCTCCTTTCAGTAATTATAGCCTGTATATCGGATTATTTCCAGATAAAACATAAAAAAACAGCGGAAGAATTGAGTTCTTCCGCTGTCTGGAACGTATTGCATCTACATTACAGTCCCATTCTTGATAACTGCATTCTTGTTGATGACAATGATGCCGTCATGGATGGAGTACATGGCGAAATCTCCTTCTTGTCGAGGAATATCGTCTATGCCGATTCTGCATCCATCACCGATGCGTGCATTCTGGTCGATGATCGCCTTGCGGATGATGGTGCCTCTTCCGATGCCGATGTTGGGTATTCCCTTCTTGGCATTGGCAGCTTTCTCGGCTTCGGTCTCATAGTAGGACGCACCCATGCAGTATACACCGTCCAGGGAGGCTCCTGATTCAATGATGGTACGGACGCCGATGATGGAGTTGACGATGTATGCATTGGTGATGATCGAGCCTTCACTGGTCAGCGAGCTGGAAATGTTGCAGAAGTTCACCTTGGTTGCCGGCAGGTGGCGGCGGTGGGTGTAAATCGGCATCATCTCGTTGTAGAAGTTGAATTGAGGGTTGATGGAGGCCAAGTCAAGGTTTGTCTCGTAGAAGGCCTTGATGGTTCCGATGTCCTCCCAGAAACCGTCAAAGAGAAAGGTGGCCACTTTTCGATGCTTGATTACATCGGGGATGATCTCCTTGCCGAAATCAGTTTTGTCGTTGTTCAGTACCTCTTCCAACGACTTCGCATTGAAGATGTAGATACCCATGCTCGCAAGGTATTCATTGCTTGCATCGACATGCTTTCCGAGCGAAGCATGCATGAAAGAGTCTGCAACCTTGTACTCGCTGATATCCAGGTCGATAGCCGGCTTTTCATAGAATTTTGTGATCATGCCATCATTGTCGCAGCCGATGATGCCGAGTCCCGTAGCCTGTTCACGGCTGATCGGCTTGGCGGCGATGGTCAATTCAGCTCCGCTGCTGATATGCCTGTCCAGCATTTCCTTGAGGTCCATGCGATAGAGCTGATCACCGCTGAGGATGATGTAGTAGTCTGCATTCTGGTCATGGAAGTGCCTCATATTCTTTCGAACCGCATCAGCAGTTCCCTGATACCAGGTGTCGGTTTGGTTGGTCTGCTCGGCAGCCAGAATCTCAACAAATCCATTGCTGAACGTGTCGAAGATGTAGGTGTTGGAAATATGGTTGTGCAGTGAAGCGGAGTTGAACTGCGTCAGGATATAAATCTGCCTGATACCGCTGTTGATGCAGTTCGAGATGGGAATATCCACCAATCGATACTTTCCAGCGAAAGGTACGGCAGGTTTGGCGCGGTCCATGGTAAGCGGATACAATCGAGTACCCTTGCCACCGCCTAGTACTATAGCGATTGATTTTTCTTTCGTGCGCATTCTTAGTTCCCCCTTATGCTGGATTCATATAGTGAACGATACAATCGGGCAGACCGTTCCCAGGTACTGTCCCAATGCATACATCGAATCCTGACAGCTTGCATGGTTTTCTTTCCTTTGTTCCACCATTGAAGTGCTCGTTCCACCGCTTCAAGTATACCACGGCCTGTCATGGAGTCAAAGAGGATTCCTGTTCCGGTCTCTGGGTTCTCATCCAAGTCGAGGATGCTGTCAGCCAATCCTCCGGTTCTTCGGGCGACAGGCAGTGTTCCGTAACGGAGGCTGTAAAGCTGATTGAGACCGCATGGCTCATACCGGCTGGGCATGAGGAAAAAGTCAGACCCGGCTTCGAGCAGATGAGCCGCCCTGTTGCTGAACAGGATGTTGACGGAGAGATTGGAGTATCTCTGCCCGATTTCAACAAGTTTCTTCTCCAGGGTATGGTCGCCGGTTCCCACGATGATCATCTGCATCGTGTGTGCTTGAAGCATCTGTTCCAGCGCACAGGGAGACCCCTCAAGCAATTCGACAAAGCCCTTCTGCTCAGCCAAGCGGCTGATTATACAAAAGAGCGGTACACCATCATTCACTTCAAGGCCGAACTCGGCTTGCACTTGAGCCTTGGTCAGGGCCTTTCCCTCTTGGTGGCTTGCGCTGAAGTGGTGATTGATGAAACGGTCGGTTTGCGGGTTCCACTCTTCGTAATCGATGCCGTTGATGATGCCCGTCAAATCCTGGGACCGCTCGGCGAGCAATGCTTCCAAATTGCAACCATACTCCTTGCTCTGGATTTCCTTTGCATAGGTCGGACTTACGGTGGTGAGTTTGTCGGCGAACACCAAGCCGGTCTTCAACATGTTGGTCCGCTTATTCGTAGCATGGCCGCTGAACATGGCTTTGTCGGGAGCTATGTCGCATCCAAGCAGTTCGAGACGAGAGAACTCACCTTGATAGGCGAGGTTGTGAATGGTCATCATGCTTTTGGTTCCGCGGTAAAACTGGTCCTTGCCGGTTTTGAGAAGATACGGAAGGAACCCGCAGGTCCAGTCATGGCAGTGCATGATGTCCACCTTCCAAGCAAGCTCCTTGCACAAGAAAAGTGCCGCCTTGTTCAAAAGGGTATAGCGTCTGAGATTATCGGCATAGGGAGTAAACGACGTATCCCCATAAATCCCTTTTCGTCCGGTAAAGTAAGGATGACGCAGAAAATAGTACGTAACCCCGTTGAGGATGGTTTGGCAGAAACCGACCTGTTCTTCACAACCGAGCAATGAAATCGAGCCGGCGATTGGTACATCCTCAAAGGTTGAAGCATCCACACTTCCATAGAGCGGGAGCACAACCCTGACATCCTCGCCTAAGGAAGCGAGGGCGGCCGAGAGTGCACCAACCACGTCTGCAAGCCCTCCTGATTTGGAAAAGGGTACAGATTCACTGGAAACCATGCATATGTTCATGGCTCAATTAGAACACTAACGACCAGCCATCGTCAAGGAGATTTGTGTGATATATGAGAGGCAGCCCGCTATTTAGCGGTATGCTCTTCCTTCAAGTTCATCGATGTATTCGCTTGCACAATGAGCGGCGATGGCACCATCGCTGGCAGCTGTCACCAACTGTCTGAACACTGTAGTGCGTACATCTCCGGCAGCGTACAGGCCGGCCAGCTTCGTTTCCATCCTCTCGTTGGTGATGACATACCCGCTTTCATCGAGGACACTCTTGTCCAGCATCTCGGTCTGGGGAAGCATGCCGACGAAGATGAATACTGCATCAAACTCCCGCTCGTACTCAACATCGTTGGCAAGATCCTTGAGGACGACCGAGGTAACCTTGTTGCCGTCACCCTTGATGAGGCTGACGGTATGCTGCATGACCAGTTCGATGTTCTTGTTCCTGGAAACCTGTGCCACCAGATTGTCCTGGGCTCTGAAGCGTTCCTTTCGATGCACGATGGTAATGTGCTCGCTGAGCTTTGAGAGGTAGAGAGCATCGGTAAGAGCGGTATCACCGCCTCCGACGACCAGGATTTTCTTGCCCTTAAAGAAAGGTCCGTCACAGGTGCCGCAGTAACTGACTCCCTTGCCGTTGTACTTCTCCTCGCCCTCGACTCCAAGGTGGCGGTGCTTCGCTCCCGTTGCAAAAATAACAGCCTTTGCCTGATAGGTTTCCCCGTCGGCGGTTTCTGCAAGGAAGGTGTCTCCTTCCTTGGACAACTTGGTGACAGTTGCATAGACAAGTTTTGCCCCGAAGGCCTCAGCCTGGGCATGGAATTTCATTCCCATTTCATATCCACTGATGGGTTGATCGAACCCTGGATAGTTTTCAATCATGTCGATGTACATGGTCTGCCCACCGGGGGCGATCGACTCGAGCATTGTTACAGAACGACCAGCACGTGCTGCGTATTGGGCTGCGGACATGCCCGCAACCCCTGATCCGACGATCAGGATATCTTGTTCAATCATGTGTTTCCTCCAGAGAACTGATTGTTTCTTGCAATGCGATTTCTGCATCGCTCTTTCTCACATAAACAGGGCCTGTGTCCGGCTCATCAGCTCCCCATTGTTCAAATTTCCGCTTGCCCAGCGTACAGAGCACCAGAGAAAGATTGAGTTGGGAGCTCTCATCGACGGCATAGTGTTTGGAGAGCTTGGATGCAAGCAAGGGGGCATCGCCACCAAGCAGGAGGGTGTCGGGATAGGGTGCAAGCAGGCGTTCTATCTGCAAGGGATCAAGGTCGAGATCAGGCGTCAGTCTTTCGCCGGCTTGGAACAAGGCAGTGTAGAATCGCTTTTTCTTTGCATCGATGACCGCAAGGCTTGTATGGGGATACGAGCTGTTGCAGGCTTGGTACGCTTCCAAGGTCGGAATCGTAACCATGGGGATGCCGGTGGCAAGACTGATGCCTTTCAGGGTGCTCATGGCGATTCTCAAACCGGTGAATGAACCGGGACCACTGGTGCACACCAGCAGGTCGAGCTCCTTCAGCTTGACAGAGTTGCGTTGACACACCTCGAGCATGGACGGAACCAGCATCTCTGAGTGTTGGTTTGCACTTGTCACCACTCTTGCTTCAAAGAAAGGCTTTTTGCCCTCTTCAAAGCGTGCAAAGCAAACGTGCATGACCTCGGTTGAAGTGTCGCAGGAAAGGATGTTCATATGTCGGCCCCTTGCAGGGTGATCACTCGGTCTTCATTGGGCATAATATCAATATCGACAAAAAGTGTCGTATCGGGAAGCATCTCGGCAATCTTTTCACTCCATTCAACTATCGCGACCCCGTTGCTGTACAGCATTTCTTCACCGCCGATCATTTCGAACTCTTCGGCCGAACCTATCCGATACAAATCCATATGATAGAGCGGCAACGTTCCTTCGTACTGCTGAATCAGGGTGAAGGTGGGACTTACAATCGGTTCGGTGATGCCCAAGGCCCGTGCAAGGCCTTTGACAAGAACTGTTTTTCCCGCTCCCAGGCTCCCCCGAAGCGATATAACCGTTCCGCTCTTGCACTGCTTGCCCAAGCGATACCCGAACGATAGCGTCTCCTCTTCACTATGGCTGATGTATGTCATCAGAGTGAGTCCTCGATGTCATACACCGTCTCCAGGTCGTCGGTTTCTTCTTTGCCTTGGATGAAGAAGGGCTTTTCTTGCTTGGTCTGCCGTACTACATCCTCGGTATCGACAAATTCCTGAACGATGGGGGAGGCGAGCGTATCACCGCTGGCTTGCTCGTAATCCTTCATCAACTGGATGATCAAGGGGTCGTTGGGATCGATGGCACGGGCGATTTCCAGATATTCACGGGCTTCATCCCACATCCGGTCTTTCAAATAGAGGTATGCCAAGTTCGATATGAGGGTGATGTTCTGGCTGTCCAAATCCACTGCAGTATTGAGATAGTCCTTTGCTAGCTCGGGTTTTCCGGTCTCCAAGCTGCAGATGGCCAATTCGTTATAGATGTCGCTTGTCCCCTTGCTGTTTGCAAGAGCGGCGAGCAGAGCCTCTTCTGCCTTTCGGTAGTTGCCCATTCTCCTGAGCGCCCAGCCCTTGAGGAACCAAGCGTTCCAAACCTTTGGATTGTCTGCAAGGAAGGAGTCCAGAAGGGCGACAGCCTCTGGTTCCTTGTTCATCTGGATGGCATCGTAGGAGCGCATCAACGTCTGGTCATCGTTGAGTTTGGCGTCGATGTCGTCCACGATCTTTTGTACATGGGCCTTTTTCCCATCCTCGTCGGCAATGGCCAGATATCGGTCGAGATACTCCTTGGCAATCTCTACATTTCCTTGATATAGATGGAAAAAACCTAATTCACTGAGCAGAGGGGCGTCCTCGCCGACCACATCCAGCCCTTCCTTGAGGGTTTCCAGGGCCTTTTGCTGATAAAGGTCGTATTGAACTCCTTTCGCAGTATCCTCGGCTGCTTTTCGGCTGTACAGGGTTGCCAGGTTTATGTATGTCGCGCTTTGCGGTGCAAGATGGCACACAGTAAGAAACAACTCTTCTGCAAATGGAAAGTTCTGTTTCTGCTCTTGGGCAATAGCTGCAATATTGAGTTCTTGGACGGCATCAGGCTGCAGGGCAAGCACAAATTCACGGTAATACGGTGCGTGTACATGGTCGTTCTGATAGGCAAGGATCTTGAGCATGCCTGCGACGATCAGCTCAACACTGATATCCTTTGCCGGATCGAAATCACGGCTTCCCTCAGGGCGTTGCACCGGGATCTCAATCGAACTGTCGACATGAAAATTGTTGATATCCCGCTCCATGGAAGCAGGAAGTTTGATGAAGAGAATGTTCTTCAAGGCATTGTGTGTTTCTGGCATGGATGAATGGTTCCTGTATGCAAGATAAAACCTGCGGTGCCGTACCCGGAGAATGCTCTTGAACCTGTGGTTCAAGGGGGAAACTAGTTGCGCTGAAAATTCTGTTCCATTTAACCCCGAAGGAGTTGGATCAATGCAAATCAGCTATACCGCTACCCATTTGTGTAAGTTGAGCCAAGAGACTGTGGCTCCAGGCGCACACCGCAGGAAACTTGTCAAATATCGAGGCAGTTGACTGCCGTACTTCTATCGTACAATAAGAAAGAGCTTTGGGAAAGGGGGTTCGGAAAAAGAAAACGGGACCTTGCGGCCCCGTTCACGGACAGTGTCCAGACTGATTGCTTCAGCTCAAAGAGTGGGAGAATCCTCCAAGAGTGCATCCAGGTCGACTTCCTCATCAGAGAAAGCATTTCCACTGGAGAATCCCTCGGCGGCTTCCAAATCAAGTGCTGCGTCATCGAAAAGTTGAACGTCATCCAGCCCTTCGATAGCGGAAAGATTTTCCATGGCATTGGCAATGCTTTCTTCGAGAAGCTTGTTGCTGGAAGTGAAACTTTCAACATACTCCTCAAGTTCAGCGTTGTGTGCATGTACCAAATCAAACTTTTCTTGAAGTTCGGCTTTCTCCTTGCGGAGCATTGCGATCAATCCTGCTGCCTTCTTGGTTCGCAGTTCGAGCATTTTTACGGTATCAACAACTGACATGGTTCCTCCTTCAAACGTCTAGACGAGTTACCTTGGCTTATTTGCCCAAGGTATCCTTTACCTGAGCAACGAGAGCGGAGAAAGTGGCCTGGTCTTCAATAGCCATATTGGAGAGGGCCTTTCTGTTGATCTCGATGTTGGCAAGCTTCATGCCATGCATGAACTGAGAGTAGTTGAGACCCTCTGCCTGCACAGCTGCGCTGATTCTTGCAATCCAGAGCCTGCGGAAATCCCGCTTGCGCTCTTTACGACCGCGATATGCGTACTGGCCAGCCTTGGCAACTGCATCTTTTGCAACGCGGTTGTTCGTGCTTCTGCGGCCATAATAGCCTTTTGCCAGTTCAAGAATCTTCTTCCTTCTGTCCTTACGTTTCGTTCCGTCAACTGCTCTTGGCATCGCCCACCCCCCTTATGCGTACGGAAGCATGGATTTGGCTCTCTTTGCTTCCATATCTTCGAGGATTCCAGAAGCACGGAGGTTTCCCTTGCGCTTGCTGCTCTTCTTGGTGAGAATGTGGCGAAGACCCTGCTTCTTATAGCGGACCTTGCCGGTTCCAGTGACGCGGAACCGCTTTGCAGCGGACCTTCTTGTTTTCATCTTGGGCATTGTAGTGCACCTTCCTACTTGCGCTCACAAGGAACAAGATCCCCTTGGAGCAGCATATTCAACATCCCATGCGGGATACTGTTGCTAATTGTCTTTCTTGGCGGAGACAGGACCCGTTTTGGCAGGACTGATGATCATACTCATCATCTTGCCTTCCATCAAGGCATCTCGGTCAAGATTGAAGCCTACACCATTTTCAGTGAGCTGGGCAAGTATCTTGTCCAAAACCACCTTGCCGAGTTCTGTGTGGGCCAGCTCGCGGCCACGGAAGCGGATGCTTACCTTGACCTTGTTTCCTTCAGCGAGGAATTCACCGATGAATTTGGACTTTGTCTCAAGATCATGCTTCTCGATCTTGGGCTGCATCCGGATTTCCTTCATTTTGATGACACTCTGGTTCTTCTTGGCATCCCTGAGCCGCTTTTCCTGCTCATACCGGTATTTTCCGAAGTCGAGAATCTTGCAAACGGGAGGGTTTGCGTTGGGGGATACTTCCACCAAATCCAATCCTACACTCTCTGCAAGCATGACGGCGTCATACACGCTCATGATGCCTTTCTGATTTCCATCTGCATCAATGACGAACACTTCTCTTGCACGGATCTGTCTATTGATCCTCAAATCCTTCGTAGCCAATCGATCTCCTTGTGTTTTCGGTGAAAACCACTGTGTGTGAGCTTTTCCCGGCCTAAAAGGCCGACGGTACACAATATAACACATGCATTAAGGGCGTGTCAAAGTACCTGCCCTTGTACCAATGAAAAAAGGCCGTGGAAACTACTTCCAACGGCCTTTGCGCTACAACGGTCGATTACGCCTGATTGGCAGACCCCAGGACGTTGATGTTCTTGTGCATGTACATCTTCTTCAGCTCGTCACGGGCCGGTCCGAGGTACTTGCGGGGGTCGAATTCACCGGGTTTCTCTGCAAGCACCTTGCGGATGATTGCAGTCATGGCAAGTCTGCCGTCGCTGTCGATGTTGATCTTGCATACGGCACTCTTGGCTGCCCTGCGAAGCTGTTCCTCGGGAATGCCTACGCTGTCCTTGAGCTTGCCGCCGTACTGCAAAATCATATTCACATATTCTACAGGGACGGAGGAAGAGCCGTGCAACACGATGGGGAAGCCGGGCAGACGTTTCTCGATTTCCTCAAGAATGTCGAAGCGAAGCGGAGGCGGAATGAGAATGCCTTCTGCATTGCGGGTGCACTGCGAAGGTACGAACTTGTTCGCACCATGGCTGGTTCCAATGGAGATGGCCAGCGAATCAACACCGGTGCGGGAGACGAAGTCGACGACTTCCTCGGGCTTGGTGTAGTGGCTCACGGCGCTGCTGACTTCATCCTCGATGCCGGCCAAAACGCCGAGTTCCCCTTCAACGGTGACATCGTGGGCATGGGCATATTCAACGACTCTCTTGGTCAGTGCAACGTTCTCCTCATAGGGAAAGTGGGATCCATCAATCATCACGGAGCTGAATCCGTTGTCAATGCACTCTTTGCAGGTTTCAAAGCTGTCACCGTGGTCGAGGTGCAGGACGATGGGAATTTCGTATCCGAGTTCCTTGGCATACTCACCGGCACCACGGGCCATGTTTCTCAGCAGATTGATGTTGGCGTAGTCGCGTGCTCCCTTCGAGACCTGAAGAATAACGGGACTCTTGGTGGCGACGCATGCCTGGATGATAGCCTGCAGCTGTTCCATATTGTTGAAATTATAGGCAGGAATGGCATAACCGCCCTTGACTGCTTTTGCAAACATGTCTCTGGTATTCACCAGACCGAGTTCCTTATAGGATATCATAGGTTGCTCCTTGTTCGATGGAAAGTTCAATTCAGTACAAATGTATCCAAACTGTGGGAACTGGTCAACCTGTATACATCTGTTTCTTGACTGCAGAAGACCGGACTGCTACATTCAAGGGAATGAAACCCTTTGTTCTGTTGCCTTTCCTTCTAGCCATATTGCTTTGTGCAACACCTCTTGTGGTTGTTTTGCAGCTTCCCGCACTCTGGTTTCTCACTGATGCAACGTACAGGGCGAATGTGTATTCCTTTCAGCAGCCCGGCCTCTCTCTCTGCATGCTTGCAAACGGGTACCGGCTTCGCACGCTCACTGTGAAAGCGGATGTTGACTATCAAACACTGGCCATGGTGTTGGAGGGAAAGGAAGGGTATGTGGTATGCTCTCCGCCCATAACCCAGGCACTGCACGGTTTGGAGAGGGTGGGTGAAGAGGCCGTCTTTGTCGGCATGGGTCAGGCAAGCCAAAAAGCGCCTTTGTTCGACTGTATGATACTCACGCAGGCGGATGAGCGTATTTGGCAGGAAGTCGTCGACGGCAGGAAGAGTGAAGTCCTCTATATCCGCAGCTCCGATGCGCAATACTTGCCCAAGGAATTTCCAACAGACTTGATAGTGACGAAACAAGAATCAGAGAACGACGTGCAATTTGCCCGACGGATAGAGCAGATGCTGCAAGCCAACCCCATCATACACCTCTATGCACCGAGGCTTGGAGCGTGGGCGTTGCCATTATTGGGAAAAGACACGCTTCTTTGGACGGTCGAAGCTTCCTATAGGAGTGTGATACCTCCCTCAAACCTGTATGGGGTGGTTGCAGAGGACCTAAGCCGGGCCTTCACGCAATTGCTTGAATCCGAAAGAACCGACATCATTGCCGTGAAACGGTTGTTCACTGGTCGAGAAATGCATGGAAGTTGGCTCTGACCTGCAAAACCATTGCTTCAAGTGAAATACTCCTCAACTGCGCCGCGCATGCATAGATATGGTGCATAAAGAGCGGTGTATTGGCCTTCCCCCGCACCGGATTGGGGCTGAGATAGGGGCTGTCCGTCTCCAAAAGGATGTGCTCGATCGGTAGGCTTGCAAACAGGTCCTGCATGCCCTTGTTCGCCTTGTACGTCAAAGGTCCGGCAAAGGAGAGATAAAACCCCTGCTCGATTGCCAGACGGGCAAGCTCTCCACCTCCTTGATAGCAGTGAAAGATGCCCCGCTTTGCAAAGGTGGTACGCCCAAGAAGCGAGATGAATTGGGAATCGGCTTCCCGGTTGTGAAAAATTACGGGTTTGCCGAGCCTGTTGGCAAGTTCGATTTGTCGAGCAAGCAGGTACTCCTGGTTCTCAACCGTGCCATACTTGTGATAGTTGTCCAGCCCAATTTCCCCTATCGCCACCACCTCATTCTTCAAAAGCTGGTTCTCCAATACCGCAAGCTGCTCATCAAGTGAGTCTTGCGCCCCCCACGGCCCGATCCCTGCACTGAGCTTTATGAAGGGGTAGGGCTCGAGCATGGCTGTTCTTTCAGCCAGGTCGTCGCAGTCCAGCCCTATCTCGATACCTTCCATGGAAAGCTCTTGCATGGCAGCAAGAATCGATTCGACGTCTATGCCTTTTCTCTGCATGGAACGAAGGTGAAAATGGGAGTCTATGAGATGGGGAATCATGGTTTGCATGCACCCGTTATATCCGCTTCACTGTATTGTTGCAAGTCCGGCATTCCCTGATGGATGGCTTGAAGCGGGCGTGATACACTCAAATACATGACTGGAGGCGTTGCATGGAGCGCATTCTTATGTACTATTCACTTGAGGGACATACCCGGTTTATAGCCGAACAGTTGGAGCAGCTGTTGCATTGCGATGTGTATGCATTGCAACCCCGCAACCACTATCCCACCAAGGGCTTTGCAAAGTATTTCGTTGCCGGCAGGGATGCTGTTTTTCATCGGCGGCTTGCATTCAAGGAACCACTTCCTGACTTGAGCAAGTATGATGTCGTGTTGCTTGCCACCCCGGTTTGGGCTGGAGGCGTGAGCGCTCCGATGTATTCATATCTGAAACAAGCCTCGTTTACGCAAAAGGATCTGTATCTCATCGCCGATTGCAGTGGTGGAGATGTTTCCAAGTGCTTTTCCACCATGAAGAAAATCAAGACCGATGGCCATGTGCGGGGTGAGATTTCCTTTGTGAATCCATCAAAGGATACCTTGGAGCAGGATGCAAGGCGATTGAAAGATTTTTGTGCTGCTGTATTGGCGAATGAGTCGTATTGATCAAGGGGGGTGTGATGCATTTTGATGTACTGGTGATCGGAGCAGGTCTGAGCGGACTGAGTGCGGCCTCTTTATTGGCAAAACGTGGTTTGAACGTCGCCACTATCGATAAAGCATATTGTCCGGGTGGAAGTTGCGGCGCCTTCAAACGCGGGGATGCAATCTTTGACCAAGGCTCGTCCATGCTCTTCGGCTGGGGGGAGAAGGGCTTCAATGCCCATCGGTTCCTCTTCAATTGTCTTGAGGAGAGCATCACCATGATCCAGCATGAATTGCTCTATTGTGTCCATTACGATGGCAGAAAAGTGAGATTTTTCCCCGACATCTCCCGATTTATCGACGAAGTCGCCGCCCTGTTTCCCGGCCAACGGGAGAGCCTTGTGCGTTTTTATGCGGACATGGGTAAGCTGTACGAGCATGTCATGGTGGAGAATCCCTCCTACACCACCCCTGACGAAGTGGACAAGAAGGCAGCTCTCAAATCCCTGCTGCACCATCCTCTTTCCTATATCCGGTTTCTCTCTTATTTGAATATCAGCGCTGAGGCGCTGCTTTCCAAGTATTTTACCGATAAGGCGATTTTCAACTTCTTTGACAAGCTTACCTCCACTTACTGCTATGTGACAGTAGAGGAAAGTCCGGCGATTCTTGCATCGGTGATGTTCGTCGACAACCATGTCGGGGGCAGCTACTATCCTGCGGGATCAACACTCTTTTTGACCGGAGCGTTGGAAAAAGTGATAGAAGAACATGGCTCGACAATGATGGCGGAGCGTGAGGTAGTCTCGATACTCTTCAACCAAGGAAAACCCGGCGGGGTGCTGCTTGATGATGGAACGGTGCATACAGCTGACCAAATCATCTACAGCGGTACTGTCTGGAACCTCTACGGGAAGTTGTTGCCGCACAATGAAACCACCGAACAGCAGCGAAGCTGGGCGCAGAAGCAGGAACCGACTTATCCAAGTGTAGTTTTGTATACACTGGTCGATAAAGATGTTGTTGATGAGCTGACGCTGGCAGTTGAGATGTTGGTCGGCCGACCCGATGCCTTGGATGAACAAGAGGTTACAGCCTACATCCCCAGCGTCGATGACAGGACCATCTGCGCAGATGATGAGCATATCATCCTTGCCATCGGACCTTCGTTCGGGTCATGGGATGCGCTTGACCAGAAGGCATACCAGCAAAGGAAAAAGCAAGAAATTGAGCGGCTGCTTGCAGTGCTTGAAAAACGGTTTCCTTCAATCAGGGAGCACCTCAGGCATGCAGAGCTTGCAAGTCCGAGAACCATCCAGCGATTTACGCTGAAGAACGGAGGAGCGGTGGCAGGACCCAAGCAAAAGCTGGGCAACCACATGTTCAAGCGTCAGCACATCAGAACAGATTGGGATACCCTGTTCTGCTGCGGCGAGTCAACGATAATGGGCACCGGAACGCCCACTGTCACGACCAGCGGCATCGCTGCTGCGAATGCAGTACTCTCCAAACGCGGTCTTAAACCGTTTGTTTATGACAGTTCAAGGAAAGAGTACGTCCATCTGATACAAGCTCCCTTCACCTGTGAGCAGTTGTATGCTTCAGTTGAGCCTGAACAGCGTGCAATAATGCAAGAAGCAAGGCGCTGCCAGTTGTGCGAGCATCCTACCTGCAGTCATCAAACCGACTTGGATGTTCGGGGAATTATGAGACGGGTGTCGGTAGGCAACTTTGTCGGTGCGAAGAGAAAGCTTACAGAATCCTCGGTTCAAAACCCAAGCATTCTGGAGCCGAACTGCATCCGAGAAGAGAAGGTGGCGATAGGGAAGGTGTGTGAGTATCTGAAGGGTCACTGAACCGGCTCGACCGTCATGATGCGATCCAAGCCGTAGAAGTCGGTATCATCACCTTGAGCTTCGACCATGATGAGGCAGCCGATGTCATCCTGCATGGTGGTATAGGAAGAAGCGTTTGCACCTTCGATGAGTGTTTTCTCATCAAAATTCAATGGATTGATCCGATACCATGTCCAAGATCCAATTGCATCGGGCAGGACGGAATTGAGAGAAAAATCAGTTGCACTCACATAGTCTCTGATTTCCACCTCCACCTCGATGCCGTGTCCGGCGAGCGGTGCACTCACCCCGGTAAGCTGCATTGCAGTATTCCGCGACCAGCGTTGTAAATAACCTCCTTGTGGGGCATGGCGGGCATACATGGTATTGGTGTGGTTCCCATCATAGGGCCCGCCTTGAATTCTTAGTCGAAAGTACAGGCTTTCTGTAAGCGCGACGTCGATGCCGATGGCATCCTGCGTTGTGACCGTGAGCACTTGTCCCTGGCGCAGGAAGTCCTGAAAGGTGACTCCATCCGTTGAGCACTCAATGGTATAGGAATCGGCCTGCAATGAGGAAAGCGGCTTGAAATAAATAGTTGCATTCGATTCCGTGGTGTACTGGGTATGCATCAAAAACATTGAGTTTGCTGGATTTGGCGCTCCATCGGGGAAAATTTGGGAATCATCTCCAGTCAATGGAGGAGACTCCATCTGGTCGGGACCGGCTTCGAGTTCGCATGAACCAAACCATCCACAACACACTACTGCGAGAAACACCAAAGCGAGTGACACGGGTGTACTTCTCATATGCCGACCTTATGCAAAAACACATGATGATGAATGACGACACATTTCCCTATGTGTCCAGTATATGACTGGATTGGTTATTCGAGCAAGAAATATCCACCCATGGTACGGAAGGTGACTCCCTCACAGAGTGCTCTTTGTATGGAGCGCTGCAGTGTGGTTGTTGCCTTCCACTGTGGAATATCCTCTGCTGTGGCTGTGAAGCCAAAGACCCGTTCGAAAATCTGCGGAGTCTGGAAGGGAACGGGGAATTTGGAGAAACGCTCCATGAACTGTACAATATTGCTCTCTTTGCCTGCAACCAGAGACAAGGCCGGGTCGAGCAACCAAGAGGTGCAGACCACCACCCGATGTGCTGGAAAGAAAGCTTTTGCCTGTGTAAGCGACGCATCCACTGCATTACCGATAAGCCGCTCACCGGCTGGTATGTGCAGGTGCAATACTTCAGTAGTGGCGTCAGCGATACAGTGCAATGCAGCTTTGTCAAACAGGGTGGGCTTTGCTGCCACATTTCCTTGCCTGCCGTCCACCACATGTGCTTGCAGCATGAGCCCATCCTCCGCAAGGGTAGTGATGAAAGAGGATTTCTCTTCATCGGTACAATACCCGTTTGCGTCACATGCCAGGTTCGCTTCAGCAATGGTGACGAGCCTGGCACTGTCTTCTACTCGATAGATGCGAAATGGGGCTTTGAGGCATGCTGGCTCAAATTGCAGCCTCCCCAGCCTCAGGATCCTTGCACACAGATGGCGGGCGATCCAAAAAACCTGGGTCAACCCGGTCTCCAGGCCATGTGAATCGGCATAGGTCTGTGTCCAGAGCTTGATATCCGCCAAGGTATCCAAGCGAATTGCAGGTTCAATGGATAGCTCATCATAGAGAGAGCAGACACTATCATAACAGGTATGGATAAGGTGCAGGGGATACAGCGGGCCAAAGGCCTGCAATCCTTCAAAGAGGATGGTCCCTGCGGTTTTCTCGTCCCGCATTTTGATGGCTTCACGAAATGT
Organism: Sphaerochaeta sp. UBA5849; assembly: GCA_002432715.1. Taxonomy (GTDB): domain Bacteria; phylum Spirochaetota; class Spirochaetia; order Sphaerochaetales; family Sphaerochaetaceae; genus Sphaerochaeta. The sequence continues at coordinate 71,928 of DJGJ01000035.1, read as the reverse complement.
TGCCTTCATGGTTGCATCCTGCTTACCCTTACAATACTGCAAAGCTGCCATCTCAATATCCAAACGTTGGCGCTGTGAGAATCCGAGCTCGGTAAAGAATCCATCTTCCATACTTCGAGCATGCATACCAGTCTGCCATGAGTCAAGTTCTTTTGCCAAAACAGGGCAAACAAAAAAGCCGGGATTGAACAACCCCGGCTTTGGTGGATGCATCAGGTTTACAGCAACCCAATTTCGCGGTAGTAGCGTGCAGCACCCTCGTGCAAGGGAAGCCCCGCCAAATCCTTGACTGCTTCCTTGGGATTGACCTGCTTCAATGGAGCCTGGGTGGCTTTCAATTCCTCGAAGTTTTCCCAGAACGTCTTGGTCATGTCGTACACAACATCGGCATCGACACGTGCATCGGTGCAGACGGTGATCTTGATTGCCGAAGTCAGCACGTCGGCTGTCTGGCCGGGATAGGTGCCGGCGGGAATGGTGTAGGCGCCGTACCAAGGATAGGTTTGCTGCAGCTTTTTGATCAGGTCCATGTCGAGGCTGAGCAATTTGCCGCCGGCCGTTGAAAGCATTTCGGTAACTGCAGCATTGGGAATTCCGGCCATGATCCAAGCCCCGTCCAGCTGCTTGTTGCGCATCAGGTCGATTGCTTCGGTGAATCCGACATACTGGACTCTCAGCCCATCAGGATAGTTGACTCCGCTGGTCTTGAGGTGCAGGCTGGTCTCCACTTCCGTCGTCGACCCTGGAGCTCCTGAAGCGAATCGCTTGCCGCTGAGATCTGCAAGCGAATTGATGCCGCTGTTCTGTGTGACAACCACTTGGTTTGGGTTGGCGTACAAGCCGATCATCACTCTGAGATTGGGGTTGGGTCTTCCCTCGAATGCTCCGATACCGTGAAAGGATTCATACATGATGGACGTAACGGCAACTCCCAGCTGGGCTTCGCCATCGGCGATCATATTCAGGTTTGCGATTCCTCCGGCACTGGCTTGGGCACTGACCCTGACGTTCTCCAGCTTGGTGTTCCACAGGTTGGCCATTGCCGATCCAAGCGGGTACACGGCTCCGGTAGTTGCCGCGGTGGGGAAGTTGATGACTGTTTTCTTGACAGGCTGGGCTGCTCCTTCCTTGGCGCCTGCGGCAAACAGCAGGCTTGGGACGAGCAGGGTGACAGCCAGCAGTAGTGCTCCATACTTTTTCATGCGATTTTCTCCTTGGGTTGTGATCTCTTCTGCAAATATTGGAAAGTCAAAATGACTCCTACGAGCAAGATTGCAACCAAGTCGGTAACCAGTCCGGTTTCGATGAATAAAAGGCCGGCTGCAACCATGACTAGGCGTTCAATGAGATTCAGCTTGCGCAGCAGGTACCCCTGCAGGCCTGAGGAAAGGGCGATGACCCCGATTGAAGAGGTAAGCAGAGCCCTCAGGGTTGTGAGCAGGGGAACCCCTTCCGTACTTCCCAGCAAGAGAATGGGGTTGTCCAAAAAGAAGAAGGGAAGGATGAACCCGGTGAGCCCGATTTTTACCGCAATAAGGCTGGTCTTTGTCTGGTCGGAGCCGGCAATGCCGCTTGCAACATAACTGCTCATTGCCACGGGAGGAGTTATGTTGGACAGGCATGCATAAATAAGACAGAACATATGAGCGGCCATGGGAATTGCTCCGGCCTGGATAAGGACGGGAACGGAGACTGTCGATACGATGACATACGCTGCAACTCCGGGAACTCCCATGCCGAGGACGATGCTCATGATCATGACCATCAAGCCGCCGAGATACAACTGGCCCTCTCCAACAATCCTGAGGATGATGTATCCGAAGTTCAGACCCAGCCCTGTCAGGGACACCGTTCCAATGATCACCCCGATGATTGCACAGCTCATCCCCACCGCTATGGCTGAACGCGCACCTTCGACTGTGGCTTGTACAATAACAGACCAAGTCATTCTTGTATCCTTGCGGAGCCATGAGGCGCCGATGGTGGCAAATATTGCAACTACGGCACCAAACAGCGGGGTGAATCCAAAGCTGAGCAAGCCGATTAGGACTACCAAAGGAATAATCAGATGACCTTGCTTTTTCAGAACCACCATGGCGTTGGGAATGTTTTCTTTGCTCAAACCGGAGAGGCCGAGTCTTTTTGCTTCGAAGTGAACCGCAAACAGGAGGGTAAGGTAGTAGAGAAATGCCGGGATGCACGCTGCAAGCAAGACTTTTGTGTAACTTACTCCCATGAATTCCGCCATGACAAAGCCAACGGCGCCCATGATGGGAGGTGCAAACTGCCCGCCGGTGGAAGCAACTGCTTCGACTGCGGCTGCAAACTCCTTCTTATAGCCGGTTTTCTTCATCATGGGGATGGTGATTGTTCCAGTTGTAGCCACATTGGCTATGGCCGATCCATTGATCATGCCCAAAAGAGCACTGGCCAGCACCGCAACTTTTGCAGGTCCTCCGGCAGTTCTCCCTACCAACGTCAGGGAGATGTCGTTGATGAATTGGCTGAATCCACTGTATTTCAAGTAAGCTCCGAAGAGCACGAAAAGGAAAATGTAGGTGGCACTCACCCCTATTCCTACGCCAAAGATCCCCTGGCTGCCCCAAATCATGTGGTTGAGTACCCGTTTGACGCTGAATCCGACATGGCCGAGATCTCCGGGGATCCACTTGCCCAGGAAGTTGTAGAGCAGGAATATCAATCCAAGGATGGCAAGGTTTTTACATGCCCGCCGCCCGGCTTCAAAGATGAGAACCATGATGATGCCTGCAACCCAAATATCGAGACTGATCAGATATCCGCCTCGTTTGGCAACCGGGATGTAATTTTTCAAGAGATAGGCAAAGCTGACGCCGAGTATTGCCAGCAATACCATATCCCAGACAGGTGGAAGGGCGCGTTTTCGGTTTTCGGAAGGGTAGGTTGGAAACAAGAGAAACGTGAAGAGCATGAGAAACAGGAGGTGCCAGGTCCTCAGAGACATAGCATCGATGATGCCGATGGTATTTGCATACACTTGAAATACAGACCAAAGAAGGAATAAGCCAGTTATTACTGTTCCAAGCGGACCTGAGTACTCTCGAAGCTTGCTGTCTGATTCTTTCTTGTCCAGCAACTCTTGGGCAATGAGCTCTTCCTTGGTGAACTTTTTCTCTGTTGTATTGTTTTGCATGACACCTTTCCCAAATGTTCCCTTCAATCTAGAGGTTGATGCGTCTTTTGTCAATTTGGATATTCACAATTGTGTATAAAAATGGAATGGGTATACACAAGGTTGAAAATTTACAATAATTTTTCTGTCATTTGCGGAAGCTTCACTGGAATGGATACTCATCCAGGTAATTTGGAGCACTCCCACAAACAGATGGTCAAGCTGATTGTTGCCAGTGACTGTGGTATGATTTTAGGTGCTGAAGTTTATGGAGGAGCGAGCACCGGCGAACTCACCAATGCCATTGGCTTTTTGATTCAGAATCGCGTAACAGTCAAGCAGCTGTTGACCATGCAAATCGGTACCCAGCCATTGCTCACCGGTTCTCCTGCTGCCTATCCCTTGGTTAAGGCTGCAGAGGTGATAGTCAAGAAAATGCACTGATGCCGGGGATGATTTCCCTTTCACGAGCCCTGCCAACATCTGATGTTGCAGGGCTTTTATGGTTTTTATTCAGGATTTATTGAAAGTCATGGTATAAATGAAGCTCAAGAGAGGATGGCATCTTATGGACTATGCAATCCAGAGCAAAGAGCATCTGAAGAACCTGTGGACCAATATCTATAATACGGAAGGTAAACCTGACTGGTCACATATCCTTCCCTATTATTCCAAGGATATCTATTTCTGTGACACTGTGCAAACGATTCACGGCATAGAAGAGTTCAAAGCAATGACCGAGCGCCTGATCGCCCGTTCGAACAACCTGAAGATGGATGTGAAGAACACTGCCTCAAACGGCAACATCATTTTCATGGAGTGGGAGATGAGCCTGAGCTTCAAGAAGTATCCGAACTCGTCCATTTATGGATGCAGCAGGGTAACCATCGATGAGAAAGGCAAGATCATCGAGCAACGCGATTACTACGACCTTTGGGGGGATATTTTCGACAATATCCCCAGGTTCAACAGGATGTATCGCAAGTTCATGCACAAGAAGTTTGGTTGAGGCTGTCTATGAAGAATCCCTATTGGAAACAGTACCAGTGGTCGAATATCAGTGCGATGCTGAAAAACAACAAGGCAGTGCCCAAGCAGGAATCCAAGGAATTTTCTGGTCGGTTGGTCGTCATTACCGGTGCCACCTCGGGTATCGGATACGAGACGGCAAAACTCTATGCAAGCCACGGTGCCGACCTGTTGTTGATCAATCGAGACAAAGAGAAATCAGAGAAGCTGAAAGCAGAGCTTGAGCGGGATTTCAAGGGTGATTACACGTATTTCATCGCTGATTTTTCTAATCTGAAAGATATTCATGCTGCTTCTGATTATTTAGCTTCGCTCGACCAAAAGATCAGTGTCCTCATTCACAACGCCGGGGTGTACAACACGCACAAGCGCTTCACCGGCGACGGTATTGAAGAAGTGTTTCAAGTGAACTACCTAGCCCCGTTCATCATCACCTACAAGCTGCAGGACAAGCTGATGGCGCAGGGTGAGACCAGGGTGCTCTATGTGAACTCGGAGGGGCACCGGTTTGCCTTATCTGGATTAAGGCTTGACGACCTGGCTTGGAAGAAACAGCACTATACAGGACTCAAAAGCTATGGTTCGGCCAAGACCGCCCAACTGCTCTCCTTGTTCCCCTTCAGCCGGGTTTTTGCAGGCAGCACCGTTACGGTCAATGCAATGCACCCCGGTGATGTCCTTACCAACATGGGGGAGAACAATGGACGGCTGTACAGATTCTTCAAGCATCACATGATTAACCCGTCAACCCGCTCTCCCCGCTTGTCGGCAGAGGCGCTCTACTATCTGGGAGTGTCGGATGAGGTAAAAGAAACAACAGGAAAGTTTTTTAATTTCACCACGCTTGAGATTCCTGCACCGCATGCGCTTGACCAATCAGTAGCAGAGAAGCTGTGGCAAAAAAGCTTGGAAATGGGGCACCTCTCATAATGAAAAAATGTACATAAAAGTACACTTATACTTGTATGTACATTTTTAAATCATTATAATATATAATTATGTAATAAAAGTTTTGCCGAAAACGGGACTTGAACCCGTACGCCCTTGCGAGCAAGGGATTTTAAGTCCCTTGTGTCTACCTGTTCCACCATTTCGGCCGATACTTATTGCTCTTGTGTCTCCACCGTCTGAGGAAGTACTGTTGCATCGGTCTTGATCGGAATCAAACGCTTGATGAACGGCTGCACCCCGACATACGTTTTCTGGAACTCGTTCTCGCTCTCCTTCAACGCTGCCTGCCAGGCTGCCCCGAAGCCGGGACTGTTGATGGTGAGACGGTCTACTGCAAGTTGGTAAATCTGAAGCCGTGCAACTTCCTTGCGACCGGGCTTCTGCGAGTACGTGCTCAAACTGATGCGTAGATTCTCATTTTGCTTTTTCAGCTCTTCGTTCTGCTCTTTCAACTTGGCAAGTCCTTCACTCTCCAAATCCATGCGGTCGGTCAGCATCCGCTTCAGCCGCTCGGTTTCCTTGTTGGTGGCAAGGATCTCCCGATGCCGTTTGGTGGACATGATCACCACGAGGACGATGGCCAGTACTACTCCAATTCCAAGACCGATTAGAAAGTTCTGCATGCGAATCTCCTCATCACAGCATAAAAGGTACTGCAAGCGGGGCCTTTTGTCAAAGGTGAATGGAGCAAGCAGCATGAATTGCTCCATCCCTTGTTCTACTTGAAGCGATTCTCTACAGCTTCTACGCTGTTCTCGATTGCTTCGGGAATGGAAACCGTTCCTTGGAACACCGCCATGTCCTTGAAGCCGCTGCCGGTGAGCAAGGTGCACACATTCACATTGGCTCCAAAGCGTTTGATGAGCATTTCACTGTCCACCGTAAGGGCAGCCCAGGCACATGCTGCCGCCGGCTCGACGAAAATGCCTGCCTCCTTGGCCAGCTCAAGCTGAGCGGCAAGTATCTGCTTGTCGTCCACCTCGGTGGCCCAGCCTTCGCTTTCCTTGATGTACCGGACCGCCATGCGGCCGTTTGCCGGGCTTTCCACACTGATGGAGTCGGCACGGGTGGTGGCTTTTGCAAGGTTGGAGAAATCACCGGTTTTCCATGCCCTGCTGATGGCATTGCTCTGCTTGCTCTGTGCACAAACAATATGGGGGATTTTCTCGATGAGCCCGGCCTGCTTCAAGTCGTAGAATCCCTTGTATACGCCGGCGTAGATGCAGCCGTCGCCGACGGGGACATAGACGACATCGGGCACACTGCGTCCCAGTTGCTCAAACAGCTCAATGGAGATGCTCTTCTTGCCCTCGATGGTCATCGGGTTGTAGGCTGTATTGCGGTTGATCCCTCCAAACTTTTTGGTGTAGGCGATCGAGAGTGCGAATGCATCATCATACGAACCTTTCACAGGGACCACCGTGGCTCCGTAGAGCACGCTCTGCATCAGCTTGTTGACCGGAGCCGTGGCGGGAACGAACAGGATTATTTCCAGTCCATATGCAGCTCCGGCACAGCTCATGGCCGCTCCTGCATTGCCCGTTGAAGCCAAGGCGATCTTGTTCTGCTTGTGCGCGATGGCTTGGGCGGCGATCAGTTGGCTTGCCCTGTCCTTGAAGGAACCGGAAGGCAAGGCGCTGTCCAGCTTGCAGCTCAGGTTTGCAAGACCGTACTTTTTGCCAAGACGAAGCGGCTTTGCAAGCGGGGTGCCGCCTACCGGATATACTTCGCTCGTGGGTACGGGATAGGGAAAGAAATCAAACATGCTTACATGCTCTTTGCTTCCAAGGGCCTTCAGGTCCTCACTATTGAGCTTGACGATGACATTTCCCTTCGGAAATGATTTGCCGTCATTGTCCTTGGCACACTTCGGGCACTGATAAAACACTTCATTCGTTTCATACACGCTGTGGCAGTCACAGCACTCGTAGGTAAAACGCATACATCCTCCGTTAAGAAAAAATGCCGGACGCAAGGCCCGGCATGGATTGTCTAGACTGGTTTATTTGGCCAGCACTTCCTTGTTGAATGCCTCAATCATAGCATCAATCTGCTCGGCGTAGGCAGGAATCTGCTTCCAATAGTTCTTGTCGTACCACTGTGCGTTGATTTCTTCATACGTCTTGCCCTGCTGCTCGACCCAGGTATAGTACTTGAGGTTGTGGATGCGCAGTCTTTCATAGTAGGTAAGCTCAAGAGCTCCGTCGATCGACTGGTGGTGCAGGCAGCCGGCCAGTGCACGCACTGCAGCGTACTCATCAAAGGCACCCTGGATTTCGGTCTGTTCAGCCAAGCGGGAGGTGTACATCTCCGAACTGTCCGTCAGCACTGTGAAAATGACGTCGTCGGCTTCGAGTTCATAATATTTGGCCATTTTGATGGAAGCCAATACATTGGCGATTCCGCTGATGCCGTACAGGGGAAGGTTCGCAATATCTTCTTCGCTTACACCCATCTTCTTCAGGTACTCAATACCCGCCGGCTCATTGAAGAGACGGTAGACATCCATACAGTCCTGATCGTCGACGGCGATGACCATGTCGGTGTTCTTCACGTTGTGGACCCAAGGTACATGCTTGTCCCCGATGCCTTCGATTCTATGACCGCCGAAACCGTTGCGCAGCAGGGTGGGGCATTGCAGCGCTTCACTGGCGGCGATCTTGAGGTGGGGATACTTATCTTTCAGTGCATCTCCGGCTGCAAGCGTTCCGCCCGAACCTGTTGCGGAAACAAAGCCCCGTACATTCTCATCTGCAACTTTCTCATCTTTCTGAAGCACTTCGAGGATGGAGCCACCGGTTACGGTATAGTGCCACAGATAGTTTCCAAACTCTTCGAACTGATTGAAGATTACGATATGTGCACCACGCTCTGCATCCAGCTCATGGCACTTGTCGAAGATTTCCTTGACGTTTGATTCACAGCCGGGGGTTGCGATGATTTCACCGGCGACGGTCTTCAGCCAGTTGAAGCGTTCCTGGCTCATTTCCTCGGGAAGAATGGCGATGGACTGGCAGCCCAAAAGGGCGCTGTTGTAGGCACCACCGCGGCAGTAGTTGCCGGTGGACGGCCATACAGCCTGCTGATTCACCGAGTCGAAGTTGCCGCTGACCAAAGCAGGGGCTAGACAACCATAGGTTGCACCGACTTTGTGTGCTCCGGTGGGGAACCACTTGCCGACGAGGGCGAGAATACGGGCTTTGACGCCGGTAAGTTCATGGGGAACCTCAATATAGTTTACACCGCCGAAGGTACCGCCGGTCTTGGTGGGTTCGTTCTTCCAGGTAATCCTGAAGAGGTTGGAGTTGTCAACATCCCAAAGACCTACATGGGAGAGTTTTGCCTTGATATCCTCAGGTACGGTAGAGGGATCCACCATCTGTTTGAACGTGGGGAGCAGGATTCCCTTTTCCTTGCAGCGTTTGATATTCCTTGCCCGTACTTCTTCATTGACATTCAAATTGATCAGCATGTCTTATCCTCCGTGGTGACACTTTGTTGCTTTTTCAGATTAATCAAGTATACCGTAAAGAAGTAAAATGTAAAGCGATAATTCGTGAAAGTTGAATTTTTGGAATATAATTTGCGTTAAGTAGTAGTATGTACTTATAAATTTTTCGAAAAGTACGATTTTCGAAAGACTGTTTTTAACTTTTCCCCTTAGTCGGGCATCCAATATGGATACCGAAGGGTGGGGAATCGGCAATCGTTGCCGTATCAGGAATTCCAATCCAATGACACACTATTTGTTGCGAAATGTTGCAAATTTTATTGACTTCTCTCCAATCTGGATTAGAATGAATAAGGGTCGGGCCGCATGCCCGACCAACCCTATAGGAAGGAGTAAGTATGGGAGATATCATGCGCCCCGTTCCCTTCTCGGAACTAATCAGTCGTATTATCGGTGAATACCGAAACCATCATTCCATTTTTGGCATTGCCGAAGAGCAATTCTATCAGGATTCAGGGAAAAAAAGCATCAAGGTGTTCGGCCAAAGCTGCAGTACAGCCCTTGGTCCCGCCGCCGGTCCCCATACCCAGCTTGCCCAGAACATCATTGCCAGCTATTTGGTTGGTGGTCGGTTCATGGAGCTCAAGACTGTACAGGTCATGGATACCTTGGAGATCGACAAGCCGTGCATCGACGCCCGTGATGAAGCCTACAATGTTGAGTGGTCGACCGAGTTCACCCTCCCCAAGGCTTGGGATGAATATGCCAAGGCATGGATCATCCTCCACATGCTGGAAGCCGCCATGCACAAGGGCAAGTTCGAAAAGCCTTCGTTTATTTTCAATATGTCGGTCGGTTACAACCTGGAAGGCATCAAGACAGCGAAGATGCAGCAGTACATCGACAGTATGATCGACGCCCGCAAGGATGAGCGGTTCAATCAGTATCTCTCCGAGATGGAAGCACTGTTCGATGAAGGCTTGTTCGATGGAACGCCTTGGGAAGGCCTGGAAAAGAAGATGAAGGGCCTGAGCACCAAAATCAGTGCCAACATCAGCCCCTCCACGACATTGAGCACCATGCACGGCTGTCCCCCAAAGGAAATCGAAGCCATCTGCACCTATATGCTCACCGAGAAGAAGGTGGATACCTTCGTCAAGCTCAACCCGACGCTGCTCGGCTACGACCAAGTCCGCAAGATTCTTGACGACCTTGGCTATACCTACATCACTCTTACCAGGGAAAACTTCGAGCATGACCTGCAGTACGGCGATGCCATCGCCATGCTTGCACGCCTTGTCAATCTCGCCAAGAAGGAAGGGCGCGGCTTTGGAGTGAAGCTGACCAATACGCTGGGCTCGGTAAACGACCAAGGCGTCCTGCCCGGCAATGAGATGTATATGTCCGGCCGCTCACTGTTCCCAATCTCCACTACGGTGGCAACGCTTTTGAGCAAAGAGTTTGCCGGAAAACTGCCCATCTCCTACAGCGGAGGTGCTACCGCTTTCACGGTCAAGCAGCTCTTTGAAAGCGGTATCAGGCCGATCACCCTGGCAACCGATATGCTCAAGCCCGGTGGGTACACCCGTCTTACGCAGATGGTAAAAATCCTTGAGAAGAGCAAGGCGTGGGGCATGGTCGGCATCGACTTGGCCAAGATTGAGAAGCTGTCAACGGATGCCCGTTCGGGTTCCTTCAACGAAATCGAGAAGGATTTCAGAGGCGACGATACGATCAAGATCGGTGAGAAGCTTCCTCTGTTTGACTGCTATGTGGCTCCCTGCCAGGTGGCATGCCCCATCCATCAGGATGTACCGGAGTATGTCCAGCTGGTAGGCCAAGGCCGCTATGGTGAAGCACTTGCCCTCATTTATGACAAGAACGCCCTTCCCGCTATAACCAGTCACATCTGCGACCACCAGTGCCAGCTTCACTGTACCCGCATGGATTATGAAGGAGCGGTGAAAATCCGCGATATGAAGCGCATTGCGGTGGAGAATGGGTTCGAGGCTTTCAAGCAGCTGTGGGAAGGGCCGACCGATAAGACGTTGATCAAGGCCGCTGTGGTAGGAGCCGGCCCAGCAGGCCTCTCTGCCGCATATTTCCTCGCTCGTGCAGGTTTCGACACTACAGTCTTTGAAAGGGAGGAGAGTGCAGGTGGTGTGGTCAGGCATGTCATTCCAGGCTTCAGGCTTCCCGTTGAAGCCATTGAGAGCGATGTCCAGTTCATCAAGGCCCATGGGGTGCAGTTCCATTTTGGTGTCGACACCGAGGTCATGACTGTTCAGGCTCTCAAGGACCAGGGGTTCTCATACATCTTTTATGCCATCGGCAGTGAAGTGGACAACGATATTCCCTTGACCGGTGACCGAAGCCGGGTAAGGCAGTCCCTTTCGTTCCTCTCCGCTTTCCGTAAGGACCCATCCACAATCAGTCTTGGCAGGAACGTCGTGGTTGTCGGCGGCGGAAACACCGCCATGGACAGCGCCCGTGCTGCTCTTCGCATTCCCGGGGTTGAGAAAGTTTCCGTCATCTATCGCCGTACCGAGGCCGAGATGCCGGCCGACCATGAGGAGTACGGTCTAGCCAGGAAGGAGAACATCCAATTCATCTTCCTCGCCAATCCTGAGAGGTTTGAAGGCAACATCCTTACTGTGAGAAAAATGGAACTCGGACAGAAGGATGCGAGCGGCAGAAGAAGACCGGTGGCAACACAAGAGACCTTCACCATCGAAGCCGACACCATGATCACCGCCATCGGTGAACATGCGGATACCGAAAGACTCACCTGGTACGGAGTGCCGGTGAATGAGAAGGGTTGGCCGAAAGCAGATGAAGAGACCAAGGAGTCCGAGGTCGAGAACGTCTACGTCATCGGTGATGTCCAAAGCGGTCCTTCCACCGTGGTGCGGTGCATCGCCAGTGCACGAAGTGCTGTCGAGGCAGCCATTGACAAGGTGCTGGGTCCCGAGGATGAGGAGGAAGACTGCGATTGCGGTCATGATCACGACCACGACCATGAGTGCATCTGCGAGGACGATTGCGACTGTGACGACGAGGACGATATGACCGACGAAGAGCGCTTGGAGCTCGAGAATGATGAAAACAAGTTCTTTGCCGAAGTCGCCGAGAAGAAGAGCAAGATTCTTGTTTCCAAACAGTTTTCTGATGCCGACTTCGCCGCCACCGAGGCTGAGCGGTGCCTTGAATGCTCATACCTGTGCAACAAGTGCGTTGATGTCTGCCCGAACCGTGCCAATGTCGCCATTGATGTCCGCAACACCGGTGTGTTTGCCGACCCGTTCCAGATTCTTCACCTCGACGCTTACTGCAATGAGTGCGGCAACTGTGAGACTTTCTGCCCATACGACGGCGGTCCGTACCGCAAGAAGTTTACCCTCTTCAGCTTGAAGGAAGATTTTGACAACTCCACGAACAACGGCTTCTATGCAGAGGGAGAGGACATCATCATCCGTCTCGACGGAAAGGTGTATGACTGTTCCTTGGATGGGGAGGGAATCCTGACCGGCGATGAGGAAGGCATTACCGATGAGGTGGCCGCCTTGATCGAGGAAATCTATACTTCCTACAGCTACCTGCTCGGGTGCGTGGAAGCATAAAGGAGAGTGATGTGGCTACAACGATAATAACCAATACGACAGTCATGCAGACCCAGAGTCCTTTTGACGTGACCGAAGGTGTGGATATCGTCATAATTGACGATGTCATCACCAAGGTAGGCAAGGATGCCTCCGTAGGCCTGAAGGCTGACAAGGTGATCGACGGGAGGAACAAGACTGTCATCCCAGGCAACGTCTGTTCTCATCACCACTATTACAGCGGACTTTCCAGGGGCATGTTGATTTCCTCAGGAGTGCAGGAGGATTTCATCCAGGTTCTGAAAGAGTGGTGGTGGCGTCTTGACCGCGGTTTGGATGAGGAAGCTTGCTACTACAGCTCCCTGATCTGCTCCATCGATGCAATCGCCAGTGGAACGACCACCTGCATAGACCACCATGCAAGTCCCGCATATATCGCCGGAAGTCTTGATACCATAGCCAATGGCATGGAGGAAGTCGGGGTGCGCGGCAGCACCTGCTATGAGGTAACCGACCGCAACGGCGGCATGGCGGAAGTCGAGGCAGGAGTGGCGGAGAATCTCCGATTTGCCATGGCTGCAAAAAACAGGCCGCTGGTTCGCGGCATGATCGGCGGCCACGCTCCCTTCACCATCCCCGATGAGGGGCTGAGGATGATGGGAGAAGCCATGCGCGAGTCGAAGGCCGGCATGCATCTGCATGTTGCCGAAGACAAATATGATGTGGTGTTCAGCCATCACAAGTACAACGCCGATATCATCGACCGGCTGGAATCCTTTGACCTGCTCACCGACAACACCCTGTTGGTGCACGGCCTGCATCTCAACGAACGGGAGATCGACAAGCTCAACGAGCATGACTGTTTCTTCGCCCACAACGGCCGCAGCAACATGAACAACCATGTCGGATACTGCAAGCATATTCAGAAGGTGAAGAATCTGGTCATCGGTACCGATGGTTGCGGCGGCAATATGTTTGAGGAGCTCAAACTCGCATTCTTCAAGCACAAGGACCAAGGTGGTTCCTGGTGGCCCTCCGACTACGTTGCAGCCTTGAACCGCGGCAACCGTTTGGTGGAGAAATACTTTGACGGTAAGTTCGGAAAGGTGGAGGCTGGCTGCAAGGCCGACCTTGTCATCTGTGACTACCATGCTCCTACTCCTTTGGTGGCGTCAAATGCCGCCAGCCACTTTGTATGGGGGATGAGCAGCAACTGTATCGAGAGCGTCATGGTGAATGGCAATCTGGTGATGGAGAACCGGCAGTTCCCTCACCTTGATGTACCAAGGATTTACGCCGAGGCGGCCAAAGTCGCCAAGCGCGTATGGGAAAAAGTGGATACAATCGCTCCCTAAGCGGGCGAGGATGATGATATGACCTACGGTCAAAGGGGAAATGCAAGATGACAATTCAGGAACAGATCAGGGCAAAGGCTGCCGAGTACCGTGATTACACGGCTCTCAATCTCTCGAAAATGGTAAAGGTCAAGAGCTACAGCTCCCAGGAAGAGGATGTCTGCCGCCTTATCGTCACCCTGTGTGAAGAGGCCGGGTTTGACGAAGTCCGCATCGATGGGCTTGGGTCGGTGATCGGCCGCGTAGGCAATGGTCCCAAGAAACTCGCCTTCGACGCACATATCGATACCGTTGAAGTCGGCAACCTGAAGAACTGGGATTTCGATCCGTTCAGCGGGGAGATCAAGGATGGAAAGGTGTGGGGCCGCGGATCCAGCGACCAGAAGGGCGGCGCCGCTTCCATGATCACCGCCGGCCGCATCCTGAAGGAACTCGGCTATGGTGGTGAGTATACCGTGTATTTCACCTTCACCGTCATGGAGGAAGATTGTGACGGCATGTGTTGGAAGTATCTGATCGAGGAAGAGAATTTCCGCCCCGATTTGGTGGTTTCCACCGAGCCCACCAGTTGCCGCCTCTACCGCGGACATCGCGGCCGTATGGAGATTCGTGTCATCCTCAAGGGTATTTCCTGCCACGGCAGCGCTCCAGAACGCGGAGTCAGCGCCGCCTACAAGGCAGCGAAGGCAGCGTTGGCCATTGAGCAGCTGAACAAGGATTTGCAGCCCGATGCTGAGAAGTTCCTCGGCAAGGGAACCATCACCGTCAGCCAGATGGATGTCAAGGGTCCCAGCCAGTGTGCAGTCGCCGACTACGCCATGCTCTACCTCGACCGCCGCTTGACCTGGGGTGAGGATGCAGATCTTGCCATCAGCCAGGTTCGTGACTATATCAGCAAGGCAACCGGGGACGATCCCTCGGCCATCGTCGTTGAGATGCCCAACTATGAGAAGATCGGCTGGACCAAGAAGGAGTACTCCCAGGAGTTGTACTTCCCGACTTGGAAAATCGATGCCGACCATCCGCTGGTGATTGCCGGTGTGGCTGGCCACGTGGCCCTGTTCGGCAAGAAACCGGTTGTAGATAAGTGGACCTTCTCGACCAACCTGGTTGCGACCACCGGCCGCCACAAGATTCCCGCCATCGGCTTCGGCCCTGGTGATGAATCCCAGGCACATGCCCCCAATGAGATCAACCGTGTCGATGATTTGGAGATTTGTGCTGCTTTCTATGCGATGCTTCCCTACTCGTTGGAGAAGAAGTAAGCTCTCCGGTTTTACCGGAAAGCAGGATATGGTATACTACAGCCACAGGGCACCCGCCTTGTGGCTGTTTGAAGCTTGAATCCTTCCGTTGTATGATTCAATAGGCAATGGAAGTCAGCGATTCAGATGCAGAAGGGGCTCTGCCTGAGAGGCTGCATCGAGAGAACCAAGGTAGTGGATAGGACCCCTTACTCTCCACACCTTCCTTGCGGAACAGCCCGCATGCCGAAGCCGAGTTACAGCAAGATCGGCTCACCATAGTCTCAAATACGTTGGGGAAAGCCGCATCCTGCCTATCAAAGGAGATTCGAAGGCATGAGTTCCTCGCTTCTATTGAAAAATATTTACTGCCTCCAACCCACGTTCGATGGTCCCCAGTACCATGGAGCCGATTTGTTGATTGTAGGGAACAAGGTAGAGGCCATCGCCCCTACCGGGAACCTGCAAGCTGCAGGGAAAGTACGTACAATTGATTGTTCCAAGCATGTGGTGATTCCCGGTTTGGTGAACACCCATCACCATTTTTACCAGACACTTACCCGCAACCACCCCGCTGTGCAGAATGCAAAGCTTTTTGATTGGCTGAAATTCCTCTATGAGGTTTGGAAATATGTCGATGAGGATGCAATCTATCACTCCTCGCTTTTGGCCATGGCCGAGCTGATGAAAACCGGATGCACGCTTACCACCGACCATCACTATCTCTACCCCCGATCTTTCAAAGGGGATTTGATGGGGCTGCAGTTCGAGGCTGCCGATACTTTGGGCATGCGGTTCAGTCCGACCCGAGGTTCGATGAGCCTGAGCAAGAAGGATGGAGGGCTTCCTCCCGACAGTGTCGTTCAGACTGAAGATGAAATTTTGTGTGACAGTGAGCGCTGCATCAAGACATACCATGACAGAGCCCCCGATGCCATGCACAAGATTGCACTCGCCCCCTGCAGTCCTTTCAGCGTAACCAAGAGCCTGATGAAGGGCACTGCAGCACTTGGCCGCAAGTATGGGGTTCGGCTCCACACCCACCTGTGTGAGACATACGACGAGGCAGACTTCTGCCAGGAAATGTACGGCATGCGACCGCTGCAGCTTATGCAGGAGTGCGGCCTGGTCGGAGAGGATGTATGGTATGCCCATGGCATCCACTTCAATGATGAGGAACTGAAGATTCTTCAAAAGACCAAGACGCATATCGCCCATTGTCCTTCCTCGAACATGAGACTGGGCAGCGGCATCTGCAGGGTCAAGGAGATGCTTGACATGGGCATCAATGTTGCGGTTGCCGTCGATGGAAGTGCAAGCAATGACAGTTCCGACATGCTTGCTGAAGTTCGTCAGGCGATGCTGCTTCAGCGTGTCCGCTACGGTTCCGATGCCCTTTCGGCCGCCCAGGCCTTCACCATGGCAACCGAAGGCGGTGCAAAACTGCTCAACTTCGGCCAAGTCGGAAGACTTGAGAAAGGGTGGGCTGCAGACTTGGCAATTTTTGATGTTTCAACACTTCCCTATGCAGGAAGCCAGAGTGACCCGGTGGCCAGTCTGCTTTTCTGTGGAACCAATCACAATACTGATTACACGATTATCAACGGGAAGGTTGTAGTCGACCACGGGCAGCTGGTTGGCTACGACGAGATGGAGCTTGCTCAGAAGGCGAATGCCATCAGCAAGCGGATGATGGACCAGGCTGCCAGAGGAGAGATTGTATGATACAGGAATTTCTCATTGCGACGGATACGGAAGATGCCCTCAGACTGAAACGCAACAAGGTCAAGAGTGTTTGGTATGCCGGAGGGACGGAGATCAACCGGCTCAATTCCACTGTGGATGCAAAGTGTGCCATCAGCCTGGCTAAGCTTGGATTGGATACCATCACCGATGAAGGTTCCTTCCTACGCATCGGCAGCATGGTGACATTGCAGCAGCTGGTTGCATCACCTCTCGTTCCCCGGTGGCTCAAGGAAGCCGCCTTGACCTGTGGGTCCTTCACCCGCAGGAACATGGCTACGATCGGCGGCAACCTCGCCTTGATGAGCGACCACTCCTATCTTGCCCCGGCATTGCTTGCTTCGCGTTGCCGCTTGCTCACCGCCAACCTCACCGAGGGTGGTGCGTACAGCGAGGACAACATCCCCATCAGGGAGTATCATACGTATCATCATCAATTCAGCGGTACGCTCCTGCTTGCCGTCAGCCTTTCCAAGGATCTTCGGTTCGTCGGCTCCAGACGGTATGCAACCAGTGTGCAGAATCGCAGTGCAGTGCATGTAGGATTCGGAGCGACCTTGGACAGCGAGCAGGTCATCGACCATGTACGGGTGTTTGCAGCAGTGCACGGCAGCGGGGTGCAACGCCTCAGCGGTGTGGAGAATGCAATCGAAAACGGTGAGTTGACCACCCGCGAGGATGTTCAGCTGGCTGTCCAGCATGCCGTTACCGCCGTAGATGACAGCATCGGCAGTGCAGAGTACAAACGCTATATCGCCAGTGAAGGCATCGGCGGGCTCTTTGCCGAGTTTCTGAAAGGAGGCGTAAAATGAACAAGCTTGTCTTTACCGTAAATGGGAAGAAACATACAACCACCTGTGAAGCGTCCGAATCCCTGCGTTCGGTCCTCGTGCGCCTTGGATACCGCAGTGTGCGCGACAGTGACGACCGGGAGGGTTTCGCTGGGAGCGATACCGTCATTCTCAATGATGTTCCCGTGTATGCGAACCTTGTACTGGCCCTGCAGGCGGATGGCTCGGCCATCCGTACCGCCGAAGGCTTGGGAACAAGCAGGAACCTCAATGTGATCCAGCAGGCCATGATCGATGCCGGTGTGGTGCAGAGTGCCTACAATGCTCCCGCGGCCGCCTTGCTGCTGACTTGGTTGCTTGAGAGGGTGGATAATCCCACCAAAGAGCAGATTGATGAGGTCCTCAGTGGTATTTTCATTCGCGATACCGGGTATGAACACTACTATCTGGCGGTCAAGCTTGCAGTCGAGCGTATGCAAACCGGCTCCTACAAGAGTGAGATCTCCCCGTCCTTCCGTGATGAGCTGACCTATGTCGGCAAGCCCAAGGGAAAGGTGGATGGTCCCCAGCTTGTTGCCGGCGAACCATGTTTCGTCGAAGACAGGGTGCTCCCCGGTTATTGCTCGATGGTGCTTTTGCGCAGTCCCTATGCCCATGCATACATCACCAAGATCGACACCAGTGAAGCACTGCTCATGGAGGGTGTTGTCACCATCATCACCCATGAGAACTGCCCCGATGTGTTTTATATGCAGGCAGGTCAAGGCAATCCCGAACCCAGCCCGCACGACCGCAGGCTTTTCAACCGCAAGGTTCGCCATGTCGGGGATCGAGTGGCGGCCGTCGTGGCTGAGACTGAAGAGCAGGCAATTGCTGCACGTGCAGCAATCAAGGTGGAGTATGAGGTCCTCAAACCCGTTCTGACGGTTGAGGAGGCGATGGAGGAAGGTGCTCCCTTGATCCACAACGGCATTGTTGAGTATCGCTCGGGAGCTCCCAAGGACTTGGACGAGTACAACAAGAAAGCCGACGTGCGGGATGGGAAAGTAATCTATCAGTTCCCCCTCCACGGTGATATCAGGCGCAACATCGCCAGTGCCGCCCACGGGCATATCGGTGATGTGGAGAAGGGGTTCAAGGAAGCTGATGCCGTGGTTGAACGGACCTACCAGACCAGTCAGGTTCAGTGCACTCCGCTCGAGCCGCACCTCTGTTATGCGAAGATCGACGGTGGAAGGCTGGTGCTTCATGCCTCCACCCAGGTTCCTTACCACGTTCGGCGCATTGTTGCATGGGTATGCCAGATTCCCGAGAACAAGATTCGTGTCATCAAGGAACGGATTGGTGGCGGCTACGGCAGCAAGCAGGATATTCTGGTGGAGGATCTGGTCGGTTATGCCACCTGGATCACCGGCAAGCCCATTTACTATCGCAATACCCGGCAGGAGGAGTTCATCGCCAACTCCACCCGCCATCCGATGCGGGTGACGGTGAAGATGGGCGGGAAAAAGGACGGCACGATTACTGCCGTCTATATGGATGTCCGTGCCAATACCGGACCGTATGGCAACCACTGCCTTACGGTTCCGATGAATGCATGCTCCAAGACACTGCCGCTTTTAAAAGTCGACAATATGAAGTTCGATGTCATCACCTACTACACCAATATCGCTCCCACCGGAGCTTATCAGGGCTACGGTGCACCAAAGGGCAGCTATGCGCTGATGATGTGCATGGCCGAGCTTGCCGAGCAGCTTGGCGTCGACTACTACGACATGGCCATGAAGAACAAGGTCGAACCGGGCTACATGCTCGAGATTCTCAAGGGGCTGGGAGAGGGGCGTGAAGGCAATGTTGTGCCGGTCGGTTCCTGTGGTCTCAACGAGGCATTGGTCAAGGGTGCAGAGATGATCGGGTGGGGCAAAAAGGAGATTTCCAGCGATCCTGATTGGAAGATCGGCAAGGGCTTTGCCATGATCCAGCAGGGCAGCGGGCTTCCCGGACTTGACCACTCCAATGCGTGGGCCAAGCTGCTGACCGATGGAACCTTCCAGATATTCAGTGGTGGGGCGGACTTGGGAACCGGATTGGATACCATCAGCGCTAAGATGATCAGCGAGGCGTTCTGCGTGCCGCTTGACAGGGTGACGGTCACCAGTGGTGATACCGACAGCTGTACGTTCGACACCGGAGCCTATGCTTCCAGCGGTACCTACTTCAGTGGAGGTGCATCCTACAAGGCTGCCCAGGATTTGAAGAAGAACCTGCTTGACGAGGCTGCCTACCAAATGAAGGAGAGTGTCGAGGACCTGATCCTTCGTGCACCAGGCGAGGTTTACAGCACCAAGACCGGTAAGACGCTCAGCTATGCAAAGCTCAGTCACGATGCCCTGAGTGGAACGGGACGCGGACAGGTGATGGGCAAGGCTTCCTTCACCACCAACCACAACTCCATCCCGTATGGTGCACATTTCGCCCAAGTTGCCGTCAATGTACGTACGGGACAGCTCAAGGTGCAGAAGTTCTATGCCCTTCAGGATGCAGGGACTCCGATCAACCCCGAGCTTGCGCTCTGCCAGATGTACGGCGCTGTTCTCAAGTCCATCGGCCATACGCTCTATGAGCAGATGATCCTGGATGAGAACGGGGTGTGCCTCAATCCGACGCTCAGCGATTACGGCGTCCCCATGATCAGTGAGAAGCCCGAGGATTTCAAGGCTGTTTTGATTGATATCAATGATGAGGTCGGGCCCTACGGAGCCAAATCCATCAGCGAAATCGCCACCAACGGGGCTGCTCCCGCCATCGCCATCGCCATCCATGATGCAGTTGGTGTATGGATGAGAAATTGGCCCTTTACCCCGGAGAAAATCTTGAAGGAGATGGGAAGAATCTAAAGGATTCTTGCAACAAACTGCAACATTAAATCTAGACAGCGGCACCTTGTCATGGTATAGTGCCCTTGTCTGGATTTTTTTTATGAACAAAACCAATGGAGGTTTCACAACATGAAGGACAAAGCCACTATTAAGAAGATGATCGAGGAGCTGAAGACCCTCAAAACAGACAACATGTATCTCAATGACTTTTTCCATACTTGGAAGGAGTCCGACGACGAAATTGCAGCTGTGTTTCAGGTAGCGGAAGTTCTGCGTGCCCTGCGCGAGAACAACATTTCCACCAAAGTGTTTGATAGTGGCCTTGGAATCTCGATATTCCGCGACAACTCCACCCGAACACGTTTCAGTTTCGCCAGCGCCTGCAACCTGCTTGGCCTCGAGGTGCAGGACTTGGACGAGAAGACCAGTCAGATCGCCCACGGTGAGACGGTCCGCGAGACTGCCAACATGGTCAGCTTCATGGCCGACGTCATCGGCATTCGCGACGATATGTACATCGGCAAGGGCCATACCTACATGAAGACCGTTGCCCAGGCTGTGCAGGATGGCTATGACGACGGTGTGCTTGAGCAGAGACCCACCTTGGTGAACCTCCAGTGCGATATCGATCACCCGACCCAGAGCATGGCTGACATGCTGCACGTCATCAACCACTTCGGTGGAGTCGAGAACCTGAAGGGCAAGAAGATTGCCATGACCTGGGCTTACAGTCCCTCCTACGGCAAGCCGCTCTCGGTTCCCCAGGGAATCATCGGCCTGTTCACCCGCTTCGGCATGGATGTGGTGCTTGCCCACCCCGAGGGGTACAATGTAATGCCCGAGGTTGAGGAAATTGCCAAGGAGAATGCAAAGAAGAACGGTGGTTCCTACAAGCGTGTCGGCTCCATGGCCGAGGCTTTCAAGGATGCAGACATCGTCTATCCGAAGAGCTGGGCTCCCTTTGCGGTAATGGAAGAGAGAACCAAGATTGTCGAGCATGGAGATCAGGAAGCCTTGAAGGCTCTTGAGAAGACCTGCCTGGCAAACAACGCAAAGTTCAAGGAATGGACCTGCACCGAGGATTTGATGAAGCTGACCAAGGAAGGGAAGGCCCTGTACATGCACTGCCTGCCTGCCGACATCACCGGAGTCTCCTGCAAGGAAGGCGAGGTTGAGGCTTCCGTGTTCGACCGCTACCTGGTGCCACTCTACAAGGAAGCCAGTTACAAGCCGTACATCATCGCAGCCATGATTTTCCTCTCCAAGTTCCAAAATCCTTCTGTAAAGTTGGATGAGCTGCTTGAGGCCGCAACCAAGAGAATCAAATAAGTCAGTATCCTGTAGATAGGGAGAAAACGAGCCGGGAGAAATCCCGGCTCGCTGTTTTGCTAGCGTCTTTCAACAAATTGGATTCTCAAACCGTTCGGGTCGAGGACAAAGAAGAATCGGATATGTGGATTGGGTGCAAACGGGCCCTCATGGATCTCCAAGCCTTGCTCCTTAATCTTCTGCATCATTACATCGAGATCGTCGACGGCGAACCCGAGGCTGATGGCTTTTCCCATATCCTGAATCTCTCCCTTGGAGTGATGTATCAATTCGATTTGTGTCTGTCCGCCACCGAGAAAGGCCAGTTCGGTGCTCTCATTGCTTCTCACCCGTGTGTTCAGGCTCAGGCCTACAACATTCTGATAAAAGTCCAGACTTGCATCCATGTCACGAACGGTGATGGTCGCCCATAAAAAATTCATAGATTCCTCCTAATGTACACTCTGTACTGCGAGATAGGCAGTACTAAAGGCTGCCTGTAGATTATATCCGCCGCTCTCTCCGTCATAGTCGAGCATCTCACCGCAGAAGAACAAGCCCTTGGTCTTGTTCGATTCCATGGTCTTTCTATTGACCTCTCCTAGATGTACCCCGCCGCTGGTTACCATTGCCGACTGGAAACCCTTCGTACTCGATACGTGAAGCTCAAGACTGCTCGCCAGTGAAACCAATGTTTTGCGCTTTGCCTTATCCAGGGTTGCCGTGGTGGCATCGTTTCCAATATCCGCCATTTCAATCAGTGTTCTGGCAAGGCTTGAAACCATGCCGGTTTCCTTCAGGACTGTGGTGACAAGCTTGTTGGGCGTAGTGAGTGCACCCTGGAGCAATCGCTCGGCCTGGGCGTGGCTTGCAGAGCTTATGAGGGAAAGCTTGATTACATCCTGCTTCCTGACGAGCCGGGAGCTGCTGAGAATCGCCGGTCCGGAGAGACCGTCATGCGTGAATAGGACATCGCCTCGTCTCTGCTCGTACGCAGCATTTTCGCCGCTGTGGTAGAAGGATACGAAGGCATCGCGTACAGCGTTTCCTGCCAGATGCCTGAAGGGATGGTCGGTGATGCTGATCGCAGTCAGACCTGGTTTCAAAGGCACAATGCTGTGTCCGAGTGTTTTGGCCAATTCATAGCCGCTTCCATCGCTGCCGGTTCTCGGGTAACTCATGCCGCCGGTGGCAAGAATGAGGTTTCTTGTCTCATACGCTGCGTTCGCTGTTGCAATCAGAAACCCTTGCTCCAAGGGTGTGATGGATGTGATGTGTACATTGGTAATGATTTTCACCTTGGAGAGCCGAATCAGAAAAGAGCGTACATCGCGGGCGTCAAGGCTTTTGGGAAACACCTTGCCGTCCTCGCGGACGAGAAGAGGCAGTCCTTGTTGTTCAAACCAATCGTACAGGTTTTTGGTGGTGAAGTTCTGCAGTGCCGGCAACAGGAAGTTGCGTTGCTGCTTGCTGCCGAAATGGGTGAGAAAAGAGTCGGTAGGCAGGGTGTTGGTGAGATTGCACTGACCGCTGCCGGTTATCAGCAGTTTTCTGCCCACTTCGGGACAATGGTCGAGTACCAAGCCGTTGTGTGTCTTGAGGTTCGCGGCAGCAAAGAGACCGGCTGCTCCACCTCCAATGATGATGACATCGTACATATGAACAGTCTAGCAGAGTCGCTCTCTTGTGTCTTGGTCACTGTGGTGGTATGCAGCAAACTATGAAAAGAATGTTGCTGTTTTTCTTTTCTTGAGTGTAGTCCTTTTCTGGGGTGCTGTATCAGAGCTGGTAGTAGCTCTTGAACCAATTCACGAACGATGCAAGCCCTTGTTCAAGAGGAGTATCCGGCTTGAAATCGAAATCCTCCATGAGGTCGGAGACATCGGCATAGGTTTGGTACACATCCCCGCTTTGCATGGGCAGGTATTCCTTGACGGCTTCCCTGCCCAGGCAGGACTCGAGAATCTCAATGAACGTATTCAACCTGACCGGTTTGTTGTTGCCGATATTGTACACTTTGTAGCGGTCTTTCGCCTCATTTTCCTCGGGAGGATTGGGGATGATTCGCTCGATGGCGGTGATGATGTCATCGACATAGGTGAAATCACGCCACATGTCCCCGTGATTGAAGACCTTGATGCTCTTGCCTTCCATGATTCGTTTGGCAAAGGAGAAGTAGGCCATGTCAGGTCTCCCAAAGGGACCGTAGACGGTGAAGAAGCGCAGCCCCGTGGAAGGAATCCGGTAGAGATGCGTATAGGCGTGGGCCATCAGCTCATTCGATTTTTTCGTCGCTGCATAGAGGCTCACCGGATGGTCCACCTTGTCTTGGGTCGAGTAGGGAATCTTGCTGTTAAGTCCATATACCGAGGAGGAGGAGGCATAGACAAGGTGCTTGACCTGATAGTGGCGGCAGGCCTCCAAAATGTTGAGAAAACCAACCAGGTTCGACTGGAGGTATGCATAGGGATTGTCGATGCTGTACCTT
This sequence comes from Sphaerochaeta sp. UBA5849, assembly GCA_002432715.1. Taxonomy (GTDB): domain Bacteria; phylum Spirochaetota; class Spirochaetia; order Sphaerochaetales; family Sphaerochaetaceae; genus Sphaerochaeta. Next base: position 47,939 of record DJGJ01000035.1, on the reverse strand, counting down.
ACTCCAGCCTGTGCCGCCAGATTGATGACATAATCGATAGTGTGCGTCGCAAAGATGTCGTCGAGCGCCTTCTTGTCGGCAAGATCTGCCTTGTAAAAGTAGAAGTTGTCGCAGGCAAGCAGCCTCAACCGCTCCTCTTTGAGACTCACTTCATAGTAGTCGTTCAGATTGTCAAGGCCGATGACCGAACAGCCTCGGTCCAATAACCTGCGGGTCAGGTGAAACCCGATGAAACCGGCTGCTCCGGTGACCAGGTATGTCTTGCTTGTATCGAGAGAAAAAAGGTTGGTACGCATCCATTGCTCCTTGGCCTTGTTATTGTAGCGTAGAAGATTCGCGATGGGTAGATGCAAAAGTAAGGACCTCCCATGCAGGAGGTCCGATAAGAACAGAGCTAAAAGCTTTTAGAGAGCGCCAAAGACAATCTTGAGCACGAACAAGCCAAATACAACCCAAGTCATCTTGGATATCTCGCCGGTCTTCTTGGTCAATAGCTTGAGCAGCACGTAGGAGACGATACCGAACATGATACCATCGGCGATGCTGTAGGCAACGATCATGAAAATCATGGTGAGGAAGGCGGGGATTGCTTCGGTCATCTCGCTCCATTCGATATCCTTGACCGGGCTCATCATCATGACACCGACGATGATCAAAGCAGGAGCGGTGGCAGCACTGGGAATCGAGCCGAACAACGGTTCGAGGAACAGCGAGAGAGCAAACAGAATTGCCACAACCAGTGCGGTAAGACCGGTGCGGCCACCCTCGACGACGCCGGCTGAAGACTCTACGAATGTTGTTACCGTGGAAGTGCCAAGCATAGCACCAACGGTTGTTCCGACTGCGTCTGCAAACAAGGCTTCCTTGCAGTTGGGAATCGAGCCGTCTTTCTGGATCATGTCAGCCTTGGTTGCGCAGCCGATCAGGGTTCCAACGGTGTCGAACATGTCAACAAAGAGGAAGGTGAACATGATGACGACAAAGTCGATGCTCAGGATGTTGGAGAATTCAAAGGGGAAGAAGTAGGGGGCGGGAGGTACAAAAGAACCGCCGGCGTACTTGGTGATTCCAAAAGGAATGCCGATAATCGTGGTGATGATGATACCGATCAAGAGAGCGCCGTTTACCTTGTAGGCGAGCAGGACGCCGGTGATCAGAAGACCGATCATGGCAAGACCGGGGGCTCCCTTGAACCAGTCGGCATTGAGGGAAACCAAGGTGGCGCCGTCAACGATGATACCTGCATTCTGCATGCCGATGAAGGCGATGAAGAGGCCGATACCAACACCGATTGCTCTCTTCAGGTTTGCAGGGATGCTGTTGACGATGGCTTCGCGGATGTTTGCTGCAGTAAGAATCAGGAAGATGATACCTTCCACGAATACTGCGGTAAGCGCGAACTGCCAGCTGTATCCCATGCCCAACACGACGGTATAGGCGAGGAAGGCGTTCAGTCCCATGCCTGGGGCGAGGGCGAACGGCAGGTTGGCCAAAAGGGCCATGACCAAGGTGGCAATTGCAGAGGCAATGGCGGTTGCTGCAAATACCTTTGAGAAATCCATTCCGGCGTCGGAAAGGATGCCAGGGTTGACGGCAAGAATGTAAGCCATGGTGAGGAACGTGGTAATTCCTGCCATAACTTCAGTCTTGACGGTCGTTTTTCGTTCCTTGAGCTTGAAAAACTTTTCCATCGATGCACTCCTTGCAGATGTTTTGAATATGAATATTCTATACCCAAATGTTGCATCTCGTACAGAAAAATCGTCGGATTTGTTATTTAACCCAATTTACCAGTGCATTGTCAGCAATGTGGATAAATATATTTCGATAATTTTGCTATATACTTAAAAATCTCTAGGATTATCTAAAAAGAGGAGCAGGAAAACGTCACTTTTTTCCTTGAAGATTCCTGTTGAGATGGTACACTAAGAAAAATACGTTGCAATATGTTGCCAAAAAGGAGAGCTTATGGATTCTTTGGATGTGCTGAGCGAGGTGATTGCGACCGCCTCACTACGAAAAGAAGCCCAACTCTGCATTACCAATGCCCGTGTCTTGGATGTGTATAATAAAGAGTGGTTTGAAGCGGATGTGCTGATAAGCGAAGGATATTTTACCGGGTATGCCCAACCGGGGGAGGGAAGGGCCCGCTTGATGGTGGATGCCCGGCGATGCTATTTGATTCCTGGCTTGATCGACAGCCATGTCCATATAGAGTCCAGTCATGCAACGCCTGCAGAGTTCAGCAACCTTGTCGTTCCCTGCGGGACGACGACAGTCATCGCCGATCCGCACGAAATTTGCAACGTCTGCGGGCTTGACGGGCTTTCCTACATGCTCGATGCCTCAGAAAACATCGCTTTGCAGGCCTTTTTCATGGTCCCTTCCTGTGTTCCTGCAACCACCTTCGAACACAGCGGAGCCGTAATGCACGCTGCCGATCTGGTTGCACCTTTGCAGCATGAGCGGGTGCTCGGACTGGGGGAGATGATGGATTATCCGGGGGTCGTCAACGGTTCCTCGCTGGTGCTGGACAAGATCCGGGAAGCAAAAAAAGCGAAAAAAATCATTGACGGTCATAGTCCTGCCATTCATGGTTCTGTTTTGGATGCCTATTGCGCCGCCGGAATCAGAACCGATCATGAGTGCGAAACGACCGAGGAGCTTAAGGAGAGAGTTCGACGCGGCATGTATGTGATGCTTCGGGAAGGCTCTGCATGCAACAATGTGATTGGACTGCTTGGCGGGGTGAACGAGCGCAACAGCAGACGGTGCATGTTCTGCACCGACGACCGACAACCCAAGAGCATCCTCAGTGAAGGCCATATCAACAACAATGTCCGGCTTGCTGTAGGTGCGGGCCTGGATCCGATCGAAGCCCTCTGCATGGCCACGATCAATAGCTGTGATTGCTATCATCTCAGTGACAGGGGGGCGATTGCGCCCGGGCTTCGAGCTGATTTCTGCCTGTGCAACGATTTGACGGAGTTTACGATGCACCAGGTCTATATCGGAGGCAAATTGGTCGCCCAGGATGGAGAAATGCTCAAGCCTGATGCAAACACACCCGATGACCGGGTGCTTGGACGGATGGATGTAAAGGGTTTCAGCACTGAGCGATTGAAACTCAAGCTGTCGGACACCCACGTCCGGGTCATCGATATTGTTCCCGGCGGCGTGGTCACCGAAGCTGGTGAGGCCACGGTTTCTGTAGTGGATGGAATGTGGGTGCATGATTCCAATCAGGATATTGTGAAGCTGGCGGTGATAGAGCGCCACAAGGGGACCGGAAACGTTGCACTTGCCTTGCTTCGGGGCTATGGTCTGAAAGGCGGGGCGATGGCAACCTCCGTCGCCCACGATTCGCACAACATCATCGTAGCAGGGGACAACGATGATGACATGAGTTTGTGTGTATCGCACCTGGTCGGCAGCGGCGGCGGTATGGTGATTGCGAAGCAGGGGAGAATCCTTGCATTTTTCGCCCAACCCGTCGCAGGATTGATGAGCACCGGAAACGGACCTGAAATAGCCAGGAATCTGGATACCCTGCATCGAATCGCCACCAGTGAGCTTCATGTCAGCAAGGACATCGATCCCTTCATGACCCTGTGCTTCATGTCGCTTCCGGTGATACCCACCTACAAACTCACCGATATGGGGCTCTTTGATGTCCGATTGTTTTCATTTGTACCCCTTGAGCTCAATAAATAAGCGTCCTGCCCTCTATTGACCCGACTTTCAAAGGTATTCCGTAGAGGGTGGTGAGCATCTCTGATGTCACCGTCTCCTCCTTGGGTCCATAGCAGAGCAGTCGACCTTTCTTGAGCATGGCAACATGGGTGGCCAGCTCATAGGCCAAATTTGCATCGTGCGTGGTGAAGAGCAGGGTTTTTCCTTTCTCAAAGAGATTCTTGAGAATCGAGATGACGCGCATCCGGTTTGCAGGGTCGAGGGCGCTGGTCGGTTCGTCCAACAGCAGAATCCGGCTTTGCTGGGCAATTGCGCGGGCCAGCAGCAGCAGCTGGTGCTCCCCACCGGAGAGGCTGGTGATCGGACGGTCCTGATAGGCCTCCAGTCCTACTTCTCCCAGTGCTTCCACGGCGATTGCGGCATCCTCCTCTGTCGGTGTGCCCATCTGGGAAAGGTAGGGGCTGCGTCCGAAGAGTGTGTATTCAAGCAGGGTGAAGGAGAAGTTGTAGTGCTCGCTTTGGGGTACCAAGGCGAGATTTCTTCCCAGTTCCTTGCGTCCGTATTCGGTAAGCTCCTTGCCGAAAAGGGAGATGCCTCTGGCTTTGTTCCACCCGAGCAGCAGGTCGAGCAGTGTCGATTTGCCGGCTCCGTTGGAACCAAGAATCGCCACCGACTGCCCTTGTTCAACAGTGAAGGAGACAGAGTCCAGGGCTTGGGTCCCCCCTGGATACGTATAGCTGATCTGATCCAGCTCAAGAACTTTCATGCTTTCCCCTCCTGATGCTTGAGCGAGAGGATGATGATGAAGACGAAGGCTCCCAAAAAACTGGTCAGAAGGCCGATGGGAATTTCGGTAGGCAGCAGCGTCCTGCCTATGGTATCACAGAGCAGTAAAAAGAGGGAGCCGAGAATCATGGATGCGGGGAAGCTGTAGGAGCTATCCGAGCCAAAAAGTTTGCGACCCAGATGGGGGGTGATCAAGCCGACCCAGCCGATCAGGCCGGTAATCGAGATGGTCAGCGTGGTTCCCACTGTGGCAACGATCAGCAGGATGAGCCTGTCGCGCTTGGGGTTGAGTCCGACGCTGAAGGAGGTTTTCTCCTGCAGCGAAAGCAGATTGAGCTTCCATCGATAGCAAAACAGGATGACCAGGCAGGCAACCACGATGCTGAGAATCGAGAAAATCTGGTTCCAGGTTGCATTCCATAGTCCTCCCATCATCCAAAACGTGATGTCCTGCAGGTCTTTTGTCGGTTCCGCTACAATCTTGACCACGCCCAAGGCGCTGGAGTAGATGGCCGAGACTGCGATACCGCTGAGTACCAGACGCAGCAGTGCACCTCCGAAGCGAAAACGCTTGGACAAGAGATAGGAAGCCAATAAGGCGGTAAGGCCGAAGAATGTGGCGCTGAGCTGGACAAGAACGCTGCTGCCTGTACCCAGTACAATCATCAGGGCGGCACCGAAAGCGGAGCCTTGGCTGACCCCTAGAAAACCAGGTTCGACCAACGGATTTGAGAACAGCATCTGGAAGGTGAATCCGCTGGCACTGAGCATGGCTCCTGCCAGCAGGGCCAGAAGGATCCTGGGAAGGCGGACCTGAAGCACTATGGTGTTGACCATCGGATCGGTCCAATCCGAGGGAAAGGTAAAGCCGGGTTTAGGATATCGGCCGGCAAAGAGAAAGAGAACGGAGAGGGCGATGGTTGCCACCAACAAGAGCGACAGCCGGATGCCCCGCCGTTTTTGCTCGACTCTGTAGAAGGGGGCGGCATTCATAACGTGTTGATTGCCACCGACGATCGGTACAGGTCAAGCAGTACATCAAGCTTCCCCTCGTCTGTTATATTGTAGAAATCCTGATAGAAGCGCCTTACTTGTGCTTCCATATCCAAGTCGGCAAACAAAGCAGGATATGCCTCCTTTGCCAACCACTGCAGACCCAATATCCAGGAAGCGACAGGCTGGATGTAGTTCATCATATCGTGAGGACTTGCTTTTACCCGGCCGTTTTTCACTGCGTCCAGATTGGCCCAGACCCCTGATTCCTGCACAGCCTTCACGTACTTGTAGCTGGCATCCTTGTAGCTGACGAGAATGACCAGCTCGGGGTTCCAGGCAGCAATTTGTTCGAAGCTGACCGTCGACCAGCCGTTGGCTGCCTTGTTGGCACCCTTGTAGACAGGAATTGCACCGACGGTCTCCACCATCCATGTCTGCATCCAGGAATCGGGAGCGATTTTATAGGCATAGGTTGCATCGGAACGTTCAGCCTGCAACAGCAGGATTCTTACTTTCTCTTCCTCTTTCAAGCCTTTGACCCTGTCGGTGATGAATCGGACCTGCGTCTCGTAGAGATTGATCAGCTGTTCGGCTCGGGCGGTGTTCTTCAGCAGCTTTCCCAGCTCTCTGAGTTCGTTCTTCCAGTCCTCATAACTCTCAAGGTTCATGGTGTAGTTGGGAATGCCCAGCTGGTCGAGTTTTTTTGCAGTGGATTCATAGTGGGTGGCTTTCATGAGTACCAAATCACTGTTTTTGCTGGCAATCTCCTCAGCACTTGCCGTCTGGCTGATGCGCGGCTTCTGGTCCAGTTCGGGTCTGATGAAGGCAAAGAAATCGCCCAACCCTTGGTCGGTTTTGGGCAGGGTAAGGTCCATGCTTTCCACTTCCTCGAATAAAAACAACGCATTGGCAGGCATATTGCCGGCTTTGCCGGCGATCAGGATATGAGAAGGCTTTTGTGCAAGCTTGAGCGTGCGGTTATTTGCATCGGTGGCCGTGTAGTAGTCGGAATTGTCCATGGCAGACTCTGATGAAGCTTGGGCAAAGAGGAGGGCCGGCAGCAAAAGAAAGCATATAAGCAGCGAACGAATCTTCATAGGAAAGCTCCTTGGTGTTGCGAATGGTTGCAGTTTACCATTGTATTTTTAAAAGTGCAATCGGATTTTGCCCATTTGGCCATCTCTTTTCACCTTGATACCTTTGCCCATTCAGTTTACTGTTATAGTTAGTACGATAAAGGACCTGAAGAATGGATAAACATGCATTACACCAGCGGATTCGTGATCTGAGGGCGAGTTCCAAGCGCTTGGCCGCCAGCAGGCAGGAAGAGAGAAACGCCCTTTTGCTTGCGATGGCAGAGAATCTGCGAACAGCATATCCCGTCATTGCATCTGCAAACCAGGAAGATGTCCGTTCTGCGCGGGAAAATGGACAGAAAGAATCATTGATCAAGCGCCTGGTTTTCTCACAGGAGAAGCTTGAAGCCTCCCTTGCCGGCCTGAGGCAAGTGGCCCAACTTGACGATCCGATCGGCAAGGTCAAGCAGCGCAGGCTGCTCGATACCGGCCTGCTCCTTGAGCAGGTTACGTTCCCCATCGGGGTGATCGGCATGATATTCGAAGCACGGCCCGATGCTCTCATCCAGATAGTCTCCTTGTGCTTGAAAAGCGGCAATGGAATCATCCTGAAAGGGGGGAGGGAGGCACAGCGAACCAATACTGCGCTGGTGGAGGTCATCAAGCAAAGCTGCGCATCATCCACACTCGGTGATGCTTGGTTGACCCTCCTGGAAAGCCACGGCGATGTGGATCAGATTCTGGGTATGGAGGATGAGATCGACCTGCTCATTCCCCGCGGCAGCAATCAATTTGTCAAGTATGTGATGGAGCACACATCGATTCCCGTGCTCGGCCATGCAGATGGGATCTGTCATCTCTATATCGATGAGAAAGCCGATTTGGACAAGGCTGTTGAAATTGCCTTTGACTCCAAGACCCAGTATCCTGCCGCCTGCAATGCCGTGGAAACCATACTTGTGCATCAGAAGGTGGCAAAACAAGTGCTCCAGCCTCTGGCCAGGAGACTGGCTGAGGGAAATGTTGTCATCCATGGGGACAGCGTCGTCTGTTCCTGCATCCAGGCCATACCCTACGAGCAAGGCGATTGGGAGCGGGAGTATTTGCAGAACGAGGTGAATATTCATGTCGTGGACTCACTACAGCAGGCGATCGAGCATATTGAGGAGTATGGGTCGCACCATACCGATGCCATTGTCAGTGAGGATTCCCAGGCGGTTAGAACATTCTTTACACAAGTCGACAGTGCCGATGTCTTTGCGAACTGCTCGACCAGGTTTTCAGACGGGTATCGATTCGGTCTTGGAGCGGAGGTAGGTATCAGTACGGCAAAAATTCATGCCCGCGGTCCGGTAGGCTTGGAAGGTTTGATGAGTACCAAGTATCTGGTACGCGGAACCGGCCAGGTGGTTTCTACCTATGCAGGGGCGGTTCCCAAGCCGTTTCTGCATCAAGAGCTTGCCTGCGACGGCCACTCAATGCTTTCAGGAGAAGAGGTATGAGTCGTGATTTGGCGGATGTGAAACGTATCGTGCTGAAGGTGGGAACCAATCTGCTCAGCTGCAAGGATGGAATCGACGAGACCCGCATCGACTCCATCGTTGAACAGATTGCTTGCTTGATGAAAAAGAATTACCAAGTCCTCCTGGTTTCCAGCGGGGCCATCGGCATGGGGGCGAAAGAGCTGCACCTGAAGGGACCGGTCAAGCAGGTTGCAATGCGTCAGGCGTGTGCTTCGATCGGACAACCGCTGTTGATGTCCAGTTACCGCAGGGCATTCAAGAAGCATGGCCTGGTTTGCTCGCAGATCCTGCTGACCCGCAAGGATTTGAACAACCGTCTTACCTACGTAAACCTCCGCAATAGTGTTTTCACCCTGCTGGATTTGGGTGTGGTGCCTGTTTTCAATGAGAATGACGTGGTGAGCACAGCCGAAATTGGTTCTGCTTTCGGGGACAACGACCGCATGAGTGCCATGGTCGCCAGCAAGATCGACGCTGATTTGTTGATCATCCTCACCGATATCACCGGGCTGTATACTGCAGACCCTAAAAAGGACACCAATGCACAGCTGCTCAGTGAGATCGAGTTGTTGGATGAGAAAATTCTTGCATATGCTGGTGGAGCAGGATCGTCCTATTCAACCGGTGGAATGAAGACCAAGCTCCTGGCTGCCAAAATTGCAGCAGTTGCCGGGTGTGCAACCATCATTGCCAGTGGCTACGAGGAGAATGCCTTGCCGAGGCTTTTGGAATCAGAAGCGCTGGGAACCTACATCCATCCGACCAAACGGCTCAGTCAGCGGGAGCGGTGGATTCTCAACAACTCCCATCAGGGATCCATCGAGGTGGATGATGGAGCAAAACAAGCACTGCTCTCCAAAAAAAGCCTGCTTCCCAAAGGGGTGGTTCGGGTACATGGGGTTTTCTCCGAGGGAGATGTCATTCAGGTTTGTTCAACGGATGGAAAGCCGTTTGCCAAGGCTGTTCCCTATTTGAACAGTACCGATATTGCCAGTGTTGCCGGACATAGCAGCAAGGATATCCAACGGATTCTAGGAACAGGCTACAAGGACATGATTTTCCGTCCAGAGGATTTGGTGTTGCTCGACGATGTTGAATAACTATCGAATATACCGTAGAAAGCAAGAGCTCGGCAGCAGGGTCACTCGGTTGCACAATACCGAACAGCTTGCCATCGGTATTCTCGATACTGGAAACCTCGAACAGCTGACCAACTGCCTGGATTGGTATACCCGTGAGATGAATTACAGCCTGCATGTAGTAACCCAGGAAGGACGTTTTGATCTGGGGCTCATGCAGGAAGCATACAAGGATGTGACCTTCCTGGTTTTCACCAGTCATACCTTTACCGGAGAAAAAGTGAATGCGGTTGCAAACGAGTGCAGGACCAATCTGTTTCTCATTGTTCGTTCCGACTTGTTGCTGGTAACCTTCGATGGCCCGACTCTCTTGGATGCCATGACCCAAAGCGACCATCCGGCAGCCTTCTCAGCCGTGGTTGCCAACGCCTACCGCGAAATCATCCCCTGTCGAAGGATGCCGCGCATGTGTGGCCGGCATTTGGATCCCGATTCCGGTTTTCCCAGTCTGGATAGGGCTGTCAGTCTTCCTTCCCTCTATCCTTTCATGTGCCTGGGCTTGTATGACCGCGCCTTGTTTCAACGGCTCAGGGGTTTTGATGAGGCTATCCACAGCGAGTATTGGCAGGCTTTGGATTGGGGAATTCGTTGCCACCTGCTCGGATATACCGTCTCGATCAACAGTGCGTTGATGGTGCAGTTTCCCGACCGAGAAAGCGTCATTGAAGACCGCAGCGAGGCAGAGGGGTACCTCAGGTGCTATACCAAGGCGCTCTCGGTGCAGAAGGTCAATGCAAAGAATGTTGCAAGAAAATACAAAGGGTTTTTCGACAAGGAAGTCTATCAGACAGAAGTGAAGAAACGCATGCTTTGGCTGCAAAAACTTGATTTTGTAGAGCTCTGCGCCCGTTGGCCCAAGGAGGATGCGTGAAGAAGGTACTTTTCCTGATGGTATTGCTTGTGGTGTGTTCTCCTCTTTCTGCCGCTGCCGACCCTTTTTCCTATCCGGTGAAAACCATTATCCTGGATGCCGGACACGGAGGTCACGACCCTGGAGCCTCCTATGCGTGGAGTTTCGCAGGGGGGACTGTGTATGAGCGGGATTTGACGCTGGACATAACCAAGCGCCTGCATGCACTGCTGGCGGTCTCCCACCCGGATTTGCAGTTGGTCATGACCCGTAGCGACGATACCTACCTAACGCTTGAACAACGTTGCGAGGTGGCATACTCACAGAGCCTCAAAGCCCAAAGCAGTGCGCTCTTTGTCTCCATCCATGTCAATAGTGCACAGACCAAGGAAGCTTCAGGATTCGAGATCCTGACCAAGCAGCAGAACAAGCGGGTGACATTTCTCGATGAGAAAACCCCGATTGAGAACATCAGCCTGTTTTCTTCGCATTCGCTTCTTTCACTCAATCGATTGCTCAACCATCGAAACCTTGTAGTGGCTTCCAACTTTGAGAAGACATTGTCCGAGAGACTGGTCACCAGCCGCAACAGGGGCGTGAAGGAGCGTGATATCTATGTCCTGAATGCCAGCAGGATGCCGTCCGTGCTGGTGGAGGTCGGGTTTCTAACCAATGAAGAGGATGCACGCAACCTGGTATCACCGCAATATCGACAGCGGGTAGCCCAGGCTTTGGCAACAGCCATCGAGCTTTGCCTCTGACAAGGAGGTCCGCTTGATTGAGTATGATGTAAGAAAAGCTCTCAAAGAACTCTACAATCCCAAAAAAGAACCCTCGTTGGTCTACGCTCCTCAACAGGTCTACTGCATCGTTGACGGGGAGGGTAAGGCCGAGGACGAAGCCTATGAACTGGCGGTCCAGATGCTCTATGCCATCAGCACTACCTTGCAGGCTGAGTTCGGCAGGCATCGTCTCTATCAAAGCTTTGCCGTCTCCCCGCTCGAGTGCCTGTGGGTGCCCTTGGAAACAGAGAACCGGAGGACCTGGCAGTGGTCGGCAATGATCGCCCAACCTGACTGGCTGAACGAGGAGCTTTTCCTGCAGGTGCGCGACCAAGTAGCATTCAAGCAAGGACTTTCCACTGCTTCCGTCCACCTTGGATTGCTCGAAGAGGGATTGTGTGTCACTGCACTGCATACCGGTTCCTATAAGGATGAAAATGCAAGCATGGCAAGAATGCAAGCTTTTTGTGACGAACACGGCCTGAGAAGGGTGGGGACGGCGCACAGGGAGATTTATCTGGACAATTGCAGGAACACAAGAGCCGCCCTGTTGAGGACGGCACTAAGGTTTGCAGTCGAGCGAATGTGAGTTACTGCTCGTCCTTCGCCTTCCTGCGCTGGGCGACCAAGAGGTCCATCTTCAACTTCTTAAGCTTGGAGGAGAGACTGACTTTGTAGATATGCGGATTGATTTGCCGCAAATAGCTCTTGTGAAATGTTTTAAGGCTTTTTTGTGCATATGCTTGAATCTGCTGCAGGGAGGGTTTCTCCGTCACACGCCTGCCTTCCTGCATGATTGTTTTGAGAAGCGGCTCACAGCGGGTATAGCGGTCGCTTTGCATCTCAAAGAAATCAGCCTCGGCGAAGGGATGGTAGAACGTATATTTTTTACCGGCGACTATCTGCTCGTGATGCAGTGTCACAAGGTCGGCTATCGCTCCACCTTCAGCATCATAAAACCGATAGACCTGCTTGATGCCCGGATTGGTGGTCTTCTCAAAGCTGTTGGAGATTTTCATGGTGGGTACGATTGTTCCATCGGCATTCTGCTTTGCAGCGAGTTTATACACCCCGTTGAGCGAAGCTTGGCTTCCTCCGGTCACCAGGTGCGTTCCGATTCCCCAGCTGTTGACGGGAACTTCGTCATGCACCAGGGTCTGCACAATTTCCTCCGTCAAATCGTTGGAGACTACGATTTTTGCATCCGTAAGGCCGGCATCGTCGAGTTTCTTGCGAATAACCCGGGGAAGGTAGGAAAGGTCGCCGCTGTCGATGCGCACCCCGATGGATTTCCCTTTCTTTTGCTGTTCAAGCCCGACGATGATGGCATTGTCGATACCCGATCCCAAGGTGTCATAGGTATCGATGAGCAGTACGGTGTTGTCAGGGTAGAGCTTTGCATAGGCACGAAATGATTCTAATTCGCTGGGATAACTCATGATCCAGGAGTGGGCCATGGTTCCAGCCACCGGAATATGGAAAACCTTTCCAGCCAGGGTGTTGCTGGTGACCTGGCAACCTCCGATGAATGCAGCCCTGCTTGCCGACAGTGCGCCATCGCCTCCCTGAGCCCTTCTCAGTCCGAATTCCATCAAGCTGCCGCGATTGCTGGCCAAGGCCATGCGGGAAGCCTTGGTTGCTATCAGGCTCTGGAAGTTCAGGGTATTGAGCAGAAGCCCTTCGATAAGCTGGGCCTCAATGAGGTTTGTATGCACCCGCAGCAAAGGTTCTGAGGGGAATACCACAGTCCCTTCCTCGACGGCGAAGATGTCCCCTTCGAACCGGTATGTTCTCAGATACTCGAGGAACGAGGAGTCAAACATGCCCAAGCTGCCAAGATACTCGATATCCGTATCACTGAATTGCAAAGCCTCAAGTTTATCCACCAGGTCGTGCAGGCCGGCAAATACCACATACCCTCCTTCGAAGGGGTTTGTGCGGTAGAACATATCAAAGACGACCTCGGGGTTGTGCTTGTTCAAATAGTACCCTTGCATCATGGTCAATTCATAGAAATCGGTTATCAAGGCGCTTGTAAGCATTGTTTTCCTTCCTTAGGCTTTCGCCTCGATCTTGGTGAAGCCGGTGTACGGCACCAAGGATTGGGGAATGAGCACCGACCCATCCTCGGTTTGGTAGTTCTCAAGGATGGCAACCATGGCACGACTGAGGGCGATGGCGGTTCCGTTGAGCATATGTACAAATTGGGTTTTCCCGTTTTCATCGCGGTATCGAATGGACAGGGAGCGCGCCTGGTAGTCGGTGCAGTTGCTGGTGGATGTCACCTCGCCATACTCACCGTTCTCACCTCGGCCGGGCATCCAGGCTTCAATGTCGAACTTGCGATAGGCGGGAGCCCCAAGATCTCCTGTGCAGGTATCGACAACACGGTAGGCAAGACCCAGACCGCTGAAAATCTCTTCCTCGATCGCCAACAGCTGCTGGTGGTATGCATCCGATTGCTCGGGCAGGCAGTAGATGAACATCTCCAGCTTGGAGAACTGGTGTACGCGGTACAGACCCTTGGAATACTGTCCTGCACCTCCTGCTTCACGACGGAAACAGTGGGACAGACCGGCCATCTTAATCGGCAGTTGTTCGCGCTCGAGAATCTGATCGGCATAGTAGCCGCCCAAGGTAATCTCCGCTGTTCCAACCAGGCAAGCTCCGGTACCCTCGATGGTGTAGATGTTGCTCTCCTCTCCACGAGGATTGAACCCGATGCCCGAAAGGATTTCTTCCTTGGCGATATCGGGGGTGATGAAAGGGGTGAACCCATGCTTGATCACGATATCCATTGCATATCGCTCAAGAGCCATCTGCAGGATCACCGCTTCTCGCTTGAGGTAATAAAACTTTGGACCCGAAACCCTGGTTGCGGTATCGAAATCGATGAGGTCCAGCGATTCCCCAAGCTGCACATGGTCCTTGGCCTTGAAGGTGAAATGAGGGATGTCTCCCACAAACTTGATTGCGGTGTTGTCCTTGTCCTCTTTTCCCACTGGAGCATCGGGATGGGCGTAGTTTGGAATGGTTCCAGCCTGCTCACTGAAGGCTTTGTTGATTGCATTCAGCTGCTCTTCGACCGAGGCGATGCTCTCCTTCAGGCTTTTGCCTTCGGCGATCAAGGCTGTCCTGGTCTGGGAGTCGAGCTTGCCTTTCATTTTCTGTGCATTCTCATTGCGTTGTGCTCTCAGGTTTTCTGCTTCCTGCATCAAAGCTGAACGCTTTTCCTGCAATTCAATGATTGCATCGATATCAACGCTCATATTTCGTACGCGAATGTTCTGAGCAATCTCATCGCGCCTGGCTTTCAACTCTTTCAAATCAATCATGCTGTTTCTTTCACCTCTTCCCTGTAATTTCTCGACCAAGCAATGCCCGTTCTTCCATCGCTTTTGATTTGCTGCAACTAGCCTCGACTGCTTGCATCACCACCGCATCAAAGGCCCCTTCACAGAGGGCCTGCATTCCCTCGATGGTGGTCCCTCCCGCTGAACACACCATGGTGGCCAGTGCGACCGGGTGTTGTTTGGAAGTGGAAAGCAAGGCGTTCGTGCTGTTCATTGTTGCGCTGACTATCTCAAGAGCCTGTGGATAGGGGATGCCCTCCCTGACCCCTCCCATGCTGAGCGCATGGCAGAATTGCAGCATGAAAGCGATGGCCGACCCGCTGATGCCGATGAATGCGGAGAACTGACTCTCATTCAGATGAAAGGCCTGTCCGAAAGACTGAGCGATGTCCCTTGCATAGGCAAGGTTTTCCGCCCAGCAGTTGGGATGTGCTGCATAGGCTGTCACTGCCGCCTTTTGTGATGCAGCGATATTGGGCATGAAGCGTACCACCTGGTCACTTCCAAGCTCCTCTGCCAAAACCGCAAGAGGAACTCCTGCAGCTATCGATATCCAAGCTTTTTCACTGCTGTTGTGCTTTCTGAGTATCGGATAGAGGGAGGGGAGTATCTGCGGTTTTACGGCAAGCAGGACACGCTGTGATCGGTCGAGCAGATCCTCAAGACTGGAGGCCGCTTCGATACCGGGAAACCGGGTAAGGACTTCCATTTTCTGTTGGTCGCTGTCATAGACGACCGCCCCGTCGGGAAGGCTTTGTGCTATGGCCCCTCCCATGTTGCCGCATCCAATGATTCCGAGCTTCTGCATGCTCACTCCTTCCAAGCTAGGCGATGCAGTGTTCCCGTTCTGCCAAGGTCGGGAAACTGAGCCTGCCTGAGATATTCGTAGGTAGCGATGGCCACACTGTTGGAAAGGTTCAAACTGCGCGCTTGGCTGCGCATGGGTATGCGTACACAGCTGTTTTGATGTTCTACGAGGATGGTCTCGGGAATTCCCTCACTCTCCTTGCCGAATACAAGGTAGGTTTCCTCCGGGTATGAGACCTCGGCATATATCCGTTGAGCTTTGGTGGTGAAAAAGTAGAGGTTTTCTGTCCTTTTCTGTTCCATGAATTCCTCGATTCCCGAATATTCGCGAAGTGTCAGCAACGGCCAGTAATCGAGGCCGGCACGCTTCAGATGCTTTTCAGAGAGGCTGAAACCCAGTGGATGAACCAGATGCAACGTCGCCCCGACCGCTGCACAGGTACGGGCGATGTTTCCGGTATTTTGCGGAATTTCTGGTTCAAACAGGACAATATGCAGAGCCATGGTCCTCCCCCTAAGGCAAATCTACCACTTGCAGGGAATCAGTACAAGGTGGTCTGACTGAGAGCTGCGGCATTTATCAACCTTGTAAACCGTTGAAGATTGCTCTAGACTTGCTTCAGTTTGGAGGGTTATGTATGGTCGAGATTTTGAAGGCTTTGGTTTTGGGTGTTGTACAGGGAATCACCGAATGGCTGCCCATCAGCTCGACAGGGCACCTGCTGCTTTTGGACGAGGTGCTTCACATCAACCTTGGCGAGCATGCCAGAGAGCTGTTCATGGTCATCATCCAACTGGCCTCCATTTTGGCTGTTGTCGTACTTTACTTTTCCACGCTCAATCCTTTCTCCTTTCGAAAGAGCAAGCAGCAGCGGACGGCAACCTATCTGCTTTGGGTCAAAGTCCTGATAGCAACCATTCCCGCCGGTATTGCAGGGGTTCTGCTCGATGACTACATGGATGCGCATCTGTATCGCTGGCCGGTCATCGCCCTTGCCCTCTTTGTCTACGGGGTGCTCTATCTGTTTTTGGAGAAAAGCAGCATTGGAAGAGCACCGAAGCGGGTGAAGGACCTCGATTCCCTCACCTATACGGATGCCCTGCTGCTCGGCTTTTTCCAGATGCTTGCCCTTGTTCCGGGAACCAGCCGTTCAGGCTCGACAATCCTGGGAGGCATCGTCATCGGCCTGGAGCGGCAGGTAGCCGCCAGGTTCTCTTTTTTCATGGCAATCCCAATCATGGCAGGGGCGTCCCTGTTGAAGATCCTCAAGCTTGGCTTCTCCTACTCGGCAGAGGAGTATCTCTTGCTTGGAGTCGGGTTTGTCAGCTCCTTTCTCGTCTCCCTGGCCTGCATCAAAGCCCTCATCGCCTATGTTAGGAGCCATGACTTCTCAGCTTTCGGCATCTACCGCATCGTGCTTTCGGTCGTGGTCGTCATGTATTTCTCTACGATAGGAGCCTGACATGTTGCTGCTTATTCTCATCTATCTGGCCTTCATCAGCCTTGGTCTTCCCGACGGGGTGTTGGGCAGCGTATGGCCTGTCATGCGCCTGGAGCTCGGGCTTCCTTTGGCAAGTGCAGGCTTGTTGGGCGCTGCAGGCTCCATAGGCACGGTAGCTTCAGCACTGCTCAGTTATCGATTGATCAGCCGGTTTGGAACAGGCAAAGTGACGTTGGTGAGCGTACTGATGACATCGTTGGCCCTCTTCGGCTACTCAATCTCATCGACTCTGCCCTCTCTCATGCTCTGTACCATCCCGCTCGGGCTGGGAGCCGGTTCGGTCGATTCTGCTCTGAACAACTACGTTGCACTGCACTATGAGGCAAGGCACATGAACTGGCTTCACTCGTTCTGGGGTTTGGGAGCGACTGCAGGACCGGCGGTGATGGGCCTGGTTCTCTCCTTGCAACTAAGCTATAGGGCGGGATATCGCACCCTGGCTGCTTTGCAAATGCTGTTGGCTCTTGCCCTGCTTGCCTCGATTCCCTTGTTTGAGCGACCTGCCAAGCAAGTTGCACATTCGCATGAGAGCTGCAAGACCAAGCGCACCAGGCACAAGGCACTTCCCTTCGCCCTGCTGGGTTTCTTCCTGTATTGTGCCTTGGAGGTGTCCACCGGACTGTGGGCGGTCAGCTATCTTGTAGAAGTGAAGGGCTTGGCCGCAACGCGGGCCGCCCTGTACGGCTCACTCTTCTTTTTCGGGATAACAAGCGGAAGAATGATAAGCGGATTCGTATCGATGCGGCTCTCCAATACCAAGTTGATTTATATCGGCTTGGCATTGTGTCTGTTCGCCTTGGCGTTTCTCTTCATATCGCCGCTTCCGTTTGCCGGATACTCGCTCTTGATGTTGGGCTTGGGATGTGCTCCTGTTTTTCCCAGCATGATCCACGAGACCCCTCGAAGGTTCTCCATCGAGGATAGTCAGCGCATCATCGGTTTGCAGATGGCTAGTGCATACGTAGGAAGTACAATCACCCCGCCTCTTTTCGGCGTACTCGGATCTGCAGTGGGCCTGCAATGGATGCCGCTGATGCAGTTCTGCATCTTGTTGTTGCTCTTTCTGTGCATGGTCACTCTCAGCCGCCTTGCCAAGGTACATACGCTCTGACCGGGTTTTCAAAAGCAGAAGATGGGTGGCGGGCGGCATTGGAAGCAGGATGTCTGCAAAACCCAGTCCAACACAGATCAGTCAGCGTGTTGCAAGCACGATGCGTAGCACTTTTGATCGGCCAAGTGGTTTACTCAGAATTTTACCTAGTTGTGTTATAGAAATAACAAAAAATAGTAAAGTACTAAGATATAAAGGAACAAGCATGCGTGATGGCTGTCGTTTCGTGATGTCGACAGCTGCCCTTTCCCCTATTCCTGCACTTTTTCATTGCCGCCGGTCATCTTGCCTTTTCGTTCCAGATTGGTTGCCTTGACGACTTGCTTCCCCTCTTTCTGCAACTTCAACACCACTTGCTCCAATCGCCTCTTCTTCTCGTATGGATCTTCAAAGAGCTCTTCCTGCAGAGGTCGTTCACCACTGTACAACTGATAGAGCCCGAGGCCGATGAGCCTGACCGGCCTGCCTTCGCTCCATTTTTGCTGCAAGAGCATTTTCGCATGCTGGTATATCTGTTCTGCGCTGTAAATGGTCGACTGCGGGGTGACCTGCACCGTGAAGGTGGTAAAGTCGGGAAAACGTAGTTTCAGACCGACGGTGCGTCCCATTTGTTTCTCATCCAGCGAACGGAACATGACTTCGTGGCTCATCCACAAAAGTGTCTGCTCGAGCACTTCAGAGGTGGTTACATCCTCGATGAAGGTTGTCTCGGTGGAGATGGAGTGGCTTTTGGCTTCCTCCTTGAAAATGCCGGGGTCGATGCCGCGGCAGGCAAGATACAGAAAATGCCCCATGCTCCGTCCGAACAAGCTCTGCAGGGTTTGTTCGCTGTATGTCCTGAGCTCCGCTGTGGATGTTATGTGATGCTTTGCCAGCTGTTGCTGGGTGACTTTTCCCACTCCCCACAACTTTTTGAGCCCCACTGCATCAATGAAGGCTATCTCCTTGCCCATCGAGACCCTGCATAGTCCATCGGGTTTGTCGTAATCACTGGCCATTTTGGCTATGAACCTGCTGGGTCCTATTCCTACCGAGATGTTCAGCCCTGTCTCCTGTTTCACCCGCTCCTTGAGCAATCTTCCCGCCTCACGGGGAAGCCCGAACAGTCGAAAGGTTCCGCTCATATCCAAAAATGCCTCATCGATGGAAATCTGGTGCACATCACTGGAAAAGGATTTGAGGATTTGCATGACCTGCCTGCTCACCTGGCTGTAGCGCTCCATGCGGGGTTCCACCACGATGGCCTGGGGGCAGAGCCGTAAGGCTTGGGCCATCGGCATCGCCGAGTGCACCCCGTATGCGCGGGCGGCATAACTGGCGGTGGCTACAACCGAGCGTTTTCCCAGGCCTCCTATGAGCAGGCACATATCCCGGTAGGCAGGGTTGTCCAATACTTCAACGGCGGCATAGAAAGCATCCATGTCAACGTGGAAAATAACGGTTTCCATAGGCCTTACCGCCTCGGAGGAGTATAGATTCGTTGCCGTTCCTCGGCATTGCGCTTGAGGGCGTCGGCAACCAAGTGCCTGCAAATGGTGGGAAGGTCATACCCGATGCTTGCCATCAGGGCGGGGTAGTGGCTTGTGCCGGTCATACCGGGAGAGGTATTGATTTCATTGAGATAGATTCGATTTCCACTTACAAAGAAGTCGATGCGGGCGTACCCGTCCCCCTTGATTGCAAGAAAGGCTTTTCTGGCATACTCGATGATGGTGCATTCAATGCCCGCATCCAAACCGCTGGGTATTCTGATATGTGCAGGGTCAACCTGTCCGTATTTGTGCTCATAGCTGAGATATCCGACGTTCTGTTTGGCAGGATCCACAACCAAACCGGGTCCCGCAATGACCAGACCCCGGTCAGATGTCTGTAACACCGCCGTCTCCACTTCCAGCAAAGGATGGATGAGCTGCTGTACAAGAACACGTTCGCTGTATACCCCTGCCAGTTTCACAGCATCCTGAAACGATTGGAGATCGCTCTTCATCAAGGCGCTGACGCCTACTGATGATCCGCTGTTTTCCGGCTTCACGAACAAATCGGGGCCGAGTTTGCTTTGCGATTGCACAAGCAGCTGGTCGAATGGCCCGTCTTGCACCTGTTCTTTGGTCAGCACCAAGGTGGGTACGGTTGGGATGTGCTCGCTTTCAAATACTACTGCGGCCAGGTGTTTGTGCATCCCAAGAGCACTACAGACGGTGTCGCAGCCGCACAATGGCAGCCTCGAGAGCATGCAGAGACCTTGCAGGTTGCCGTCCTCGCCTCCATATCCGTGGGTGGTGGCGAATACCGCGTCGATGGCAAGCTTTGCATCGCCGACAAAAAAGCCGAGGCCGGCGGCTGCAAAAACAGGCTTGTCTGTTGAGATGTGTTTGCTCACCTCGGCTTGTTGGAGGTACCATCGGCCTTCGAGGGTGATGGCGATGAGAAGCACCGAAAAGCCTGCCTGCCTGAGTGCTTGATGCATGGTTTTTGCGCTACAGATGGAGACATCGTGTTCGGCTGACCTTCCTCCATAGACGAGGGCTATGGTCATAGTCTCTTCTCCTCTTGTAGACGCAGGGCGGCCTGTACTTCTGCGACTTCGTCCCAGCTGATTTTTGCGTCCATCCGCTCTATGGTCTTTTCATGACCCTTTCCTAAAAAGAGAAGGGTGTCGCCGGACTGTGCAATCGAGATTGCCTTTCGGATAGCCTCCCGACGACTCTCAATCTCCCACACTGTGCAGGCAGGATTGTTCATGTGAAAGCGGAGGTCGGAGAAAATCGCCTGATTGCCCTCCCTGCGGGGGTCTTCCTCGGTGAGGATGATTGTTGAGCAGTACTTGTTCGCAATCCTGCCCATCGGGGATCGCTTTGAGGCGTCCCTTTCCCCTGCGCAACCAAAGACGGCAATGATGTCTCCTCCCTCGCTCGTCCGCTTTGCAAAGAAGAAAATTCCTTCGTAGGCATCGGCGGTGTGGGCAAAGTCGATGATGACCCGCAAGCCCAGTGAGTTCTCGATCAGGTGCATTCGGCCCTTGACCGGCTGGAGGGTTTTGATAAGGGGAAGCAGGGTCTCTTCCTTGATGCCGGTCAGATGGCTTGCACAAAAAATTGCCAAAAGTGCGTTGGTGGCCAAGCTGGGCAAGAGCAGCGGTGTCTGGATGCGTTGTCCCAGAATGTCAACCAATACGCCCTGGTACCCCATGAACTCGATGCGAAAGGGCACATCCTTGCCCAGGATGAGTGCTTTGGTGGTGCTCCTCAGAGCGGCGGTGAAGTATTCCAGTTTGGCGTTGTCGGTGCTTGATATAAACAAGCCTCCATCCTTGAGGGCTCGTACCAGGTTGACTTTAGCCTGGGTGTACTCCTCAAGACTGTGGTGAAACTCCAGGTGTTCGCTGGTTACTTTGGTAACGATGGCAGCATCGAACTCGATGCCCGCCAACCGGTCGAAGGTGCTGCTCAAGGCGTGGCTGGTGCATTCCAGAACGACCTTTTCAACCTTGTTTTCAACACAACGATGCAAAAAGGCGTGCAACTGGTCGGGCTCGGGCGTGCTTTGCCGATAGGGAGAGTCGACCTTGGTCGACCCATCGTCGATGCTTACGGTGGTGAGCAAACCTGCTTTTACGCCGTTCTTTTGCAGCAGCTGGTAGAGATAGTCGCAGGTGGTGCTCTTTCCGTCGGTGCCGCTCACCCCGATGATTCCCAGCTTGTCCTGCGGTCGGTCGTAGAAAGCGGAACACATACGTGCAAAGGCGGTATGGGGCTTCTTGACTTGGTACCAACGGATGTGTGCGGGAATCGGCAGCAGGGAGAGGTCCCGTTCACTGATAATGCAGACAGCCCCTTGTTCGATCGCCTCTTGGATATAGAGAATCCCATCGGTTCTCAGTCCATGAAAGGCGAAAAACACGGAGTTGGGTTTGCATTGCTTCGAGTGCTGGCTTATGGTTTGGATGAGTATGGAATCGTCTTGCATCGCATCTTCGATGCCTATCGACTGTAGGAGTGCTGCTAGGGTTTTCATACGTGTATGGTACTTCACATCCAGAAGGTTTGCAAACAACTGGTGGCGTGTTGTTTCATTTTTTGCTATGCTTGGTCTGAGTGAGGTATGACGATGTCCAAAAAGGTGATGCTGGTCCTGCTTGTCTCGATTCTCTGCATGACGAACGCGTTTTCGCTCCCTTTGGACTTGGCTTCCGGCTCTGCCTGGGGTATGGCCGACGCCGGGCTTTCCCTTGACTATGAAAGCGATTCCTTTTTGGCAAACCCGGCCTTGCTTGGTTTGGAGAAGGACAAGGATACTTCATTTTTGGCCTCCGCCCGTTTCCAGGATGCATTGGATGCTTCGAATTTCACGCTCTCTCCGTTTGCTGCACGATTGGAAGAGCCTGTAGCCGATTGGGCGATTTCCTTTATTTCCGGAAGCCTTGCCTTCTCGATCCAGAACAGGAACACCTTGGAGAATCGCCCACTGTTTTCCGATGCCTCCGAATATGTGGGGAAGAGGGCCACACTCTTTCAGTTCGACTGGGCCACATCGCGTTCCGTTTTCTCGTTCGGTGTAACTGCACGTGCTTCGGCAGTCAGTGAACGGAGCTTGGTAAAAATCCAGGACGATCGAATTTTGCTCGATTACTTTGTCGAGACCACCGTCGGCCGGTATGAAGCGGTGGACGATCTGTCCAGCGTAACATTCGGCGTCGGGATCCTGTTGGATTATCGTTGGTTCAAGATGGGGGTGGTCAGCGACCAGCTTGCCTACGGCAGTGCAGAGCAATCACTGGTGGTCAGTATGGATTCCTTGCTGAAGACCCTCGATTGGGGTTTCTCTTTCAGCTCTCCAACCTATGATGATGCCAATCAGCTGCATCTGTTGAAATTCCAGGGGGCGTTGGACTTTGTAAATCTGGGGTCCGATACCGATAGGGAGCTGAAATTGGGAATTTCGGCCAAGTTGCAGTTGCTTCCTACCTGGTCGGTCAGCCTGCAATTGGGATATCGCGAGTATAAGCCGGAGAGCACGGACCTTTTGAAATTCTCCCTTGCCCGAGGCAGGCAGACCCTTGCATTGAACGCCCAACTCGACACGTTCAAGGTAACCTTGGCTTGTGGTTGGCCCACTGCGTGGTACTCCAAGACTGCGACAAGCCAGCAAGCGGTTTTGCTTGTCGGGGTAGCCTTGATCCTCTAAATTGGGTCCACTTGACACACACGTTTGCCCACTATATAGTCAAACGATAGAACGTTTGAACCTGTAAGGAGTAGAGTATATGTCCAAAGCACATAGAGGCAGTGGGATCAGGAGCGAAGTGAACCATGGACGTGGTCAGTGCCCCGTTTGCAAGAGAACCGAAGTCAAGGTTATGTATGAAGTGACCATCGACGGTCAGAAAGCCAAGGTCTGCAAGCCTTGCAATGCCCACATCAAGGCAACTGCATCCAACTAAAAACATAGTTGTTGGAACCGAGACTGTCCTGTGTGGCAGTCTTTTTTTTCGTTTGAAGAGGGAGCTGGTATGGATCTGCAGTCACAGCATTGCTATCTGGTAGGAATGAAGGGTACAGGCATGGCCAGTCTGGCCGTCCTGCTTAAGCGGATGGGCTGCCAAGTACGCGGATGCGACCGTGACGAAGTGTTCTTCACCGATGCCTTGCTCGAACAGGAAGGCTTGGCCTGTGATATCGGTTTTTCCGAACATCTGCTGGCCAGCGACATCTCCCTGGTCATTTACAGCAGCGCCTATCCCCTGCAAACACCAATTCTCCAGGCTGCTGCCCGGTGCGGGCTCGCCCTCTACTCATATCCAGCTTTCATCGCCCTGCTTACCAGGCGCCAGGACAGCTATGCAGTTGCAGGCACCCATGGCAAGAGTACGACCTGTTCGGTGGCTTCCCATCTGTTGCGGGAAGCCTCGGACGCTGCGTTTCCGTTCTATGCAGTCTACGGTTCATCCCAAACCGGCCTCAAGCACTATCCCTATTACGGTGGTGAGTGCGCGCTTTTCGAGGCCTGCGAGTACCAAGACCATTTTCTCTCCTATGATCTGCGGGCGGTGCTGATAACCTCCATTGAGTTTGACCATCCTGACTACTTCCACTCCTTGGAGGATGTGAAGCGCAGTTTTGAGTCCTTGGTCTCCAAGCTCAAGAGCGGAGGAATCCTGATATACTGCGCCGATGATGCCGGGGCCTGTGAAGCAGCGGCGTATGCCGCTGTCAATCGGCCCGACCTGACAATCCTGTCGTACGGCTTTTCGGCAAAGCCGCCGTTCAGAATCATGCAAAGCGGTCCTGACAGCTATACGCTTGCAGTACTGCCTGAAAATCCCTTCACCGTCCAAGCGAAAGCGAGGGCCTTGGTGTGCGACCACATCGGCGCATTGGTTCTCTCGGTTGCAATGTTGCTCGACCGTCCACGGCCGAAGCTCTACCTCCAGGACCAGGCTTTGCTCTCCGATGAAGTGCTTCTTACGTTGGTATCCAATCTTTCGCGTCATTTGGGCTCCTACACAGCTTGTACCGGCAGAACCGAAGTACTGTTTGAACAGAATGGTGTGGTGTATGTCGACGACTACGCCCATCACCCTTCGGAAATCCGAACAAGCTTGGAAGAACTCAACGAACGGTATCCCCGACACAAGATCCTGGTGATTTTCTGCCCCCATACTGCGAGCCGGACACGGGCTTTCTCCGATGATTTTGCCCGGGAGCTGTCCAAGTGCGATGCACTTATCGTGCAGGCCACCTATGCATCGGCAAGAGGGGACGGCCCCTCGGGTCCTGATCCAGCACAACATCTTGCCCGGCAGGTATCGAGCCTGACTTCAACCACATGCGCCTTTGCTCAAGACGAAGATACCGCCCTCGCTCTTGCCAGCCTCTGGTTGCAAGAGCGATGGTTGTGTATTACGATGGGTGCGGGCAACAACCGCAGCCTTTGCGAGCGTATTGCGCACCAGAGAAGGAGTCTTTCATGAAGAGCATGACCGGGTACGGATACAGCGAATCCGTAGGCGAGCAATTCCAGCTTGCCGTGGAGTTGAAGTCGTACAATAATCGCTATTTGGATATCAATCACAATATTCCCTATATGCTGGCCCCCTATGAGATGGAGATCGACAAATATATCGCAAAGGTGGCAAGTCGGGGCCATGTGGAGGTCAACATCAGGGTCAAGAATTTGGCCAGTGATGTGGAGTTGTATGTAGACGCAGAAGCTGTAAAGAATTATACACACGCATTTGCTTCGATTGCCGCACTCTCCGGCAAAGCCCTGAAGCCTCGGTTATCTGATTACCTGGGCAGCGAGGGTGTGTTGGTGAGCCTGAAAGGCAACGACAGCGAACGCTACCGCCAGGTTCTCTTTGAGACACTGGAATCGGCTTTGGTGCAGTTTTCACAGAGCAAGACGCGGGAGGGTGAATCCACCAAGCGGGACTTGGTTCGCTTGGGAGGTCTTGTCGCCGAAGGCTTGGATGTGGTCAAGAGCCATGCCAATGAATTGGAGCAGATGGTAAAGGACACATTGCGGTCTCGTTTCAACGAGATGCTCGGTGATCAGAACTATGATGAGAATAGGATTTTGCAGGAAGTGGCGGTCATGCTCGTCAAATACTCGGTGCATGAGGAGATCAAGCGTCTGGGAGTGCACCTGAAAGAGTATTTCTCCTTGCTGGAAAAAGATGAGCCGACCGGCAAGCGCCTTGACTTCCTCTGCCAGGAGATGAATCGGGAGATCAATACCATCGGCAGCAAGAGCCAGATGGTCGAACTGAACATCCAGGTGGTCAAGATGAAGGACGGTCTGGAGAATATTCGTGAACAAATTCGGAACATCGAGTAACGGAGGATTTCGTGCGTATTGCTATTAGTGGAAAGAGCGGTTGTGGAAATACCACGGTCTCTCAGTTGGTTGCAGATGAACTGGGGTATCCCATGATAAATTTCACCTTCCGTACCCTCAGCGAAGAGAAGGGCATTGAATTCTGGACGTTCTGCAAAATGGCGGAGGAGAGTGATGAATTCGACCTTGAGGTGGACCGAAGGCAGGTTGAGATGGCCCTATCCCAGCCGGATTGCGTACTTGGCAGCCGCCTGGCGATCTGGATGCTCAAGCAGGCCGATCTGAAGGTATATCTTTCCGCAAGCTCGCTCGAACGTGCCCGAAGGATCATGCAACGCGAAGGGGGGACGCTGGAAGAACGTCTTGAGCAGACTCGACGCCGTGATGCAAACGATAGTGCACGGTACAAACGATTATACAACATCGACAACAGCGATACCTCGGTTGCGGACCTGGTCATCGATACTTCCGAGTTGGGGCCGGAGGATGTAGCACGAATTATCATCAAGGAGGCCAAGGCCCGTGAAATACGCTAAGCCAATGCTTGTCATCATCCTTCTGCTCTCGTGTTTCACCTTGGCTGCGAGACCGTATGCAGGTATTTCCCAGTCGTTGATGTCAACGGGCTTGGAGGTGGGAATGCTCAACAGGACATTCGAGCAGAACCTTGCGCTAAGCCTGCCGATGCGTGCACCTTCGCTTCAGGCTGCGGGCATCGAGACTACCATGCTGTACCGGTTGCCTCATCTTTCCCCGGTGATGGCGGGCTTGGGCTTGAAGGCCCGCCTGGGTTGGGAGCAAGGGGTGGGATATGAACTGGGAGCGGGGTTTGCCCTTTCGCTCTCCTATGAGTTTCTTTTCTCACGGGGCATTGTTTTTGTCGAGGGTTCGTACCTGCCTTGGATTACAGCGCAAGGTTCTGCAATCGATGATGTAATTCAGGACATGGTCAGGCAGTACATCCGCTTCGGTTACCGCCATGTTTTCTAAGGTCTGTACATTTTCCAAGTAAATCTCTATAATAAAAGAGTTGTATCATTACCGTCTTTTAGGGACAAGGAGTTGAACGGTGAGCATTCCATTGAACAGCCTTATTGATTATGAGGGCAATATCTACCAGATTACTTGCGTGGCGATCAAAGAGGCGAATATCCTGAGCAATCCCGGATGCGGCGGAAAAGAAATCGAGGAGAACAATGGCAAGATTGTCAGTGAAGTCCTCACGAGAGCTCTGAAAGGTGAAATCCATTTCGAAACACCCGACGAAGAGTAACGCATTCGAACACAGTATTTTCATCTTCGGCCCTACCGGGGTCGGAAAGACAGAACTTCTGCTGGATCTTGATCCGCAGAGGTTTTCTGTTATCAACGCCGACTCGATTCAAGTCTATCGCTACCTCGATGTAGGTTCTGCAAAGCCTTCAGCGGCGGTTCGCTTGGCAATTGAGCACCATCTGATCGACATCCGCGATCCATGGGAACAGTTTTCGGTGGGCAATTTCATCGAGGAAGCCGACAAAGCCTGTCTCTTGATTCACGAACAAGGAAAAATTCCAGTGATCAGCGGGGGGACGGCTTATTATTTCAAGCATTTTCTCTATGGGCTCAGCGAAGCCCCTCCCAGCGACGAAGCCATCCGTGAGTCAATTGCCCGGCGTATTGAAACCGAAGGCAGGCAGTGGGCCTTCCAATATTTGCAACGAGTCGATTCGGTGAGCGCCGGACGCATCCACCCCAGCGACATGTACCGCGTCAGCCGGGCCCTGGAGGTCTGGGAGACCTGCAACAAGCCCTTGAGCAGCTTTTCACTTCCATCCGAGCCGAGAAACGGCATGCATCCCTTGGTCATAGGACTGCAGCGCCAAAGTGAGATGTTGAGGCGCAGGCTGGCAACCCGGGTGCAGGCAATGTTTGAAGCGGGGCTGGTGGATGAGATCCGAAGCCTTCTCAGGATGGGAGCCCAGTCCTGGTGGCCGGGTCTGCAGGGCATAGGGTACCGTGAGTTTTTCCAGGCCATGGAACACGGTGAGTGGTCGCATTCCATCATAGCCAACCAGATTGAACGAAACAGCCGCTTCTATGCGAAGCGGCAGATGACGTTTTTCAAGAGTTTTGCTGATGCCAAGTGGTTTGATCCCGAAGACAAAGCTTCCATTCTCAACGAGATAGAGGAATACCTGAAGGCCTCGGATAGGTAGGAACCACAATTTTCTCCAGCAGCTGAACCCCGACCGAGCTGATATCGGTGATCTCATACCAACCGCGCTCGCCCATCTCAACGGTAAATTGCTGTTCCAGCCGGTAGGTGTAAATCGGTACTCCCGTTGCCGGCTGCTCGGCAGTCTCACTCTCTTGTTCATAGGAGTACGGGGTATACAGTACCCCTGATGCAAGATAGGTATCCCCCCCCAGCGGTTTGACAACAAGGTCGGTGACCCCATAGAGGAAGGTGCCCTCAGGTATTGCAGGCCTGCCGTCTTCAATCCATTGATTCGGATCGATTTGGGTGTTTATTCCCTCATACGCCTGTCTGGTCTGCCGGGTGACAAAGAGGTTGGTAACCTCCATGCTTGCCGGATTTTTTGTTTTCTTGGCAAGTGAGGCTTCCATTTTCTGCAGGTCCAAGGCATTCTGGCCGGCATAGAACTCCTCGATTATGGTGATCGGCGGCATTCCTGCTGTATACGGGGGAGCGAGGGCTGTGCGGATGCGGCTGGTGGTGAAGTAGGCCAGAATGAAGACGCTCACCGTGACGGTGATGACGATCCATCCCTTCTTTCTCCAGAAAATCTTCCTTTTAGCCCGTTTTTCTTGTGCGTATAAAAATGAGGCGCATTCGCTCATCTCATAGAGGGACTCCCTCTTCAGGGGCTGTTCAAGTGCGCTCAGGTTCCACACAAGGCCCTCGGTTTGCTCCAGGAAGTAGGAAAGGGCTTTTTGGCTCTCCTTGTTCCCGCTGATATCCCGCATTTTGGTCAGGCTCAAGCTCAAGGTCTTGTCGATGAATGTAGTGGTCGCCTTATCCAGATTGACAGCACAGAGGCTGAGGGGAACTGCCTTGAAAGCATCTTCCCGGGTGTTCTTGTCGGCAAAGGGAGGGAATCCCGCTGCGGCAAAATAGAGGAAGGATGCCAGTTGGTCGATCAGGGAGAACGGTGCGTGAATGCCGTGATGAACCCATGCCCCCAGGTGATAAAACCGTGTCTGCTCGTCTGCACAGGATGCCAGAAGGTCTGCAACATCCTGGGGGAGGATGAGGATGCTTCCATCCTCGACACCCCAGATTCTCCACAGCGGAAGGATGCCGTTGCTCAAATCCAGGAAAGAGGAGGGCAAAAGCATCAGGGCTTTTGCCAGACTCCGCACCAGATGCAGTGCCTGATCGCGTTTGGTGCTGGCAATCTGCTCGAAGGCGAAGATGTCCAACGGATCGAAATAGAGGCAGCGCTTTCCATCGACGACAGTCAAACCCTTCCAAAACCAGCTTTCCAGAGTGCCGTCCTTGTACAGATAGCCTTGTGCCTTTTCACCCTGCAATAGATAGGTGGGCAGTTCCACGCTCTGTGGGCCGATGACAATCAGGCGCATGGGTTTTCCATCGATGATGTGCTCAAAGGTTTCATTGGTTCGCATAGGCATCTCCTAAGACGGCACTGATGTGCCAGACGCGTTTTTCATTCTCATCCGATTCTGCATGGATGTCCTGCCGCTGTATGCCGGCTAGATACATTCCAACGATATTCCATCTCCCTGCTCCCCATTGCTGTCTGCCGACCGCCTCCAAAGCGGCCGTGTTGCAGCTGCTGATGGTATGCATGCGAAGGCCTTCGCTCAGACTGGTTCCTTGGGATAATGCATCTGCAAAAGCGGTTGCATGCTTCGCAGCCTCGAAAGCGGGAAGCAGTGCGTTTGCATTGGCTGAGATGATGAACAGCACCTTGTCATCGATATCGGTGATATGCTTGATCACCTGGGTGTAGATGGCAAGCTGTGACTTGTCGCAGCTTTTGCAAAGCAGGGGAAGCACCACTGTCCCGGGAAAATAGCTTTGGATGAACGGGAGGGTCAGCTCCAAAGCCGGCTCCTCGATGAAATAGCTGTCCTCGCGCATCACATGGGCCTTGAATCGGGTGCAAAGCTCGATGGCCAGTGCCGTATCGAATACATGCTCATTTTCGGCCACCCTGATGCCCTCGGCTTGGGGTGTGAACAGGAAAGCCGGTTCATGCTCGCCAAGCACCTCCTGATGCAAGGGGCCGAGGAAGACCACCTTCGAGGGCTTTTGCATCGCCACGTGCTCGAATGACCGGTGCAGAGCCTCACAAACCATGTCGTAGGAAGCATGAGGGACTACAATGGCGGTGGGCAGCGAACAGGGTTCTCCTGTGGCAGGCCTTCTTCTTGTACACTCGTCTAGTTTTGTCCTATCTTCTGGATAGAAAATCAAATGGTGTTGGGATTCAAGCATTGTCATCTTCTAAAAGTAACCGTGCAAGCCTTGTCTCGTCCAGTGCTACACGCAAGTTTTTTTCCTGGGTGGGGAGAACCAAACCGGTTTTTCCTCCCTTAGCCCTTCTTAAATGCTTGACCTGGGTGTAGTAGAGGTCTGCCTTGCCCTCTTTCTTTGCCTTGCTGAACACGATGGCCAAGTTTGCGGCATCCAAGAGGACGTCAAGGGGGATGGTCTTGTTCTTGATGAACTTGATGAAGACATACCCGCCGGGAACATCGCGGGTGTGCATCCAGTAATCATTGCCCCTGACATAGCGGCGAAGCAGCTCATCGTTTTCCTTCGCATTGCGTCCGACCAACAGGGTGAACTGCCCGCTCTGGATTGTCAGGCCCGGAGTCTGGAGCTTTTCCTGCTGCTTGGCTGAAGAGCCGGCAAGCTCGCGTTTCATCGCCCGTATGGCGGTTTGCTGGTCAATCAAAGGATCCAGCAATCGGTTGTAGTGCGCCTCGCACGCTTGGAGCTGTGCTGTTACCTTCTCAACCTCGGCCAGTGCATTCTCATAGGACCCTTTCGCTTTCTGATACTTATCGTAGTAGAGAAGGATGTTCTCCCTTCCCTTGAGCTTGGGTTCGAGCTCGATGACCCGCTTGCTCCCTGACTCCCAATCCTCCAGAACGATGCTGCTCTGGTTGTCCTCCAACAAGTGTTGGTAGGCACTGAGCAGATCTGCGGTCAGTTTGTACCGCTCATACCCTTCGGTGGCTTTCAGTGTATGCGTTTGGCTTGCCAGGGTTGTTCTCAGCGTTTTCAGCTCACGATCCCGCTTGGATTCGACCTTGCGCTGAAGCTCTTGGAAGGTAAGCTCATTGCTTTGGTTGCCGTACTCCTGTTCTATCTGGCGGTTGAAGGAGCTGTCGGTGCGGCTTCGAATGACAAACCGATCGTCCTCTTCAGCCTTCGGCTGGGGCAGGATGAGGGGCAGGCCGCTTTGTTCCCCTCTGCCGGGTCGGCGGTACAGCAGTTCAAGGATGATGTTCTGTTCATCGGTGATGATGATGTTGGCACCAGGGCCGCTGTAGAAACGCAGGTACACATAAAAAGTCGTGCCATGATTGTCCAGCTTGAGTCGAACCAAGCGGTCATGGCTTATCTGGGAGGCCTCCAGTACTTTGGATCCTTCTACATTGGCCCTGAGAAATTGGATGAAGCGCTGCAGCTTTGCTGTTTTCCCTTGTTGGACGACACTCAGGGCTCCGCTTGCCAGATGAAGACGGGAGAAAGGGGTTCCAAGTTCTGTATACAGCGTCCAGCGTCCGGCTTGAGGATGGTAGAAGTTCCAGCTCATCGAGTGAAAATCATGCTGGACGGTTTGCTGCAAGGAACTTCCGACCAAGGGAAGTTCCTCAAGGATGAGTGCTATTTCACGCCAGTTGAGACTCATAGGCACTCCGTATCTGCTCAAAGGCAGCTTTCACCCCGCCGGCGAGATAGAATGATCCGCACACAAGAACGGCATCGGAATCAGCTGTCATGCTGTATGCAGTCTTGAGAGCTTCCCTGTTGTCTTCAATCAAAAGAATCCGATAGGGTTGCGTCCGTTCCCGGGCAAGGGCATTGAACAACGCAAAAAGGCTCGAGATATCACTCTTTTTATAGGTGCCCGGCCGGCTGATGATGATCTGCTGGAAATGGTCGAGCACGAGATTGGCCATATGCTGGTGGTCCTTGTCCTCCAGTGCTCCATAGATGATGGTGTTCTTCCTGGAAGAACCGTGCAACAATGTGAAACTCTGAAGCAGAGCTTGCAATGAGTGGGTGGTGTGGGCTCCATCGACATAGAGGCAGGGATTGGTGGACAGCTGCTGGAACCGCCCGGGGATCTGGTTCTTTTCGATTGCTGGAAGAACGTTCTCATTATAGAGCCCCAGACTTCTCAGAACGAGCAGGGCGAGGGCGCTGTTCTGGGCTTGTACACTGCCGCGCATCGCAAGCAGCAACTGTTCTTCGTTCCCATTTTTCCATCGATACCGGACAAGCTCACCCTCTGTGGTGGTTCTGCTGGTAAGTGAAGCGATAGCATCCTCGAGCAGATAGGTTGCACTCTTTTGCGCTTGCGCCTCGGCCAGGAATACCGACAGGGCTTCCTTCTCTTCGAAGCCGATGAAGGTGGGGACTCCCATCTTTATGATCTTGCTTTTTTCTGTAGCGATTTTTTCAATGGTATCGCCAAGAATTTTCGTATGCTCAAGTTCGATGGGGCAGAGCACGCACGCCTCGGGGATAATGGTGTTGGTTGCGTCCAGTCGTCCACCCAGACCGGTTTCGATGACCGCCCATTCACAGCCGCTGTTCTTGAAGAGCAGGTAGGCATAGGCTGTATACAACTCGAAGGTCGTTGGATCTGTTTCGCCCCACTGGTCGCTGAAGTGGAAACCTTCCAATTGGGTCTGGAGTTGTTTTCCGGTCTGGACCAGCAACTCATCGCTGAAGAATGTTCCGCTGAGGCTGAAACGTTCGCGGTAGTCGATCAGATGGGGGGAGAGATAGAGGCCGGTCTTATACCCCAGGGCGGTGAGTGCACTGGCTATATAACTGGCGGTAGAACCCTTTCCCTTTGAGCCGGCCAGATGAATTTTCCTGAATGACAGCTCGGGATTGCCCAGATAGGCAAGCAACGCCTTCATCCGGTCCAAGCGGTACGTTCTGGTTGTATAATGTGTTGTCTGCTTCTCAAGATTGGTGAAACTCTCCATGAAGCGGACTACATCGTCAAAGCACGAAATTACCATGTAGTAGATACCTCGTCGTAAACTGTAGACGCAACGCCTGTTTTGGTCAACGCAACACTTGCTCGATTTGCATGCTCTCCAGCATCCTGCCGATATCGCCGTCAGCGATGCGCTTGTGCGGTATACTATTTGCAGCATGGGTATGTGCGAAAGATTACTCAATGTGGGATGGATGCGTTTCTTTTGGAAGGATATACAGATGCAATTTGCAGGCGAGTTGAGCATTACACAATGACGCATAGTGACTTTTTGTCATGATAATCTTGATTTCTCTGATTCTTCTGCTTATAGTGGAATAAGCTGGATTGTAATAGCGAGGAGATGGAATATGGCACAGCAAAAACATGCACCCAAACCGTGGGATTTTCTGGATGAATATCGCGGTACGGCTTTCCAGGGCGAATGGCCTACTATCGTAGAGATGTTTGAGATATCGGTACGTCGCTATCCGGATAATAAGTGCTTCACCGCCTTTGTTCCCAAAAAGGTGACCTTCACCTATACCGAGGTGCATCAGCAGGTGCTGAAGGTGGCAAACTACCTCGCATCAAAAAAAGTCGGCAAGGGCACCAAGGTTGCCGTTTCCGGCAAGAACAGTCCTGAGTGGGCGATTGCATATCTGGGGATTCTTTTTAGCGGAGCCATCGTGGTCCCGCTCGACAATACCTTGAGCAATAAGGACATGGTCAAGCTGATGGATTTTGCCGGGGCGAAAATCCTGTTCGCCGATCCTGAGAGACTTGAGAATTTCGACACCGAAAACAAGCTTGGGTTGACTGATAGGATCAGTCTGGAGCCTGCAAAAGGGTATCCGTTTGTTATGGACCTGGACGGCAAGGAAGTGAAGCGGCACAAGGCGCAGAGTGAAGATACCGCGGCTATTTTATTTACCAGTGGAACAACCGGCACGCCCAAGGGTGTCATGCTCAGCCACCGCAACATGGTCAGCGACTGTTATCTGGCCCAGGGCAATATGAGCTTGTCTCCCAACGATGTATTCTATGCCATTCTTCCCATTCATCATTCCTATACCATGATGGCGGTTTTCTTTGAGGCAATCAGCGTGGGAGCTTCCATCGTCTTCGGCAAGAAATTGATCATCAGCCAGATTCTCAAGGAGCTGAAGGAAGGAGAGGTCACGATGTTCCTCGCCGTTCCCATGCTTTTCAACAAGATGATTGCGGCCCTGATGAACGGGGTGCGGGAGAAAGGTATTGTCCTGTATGGCCTCATCCGGTTTTTGATGAGTGTTTCCGGTCTGCTGAAGAAGGTATTCAAAGTCAACGTGGGAAAGAAGATGTTCGGCTTCCTGCTTAAGAAACTTTCGCTGGACAAGAACCGCATCTGCATCAGCGGCGGCGGTCCGCTGCCGGCAAGCACGTTCAAGATGTTCAATCAGCTGGGAATCGACTTCGTGCAGGGCTACGGCCTGACCGAGACCAGCCCCATCACCCACCTCAATCCGGTGGAGGCGTACATCGAGACATCGGTCGGCAAGAAAATCCCGCAGGTCGAGGTCAAGATTGTGAATCCCGATAGTGATGGGAACGGTATTATCTATATCAAGGGACCCATGGTCATGCAGGGCTACTACAACAATCCAGAGGCAACTGCGGAGGTGCTCGAGGATGGATGGCTCAATACCGGTGATGTCGGGCATCAGGATGCCCGGGGCTACCTGTATCTGACCGGTCGTGCCAAGAACATCATTGTTACCGAAGGCGGCAAGAATGTGTTCCCCGAGGAGATCGAGGACCACTTCCAGCTGTATAATGAAATCGATACCATCTGTGTACTCGGGTATTTGACTGACAAGAAGACAAAGAGCGAAGGCATTCGAGCCTTGGTCTATCCTGATCAGAAGTGGGCCGACGAGATGGCCAAGCAGTACGGCGATAAGGCAAAGCAGAAGATTGAGGAGCGCATCAACCAGATCATCGGCGAGGTGAACAAGGAGTTGCAGTCCTACAAGAAAATCACCCGTGTGACCGTCGTCGATGAGCCGCTTGAAATGACGAGTACCAAAAAAGTAAAGCGCTTCGTAGTTGCTCAAAAGTACAAGGACTGAGTATAGTACCACCTATGAACAGCAGCGTGCGAAGTTTTCTGAAGGCTCAGGCACACTCTCTCAAACCAATCGTCATGGTCGGCAAGAATGGGTTGGAAGAGCGGGTGATAGCAGCCATGGACGATGCCTTGGGCAGTCATGAGTTGGTCAAAGTAAAGTTTCAAGCCTTCAAGGATGAGATTCGTCCCCTTGCAGAGGAGCTGGCGGTGAAGACCGGAAGTGAACTGGTCGGCATCATAGGTTTCATTGCCACCTTGTATCGTGAGAGTGAGGACCATTTGATTCATATTCCCAAGGATTTGCTGAAAAAAGGCGAGTAGGGAAGGCTTTGCAACAACATGAGGCATCAGGGTGGAAGCTCTGGTGCTTTTCTTTGCTTGATGCAACGCAGGCCCGCCGTCCAACGGAGGCAGGGCCTGCAGAGAGAAAATCCACCAGAGGGTGTACTCAATTCATAGCACACTCGTTGGATTCTCACAATATATGTTCGTTATTCTCCGCGATAACAAGCAAGGTCGAGTGCATCGCACAGCTGTGTCAGTGTGCTCTTGCTTTGCAGGACTTTCTCTGCATCCTCCGGTTTCCACAGTTGTTGTGCCAGCATCATGAGCCGGGGAAACAACAGATACTCGGCTTGGCGGGAGGTC
Source organism: Sphaerochaeta sp. UBA5849 (assembly GCA_002432715.1). GTDB lineage: Bacteria > Spirochaetota > Spirochaetia > Sphaerochaetales > Sphaerochaetaceae > Sphaerochaeta. Next base: position 12,528 of record DJGJ01000035.1, on the reverse strand, counting down.
GTTACCTTCTCGGTCCACAGATTTCCCTGTGAGCCCAGTACATGGGCTTTTGCCTGCGCTTGTAGAGAATCGGGGACGCATGAGAAATGAGCCACCTGATTGAGCGTGCTGACGCCCAGTGTTCCCATTTCCTCCTCACTGTCCAAGTGCTTGTAGTCAAAGTAACAACCAGCTGTGTTGGGGCACATGATCACCTGGTGGCCTCTTCTGGTCGCCTCCAGGCCGCCCTGTACGCCTCTCCATGACATGACGATCAAATCCTTGGGCAGGCCGAGCTGTTCGGTTCCCTCCAAGACCTCGTCCCAGCCTATCGGCTGTTTTCCTGCATTGTGCACCATTTCACACACCTTGCTCGTCATCCAGCTCTGCAAGTAGCGAGCATCGGTCAAGCCCAACTGTCTCATGCGCTCTTGGCAGCGGGGGCACTGCTGCCAGGCTGCATGGGGACATTCATCGCCTCCGATATGGATGTAAGGGGAGCTGAAAAGCTCGGCAATTTGGGTGATGGCATCGCCGAGAAAGCCGATAAGCTCATCGCTTCCTGCACACATGACCTCCTCGAAAATACCCCAACGGTCTTGGGTCTCATACGGACCGCCGGTGCATCCAAACTCAGGATAGGCAGCAAGCAGGGCAGAGGCATGACCGGGTGTCTCGATTTCGGGGACCACCAGCACATGCCTTGCATGGGCATATGCTTGAAGGTCGAGGATTTCCTCCTTGCTGTACAGTCGGCCGTAGGTTCTTCCGTCGGTGTATTGCAATTCCGTGCGTCTGCTGGCGATGCTTTCAAGCTTCGGCCATCCGTCAAGCGGAATGCGCCACCCCTGGTCATCGGTGAGATGCCAATGAAAGCGGTTGAGGTGAAACAAGGATGCAACATCGATGAGTTTTTTCAAAAAGGCGATGGAAAACTGGTGCCTGCTGCAGTCGACCATGTATCCGCGCCATGCAAATGTCGGGCTGTCCTCCACCTTGCAGCAGGGCAGCTGGTTGTCCGTAAGCAGGGCAAGTTTGCGGATGGTGCTCAAGCCTCTGAAAGCCCCTTCGTCGGTACCGGCCTTGATGACAATCTGAACCTTGCTGATGGTCAGGATGTAGGCTTCCTGCTCCATGCCCGCCTGATATTTGAAGAGTATGTCCTCCCCGCCTGCCTTGCAGCCGAATAGCTCAAGTGCCAGCTGGTGTACTGCTTCGAAGCCTTTTTCAGCTGCGATGGCGATGCGCGGATGAAGGCGGAAGGTGCCCTCCCAATCTTCTATGCTTTTGGGAATCGGGACGATAAGGTCGCTTGCTTTGCGGCTATGATGTGTATGCATGGATTCTTGGTAGCACGGCTTTGCCTGCAAGTCAAGTTCAAACGTTGTACAAACTGCTTGGTAAAATATGCTTGACAGGTGGCACGGTGGATGGTAGGCTTTGTTTGTACAGAGAGCGAACAAACCAATGGAAGAGCTTTTCACACCATGACCGAGGTCCTAGACCAAGTATACCGAGGCTTATGAGAATCAACAACAACAATTTCCAGAAGAATGCCAATACCTCGCTGGTTGCCCAGCTTATCTGGAAGAGTCCGGGGATCAGCAGGGTTGACATCGCACGGGAGCTCAATCTCTACCGTTCGACGGTAACCAATATCATTTCCGCCCTCATAGACGATGAAGTTGTCTATGAAGGGGAGGAAGGAAGCGGTATGAGCCGGGGAGGCCGGAAGCCGATCATCCTCAGGCTCAACGATAAGTTCGGGTGTGTGGCTGGCTTCGATATCCAGCCGTCCCACTATCGTGCCGTCATTCTCGATATCACCGGAAGCCTTCTTTTTCAGGACAAGGGAAAACTGCCTGAAGTGGATTTTGACGGTATCATCAACTTTTTGATGGATATCATCCTGAAGCAGGTCGACAAGCTGGGCATCGCCCTGTTGGCGGTGGTGGCGGGCATTCCCGGCATCGTGGACGCAGAGAACGGGGTGATCATCTATGCAGAGCCGTTTGATCTGAGAAACTATGATTTCTACTCCTTCTTTACAAAGAATTACGATGTATTGGTTTTTGTTGAAAATGATGCCAACTGCACTGCATGGCTGGAGATGACCATCAACCGCAATGTGAATCTGGGTGATTTCATGTGCATGATCGCCGATTATCATGAAGGAAGCTATCAATTCGGAGACCGGGCCGGTATCGGTGTGGGCATCGGTCTCTCAATTGGCGGCAAGGTGTATCATGGGTCCCACCACAGCAGCGGTGAAATTTGCACCTTGAGTTGGCGGGGGCACAATATCGGCCAGACTGGATTGCCCGAGGACTTGCTGATCCGGTCCGTGCATGACGAAGAGGCTTGGAGGACATGGATGATAGATCTCTTCAGCTCCCTTGTTCCGGTTGTTTCCGTCTTCGATCCCAGGGTCTTCTTCATTCATGGCAAGCCGTTTTCGGACGAACAGAAGATCAGGGACTTGCTCGGTGATGCCTGCCCGCAGTTTTTGGATGTCTTGAAAAAGGTCAATTGCAAGTTGATTTTCGACACCCAGGACGAGTCCGTGGTTGCAAAAGGTGCTGCCATGATGTTCCTGCAAAAACTCTTTGCAGTCCCCGAGCTGTCTGAAATCGAATGCCGTACCCATTTTGACTGGGAGGATGTGATCGCCCAAGCCTATCCGATGAAAAAGTCGTACAGGAAGCCCCATTTGGAGGTTACACATGTCTAAAGTGCATACGCTTGCCGATGCGAAAAGAGAGCAGAGGAGAGCCTACTGGACCCTGGTCCTTCCCGGTTTTTTGGTCTATATCTCGGTTATGGCTTTCCCTACGGTTTTTTCCGTGATTCTCAGCTTGACCGACTACAACGGCGGCAGGCTCTTTGGTGGCAAGCCCGTCTCATTTGTGGGATTCAAGTGGTACGGCCGGTTGTTTGTGGATGAGTATTTCTACCTTGCACTAAAGAACAACCTGTGGATAGTCCTGGTCTCGTTGTTCGGCCAAATTCCTTTGGGCTTTTTCCTTGCCTATGTGCTGCACAGGGGATTGGTAAGAAACGGTGATTTTTTCCAGACGATGATCTATCTTCCCACGGTAATCTCCACGGTCGTCATCGGTATCTTGTGGAAGTCATTCTTTGCCCCGTATGGAGCCTTCCCGGAGTTGATGCGCCTGTTCATCCCTTCCTATGAGTATGGGATCAGCAGCAATCCGCTCCTTCCCGTCCTCTTTGTCATTCTCTGGATGTATACCGGCATGTATATGATCATATTCATCGCCAACCTCCAAAAGATCGACGGTTCGGTCATCGAGGCAGCCCGCATCGATGGGGCTTCCGAAGGCCAGACGCTGCGGTATATCATTCTTCCAGCCCTCACGGGGGTACTGGTCGTCTCGGCGATACTGGCGATCAGCGGGTCGTTGAAAAGCTTCGACCTGATTTATGTGATGACCGGCGGAGGCCCGGCGAACCGGACCACCGTCCTGTCCATCTATATGTTCGACAAAGCATTCAAGGGTGCTCCCAACTATCCGTTGGCCAACGCAATCAGCACGGTCATGGTAATCATCAGCTTCTCCCTCATCGGTCTTACCAAGTGGGTTGAACACAAGTTCGGCGGGAGGGAATAGGCGATGAATGACATCAAGGATACGAAATCGGTTGGAGCGAGAATCAATACGGTGCTCACGTATGCGGTCATGATTTTCTTCACGGTGATGGCTATCTATCCTCTCTTGTGGCTGGTCATGAACTCTTTCAAGACAACCACCGAGTTTCAGATGAACAAGCTGGGATTCCCCAAAGAGTGGGTGCTGGTCAACTACAAGGATGCCTGGGTGCGCGGCAAGTTCCCCCGCTTGATCCTCAACAGTTTCATCTATACCGGTGTTACAACGGTCGTCACCTTGGTTTTCTCGTTTATGGCCGGGTTTGCCTTTGCAAAGATTCCTAACCGGGCAACCAAGTACCTGCATGGATCGTTTGTCATCGGATTGCTGTTGACGCTGCAATCGATCATGGTTCCGCTCTTTCTCATCATCAACTGGGTGGGATTGTACAACACGTTCCTGGGAGTCCTCATTCCCTATATCGGCATAGCCATGCCCATGGGCATTTATCTCGGGACGGAGTTCATCAAATCCATTCCCGATGCCCTGGTGGAGTCGGCCCGCATCGATGGGGCGACCTATTTGAAGATATTCATCTCGATCATTGTTCCTATGGCAGCCCCGGTGGCTGTTACGGTGGCCATCATGACGGTAACCGGGACCTGGAATGAGTTCATGCTGATCAATATCCTGACCAGCAGTGATGCGTTGAAGAGCCTGCCTGTGGGAGTGCAAAAGTTTGCAGGTGCACTTTCCAGTGACTTTGGAAAACAGTTTGCAGCCTTGGTCATCGGCCTAGTTCCCATGCTTGTTTTCTATCTGTCATTTCGCAAGGAGATTACCAAAGGAGTTGCCGCAGGTGCGGTGAAGGGCTGACAAATGTTTTTTATTTGACAGCCTGCATAGGGCATGGTAACATTAGTTTGTACAAAGTATGAACTAAAGAAATCAGGTACTTCACCCCGTATGGGGTGGAACATAGAGAGAGCGCGAGGATTCTTCCAAGCGCAGTGTATGCAAGTCATCAGGAGGTAGAAATGACTGGATTCAAGAGAATTTCCGTATTGGCTCTTGCAGTGCTGATGGTCGTGACATCGGTATTTGCACAGGGAGCAAAGGAGGATGCAGCAGCTGGAAAGCAGATTGAGCTGACTGTGCTGAACTACATCGACATGTCTGAACCAAACAGCGCAAATGATATTACGATGGTTTGGGACAAATTCGAGGCAGAGAACCCCGATATCAAGATCGTCCGTGAGGACCTGTTCAATGAACCGTTCCACCAGAAGACGGAAGCCTACGTCGCCAGCGGTCAGGTGCCCGATGTTCTGTATATGTGGCCCAGCGGTCGTTCGACCAGTCTTCACACCACCAAGAGTGTGAAGGACCTCAAACCGTTCCTTGAGAAGGACGGCTTGTTGGACCAGTACAACCCTGCTACGGTAGCTCCGCAGTTTGCCGGGTATCTGGCCATGCTGCCCAATGGTGTAACCACCACCCATATGCTCTATGTCAACACCAAAGTCCTTCGAGACAATGGTCTTTCCATGCCAAAGAGCTATGCTGATATGAAGGCCATGGTTGCTCCCCTCAAGGCAAAAGGCATCGATCTCATCGCCATGGACAACATGGACGCATGGGTGATGCAGAGCTGCTTGTTCTCCATGGTTGCCGGCCGCTACGGCGGAGTTGATTGGTATGAGAGGCTTGCTGCCGGCCAGATTTCCTTCACCGATGAGTGGTTCGTCAAATCCTTGGACCTGATCGATGACATGTACAAGTCCGGTATGATCAACCGCAACAGCCTGACCAGCCCCTACGGTTCATCCCGTGGCAGATTCGCCGCCGGAAAGGCAGCATTCTACATCGATGGTGACTGGTCGACCGGAGCCTTCCAGACCGACATCACCACCGGCAAGGCTTTGATCAGTCCTGCATTGCAGCAGAGTGATTTCGAGTTGATGGTCATTCCCAATCTTCCCGGCGAAGTCATCCACAATTCAAACAGTGGTGTAGTCGGAACCGGTTGGGGCATGAGTGCCAACATTCCTGCCGGCTCGGCCAAGGAAGCTGCAGCTTGGAGATTGATCAAGTACCTGCAGGGTGAGTATGTCCAGACCTACCGCCTCACCACCGGTGCTTCCTTCCCCTCCAATCTCAATGTGGATGTGGAAAAAGTTGTAAAAGAGCGGAATCTTGAGCCGTTCATCGCAAAGAGAGCTGCATACTATGCCGCCTACACCCCGATCACCCCGGTTATCGATGGTGTTCTGCACAGTGATGTGTACAACGTGATCAACGTAGGGTTGCAGGAAATCGGTCTCGGCTCGAAAGCGCCGAAGCAGGTAGCATCCGAAGTCCAGAAAGCTTGGGAGACCTGGAAAAAGAACCAGTAATCACTGACTAAGATTGCAAGGCAGGAAGGCTGTATCGGTCTTCCTGCTTTTTTTAGTTTGCAGAGGGAAACCCTGTCGATTCCCGTTCGATGATGGCACAATCGAGCAGGATGCGACTGGGTTGTGCCACCCCTTCCTTCTCTATCATATCGAGCATGATGGAAGCAGCTGTATGTCCGATCTCAAAAAGAGGCAGGGCTACGGTTGAGAGAGCAGGGCGGGAAACCGAGGAAATCTCCCGGTTGTCAAATCCTATGAGCGCGAGATCCCTGCCCACCTCGATATGATTGTGGTTGCAGTAGTCCAACACTCCCATCGCCATCAAGTCATTCATGGCGAAAATAGCGGTCACCCCTCGTTCAAGCAAAACCGGAGCGCACCGGTATCCTAGGTCCCGTGTCCAGTCTCCATGGCAGATGAAGTGGGGGTTATAAGGAACCGAGTGCTCATACAAGGATTCCTGGATGCCTAACAGGCGATTGTTTGTATGAAAGGAGTCTTTGGTGCCGGCTACGATTCCAATCTTTGCATGGCCTTTGGAAAGCAGCAGGTCGGTGACCCTTCTGGCGGCTTGTCGGTCATCATAAATCACTGCAGGAATCGAGGGATCTTCGCTGTAGCAATATGCGCAAACAAAACGAGTATCCTCACTGCGTGAAAGCATGGCTAGTGCGTGGCTGTGGCAGCCGATATAGATGATGCCATCGACTTGCTTGCTCAGCATCTGGTCCATCATATCCAAGACCAAGCGGTTTTTCTGCTCTGCATTGCCGGTCTCATGGCCGAAACGCTTGTCGAAACGAAGATTTCCGAGAATGTAGTGGAATGAACGGGACTCGCAGCAAACACCGATGCCATCGATGATATCGGGAGTGTTGAAGACCGTAAGGTCCTCGGCTATGATGCCAAGTGTCTTGCTTGTTCCTGTTTTCAGGTGCCTTGCATTGAGATTGGGACGATAGTTGAGCTTTTTTGCCGCCTGAAGGACCAGGGCCTCAGTCTCCTTGCTGACTCCGTTCTGATTGTTCAGCACCTTGGAAACAGTTGCTATGGATACTCCGACATACTGTGCGAGTTCTCTTATGGTTGCCATGGTAATGAGTATAGCATAAAAAACGTTTATATCCAGCGTGGGATTCCACTGTCTTGCTGGTCTATTATGCATGAAAAGGGATACGAATTATAAAAATCGTTTACTATTTAAGTCGGATTAAAATTTTTATGTAAATGAAACAAATTGCTTATTTATAGCAAATAAGCACTTTACAAAGACAAAAACAGGGGTTATTCTGTATATAGAAAAGTTAAACGTTTACTTAAAAGTAAGATATACCTCGTTATCATGAGTATAATTGAAGTATAAGGATAAACGTTTACTATTGAGGAAAACCATGCAAGCAAGCCAATGCAGAGTGGACTATCACACCGTAGAGATCACCGACCCACTCTTTTCCCACTATGTCTCCATGATCGGCGATGTAGTCATTCCCTACCAGTGGGAAATTCTCAACGACAGGGTTGAAGGTGCATCCCGATCTCATTGCCTTCAGAATTTCAGGATTGCAAGCAAGCAGTGCCGGGGAACCTTTTACGGCCAAGTGTTTCAGGATAGTGATGTCTACAAGTGGCTGGAGGCGCTTTCGTACTGCCTGCTTCGGGGAAAAGCGTTGTCCTTCATCCCCATCGCCGACGAAGTCATCGCCCTGATCGAGAGCGCCCAGCAAAGCGATGGATACCTGCACACCTACTACATAATCAACGGACTTGAAAACCGGTGGACCAATTTGGTGGAGGCTCATGAGCTCTACTGCGCAGGATACCTGATCGAGGCTGCAATTGCCTACCATGAAGCTACTGGAAAGGATAGGTTGCTGCAAGTCGCCCTCAAGTTTGCAGACCTGATATGTGCTACCTTCGGTCCCGAGGAGAACCAACTTCACGGATATCCAGGGCATGAGGAAATCGAGTTGGCTCTCATCAGGCTCTACCGTTATACGAAGCAGAAGCGATACCTTGCTTGCGCACAGTATTTCTTGGCTGTCCGAGGATCCGAACCGAATTATTTTGCAGCCGAGATTGCAAATCGGAAGGGACCTGGATTGTATAAAGAGTTCGCCGATTACGATCTTCGGTATGCCCAGGCCCATCAGGTTCCGGTCGACCAGAGAAGTGCTGAAGGACATGCCGTCCGTGCTGTGTACCTGTATTGCGCCATGGCCGATTTGGCGTTGGAAACGGCGGATGACTCGTATCGGGTGGCATGTGAAGCGCTGTGGGAGAGCATCGAACAGAAGCGGATGTACATCACCGGTTCTGTTGGGTCATCGGGTTTCTTGGAACGTTTCACCACCGATTATGATTTGCCTAATGACAGGAACTACAGTGAAAGTTGTGCATCGGTAGCCTTGATGATGCTCGGCCGCCGCATGACAACCCTTACCGGTATGGCCCGTTATCATGATACGGTCGAACGGGCACTCTTCAACACGGTGCTTTGTGGCATCAGTGCCGATGGCCTGCATTACTTCTATGTCAACCCACTGGAAGTCTGGCCGGAGGCTTGCATGCCGCACACCAGCTTGGCTCATGTGAAGCCGGTCAGGATGAAATGGTTCGATGTGGCGTGTTGTCCTACAAATATCGCAAGGACGCTGGCGAACCTGGGCAGTTACATCTATGAAAGCAGGGACAATTCAGTGTTGATCAATCAACTCATCTCCTCCTCGGTCGCAATTGAGGACAAAGATGGGATGAAAACGCTGCAAGTTTTGGTTTCCGATTCAAGCAGAAGCAGCATCACCGTGAAATGCGACAAGGACCTGTTCGTCCAGCTGCGCCTTCCCTGGTACGCCGACCGTCCAGTATGCACGGAGGATGGAGCTCCAAGGGAGGTGATTATCGTACACGGTTATGTGCAGCTGTACCTGCATGCAGGAAAAGCGGTGAACTTGGATTTACATGTCGAGCCTTGCTGGATGGAAGCCAATCCTCTGGTGAGAGCCGATATCCATCGGGTTGCCTTGCAGTATGGTCCATTTGTGTATTGCCTGGAAGAGACGGATAATGCACCAAATTTACATGCTATTTCCATAGATAAACGGAAACAACCATCCGTTATCGGTACATTGGATGATCTTCCAGGTGGTTTACCAATCCTAGGGTACGACGCTTGGAGGATTGAGGGAAACGAGGGATGTCCTCTCTATCGACCTGCTTCGATGAAGCAAAAGCCTATGCATGTGCGTGCGGTCCCCTATTGTTTGTGGGGAAATCGTGAAAAAGGGGAGATGTTGGTCTTTCAATATTTGAAAACTGTGTGAAAATCCAAACCAGCGGAGCTGGTCTGAAAACAAAGGAAGGTAGAACATGAAAAAGAGAGATTTCTTGACTGTACTGCTGTGCATCCTTATCGCAATGGCATTGCCTGCAGCAGGCTCGAAGGAGGCAGGTGATCAGGGCAAAAGGGTGAACATCACCTATTCATTCTGGGGTACTCCCGATGAGGGAGCTACCGTACAGAAGGTTGCAGATCGCTTCAATGCTTCGCAACAACGAATTACGGTGGAGATCATGGCAATTCCGCATGACACCTATGTGACCAAGCTCAATACGCTCGCGACGGCAAAGAACCTGCCCGACTGCGGCATCATGAGTGAGGCCGGGGTCCTGCAGTTTGCAGAAAACGGCTTGCTGTATGATATTTCCACCATGTATGGAGCTGGTGACTCCAAGCCTTTGGATTCCCTGGCCTTCCGCTACCAAGGAAAGCCGGTTGCCTATTCGGCTGCCAATGAGATCCTGCTTCTTTTCTACAACAAGACCATGTTTGACAAGGCCGGCGTACCTTATCCCCCGACCGATGCAGCGAATGCTTGGACCTGGGATGAGTTTGTTCAGGTTGCAAAGCGGTTGACTCTGGATTCGAACGGGAACGATGCAACCAGCAGCGCCTTCAATCCCAACGCCATCGTCCAGTACGGGGCTATGGTGGAGAACCTGACCTGGCAGTTGGAAGTCTGGTGCCTGAGCAACGGCAGCGGGTTCTATGCAGAGGATGGAAGCAAGGTCATCATCAATGAAGCAGCTGCAACAGAAGCGTTGCAGAAGATTGCCGACCTGCATTTGGTTCACCATGTTGCACCACTTTCCTCCGGTCTTACCGATGATGGTGTGCAGCGTTCCCTGATCGCCGGCACCTGCGCCATGACAACGAACGGCGCATGGAATGTAGGAACCAGTCTTGCCTCGGCACGGGCTGAAGGCCTGAATTACGGCGTTGCAGTCCTTCCCTATATGAAAGAGAAGGTGACCATTTGTACCGGCGGCCCGAACGTTGTATTCAGCCAGACAAAGCATCCGGAGGAAGCAATGGAGTGGGTGAAGTGGTACATGCAGGAAGAAAACAGCTGGAGCTTGATTGAGACCGGTATCTGGATGCCGATTCTTGAGAAGTGGTACACCGACGAGGCGCTTACCCGTAAATGGGTGGAAAATCCAAATTTCCCGCCGTATGATGAATACAAGAAGGCGGTCGTTGATTACGCAAGGGAGTACTCTCGTTCGACTTCCTGGTACTACGTGAACAACACCAATGACTTTAATACACTTTTAGGCTCAATTCTTGGTGACGTGTGGACGGGAAAGAAGACGGCGAAGGATGCAATCGACCAAAATTATACGCAACTGGTTTCAGCTTTCAAGGGCGAGTTGTAACAAGGCAAGGGTAGGGGGAGAAGCATGAAGAGATTGAACGCGCAGCAAAAGAGTGAAAGTCTGGCGGCCTATATCTGCCTCTTTCCTTCGGTCATCGGTTTGGTCTTTCTTACCTACCTTCCCCTGCTCAGTGTTTGTGTCTTGGGTTTTTTCAAGTGGGGAAAGGGGGCTCCCGACCCGGTTTTCGTCGGGCTTGACAACTACATCCGACTCTTCACCAGAGACCCCTATTTCCACGATTCCTTGCAAGTAACCTTGCATTTCAGTCTGCTTTCGGTTGTGATGAGCATGGTCTATTCACTCTTCATTGCGATGCTGCTCAACCGAAGAATTCGCGGGAGATTGTTCTTCAGGGCAGTGTATTATCTTCCCTATGTACTTCCTGCCATGGCGGTCTATATCGGCTGGTCCTGGTTGTACGAGTCGAATTTCGGCTTGTTCAACTACATCCTCTCCCTCTTGGGCTTTTCCAAGGTGAAATTCCTTGCCGATTCGTCCTTGGTCGTTCCCTCACTTTCCATCATTGCCGTCTGGCTCTCGGGCAATCTCATCGTCATTTTCCTTGCCGGGTTGCAGAACGTTCCCAAGGTCTATCATGATGCGGCAGAGATCGACGGGGCGAACAGTTTCCAACGCTTCATACACATCACCGTTCCTTGCATGACCCCGATCATTTTCTACAACCTGCTCATGGCCTTGATCACCAATATGCAGATTGTAACCCCGGCGCTCGCCCTGACCGGCGGAGGTCCGGGAAACGCGTCGACATTTATGACCTATTTGATGTATCGGTATGCTTTTGTAAGCAACCAGCTTGGCTATGCCGGTGCAATCTCATTCATATTTTTCGTCATCATTGCACTCGTTACCGCTCTCTTGTTCTCTACAAGCAAAGGCTGGATTTTTTATGAGGGGGAGCGGGCATGAATACGATGCAAAGCAAACGGAGATTGAAACGCATCTTTGATATCCTGACATTTGGAACGTTGTTTGTACTTGGCTTCTTGGTGCTGCTGCCCATCTGGTGGATGGTTCGCTCCAGCCTGATGACCAACGCCGAACTCTATGCATTCCCACCTGCATTTTTCCCAAGCAAGTGGCTCTTTTCCAATTACTCGGCGACCTTGCAGTTCTTTCCGTTTTTCAAGTACCTGCGCAACACGATGATGATCATTGTACCATCGGTGCTGGGCGGAACGCTGACGGCAACCATGGGTGGATATGCGTTTGCAAGGCTGCGGTTCAAAGGAAAGAATGTGTTGTTTCTCTTGTGCGTAGGTTCCATGTTGCTTCCCACCATGGTTACCCTGCTTCCCCTGTACATCATGTGGACCCGCCTGTTGGGTGTCTATGACTCATACCTGCCCTTGGTTCTTCCCCACTTCTGCGGTGGAGGAGCCTTCAATATTTTTTTGATCCGGCAGTTTATCAAGTCCATTCCCCGTGAACTTGATGAGGCTGCAACCATCGACGGGGCCGGGCCGCTGAGAATTTTGGCTTCCATTCTCGTACCTGCCATACGGTCGGCGATGATTGTGGTGGCCCTGCTCTTGTTCATCATGCTTTGGAACGACCTCTTGCAACAGATCATCTACATCAACAGCCTGCCCAAGTTCACCATTGCCCTGGGACTCTCCCAATTCAAGGGGAGCCTTGGGACAGACTGGTCGATGATTATGAGTGCCACTTGCATGTCATTCGTGCCGGGCATTCTCTTCTATCTGGTAGGCCAGCGCTACTTCATCGAAGGAATTGTAATGACCGGGATGAAGAACTAACAAACAGCATTTTCTTGTCGCTATGTACTGCTGTTGTACAAGTCGAAAACC
>DJGJ01000073.1:95885-113783 GCA_002432715.1 Sphaerochaeta sp. UBA5849 | reverse complement strand
AATTTTTACGCGATTGCCCTGGTAGTAAACCTGTATGCAAGTTATAACGGTTTGTCAGAGGAAAAACATTTCTGTGCCTAAAAAAACAGTGAAACGGTAAGAACCTGTCAGAAGGTGATAAATCATAACCTAAAGAAATAACAGAAATAAGTTGACCGGTTTATAAAACCGGTTTAGTATTAGTATGTACCGAAGGAAAACAGGACGCCGTGCGTCCATTTTCACGGTAACAAACAAGGAGAACGAATCCATGAAAAAAACGTTGTTGATCACCCTGTTGATTGTCTCTCTGGCAATGAGCTCGGTTCTCTTCGCTGCCGGCACCAAAGAAGCCGCTGTTGCGAAAGAAGTGTATTTCTTGAACTTCAAGCCTGAGATCGCCGATGTCTATGAAACCAAGATTGCCCCTGCATTCGAAAAAGAAACCGGCATCAAGCTGAAGGTTGTCACTGCAGCAAGCGGCACCTACGCCCAGACGCTGAAGAGTGAAATCGCCAAGAGCAATCCCCCGGTGATTTTCCAGACAAACGGACCCATAGGCCTTGCAGACAGCAAGAACTACACCGCAGACCTCAAGAACACCGAGTTCTACAAGATTCTCAGCGACAAGTCCATGGCTCTCGGCGATGGTGATAAAGTCCTGGCCATTCCCTATGCAGTGGAAGGCTACGGCATCATCTACAATGACGCCATCATGAGAAAATACTTTGCCCTTCCCAACAAGGCTGTCTCCATCAAGAGTGCTGACGAAATCACCAATTTCGCAACCTTGAAGGCAGTGGTCGAGGACATGACCAAGAACAAGAGTGCTCTGGGAATCCAGGGAGTATTTGCTTCCACCAGCCTTGCAGCAGGCAACCAGTGGAGATGGCAGACCCACCTTGTAAACGTTCCTCTGTACTTTGAAATGCGTGATGCAAACATCGCCATGGGAAGCAAGGTTCCTGAGATCAAATTCACCTACAGCGCCAATATGAAGAACATCTGGGACCTGTATTTGAACAACAGCTCCACAGCAGTGGGCCTGCTTGGCGGCAAGAGCGTCGATGACTCCATGGCTGAGTTCGCACTTGGCCAGGTTGCCATGGTGCAGAACGGCAACTGGGGCGCCGGCCAGATTCTCGGTGTCAAGGGCAACAAGGTTGCCGATTCCGACATCAAGTTCATGCCCATCTACACCGGAGTCGCTGGTGAAGAGAAGTACGGCCTCAACATCGGCACCGAGAACTACCTGTGCATCAACAGCAACGTCAGTGCCGAACAGCAGGAAATGGCCGACCAGTTCCTCACCTGGCTCTTTGCAAGTGAAACCGGCAAGCAGTTCGTAAAGAACGATTTGATGTTCATCACTCCGTTCAACACATTCAAGGACAACGAACTTCCCACCGATCCGCTTGCCAAGGACGTCATCCGCTGGATGAACAAGCCTGGTGTAACTTCCATTCCTTGGGCTTTCTCCATGATTCCTTCAGAAGAGTGGAAGAACCAGTTCGGTGCTGCACTTGCCGAGTACAGCGTAGGAAGAAAGAGTTGGGCGGAGGTTGAGAAAGTAGCCGTTGATGCTTGGAAGACCGAGTTCAAGCTCACCAACTAAGCAATCATTCAAAGAGGATATCCGCCCTGCCTGAGGCAAGGCGGATGCTCCATTCCCTTGGGAGTCTGACATGCAAAAATCCATTCAGAAATACTTTGCGCTCTTTGCCCTACCTGGACTTGTCTGTTTTGCCATCGCATTTTTGATTCCCATGGTCATGGGCGTAGTCCTGTCATTTTTCAAGTTCACCACCGTAACCGATGGAACCTTCATTGGATTGGAAAACTATCGACGCATCTTCATAAACAATGATTTTACCAGCGCTCTCTGGTTCACCGTCAAGTTCACCATTGTCTCGGTTATCACCATCAACCTTGGAGCCTTTACGCTTGCCATGCTTTTGACACGGGGCATCAAGGGAACCAATGCATTCAGGACCATTTTTTTCATGCCCAATCTGATCGGCGGCATTGTGCTTGGTTGGATTTGGCAGGTGATCATCAATGGCGTGCTGCTTCCAAAGGGTGTGACAATCGTCAGTGACCCGAAATATGGTTTTTGGGGCTTGGTCGTCCTCATGAACTGGCAGAACATCGGCTATATGATGGTCATTTATATCGCAGGCATACAAAACATCTCACACGACCTCATTGAAGCAGCCCAGATCGACGGAGCGGGGAAAGTGACCATGCTTCGCTCGGTAATCCTTCCTTCCATCATGCCCTCCATCACCATATGTTCCTTCCTCACCCTCACCAACGGTTTCAAGCTGTTCGACCAGAACCTTGCCTTGACTGCCGGCGACCCAGGCAAACAGACCGAAATGCTGGCTTTGAACATTTTCAACACGTTCTACGGCAGAAGCGGTTTTGAGGGGGTGGGACAGGCCAAGGCGGTGCTTTTCACCATCCTTGTCGCATTCATCGCCCTGACCCAGCTTCGGCTTACCCGGAGCAAGGAGGTGGAAGCATGAGCCTTGCGAAAAGCACCAAAAAAAATCATCTGATACTGACAATCGTTCTCGCCATCCTGGCAGCTTTGTTTCTTTCCCCGATCCTTATCGTGGTCATGAACTCTTTCAAGTCAAAGCTGTTCATTTCCAACGAACCCTTTTCCCTGCCGAATCCCGACACGTTCAGCGGAGGCGAGAACTACATCACAGGATCGCAGAAGATCAAGTTCTTCAACGCTTTCGGATACTCTCTGTTCATCACCGTCTTTTCCGTACTGGGCATTTCGTTGGTAACGAGCATGCTTGCCTGGTATCTGACGCGGGTGAAAACACGATTCACCACCTTTGCCTATTACCTGCTGGTGTTCTCCATGATTGTTCCCTTCCAGATGGTCATGTTCACCATGAGCAAGACAGCCAATATGCTGCATTTGGACAACCCGATCGGGATTCTTGTCCTGTATATCGGTTTCGGAGCAGGATTGGGCACTTTCATGTTCAGCGGATTCATCAAGAGCATTCCCCTCAGCTTGGAGGAGGCGGCCATGATCGATGGAGCGGGGCCGATAACGACCTTCTTTCTCATCGTGTTCCCGATTCTCAAGCCTACCGCCATCACTGTCGCCATTCTCAATACCATGTGGGTGTGGAATGACTACCTCCTGCCGTATCTGACCATTGGAACCGAGTACAAAACCATCCCGGTTGCCATTCAATACCTCAGAGGAGGGTATGGGGCCGTCGACATGGGTGCCATGATGGCCATGCTCGTGTTGGCGATGATTCCGATCATTGTATTCTATCTCTCTGCCCAGAAATACATTATACGCGGTGTAGTGGCAGGGGCTGTAAAGGGTTGATTCCAACTATGAATAGTACCTATATTCGGACTGCAGGAATACTGTTGCATATCACCAGTCTGAGCTCGGATTACGGAATCGGCGACCTGGGAAAAGAAGCCTACCGCATGGCTGATTGGATAGCATCAACCGGAGTGGGCCTTTGGCAGGTACTGCCTCTGGGGCCGACCGGCTTTGGAAACTCTCCCTATGCTCCACGGTCGACCTTTGCCGGCAACGAGCTGATGATCAGCCTAGAGCAGCTGGTGTATGAAGGCTTGCTCGACATCAGGGATTTGGAGCATCATCCGGTCTTCAGTCGCGATCATGTCGATTTCAATCGTGTCTTGACCTGGAAGCTTCCCTTGCTCAAGAAAGCAGCAGCAAACTTTCTGAGCGGCAAACACTTACAGCAGAGCGCCTTTGATGCGTTCTGTTCCAAGCAAGCCTTTTGGCTTGAGGAGTATGCAGCCTTCATGGTCTTGTATGAAACCTATGGGGACGGGCGGTGGTTCAGCCACTGGCCAAAAGAGCTGGGCAGGCGCGATCCGAAGGCCTTGGATGCTTTCAAGGCCGAGCATCGAGGCAAGCTTGATGAGTGGAAAGTACTCCAATTCTTCTTTGAGATGCAATGGAATGCCTTCAAGCTTTACGTCAATGCCAAAGGGCTCAAGCTTATAGGAGACGTGCCGATCTTCGTTGCTTCCGACAGTGCCGATACCTGGAGCAACCTGCATCTGTTCAAGACCGATGCACAAGGACGATTCAGTGCAGTGAGCGGAGTCCCACCGGATATTTTTTCTGAGACAGGACAGCTGTGGGGCAACCCTGTCTATGATTGGGATGTGCTGAAAAAGGACGGGTATGGTTGGTGGATCAAGCGCCTTGAGCGGCTTTTTGCAATGACCGACATCCTGCGAATCGATCATTTCAGAGGTTTCGATGCCTACTATGAGATTCCGGCAGGTGATGCGACTGCAGAAAACGGCATATGGGTTGAAGCCCCGGGCAAGGATTTTTTCAACGTGGTACGCCGGCATTTCGGACCGGTTCCCATCATTGCAGAGGACCTGGGATTGATGACTCCTTCGGTGGAGGAACTTCGAAACTCCAACGGCTTTCCCGGTATGAAAATTCTTCAGTTCGGCTTTGGCAAGGATGAGAAGGGGCAGCCTAATTATTACGATGATTTTTTACCGCATAACTGGGATGAGCATTTTGTGGCGTATACCGGCACGCACGACAATAATACAACGCTTGGATGGTTCACCTCCCTTGATGAGGACGATAAGCAGATGGTTCTCTCCTATCTTGATTGCAGCGAGCAAGAAGTAGTCTGGTCCATGATACGCGCCCTGATGCTCAGTCATGCACGCTGTGCCGTCATCCCGATGCAGGACCTGCTTGAAAAAGGCGGAGAGGCGCGATTCAACTATCCCTCTTCCTGCAACGACCGCAACTGGAGCTGGCGGGTCGAGAAGGGAGCATGCACCGCCCACATTGCAAACAAGCTCCTGGACCTGGTCACCATATCGGCGCGGACCGGAAAGCGCGGTGATGATGCTTGATCCCATCGCCTTCGGGTGGTGATCATATTCCTTCCTATTCAAGGCCGGTCTTTCTGGGACCGGCCTTGTTTTATGGCTTACTCTCTTGGTACAGTAGGGCATGATCTATGTAGGAACCTGTTCATGGAAATACAGCAGTTGGGAAGGATTGGTCTACGATGTGCAAAGTGGCGAGGACATGCTGAGCCAGTATGCAAAACGCTACCGCACCGTCGAAGTCGACCAGTGGTTCTGGTCGTTGGGCAGGCAGAGCTATGGCCTTCCCGATCCTGCTGTGGTTCTTGCATACGACCAAGCCACCGACGAGGAGTTTCGCTTCACCATCAAATGTCCCAATGCCCTGACGCTGCCTTTCGCCTATGGTTCAACCCAAGAGGCAAACCCTTGGTTTCTTGATGCAGAGGTGTTTTATCGATTCATGGAGCGGCTTGGGCCGCTGGTGCGCAAGACAGGGCTATGCATGTTCCAATTCGCATATCTCAACCGGAGTGTGGTAACCAAGCGATACGATTTCGAGCAAAAACTGCAACACTTCATCCGCATGCTGCCGGACAACCTTGCCTATGCTGTAGAGATACGCAATCCGCAATGGCTCGATGCAACATGGTTTGACTTTCTCCAATTGAACAACATCGCCCCGGTGCTTGTATCGGGCTATTGGATGGACGGTTTGGAAGAGACGCTCAAGCTCTTGTTGAACACGAGCATTCCAAAGCTGTGCATTCGACTGCACGGCGATGATCGGTCGGGAATCGAGCAAAAGACCGGCCGGAGGTGGGACAAGCTGGTGAAGAACAAGGATGGCGAGCTTGATTCCATCGCACCCTATCTGGTCGAGCTTGCCAAACAGGGCAGGATTGTCTACATCAATGTCAACAATCACTACGAGGGAAGCGCTCCCCTGACGATTGAAAAGCTCATACAGTACCTGACAGGAGTGTACGAATGAGGATTTGTGTGATAGGGTGAAGGCGAGAAGAGGAGACATGGATGCAATCCATCGAGAGCCTGCTTGCAACCATAGCTGTCAAGCGAAGTGTCGGATCGAAAGAAAACGACCAGCTTCATTCGTTCTGCGAAACCCATGCCCGCTCTTTGGGCTTTGAGGTGCAAAGCCAGCAAGTCCCATCCTATGCATCAAGTGGTTCTCTCTCCTTTCTCACGCTCGCAGAAGAGTGTTGCACCGTTCTTCCCTCACCATTCTCTCGTTCCTGTTCTGTCCAAGCACCTCTTGTGTTTGCATCCCAGCCTTCGGCATTGAAGGGGTTGGATGCAAGTTCATCCCTGCTGGTTCTGCATGGCAGGCTGGCAGCGGAACCAATCGATGATGAGGGTTTGCTCGGTCTCATCTCGTCTACGAAAGCCAAGGCGATCATCTGCCTCACATCTTCCCATGCAACTACCGGCCTGTCGCCGTTTCCGCTCATCAGAAGTGCAGAGTTTCCCATCCCAAGCTGCTATGCCCCTTCCTCATTGCTGGAATCGCTGCTCCAAGCCAAGGAGGACCGGCTTGTTGTTCCGCTTCAGCTGTTCTGTGAAACAAAAAAGCATGACTGCAGGCAGTTGTTTTGCACTCTTCCCGATTCCAAACCGAATGTATTGGTGACTGCTCCCCTGGACACCCCGCAGAACAGTCCCGGCGCCTTGTTTCATGCCTCTTCGATTGCAGTCATGCTTGTGCTGATGGAACACAAGCCAAACCCGGCGGTAGCTTACTTGCTTTCCAACGCCCAAGCGTATGGGCAGGGCAGGGGAAAGGATGCGTTCCTTCAGGCAAAGGTTCCCCCTATCGAACAGGTGGTCAGCTTGACCGGACTTGGGTGCAGGCAATCTCAATTGGTCTATCAAAGTTGGGATTCCTCCTTGAAGACAGACATCGAAAAGCATGGTCTTGAGGCAACGGATGCCCTCTTGCCCCGGTTTGCCTGTGAACTGCCCGAGCTTGTCCTGACTTCGTCAAATCAGAGGCTGCTGTCCAGTGTACGCGACACCCAGCTCGATACACTCGCTTGCATAGATCGGCAACTACTAAAAGAGCAGGCACAAACCATCGGTGAGCTGCTGACATACTGTGGGAGGTTTGGATGAAAGCACAAATACTGTATATTTCGCATGGAGGAGGCCCGCTTCCCCTGCTTGGCGATGATCATCACCGGCACATGGTGGCTTTTCTCAAAACGTTGTCAACCAGCCTGGTGCGACCTGATGCAATTGTGGTAGTGAGCGCCCATTGGGAGTGTGCAAAGCCTATGGTGCTCTCAAGTGCGAAGCCTGGCTTGTTGTACGACTACTACGGGTTTCCCAAGCAAGCCTACCAGATTCAATATCCGGCACCCGGGGCAACCAATCTTGCACATGAGATCGCGTCCCTGCTGGATGGCGCTCTTTTGGATGAGAAGCGTGGCTTCGACCACGGCATGTTCATTCCCCTGAGCCTGATCTACCCCGATGCATCGATTCCAACCACCCAGCTTTCACTGCTCTCCTCCCTGTCGAGTCTTGAACATTGGAAATTGGGGGAAGCTCTTCGGCCCCTGCTCGACCAGAATATTTTGTTCATCGGATCAGGATTCAGTTTTCACAACATGCGCCTGTTTTTCCAGAGGGACGACGAGCAAAACCACGCGTTCCAGGAGTTCCTCATTGATGCATGCACTACCGACCTTCCGGTTGCCCAACGAAAAGAGAGGTTGGTCGGGTGGGAGCAGGTTCCCTATGCCCGCTATTGCCATCCAAGGGAAGAGCACTTGCTTCCCCTGCATGTCTGTTGCGCACTTGCCCAAAAGAAGGCTGAATTGGTTTTCGATGACGAGATTCTCATGCGCAGGTCTCTAGGGTTTCTCTGGAGGTAGCCATGCAAGAGCGAACCGTATGGCAGGTTGATGCATTCACCACCATTGCGTTTACCGGAAACCCCGCAGGAGTGGTGTATCCTTGTGATGGATTGACTGAGGATGAGATGCTGAAAATCAGCAGGGAATTGAACAACAGTGAGACAGCCTTCATCCAAAAACTTGACAGGACCGACACTCAGCACATCCGTTTCTTTACTCCGAAACAGGAAGTGCCGTTATGCACCCATGCTGCTGTGGCAAGTTACCATATCCTTGCAACCCGGCTTGGATTGAAAGCAGGTGAACATCACCTGCATTGCAAGGCCGGCTTGCTCCCCGTCGGTGTGGAACAATCTGCATCACATCCCAACATCCGGGTTACCCAGAAAGAAGGGCACTTCGGACCTCTTCTTTCCGAATCACAGAATCGAAAGCTCAGGGAGGCTTTGCAGCTGGACGCAAGCTCTTTCTATGAGGAGCTTCCTGTGCAGATAGTATCAACCGGCAACGCAAAGATCTTGGCAGGACTGAAAAGCAAGGCAGAACTGGACAGCATCAAAATAAGACGGGAAATATTGGTTGCACTGGGAGAGGAGCTCGGAGTTCCCGGCTTGTATCTCTTCACGTTTGACCAGGGAAGTGAGGAAATTACCGCCCACACCCGCATGTTCAGCCCCGGCAGCGGCGTAGAAGAAGATCCTGTCACCGGCAATGCCGCCGGTGCCTTGGCTCTCTACTTGAATAGGTATACCAACCGCGTACCCGATTTGAGGGCCTCCTTTATGCAAGGGGAGGCCATGGGAAGGCAGGGGCTGGTCCATGTACAGGTGAACCAGCTCTTTGCCACGGTGCTTGGACAAGCATGCACCGTTTTTGAGGCACACCTGTATGTATAGGAGGTAGGTTCATGCAGACAGAGAACCAGTATGCCAACGGACAGGTCCGGCAAAGTCAGGCTGGAAATATTCTCACCTACTATTTCAAAACCGGCATCGTCAAGGCTCAGGGACCGCTGAAGGACAATCTCATGGACGGCCAGTGGAACTTCTATCGGGAGAACGGGGTCGTCTGGCAGGTCGGCAACTTCAAGAAAGGGGTGAAGCACGGATCGTGGGTGCGGTACAACAAGGTGGGTGCCTTGGAGTATGAAGCCTACTTCGAGGATGGCAAGGAAGTATCGAAGCGGCTGTATCACTAAGGCTTTTGGCAGTAGATACTGCATAATCACATGAACCGGTTGGAAAGCAACCGGAAATAAGGAGTGTGCGATGAACAAGAAAGGATTGAAAACAACGATTCTGTTGTTGCTTCTGTTCTGTCTTTCACTGAGTTTTTTGGCATCCCAACCAACCATTGAGATACCCAGTGCACAGAACCTCGTCATTCTGGCTACCACCGATTTGCATGGCAATGTGTGGGGTTTCAGCTATGAGAATGACAAGGACACCACCAACACCGGTATGGCAAGAATCGCCAGCTATGTGGAGCAGGTGCGCAAAGAGGAGAACAATGTGGTCTTGGTCGACAATGGCGATACCATCCAGGGCAACATCATGACCGACGACTTGTACAACAAGCGTGAAGGGGAGCATCCGGTCATGCGTGCCATGAATCTGATGGATTATGACAGCATGACGCTTGGCAACCACGAGTTCAATTTCGGCCAGAATCTCATAACGCGGTTGCAGGTTCTTGCAAACTTCCCGATTCTGGCGGCGAACCTGGCCAGGGTCGACGGAACCATGGCGGCCAAGCCGTATACGATCATCGAGCGATCGGGCATCAAGATCGGAATCATCGGCCTGACCAATCCCAACGCACCCCGCTGGGATGGGGAGAAGACCGATCCGTTCATCTATGCTCCGGTGGGCCCGGCTGCCCGCAAGGTGGTGGACATCATCAAGGACAAGGTGGATGTAATCATCGTCGCAGCCCACGTCGGCCTCTATCCCGAGTATGACGAAGAAGGCGGCAGCGACGGGGCAAACAGCATCCTCGAGCTCTGTCCCGAAGTCGATGTCCTGATCGTCGGCCACGACCACAATGCCATCAAGGAGATTCGTGGAAATACGGTCATCGGCGGAGCAAGGAATCTTGGACGTGAAGTCATCCGAATCGACCTGGCACTCAATGAGAAGCGTGAAATCGTTGATCGCAAGGTTGAATTGGTCGATATGGCAAACTATGAACCAAGTGATTCCATCCGAAAGAACGCCTTCATCGCCGAAGCCCACCAGGCAACCCGCAACTTCATCTCCGGAGGGGCTCCCTCGGCCGATGGAAAGCCCAGTGGAGGAATCTTCGGAAAAGCCTTGGTTGATTTCCAGCCGAAGAACGAAATCCTTGGCATACCCGAAGGAAAGCTTCGCGATACAGCGGTCATGGATTTGATCAATGAGGTGCAGTTGCTCAACAGTGGGGCCGATGTCTCCGCTGCTGCATTGTTCGCCGATACAAGCGACATTCCCAAGGGTGACATCAACTATGGAACCATATTCGGCATCTACAAGTACGACAACACCTTGTATAGGGTGGAAGTCACCGGATCCGAGCTGAAAGCCTACATGGAGTGGTCTGCTGCCTGCTACAACCAATGGAAGCCAGGAGATATCTCGATCAGCTTCAATCCGGAAAAACCCGGGTACCTGTACGATATGTTTGCCGGTGTCGACTATGAGATCGACCTGTCCAAACCGGTCGGGAGCCGCATCCGCAATGTCATGTTCAAGGGGAAACCGCTTGCCGACGACCAACGGCTTACGCTGGCGGTGAACAACTACCGTTACTCATCCGCACTGAAGGCGCAGAAGCTGGTATCGGGAACGAAGGAGTGGGAGAGTCCCAATTCCATCCGTGATATGCTGGTTGAGTACATCAAGGCACAGGGAACCATTGTACCCAAGGTCGACAACAACTGGAAGATTGTCGGGGTGGATCTTTCATCGCCGTACCGCGATCAGGTGATCAAGATGGTCAACGAGGGAAAACTGGAAGTACCGTATGCAAAGTCGTTGAACATCGATGAGCTCAAAAAGCAGGGCGTGATCAAATAAGAACAGATTTATTCGGGGTGGCATGCGTGTCACCCCATTTGTATGCTTTTGGTGCTGGATATGTGGCTACAATTCTGCATCTTCCTCTTTAAATGCCTTGTTCCTTCGCTTGCGGACGGCATCGGTCAGCAGGTATTCAATCTGGCCGTTGATCGAGCGAAAATCGTCATCGGCCCATCGGGCCAGCTCTTCCCAAAGCGATGACGATAGACGCAGCAATACTTGTTTCTTGGCTTTATCCTTTGCATCCATACGTTCTCGTTCGCTTAGTAGAGAGAGCCGCTGTTCACAATCGGTTGGACATCACGGTTGCCACAGAGAACCACCATGAGATTGCTCACCATGGAAGCCTTCCTCTCCTCGTCCAAAGTCACCACGCCATTCTTGTTCAACTGATCAAGGGCCATCTCGACCATGCCTACAGCACCTTCAACTATTTTCTGCCGTGCAGCTATGATGGCGGATGCCTGTTGGCGTTGTAACATGGCTGCAGCAATTTCAGGTGCATAGGAGAGATGGGTGATTCTTGCCTCGATGATCTGCAATCCTGCACCCTCAACCTTTGACTGAAGTTCCCTCTGCAAATCCTGAGCCACTTCCCTGCTGCTGCCGCGAAGCGACTTTTCATCATCTTCTGAATCATAGGGAAACAGGCGCACGACATTGCGCAGGGCGGAATCACACTGGATGGAGAGGTACTCCACATAGTTGTCGACACTGAACACAGCTTTTGCAGTATCGACAACCTTCCAAATCACCACGACGCCGATGATGATGGGGTTGCCTAGTGAATCGTTTACTTTCTGTTTGTCATTGTTCAGCGTCATCGCCTTCAGCGAGATTTTCTTCTTGGGGAATTGGACGGTATGGGTCGTTGGCGTCTTTGCTGATTCAATCTTGGTTTCAGGTTTCGCAGTTGATGCAGGTGTATTGGTGATTGGATTCACAGCACTGACAAACGGATTGACCCAGAAAAATCCTTCTTGTTTCAGGGTGCCGTAGTATTTTCCGAACAACGTAAGCACCAAGGCTTCGTTCGGCTTTATGATTTTCAGTCCCGCATACAAAACCGGGCCGACGATGAAGCCATACAATGAGCTTGCCAAGAGCACAAGGACGCGCACAAGAGAAGACATGTCGGCGACCAAGCCGAAGATGAAGAGAAAAAGACAGGCGATGATCAGGGCAGTGTTGATCAACAGGAAAGCCAGGCCGTTGGCCACCTTGGTCAATACTTTCTCTTGGGAATACACAAGTTCATTCATACGAACTCCTCCGATGTGATTCATAAAGATATCATAATGATATCAATAAGATAATTCACCCGATTTGTATTTTTGTCAAGTGGTGCAGCAAACGAAACCATTTGGTGCAGCAAACGAAACCGTTTGCGATAAGTAGGTACTATCTTCTATAAATGTATTATATCTAAAAGATATATGAATACAAAAATGCAAATTCTCTTCGTCTTCGACCCTGCTTGGCTCATCACTCCCAGTGAAGTGGTAGGCTCTGTGTCCATCCCTCCCTTTTTCTGCTAAACTGTGTAAGAATACCATCAAGAGGGAGAGCCTATGCACAACTGGACTATTGAAGACGCAGAGAAGCTGTACCGCATCAATGATTGGGGGAACGGCTATTTTCATATATCGGATGCAGGTGAAGTGGAAGTCAGTCTGAAGGACAGGTCGCCGCAATCCTCCATCAGCCTGCTTTCCATCGCCAAAGGCTTGCAGGAACGAGGACTCAAGCTTCCGATTCTCCTGCGCTTCTCCAATATCCTGGATGATCGAATTCAGCACATCAATGAGAGTTTCTTGACAGCAATCAAGGATGCCGGCTACCAAGGTACCTACCGGGGAGTCTATCCGATAAAGGTCAACCAACAACAACAGGTTGTTGAGGAGATCTGCAAATATGGGCAACAGTACCATCACGGCCTGGAAACCGGCAGCAAGGCTGAGCTCATCATCGCCCTGGCACATATCGATGATCCCGAAGCCTATATCATTTGCAACGGATACAAGGATGAGGAGTACATCGACCTGGCCCTCAAAGGCCTGCTTTTGGGCATCAAGACTGTCCTGGTCGTGGAAATGCCGGGTGAGGTAGGAATCATTTTACAGCGCTCGCGCGCCTTGGGCATCAAGCCGAACATCGGACTGAGGATGAAACCCTCCACGATGGCAAGCGGGCATTGGACTGACAGCGGAGGAGACCGCAGCGTCTTCGGGCTCAATACAACCCAGGTCATCCAAGTGGTCGAGCGGCTTCGCAAGGAGAAGATGCTCGACTGCCTCAAGTTGTTGCATTACCATTTGGGCAGTCAGATTCCCAACATTCACGACATTCGTGTTGGAGCGACCGAGGCGGCACGATTCTATGCCGGCTTGGTTCAGGAAGGCGCCCCTATGGGTCTCTTGGATATCGGAGGCGGGTTGGCCATTGACTATGACGGAAGCCACTCCGACAGCTCCAACAGCAGAAACTACTCCACCAAGGAGTATTGCGACGACGTAGTTGAAGAGATCATGACCATTTGCAAGGAAGAGAAAATCAGCCATCCCACCATCATCAGCGAGTCGGGCAGGGCGCTGGTCTCCTATTATTCGGTCTTGCTGATGAATGTCCTCGATACCAATGTGTTCTGGGATGGAAAAACCGGAGAAGAGGTTGTCTACGACGAGGATTTGATGCCTGCTTTGGAGAACCTGCTCTATGTAAGAACCATGCTCACCGAAAAAAATGCCCAGGAGTGTCTGAACGACTTGAACTACTATCGTGAGGAGATTCGCAACAAGTTTTTGTACGGCAAGGTCAATATGCGCGAGCGGGCGGCAGCCGAGCATGTGTACTGGTCCATTGTTGCTGAGATTCAGCAAAAGTATGGTGATATCCATGCTGCTGAGATCCAGAAGCTGGAGCATCAGCTCTCGGATATCTACTATGGGAATTTCAGCTTGTTCCAGTCGCTTCCCGATGTGTGGGCGATCGACCAGCTGTTTCCCATCATGCCGATTCATTACCTGCATACGAAACCTGACCGAAAAGCAGTACTGTCCGACATCACCTGCGACAGTGAAGGAAAGATTGACAGGTTCGTCACTTCAAAGGGGGTGAGTGACACCTTGGCCCTCCATACTCCCCGTGAGGATGAGGACTATATCCTCGGAGTCTTTTTGGTGGGAGCCTATCAGGAGACGCTTGGGGATCTGCACAACCTGTTTGGTGATACCAACGTAGTCTCCATCACCTATGAGGATGGATCGTTCAGCCTTCACAACGAACTGGAAGGGGATACGGTTGCTGATGTGCTGAGCTATGTCGAGTATGAACCCAAACGTCTGGAGGCCATGATCCGAACCAAGGCTGAGAAGGCCGTCCAGGAAGGGCGGATCACCGTTCAGGAACGAAGAAAAATCATCTCGGCCTATACAGCAGGCTTGAGGGGTTACACCTATTACGAAACAGACCAAGAGGAGTAAGTGATGCAGAAGAAGCGCTTGATGATCATCGGGGCCGGTGGTGTAGGCAATGTGGCCGTTCGCAAGTCAGCCCGGATGGAAGAAATCTACGAAGAAATTCTGCTTGCAAGCAGAACCAAGGAAAAGTGTGACGCCATAGCCGGGGAAGCCGGGCCGGTACCCGTTCGTACCGCCTCTGTCGACGCGGACGATGTCGATGCACTGGTTCGCATGATAGGGGAGTTCAGGGCGGACTTGGTACTTAATGTAGCACTGCCTTATCAGGATTTGACCATCATGGAGGCATGCCTTCGCTGCGGGGTGCATTATGTGGACACCGCAAACTATGAACCCAGGGATGAGGCTCATTTTGAGTACTCTTGGCAGTGGGCGTTTCATGAAAGGTATGAGAAGGCAGGCTTGACAGCTTTGCTGGGCAGCGGCTTCGATCCTGGGGTGACCAATGTGTTCACCGCCTATGCAAACAAGCACTACTTCGATGAGATGCACTATCTGGACATTGTCGATTGCAATGCAGGCGATCATGGAAAGAGTTTTGCCACAAACTTCAATCCGGAGATCAATATCCGTGAAATCACCCAGCCGGGCCGTTACTATGAGATGGGAGAGTGGAAGAGGATGG
Organism: Sphaerochaeta sp. UBA5849; assembly: GCA_002432715.1. Taxonomy (GTDB): domain Bacteria; phylum Spirochaetota; class Spirochaetia; order Sphaerochaetales; family Sphaerochaetaceae; genus Sphaerochaeta. Next base: position 98,896 of record DJGJ01000073.1, on the reverse strand, counting down.
AACCTTTGGAGATTCATCAGAACGTCGATTATCCCCGGATTGGTTCCAAGGAGAGCTATCTGCTCTTCCACGAAGAGCTCGAGTCGCTGGTAAGGCACTTTCCGACACTCAAACGAGCCCGGTTCTGGATGACATTCAGCCAGCAATACCTCACTTTCCTCAGGGTCCTCGAAGAGGTTGGAATGACCAGCATCAAGCCGGTCAACTACCAAGGCATGGAAATACAGCCTCTGCAGTTCCTGAAGGCTTTGCTCCCCGAACCCTCTTCCTTAGGGCCGAACTATCAAGGCCAGACGTCGATCGGCTGCCAGATACGAGGCCTGAAGGATGGGAAGGAACGAACACTGTACATATTCAACAACTGCAGTCACCAGATGGCTTATCAGGATGCCAAAGCCCAGGCGGTCTCCTATACCACCGGTGTTCCAGCCGCCCTGGGAACCAGCCTGATTGCAAGGGGCATCTGGAAGAAGCCGGGTGTGTGGAACATGGAGCAGTTCGATCCCGATCCGTTCCTCTCCGAGCTGGGACCGCTTGGACTTCCCTGGGAAGTCGTCGTCGATGGCAAGCTTGCCTTTGGAAAGTAGGGGCGATGTTCGACACCAACCAAATCCTGCATACTCCGGCATTCGTACTGGACTATGAGCGTTTTACCAGGAACCTTCAGCTGATCAAGGACCTGCACCGGCAGGTTCCGGTGAAATTTTTGTTCGCTCTCAAGGGCTTTGCCATGCATGCTGTTTTTGCCGAACTTGCAGAGACTGCATGCGGGGCGACTGCATCATCACTGAATGAGGCACTGCTTGCCTCACCGTACTTTACTGAAGTCCATGCCTACGCTCCGGTCTATCAGGACCGGGAGTTTGCAACGATTGCGGCTTTGTCCAAGCATATTACGTTCAACTCCCTGACGCAGTATGAGAAACACAAGAACGATTGTCCGAATGCCGAAAAAGGCCTGAGGATCAACCCTTTGTACTCGACAGTGGAGACAGCGCTGTACGACCCTTGCGCCGAAGGCTCGCGCCTCGGGGTCCTGCCCGAGGACCTTGCAGTTCTGCCTCAAGGAATAACAGGGTTGCATGTGCACAACCTGTGTGAGAGCGGAGCACGCGAACTTGAACGTACCTTGCACTCGATCGAGCACCATTACGGGCATTTGCTCTCCTCCATATCCTGGCTCAATCTTGGAGGAGGACATCTGGTCACCCGAAAAGGCTATGATCTGGAACTGTTCAAGGCGGTGCTCTCCTCGTTCAATCTACGCCATCCCCACATCCAGCTCTACGTGGAACCCGGAGCCGCCTTTGTGTGGGAGACCGGCTATTTGGCCACCCGGATCCTTGACATCGTGCATAATCGGGGAATCACCACCTTGATGCTCGACTCTTCATTTGCATCGCATATGCCCGACTGCCTTGAGATGCCGTATGCACCAATGGTTGTTGGGGCTCAGCTGACGCAAAAGGGTGGCTACAGGCTCGGCGGATGCAGCTGCCTTGCAGGGGATTGGGTCGGTTCCTATCACTTCGAGAAGCCTCCCAAAGTAGGGGACATGCTTCTGCTCTGTGATATGATGCATTACACCATGGTCAAGACAACCATGTTCAACGGGATTGCACTTCCCGACATAGCCATCGTTCGTGACGGCCTGTACCAGGTTGTGAAATCCTTTGGCTTTGATGACTACCAAAGACGGCTTTCCTAGGAGGTCCCGATGCAGCATTGGTTCTTGGATTCAGAGTTTCCCAACGCAGAACCCCAACACTCTGCATTTCATGTCATACCGTTCCCCTTGGAGGAGACTGTCTCCTACATGGGAGGGACAAAAGAAGGGCCGAAGGCCATCATCGAGGCCTCCGGCCAACTTGAAAGACTGGTGGAGGGGTACGGGAATCCTGGAAGTCTGGGCATCCATACCACAGACCCGATTCCCGTAAACGGGGGTCTTGTACACGCAATCAAGCTTGCCGGCAACGCAATGCAGTACGCCATGCGCTGCAACGCCACCCCTGTTCTGCTGGGAGGCGAGCATTCGGTGACCAATGCAGCCATTGACCTGCTTCTTGACTGCGGAGAAGTCGGGGTTCTTCAATTTGACGCCCACATGGATCTGCGTGACACCTATGAAGGGAGCAAGTTCAGCCATGCCTGTGTCATGCGCAGGGTGGTTGAAGCAGGCATCCCCCTGTTTCAGGTGGGTATCAGAAACTACAGTGAGGAAGATCTTGCGGCAAGGGAGCAGTACCGGGTGGGATACTACGATGCATCCACGCTTCATCGGTGCAAGGATCTTTCGAGCTTGAAGCTGCCCTCTTTGTTTCCCAAGAAACTGTATATCACCTTCGATGTCGATGCTTTTGATGCATCGCTGATGAGCAGCACCGGGACTCCCGATCCAGGCGGCTTGTTCTGGTGGGATGCAATAACGCTGCTGGAAAGCTTGACCGAAGGGAGGACGATCATCGGCATGGATGTAGTGGAGCTTGCACCCAATCAGCTCCACCATCCAAGTTATACAGCCGCCAAGCTTGTCTATTTTTTGATGGGCCTAGCGTGCAAGCGCTGAACCGAGGGCCTTGGCCTTCCCCCGTGCCTCCTGATCGGGGGTATCCAGCGCAATGACCGGTTCAGAAGCGAGCACTGCACCGCTTTGCATGGTTGTCTCCTTCCATTGGCTCATCCATTCGCCGTCCCCCCAGCCGTAGGAGCCGAACAGCCCGACCTTCCTTCCCCCAAGATGCTCCAGCAATGAGTCGAACATCGGCTCAAAGACCTCGTCCTCGAGTCCTTCGCTGCCCATGGCAGGACAGCCGAAGGCAAAAGCATCGAAGCTGTCCAACATATCGGCAGAGAACATACCGGCGCTGATGACGGCAGCTGAGGCTCCAGCTTCCCGTACACCCTCGACCACAGCATCGGCCAACGCTTCCGTATTGCCGGTGCCGCTATAATATACCACTGCAATTTTTTTCATATCGTCATCCTTCGTACCGTCAATTCCTCGAGTT